>CALDTZ010000082.1 GCA_937924805.1 uncultured Saprospiraceae bacterium
AAATAGGATACTAAAAAAAAGAAAACGTAACAAATGCATTAAACCTATTCAATGGTTAACTTGCAATTATGAACTCTTTAGTAGATCAATATTTTAAAAACCAAGTTAAGTGGAACCCGGAATTTCGTGCATTACGATCCATCTTACTTGATTTTGATCTTACTGAAACATTAAAGTGGAAAGTACCATGCTATACTTTCAATGATAAAAACATAGTGATCCTTGGAGGTTTTAAATCGTTTTGTACACTGAGTTTTTTCAAAGGTACTCTTATAAAAGATAATCATTCTCTACTTGAAAAGCCCGGCGAAAATTCACAAGCCATACGCATCATGAAATTCAAGAATATTCAAGAAATAAAGGATATCGAACACCTCATTCCATCTTATATAAAAGAAGCCATTAGCATAGAAAAAAAAGGATTAATAGTCGATTCTAAATCGATCAATGAACACCCCATAATTATTGAACTACAAGAAATATTGGACAATAACCCTGCATTTAAAAAAGCGTTTGAAGGTTTGACACCCGGGCGACAGCGCGGATACCATATCTACTTTTCTGGGGCGAAACAGTCGAAAACAAGGAAATCGAGAATTGAAAAATACACGCCTAGAATCCTTAAAGGAATAGGTTATTATGATTGTACATGTGGTCTATCAAAAAAAATGCCTACCTGTGATGGCTCACATAAAGTCCTTTTTACTACCTAATCCTATAAACCATACTTTAGTCAAAAACGAATTATTTTAGAACCGTGTATTACATTTTGAGCACTTCATTTTGTCTCCATCAGATTTAAGCTTAATCCCTGTAACATTTGTTTCTACAAACTGAGCGACAAATGCTTTTTGATGTTGCTTATCACCACTGATATTTGCTTTTGTTTGGTCTTTTGTGTACGCTCTGTATTCATCGTCATACGATTGACTTCCCCAACAATTTGGACATGCACCGGCAGCTACTAATTCGTCATTAGACAATTGAATAGCCTGATCTTTTTTTCCAAATAAATTTTTAAAAAATCCCATTGTTTTGATTTAACATTTAAGAAAAACGTAAGCTAGCATTTATATAGTAATAAAACTAAAACCTTGAATTTATTATGAATCCCAAGCCTATACAAATTTGACCAAACGTTTCGGTTACTTATGTAAAAATAAAGACGAAACAAATAGATCTAAGGCTTCGTAAATTGATGTTTTTCTTCATCTCCAGAATTTATACATTTACACGTCAATCAAAACCCAATAGATACCCTAACTATTGATTCGAAAAATCAACGCCAGAATTACTAATTTTATACTTTAATAGAAAGATGCCAAATTGTAATAATGCAAACATCATTATTCAAATAAAAAAATAATAAATGAAGCGTACCGACTTAAGTTTAAGAGATCATTTAGCGATTGATCGTACCCGTCTTGCAAATCAACGAACGTTATTGGCAATGCTTAGAACTGGGTTGTACTTAATATTGATGTCCTTAACCGTCTGGTCACTAAATATATTTGAAGATATCCGATGGATATCAGGAACCGTGTTGTTAGCTGGGATTGTTACAGGTATTTTGGGCCTCCAATTGTGGAATAAACAACGCAAACGAATTAACAATTCTTACTTAGAAGGTGACTATCATAAGCCAAAAAAATAACATAGTATAATTTCTAGTTGAGTCAGCTATGCATTTTGTTGGCTATAAATGCTAAAGGTTTAGCTAGCATTGGTTTCATGCTTACAAATTTTGTAAACTTTTATAAATGCTAAAACCTCAATAGCCACGATAACAATATGAATGATTAGGTCCATTGAAGGAGATCCTATAGCATTGTCCATTGGAAACATCGGGTCAATAATTGTTTCTTGACCTTCTCTAAGAATGTTCATTAGCAAGATAACTAAGTATTGTTTAGGATCTTGAGTAAACATAACAAATAACGAAACTAAAGCCATAACAGCAGTCCTCGCACCCATTTCATAAATTAGATTTAAAATAGGTATTCCTTCTATTACTATTCCTGTCTTATTTAACAATAGGTGATTAAAAAAGTACATATAGACTTGACTTAACATAATCAATATGAGTAAAAACTGGAGGATATTAACCCATAGAGGAATTGAGCTATTTTTAATTTTTTGTATTACGTTCATTTTTGTTAATATGATAAAATTAGAGTCAATTAAAGCTGGTAGAAAAAAATTATTCTAACACCTTTATAAAATAATGTCGGTAACAAAAAATCAAATTATAATTTCATCTTCAATTTAAAATCAGTTGATAAAACTTTGATTCTTTGGTATTATAATCATTCTTCCAATTAATAAAAATCCAACTAAAAAAATAGATGCTAAATAAATTAGCACCTATTGAATCTTAAACTGAATTACTATTTTGAAACTTGTTTCAAAGCTGTAGCCCAATCTTCGATATGGTTTACTTTAACAATTTTACCATTCTCTACCGTATGAATATCAATGGACATGGTTTCAAAGGATTTAGACCCATCTGTAGGCACTCCAAAAAACTTTCCCTCAGGAGAATTAGGTGTACCTGTTACTTTACTCCTAACTATCACCTGATTGCCGCTTTCGATTATCTCTTGCGGAGACCATATTAAATCAGGAATCATTTTCCAAAAAAAGCCTAGTTGGCCGATTAATTGTTCGCTATTTTTATTGTCAATTGTACCTATTGAGATAAATTCATCTGCTAAAATTTCATTCAATACAGCAGCTGGGTTTGTGTCACTATTTACCGTAAGTGCTTTTTCGTAGAAAGGTAAAACCGTTTCTTTTAAATTAGACATATGTTTATTTTTATTTAATTTATAATTAAAATGCTCTGTTACTCCAAAGAATGCTAATTCTCTAATTTAATGGTGAACGACTTACCTGGATTGAAATCGTAGCCTTCACTTAATTCTACTACAATTACTCTATCTGAGTCAATTCTAAGTCTCACATTTTCATCATTACTCTTTGATCCAGAAATATTGTGATCTTCAGATAAGGTAAAGTAGTATCTATCAAATTTCCCAGCTGGAAAAGTTCCAAACTGCATTGGCCAGAATGGATCTGTACTATCAGGAAGTAATTTGAATGAAATGCTATTATCTGAAAAGTCTATTTCATATAATCCGCTGATATCACCAAAAGGTGTACCTGTCTGACCTAAAGCTCCTGAAAATTCAACATCATCATACGAAAGCGTTGCAAATTCATCAAATGCATCATCGGACAGTCCAAAAAGAGCAGGATAGGTTCCTTCATCTCCACCTGGATCCTGTAGCGTATTTCTCAAAGTAATATCAATATCCTCGGATAATGGTTTGTCATCCTTTCCACAAGAGGCTAAAAAAGTTACGCCTAATAAAGCGATAAACAGAAATTTAAATGAGTTCATATATAGTTGTTTTAAAAAATTTAATTAAAATTATTTTTTGTTATAAGCTCTTGATACTTCAAAACTATCCTCAAACCAATTCCACAAAATCACTTTCCCTTCTTTCACTTTTACTCTCAATGCGTATGTGAATTCTTCAGTTTCAACTCCTGATTTTGTAAGATTACCAATCATTTGTCCAAAATAGGCTGCCGTATCATCAGAGGTTAATGCATCAATGGGTTCCCATTTTATCGTTTTAAACCCTGCACCAAAAGCTGGCATAAATTGTTCAAGAATCGCTTTTTTACCATTCCACGGACCGATCCAAGGGATATTCTTATCACCCGCATTCTGCCAGACCATATCATCATGCATCAAATTCATCAATGCATCCATATCGCCTTTACCCATAGCATCCATAAATGCGTTACCAATATCCATAGCCGTCTTTTTCTTATCGCCACCTTTGAGTTGTTTCATTGCCGTAGACCAATCTTCAATATGATGTGTTGACCTTATTTTTCCTTCCTTCACCGTATGCATATCGATGGTCATAATTTCAAACTTTTTGCTTCCATCTGTAGGCATTCCCATAAAATCGCCATTTGGTGTTCCAGAGGCAATACTTCGTACGGTATAGACATCGCCATCATTCGTAATCACTTGTGGTATCCACTTTAAATCGGGCACTGTTTTCCAGAAAAATTCCAACTGCCCCATTAGTTGTTCTGCGTTTTTTGAACCACTCGAACTCGACGAAGAATATCCTTCAGCTAATAAAGGTTTTAAGACCTCTGTAGGCCTAGATTGAGTATTTACCGTTAATGCCTTTGCATAAAAGGACTCGATTGCTTCTTTGTTTTTTATCATTTCACTTGCGTTTAAAGTTGTTATATCTTTTTGAGTATTGCATCCATACAATACGCCAGATAAGATTAAAATAGTGGTTAGTATTTTTTTCATAATTAAGTTGATAATGGTTAAGTAAATTGCATAAATATGCCATGAATACAGCGGTAAAATTACCTTCAGCCTTATATTAATTAAGGTGAATTATATCCTTTCTATGGTGAAAATGCGAAACGTTTGATTCGATTGCATCATTGAATCATGCAGGTTTTGAAGCCCTAAATTCTTTAGGGCTAAGTCCGGTATATTTTCTGAAATATTTGAAAAAATTAGTCGGATCTTCAAATCCAACTTGGTAAGCGATTTCAGTAAGATTGTTAGGTGAATTAATGATTAATATCTTAGACTGTATAATCACTATTTCATTGATAAACGTTTTTACCGATTTACTAATAATACTTTGTGTAATGTTATTAAGGGTTTTTGTTGTAATACCCATTTTCCTAGCATAGTAGGAAACCTTTTTATTATAAAAACATTCTTGCTCTACCATTTTCTGAAATTTCAAAAACATTGACAAATATTTTTGGTAATCAAAAACGATATTATCCTTTGATTTTATCCTCAATAATTTGGTAACAATCACTTGCAAAAAGCCTCTAACAATACTCAATGAATAATCATCACTTAAACCAAAATACTCTTCTTGCACTAATTTTATCAAGTGATTGATTTCAGCAAATTCACTCTCTTTTAATTGCAATTTTGAAGAGGCCAAAATCTCATTGAACAATAAAAATGTCTTAGATGCTTCAGCTTGATTTGTATTATTAAGAATAAAGTCTTCAGTAAATACAAGAAGCATTCCTTTACCATTGTTTTTGTAAAATTTATGAATATTATCTTTTCGCAAGGTAAATAAGGTTCCCTTTTTAAAGTCATAATCTTTAAAATTCAAATTGTACTTTCCTGTCTTTTGTGTAAATAATAGAATTGCATAAAATGAAATCTTATGAAAATCAAATTGACTATGATCTCTAGGATTTTTATTTAAAAGATCCTCATAAGAAATAATATCAAATTGAAAATTTTTAGATTTATTTTTATTAAAACTTATTTCCTTGACAGGTTTTTTCATTCTTGATAATAGATTGGTGTTACAAATAGTTAGGTCGTTTAAATCAAATTATGCTGCCAAGGAAGTAAGCATAGCCTTACCACCTTCAATCATTTGTGAAGTATATAAGCTTTGTTTTCTTACAACATAATCGTTATAATATTTGGTATCACTCATATCCATATTATCAGCGTAGATCAATGTCTTGGCGTGAAAAAATGGTTCCAACATTTGAAATAAGGGTAAATACAAATCTTTCCACCCATCTAGAAATAGAAAATCAATAGGCTCTGCATAATTTTCAAGTGTCTTCATGGCATCCCCTATCTTGACTTCAACAAAATCAATTAAACCCGCTTCTTCCACATTTCGAATTGCTTTTTTTGCCTTACTTTCTATTAATTCCGTAGAAATTACCTTTCCACCATTCTTACGAACAGCATCAGCAAGATAGATCGTCGAAATGCCAAAAGAAGTTCCAAATTCAACTACGTTTTTACATTCATTTTCTATGATCAAATCTCTGAGTGTTTCTCCTTGTTTTTTTGAAATGGGAAGGTAAGCATGTTCAAAATCGGATGGTTGCATCGGACGAAAAATAGACTTTACAAGTCCTTTCCCGATTCGTAAATAATCCTTCTTTGAGTCTTCGTGTAATGTATCAAGCACTCTTTCCACTTTCTCTTCATTATAAATTTTCATAAATGTATTTTAGATTAAGTTAATTTATATATACAAAAATGAGAACAATAGGCATCAAGATAAAGGTGAAATATAGCCTATTTAGGGTTAATATGGGAATATATTGGAGAATCGCTTGAAATGCGAATAAAATCTCATTGAGATCAAAGATTAAGAATATCAACTTTATTGCCAATCACATCCATTTTCAGATCATTCTCAAGTTCCGTGTAATTTTCCTTTAATACGATCTTTTCTATCTTTCCATTATTTAATAAAAATATTTGATCACAAGACTCTTTTAGAGTTGAAAAGATATGAGAGGATATTAAAATAATTTTATCCTTTTCCTTTAAAACGTTGATAATCTCAGTAATTAAGATGTTACTCTGGATATCAACACCATTAAATGGTTCATCTAATATAAAGATGTCGTTTTGTTGAAGTAAAATTGCGGTTAACGCTAATTTTTTCTTCATACCTGTTGAGTATGTTTCAGCATACCTGTCTAATGGTAAGTCAAATATGTTTTTACTTTCAAAATCATCAAACGTAATTTTCCTTGCAATACACAGTAGTTTCAGGTATTCCCAACCGGTAATTCTAGATAGAAAATTAGGATTCGTTTCCAACAAACCAATATGATTTTTTACATTCTTAAAGGCAGTATCAATAATGCCAGTATGTGTCTCAATACCAGATATACATTTGAAAAGGGTTGTTTTTCCCGCTCCATTTTTTCCAACAAATCCATAGACCATTCCCTTTTCTAAACTCAAGTTTACATCATTGAGCGCAGTAACAGAACCAAATTTTTTCGAAAGATTCTTTATTTCCATCATTCAAGTATTAAATATAAGTTCCTTTTAGATTGTTTGTAAAAAATGACAATAACAAGGATTAGCATTGGAGGAAACCATAAACTTAATGCAAATAACAAGCCTTGTGGTACATTGATCTCATTTGGATAAGCTGAATATTTAGCGAGTACCATTGAACATAGATAAATCAGTCCTACCACAAAAACGATACATGAAACCATAATAGTAGACCAAAAAAACAAACCCAGTCCAATGAGTCCAGGAACCGTGAGAATAGATCCACAAATGAGGGCATCTATTAGTTTTCTTTTCAAAAAATTGCCAGCGGAATCCTTAAATAACCAAACAAAATAGATGTTTTCTGGTTTTAAATAAAAAGCCATTAAAACAAAAAAGATTGACCCAAAAGCAACGACTGCAAGATTATAATTCTCTACTTGGATTGCCTTAAAAATCAATAGATATAAAATTCCGACCAAAACAAAATACTTTCTAAAACCTACAATATTTTCAAATGGTCTCCTCTTAAAAGGTGTAGCTATTGCTTTTTTAAAATTTAAGCCAGCAGGCACAAATACTAAGATGATCGATACAATAAACAGCCCTAAAATTGGGATTAACTGCTGCTCGTATAATAAGTAAACTAAAAATGGAAGCGCCACTATTGCATTTTCAAAAAATCTAATCTTAAGGCGTAATCCTTTGTCGAAGATCGTTTTCAATTGATCATTTCTTTGTTTATCGCCCAAGCTTACGAGCACCGTAAGGGCTAATAATGGAAAAATAAATTTAGCAAATGCCGTTTTATAAAATAGGTATTTTGAAAATAAAATAAATAATACTGAAGCCAAAATTACACCTATGATTGGATGTAATCCAACCTCTTTAAACCATCTTTTTAATCGAATAATTTGTAATGTAATGTAATACTTCAATTCTTTTTATTTGTAGGTAGATCACAGATTTTCTATTCATTTTCATTTAAAAATATCGTAATTCTAAAATCTCATGATAGGTTTCCTGTATTTTATCCTTGGATAATCCGACATTCTGATATTCTCTTTCTGCAATTCTGTTAACGCATTTTTACCAATCCATATTGCTGTTTTATTTTCCATTTTCATCAGCTCAGTTGCAATGTCGATTGCCTTTTTGTTAAGGTCAATATTTCGTTTTCCAATATTTCTCAACGCCCAGTTTACAGCCTTTTTGACGTATAATCGATCATCTGTCGATTCACGTAAGATAATAGGGAAAAACTGCTCAAATAACGCATTATCCGAAAACTTATCCGCCATGCAATACGAAGCTAATGTGGCAAATCCAGCTCTTTTTTCAAACTCGGGTTTCCGATTCGCCCATTCCAATATTTTAGCCAGTGCAAATTTGCTTTTTGAAAAAAGCCCCATACTGAAACTGTCACAGATTTCCCAATTTTCAAAGGTAGCGACCCATTTTTCCATCAATACTTCTGTTACATCACTCGGCTTAAACATTTTACTGCACAGGAGTCTTCCCTCATAAATTTCGCTATCAAAAAGTTGAATAGCAAGTTGGTTGTTTTGCCCAATTTCTTTGGCTATCATTTTTAGATCCTTGTGATAAATCCCTAATGAATTGTTGGCGATTATTCCAAACTTTTTTTCTTTGAAAATGATCTTTTCAGGGTCTTTTAAATCTTGAAGGCACGCTATGATTTCTTGGTAGGTCATTTTTTCAATTTGTCTAGAATATCTAAAAGTTTTATCTTTTTCTTAATGTACTCCATTTCTAAAGCGTCTAATTTTTCCTTCACGCCTAACTCGTAACCCTCTTTGGAAAATTTTTCAATATGCTTATTTATCGTTTTTGGCGTAAACAATCTTAATTCCTTTTTACATGAATCACAAACAATAAAACGGTATAATTCATTTCCTTCTTTCTTACAATTAAAACACTGGTTAACCATAGGTGGCTATTTTTTCGAATTTATTTCAATGGCTTGCTTTATATAATATTCAACGATCTTATTATTTAATTCACGTTGTGGTAAAACTCGAATCGCTTTGCCTTTACCCGTCAATAATCCGAAGTCATCTTCCATTTTCGCTCCTTTTAAAAAACCAAAATCAATACCATATGGCATTGTACGCATATGACAAATACCACCCTTTTTATTCGAATAGGTAGTAATCCTTTCTTTTTTGGTTTCAATGATTCCTTCAAAGGAAAGTAAGAATTCTCTTGCTTTTAAAAATAGATCTTTGTGTTCTGATTGTATATCTTTTTCGAATTGCATCCTTGATTGTTTTGATTTGGATTGTTATTCATTTAGTTATTCTATTTTCATTCTATTCTCTTCACTTTATTCGATGAGGTGACCTCTATTTAATATGTTGATACATTTGAATCTTATCTTGGTAGCCATTTTCATCTTTAAAAAAATCAGGAATGATGCCACTTACTTTGAATCCAGTGTTTTTATATAGATTATAACCATATTCATTTGAAGCATATACATCAAGCCATATCATTTCAATGGTTGCATTCTTTTTTGCCCAATCAATTACGGAGGTTAGTAAGCATTTTCCTAAACCCTGATTTCTCCATTCTCGTTTAATACCCATTCCTATCATTCCTGTATGTGCCATTTTTTCCAGCTTGTTTCCTGTCAAATCAATATTACCGATAAGATCATTATGGTGCGTTGCAACTAACAAAAGGCTATTTGGGTGGTCAATGTATTTAGTAATGATCTTTTCTTCATTTGACACATCATTGGGGTATTCTTCAAGCGTCAACGGGATAGTAGATGTATCTGCAATATACTCCCTCTTTAAATTTAATAAGGCTTTAGCATCTTGAATAGATGCTTGTCGAATGGTGATGGTTTTCCCATTTTTTAACGAATATGTTTTTGTCTTAAATACCAACGATTCTATTTTCAACCTAAATTAACAAAAAATCAATGGTATTGATTTAAACTCATGGAATGAGTCCTATCGAAGATCCGATTGACATTTTGCTTTGTGATTTATCTACTAATGGCTTCCGTTAACAAATTTTAATCGGACGAATTTTGTTTCAATAGGTTAAATTTAAAAGCAGAAAGATTAACGTTTTACTTTGGCTGTCATGATCGTAATCAAAGCTCGTAATTTCGATTGTTTATTCATTAAACCTCCTAATATTCTCATCTGTAAATGTCCACTCCGGTGTTTCTATTTTTCCTTCTTTTAGGCGGTACCATGGACTTATGTTGCGATCGGGGTTTTGCAATATTTGAATTTCTTGTGCTGGCATATAGCTTTGAGCAAGTAAGAATACTTTCTCTTGTGTTTCAACATTAATCGCTTCGTCTACGATAATGACTGCATGTCCAGGATGTCCTCCTTGAATTAATACATCTCCTATTTTGGCTGTATTGATATTTATTGATTCTAATTCCTTTTCTAAAGAGGCAGTTCCGGCATACATAAATATTAATTCCATGTAATTCCAAAAATCTTGATAGGTATTTGATGGTTTACTTCGATCATTCCAAAAGGTTTTATTTCCTTGAACGACCATTCTTTTTCCTTTCATCCATTCCGTATAGTTTACGGTATACCCATTTGTGAAATTAAAATGAATCTTGTCGAAATATTCCTCTTCCCATAAGTATTCAGCTCGCAATCTCATTACAGCATCTGCACATTGATGTAGGTCTTTTTTTCCTATCGGAAGATCTACAACTGCTTCATATATTCCGTTATTTGATTTCTCCTTTCCATTGTAATATTTGACGATTGAATTTTCTGGTTTCAATCTTAGATTTCTAAGGTATGATTCAAATGAATCTGAAGCCCAATCTGTTCTTTTATAATTGTCTGGGACTTTAATCCGATCAACGATCGTCTTTGCCATTTCTGGATTAATGGATTTGTGATGTTGAGTTAATGGTTTATTAGCCTCAATGAACACTTCTTTTGACCCGTTTTCCATTCGACAGGAAAACAAAAGTATGACTAGTAAAATGGGTGTCATCTTCAATTTCATTTCTTTTTGTAAGGCAGGACGTATCAGTATATCCAGCGTCTCTGTGAGGAACGAACAGATATGTTGTGATCATCTCGTGTTAGCTGTTTGATCTTTTTCATTCTACTATTTTGTTTCAATTAATTCATCTGGATTTAAAACTTCAATCGTCGAGTTTTTAAACCCTTTTTTATCTCTTGTGATTATATAGTTAATACCTGCAATCTTATTTGCACATTCAATTTGACATGCATCTTCTAAGTCTTCAGTCTTTGATTTTAGTGCAAGATTTATTTCCTTTTTTGAAAGATCTTGTATTTCAAGTCTCTTAATAATTATTTCAATAGCTTGTCTTGCTTTCTTTGAACCAATTTGTTTCTCTAATATATAGAATGTTGTCAAAATTGAATTCGAAGAAGTAAATAGCTTCCACTTATTCATTTTAGATTCCCTGAAAATTATATAAGCCGAATCCGAGAATGGTTTTCGATCTGCTAATAGGTCAATAATAATATTTGTATCAAGAAACAATTTTAATTTACCCATGCTTCTCAATTCTTAGCTTTCGTGATTCATTTTTAAGATCAAAATCATTTGGCAACTCAATTATTCCTCTAATTGAATCAAGTTCTGAGTCTCCCAATTCTGGTTTTGAAGAAGTAATTTTATCTAAATAGGATTCAATTATTTGAGATAGACTTTGATTATTTCCCTTAGCATATTGTTTTGCTTTTTCAATAATAGATTTTTTAAGGGACAACGTCAATTTAGTATTCATACGTACAATTTTTACAAAAATACGTATTTGTTTTGATTTTTGCAATTTCCTTCTATCCGACAGCTAACGGATGATTGAATGTAGCGTCTCTCGACGTAGGAGAGATATGCTGTGATCACTTATTGTTATCTTCCCTCTTCTTTATATTTTCAATTTACAGGTTTTGGTGGTTTAATCAGAATTGAATCTCTTTTAATTGTTTGTATGCTTAGTAGAAACGGTTCTTTGCTAAGTTTTTCTTCGCCTATTTTATCTCTTATTGATTTTATTTCATTCATCATAGGAATTATTGATTCGACAGTATCATTTCCGTCTACTACAAATTTGATAGTTGCATTTTTAGGAATACTTGGATAGTCAGGTCTGCGTTTAGGATTCAGATAAAATTCTTTTATCAACTTAAAGTTTGAGCTTTCATCTTCACACAAATTCACGCCATATTTACGAAATCCA
>CALDTZ010000083.1 GCA_937924805.1 uncultured Saprospiraceae bacterium
AGCATCCATTCAACAGCTTCTTCGGTCTCTCGAGTTCTTGATGTCTGATCATCTTATATTCTTCAATTCTAACCCATCTTCGGTTTTCCCAAATCGATACACTTGTTCTATCAAATTTGATGCTATATATTCATTAATACTGACTTGAGTAGTAGAGCTAGAAATAGATAGAATAACAAAGAGAATTACGTTATCTTTTTTTCATACTAGAAGTAGGTTGACATTATTTTTAAACAAAGGTTTTGATCTTTTAGAGTTTATGAATTTTTGGATGCCGAGATTAATGCCCAACAATGATTTTTTCGATAACTTTTTGACCGTTTTTTACATCTTTGATTTTGAGGATATAGGTTCCTTGAGGAATATACCGGACATCAATAGATGTTGTGTTTTTTGCTTTTTTTATTAATCTTCCATTGATGTCAAATAAATAGACATAATATTCTATTGGACCACTTATGCCAATATTGATTTGATCAATCACTGGATTTGGATAAATATGTACCGTTGAATTTGTAAGAATGTGAATATTGGATATTAAATCCGAACCGTCGCAATTTTCATCGATGTCATTATTCGCAATTTCTTCCGCTTCTGGATTAATATCAGGGTTTGTATCATCACAATCATCATCTAGATCGAAGCCATCTTGGTCGAGATCATCATCTAGGGTTTCAGGGTTACAATCATCATCAATTCCATTATACGGCTCTTCTGTCTGACCAGGATTTATATCTGCATTAAAATCATCACAATCATCCTCCATATCGAATCCGTCGCCATCTACATCATTAGAGTTAGAATTATAAAATCCAAAATCAACAGAATTGTTACCTGCTGGATCAAGATCAAATAAGCCATTTTCAGGATCTCCATCATTAAGTGGTTCTCCATCAATAGTTAAGGTAACAATTCCAGAAAAAATATCTGTAAATGGATTGCCAGAACCATTATTATCAAAGTCCACATCATTATTTGCATTGGGCTCAAACCCATTTGTGGATACAAATCCGTCGAGGGGTTCTCCTGGTCCCCAATTATTCACCTGCCAGACAAATGTTACATAATTCCCCGGAAGCAAGCCTTCAAAACGGTAGTAACCTTGTTCGTCAGTGATTTGTACACCACCAAAACCTTGACTATCAGGAATATCATCTCCGTCAGAATCATACCATAGGACGACAGAAACACCTGGGATTCCTGGCTCATTTGGGTCATTAATGCCATCTTGATTAAAATCATTCCAAACTCGATTACCAATAGATACTAAGTCAGGGGTGATTAATTCTTGATCACAATTAGCTGTACAGTACGACATATCATTTATCGCTAAAATCATTTCTTCTCCAATTGCCTTTCCAATGTTTAAAAAAGTTAAAGCGTTATTGTTATAATGATGAATGCCATCGAATGGTGATTCTTCAACACCCAAATAGAATTGCTTTGTATCAACAAAACCTACTTTTCCTTGATAAACAACGTCATTACATCCTACATTTTGTTGTGCGACGGATACTATATTTTGCATACTTTGTACCCACTGATCATTTGTTGGATTATATCCACCTTGTCCAGCGCTAGCAATGATAAAAGGTAAATCTGGGACTTCTAAATCGGCTCTAACATCAGCAATTAGATGCGTTAGATTGGTCTCGTATTCATTTAGAAAATCATCTGAAGCTCCATCATTCCAACCTTGAAACCATGCAAACCCTGAAATCTCGTGCCGAATTTCTTGAATGTCAGGAAACTCAATTCCTAAATTATCAAGAACATATTTAGTTTTTTCGATCATTTGTTGATAGGATTCTCCAGTGGCTCCATCAGCAGAAGGAGGGCGAAAATCTTCAGCTAGATTTTTCCCTCCCCAAGCTGTCTTGATAATCAAGATAGGATCATCATAATACTTGTCTAAAGCATTTGCAAACATTAATTCAGGACCAATCATATTTGAGTTGGCCCCTTGGCCGACGGTTACATTCGTTTTAATCGTCGAGCTATTATTCTCAAAGTAGATGTATGCATTCTCTAAGGTGTTCCAATCATCTTTCGATCCAATTGAAGTCCATTTACCTTCAATATCATTATCAATAATGTCAACCAAACTTCCAGGATCATTTTCTTGATCAATAATAGTCCCTTGTCCTTCCATATTTGATTGACCTGCCAAGATGAAAACCCTTAGTTTAGAAGGAGATTTTTGCTGTCTTGTCACTATTGGTACATATCCAATTTCTAGCCCTGAAGGTGGTTGGACAATAATTTTTGGATCTAAGGTTGCCAAATTGCCGACGGATGGAGGATTCATATATTCATCCGTATGGCTCCAGTTAGAGTGAATGAGTTCGACTCTTTCTTGCATTTTTTGACGCATCTCCTCAGGAAGATTTGCATGAATGACAGCCGGTTGGTCTATAAATCGATACCAATAATAGGTGATTGTACTTCCATCCTCTAATTCCGTATTAAATGGTCCAGCTACAGGCCCAGGACTTTTCCATGGCCCATTTGGATCTTGCCAAGCACAATCCACTTCCATTGGCGTTAAATAAGTGATTTCACTCCTTTGACTCGACGGTACAGGTGTTTCTAATAATAGGGTAGAAGCGGGGACATTATCTTCTTTAATAGCGTGCCAAAAGTTGTCTTTTTCTAGTCTATAGTAGGCTGGTAAATGAAAATAATTGTCTTTTTTTTCTACTTGAGAAAGGTCAAAATTATATCCCATGGTTTTCGAAGACAGTTGGATATTACTCATAAAATTTAGATCGATATCATGTTTTAATCCATTTTGGTTGTTTTCAGAAATTTCACCTCTAATAGCTCCACCATTGTTTATAAATGAAACTTCGCTTGTCTCCGTTATATTAAATGTTGTTTCGACTGCATCACCTCCATTAAACCATGAAACCATATCATTCCATAATACATTTTTATTGTAAACGGAAAACCCATTCATTAACATAGCATTGTTCTCGCCGCATATTGGCATTTGCATTTTTTCTGTTTTTGCATAAGCGATCCCATTATTATCATAAGAAATAATGGCGGGTGAATCAGCATGTTCAAGACCTAATCCTACATTTGGATCTGAAGGTCTACTATCCAAGAAAAGTCCTTCAAGTGAAGGATCTTCTAAGACTGGTTTTGTCCAGAAGGTTGGTAAAAAAAAGGTGGCTGGACCTTTAAAGTTTGTAGCATTTAGAAATAGAGTCCAACACTGGTTTCCTGTTTCAATATCCACACCAGCAGTTTGCATTAAAGGGTCTGTAATTGGCAAAGGGGTGTACCCATAACCTAAAAACTCACCTTGAAGACCTTGAGCCATATTCAATCCATCAGGAGCCCATAGCAACTGATTTGATAACTGAGCAACTCCATACTTTCCGCCTGGAGTACTCCAATCTCTCTGGCCACTTGGCAAGTTGCTACTCTGGCCAGCCCCTGGGCCATTTGCCCAAGCAAAAAAATTATGAGAAACACCACCCATAATAAATTTTGGTGTCTTTTTTCCAAATCGAGTATCTCCCCACCAACCTAAACCCCCTTCAATCGTTGTATAAAACTCATCTGGTTCATTGCCCGTTCTTTGTGTTGTCAGCCATGAGCCTGCTAAGCCCATTTGGAAATTTGAAGCACCTGGGTATTCTTCAAATGTTGGCCAACCTGCACTATATAATGTAAATCCAGCACCAAAAGATTGATCTGTAACATTTTCTGTGTTTATCCATGTAAAGCCACTTCTATTTGCTTCAGTTATTTGACACTTTATTTTTTTAGGTATTAAAAAAATAGTACAAATGAATAATAGGCTTAATAACTTGAAATAAACATTTTTAAATAGTGGTTGACGTTGGTTTAAATGGAGTTTAGTTAGTTGCATAGTGCTTTTGTTTTGTGTTTTTAACCTAAAGTTAGAATGGATGATATTAGAATAATATAAGGTTTAAATAAAACATTCTAAAATTATTTGTCCGTTATATCTGTAATTTCAACCTGAAACCAAAACCCACTTTTTTTATAACTCGTGCGCTCTAGTTTTATGTTTTATTTAATCATAACCATTATATCTTTTGATAGTTTATTGTTTAGTGCATTCGGTAATAAAACAATCGTGCAAGAAAAAACCCTACCTCAAAATTTACTTTTATTAAAATCCATTTTTAAAAAACGTTCTTGTTGACACAGAATGGTCATCAATATGACTAACTTTGACAAACATAGATTAGGAAGTAGATTGACCCATATGCCTAAGTCCATTTGCAAAGAGGAAGTTTTTAATACCGTGTTTAACACTCATGCGGAATCACTCGTTAATTTCTGTTACTATAAATCGGGCGATTATGCTTCAGCTGAAGATTTAATGCAAGAGGCATTTAGTAAATTATGGAAAGAATGTGCAAAAGTCTCTTTTGAAAAATCTAAATCTTTTTTGTTTACCGTTGCAAATAATACCTTTTTAAATATTGTAAAGCATAAAAAGGTTGTATTAAAATTTGAGCGACTTGGGCATAGTCAGTTAACGAATGTTACCCCGCAATACTTGCTAGAAGAAGAAGAGTTTAAAAAGCAATTAGAACATGCCATTTCGTCTTTGCCTGAAGGACAAAGGACCGTTTTTTTAATGAATCGAATAGATAAATTGAAGTATAAAGAGATTGCAGAAAAACTTGGTTTGAGTGTAAAAGCAATAGAGAAGAGAATGCACAAAGCACTTGTGACACTCAGAAAAGTTTCAAGTAATCTGTAGGGTTTTTTGTCGTAGGATTGTTTAATAATAAAGTACCATGGAAAATAACGACGAATTATATGCAAAATGGTTAAGTGGAGAGATTAGTGACCAAGATTTTCAATCATTGGAAGGGCAAGATGCATTCAATGATTTGGAACGAGTTATTAAAACAGTTGATCAATGGTCAATGCCCAAATATAATAATGCCGATGGATATAAGAAATTCAAACTAAAGCATCAGAAATTATCAACTCCAGTACGAAAATTGAATTGGTTTGGTGTTGTTGGAATTGCTGCAAGTTTCTTATTGGTTGGTTTTATATGGAATATATATATTAATAATGACCAACAACTGATGATTGCGGCAAATGGTCAAAATGAAATTTTCAGATTAAGTGATGGTTCTGAAATTCGGTTAAACGATGGCTCAACGGCAGAATATAATGCTACTGAATGGGAAGATCATCGTATTGTAGAACTTTCAGGTGAAGCTTTCTTTGACGTTACTAAAGGAAATCCATTTCAAGTAAATACAAAAAATGGTTCGATTAAAGTGTTAGGGACTGAATTTAATGTTCGTGCTTGGGGCTCAAATCTATACGTTGAATGTTATGAAGGGAAAGTTCAAGTAGTGTCTAATAACCAGATGATGATATTGACGAAAGGGGAAACCATAAATGTAGTAAACGGTAAAATGGGGGAGAAACAGCTCGTTAAACATTCATCACCTTTATGGCAAAAAGCGACTTCTCGATTTTACAATGAAAATCTAAAAGATGTTTTCGATGAAGTAGAACGCCAATATGATATTAAGATAAATCTAAAAGCTCAGCATCGGATTTTTTCAGGTAATTTTCAACATGATGATCTGGAGAAAGCATTGCGTAGTATTTGTAAGCCATTGGGTCTTACGTTTTCGATTAGTGAAGACCAAAAAAATGTAATTATTGAATAACATTGGATTAAATATTATTTCAACATTCATTCTAATTTGGTTTTTGGTTTCAAGCTTAACTTTATTTAGTCAATCGCAATTGTTGCATTTTGATAATAAGCCAATCCTTGAAGTAATTGAGGACATAGAAAAGTCATCTAATTTTGTTTTTAACTACGATCCTGAACAATTATTAGGTTATTATTTTTCCGGATCGATTGACCGCACTAATGTTACACAAGCACTAACCCAGATATTACGTGAAAGTCCATTTATTTACGAGGTAAATCAACAAACAATTTTGGTTTATCAAGCAGAACCAAGAAAATATCGCATTTGCGGGACGATTAAGGATCTAAAAACAAGAGAAGCACTTATTGCGGCTAGTATTTCAGTAAATCAAACTTCAATAGGCTGTCAATCGGATTTAGATGGCTATTTTGAATTAACTTTTTTAGCATTAAAAAATCAGAAAGTAGATATACGTTACCTTGGATATCATACCTATTCCTTTTTAGTTGAAGATCGAAATGAACTTGATTGTACGGTTTTTAATATGAAGGTAGATGAAGAAATCTTTGGCAGTGAAATTATTATAAAGGATTATATTTTAGATGGAATTATGCTAGGTCATGATTACGGATCTTTTGATTTGGATTTTGATCAATTATCTAAGAATCATTCGAATGTTGAACATGATATTTTAAAAACAGCACAACTCTTACCAGGTATTAATAGTGTTGATGATAGTGCTACTAATCTTCAAATTAGAGGAAGTCAAGCAGATCAAAATTTAATATTATGGGAAGGAGCTCCTGTTTATAATGCAGGGCATATTTTTGGAATGATATCAGCAATTAATCCTTTTTCAGTAGATAGAGTCCGAATATTCAAAGGGGCGCATGACCCAAAATATGATCATCGAGTCGGTGGTATAATTGATATTTCGGATGGAGATTCAATCGTCCAAGCATTTCACGGAAGTATTGGATCAACACTTACGGAAGCGCATACTCATTTGGATATTCCGATTATTAAAAATCATTTATCTCTAATGTTATCAGGGAGACATAGTTTCAATAATCTATACCAATCACCACCTTTACAAAGTTATACAAACAAGGTTTTTCAGTTATCGATCATTGATGACCAATCTGAGGATGCCGAAGAAGGAGGAATTAATACGGAACAAATGCTTGCTTATCATGATTGGAATGCTAAACTTCTTTTCAACCCTACAAAACGAATAAAATTAAATCTAGGTTATTATAGTAATCAACAAGATTTTCAATATCTATTTTCTTTTCCAGAAGATCCATTTCTATCAAAAGATAAAATCACTGTAGGTACGAAAGTTGCGAATGCTGTATTCGATTTGTTGATTAATGATCGATGGTCGGCATTGTTATCTTTGCATCATTCTACGTATAAAAACAGGTATTTAGGAGAAGAATTTGAATTGGGAGAAAAATTCAATGAATATCATCAATTTAATAGCATAATAGATAAAGGAATAACCTTTTCAAATCTATTTACTCTTTCACCAATTGTTTCATTCAAAGCGGGTTATGAGTATAATGTTAAAGATGTTCATTTAGATTTAGCAGACGATATACAGATAGATTCAGACTTTAATCCTTTTAGCCATGAGTTAGTTCAACTTCAGAGTTTATTCTTGTCTCTTGGCGTATCAAAGAAAAAATGGTTAATGGATGCTGGTATGCGAACATCTTATGATCACTCCAACTTAAGGTGGACGCATTCTCCAAGAGTAAATCTTAAATATTTAGTTGATGATCGATGGACTTTAAAGGCAGACGGTGGTATTTATCATCAATTTATAAGTCAATTTTCCAGTTTTGGTTCTAGAGATATAAGAGTTGATAATCCTTTGTGGATTATGAATGCAGAAGGTAATTCTCTTTCTCAAAAGGCGAATAAATTGGCTGCTGGTTTTGTTTTTCGAAACAAAGGTTGGCTCCTAGATGTAGATGCATATTACAATTATACTACGGGGATAAACACAATGTCAAATGGATTAGGTTTGCTAGCGGAACAATTTGGTTTTTCAAAAGGGACATCGACGGTAAGAGGGATTGATTTTATGTTGAAAAAAAGGTGGCTAAATTTAAACACATGGATCAACTATTCGTATGCGCAAGCCCGTCACAACTTTTTTGAGATAGCAGACGAACCTTATTTTGCTCCAAACGACATAAGACACAATTTGAGTTTTGTAACAAGTTATAAGATTGGAAATATTCAGTTATCGATGAATGCAAACTATCACTCAGGTTTGCCCTACAGTAAACCCGATGTTGTGCCTAATGAAATTGATAAAGATCCAGAACCTCCTTTCACGCACTTTTTAAATTATAATGACTTCAATAATGATCGATTAAATCCTTATTTAAGGTTTGATATTAATCTCAATTATCGATTACGTTTTGGTCGATTGAGTCAATATAACGTTGAATGTTCTTTATCAATGATTAATGTTTTTAACAATGAAAATGTAATTGAGAGAGGATATTATTTAACGTATCCAGAAGAAAGCTTTATACCTGACCTAGCTAGTGTTGACAATGTGTTATTAAGGAGGACTCCATTGTTACTTGTCAGGTTTTATTGGTAGTAATTTGTTTTTTTTATTGAAGCGACAAAATACGTTTCAAGTTCATTCTTTCATCATCTTTATTATTTCAGGAATATCATTATCTGCGCTATAAATCTTAAGGAAATATAAACCGATTGGAATGTTAGAAATATCGATGGATTCAATGGTCGTCGCTAGATTTTCGATTTGAACGACTTGTCCTGATGAATTTAATATTAGGATCTTTTTAAGCGTATAATCACTGTGAATGGTAAATTGATTTGATGATGGGTTCGGGTAGATTTGAAGTTTGTTTTTTTCAATAAAATGATCTTTACTCGATATAACTTCTTCTTGGATTAAGTTGATATTTCCTTGGTCATCGAAGGGGTTTGACCATTTTTCGTTGGTGTAAATATCATTTCCTGTCAAGGTTCTTAAGAAAGCATTTAATTGATTTTGATTTTGTTGTGTCATATTCAACCATAATGGCTTCCCACCCGGCATAAACCTAGGATCGAGATTTGTATTGTTTGTATCAATAGGGTTGAAATAATAATGAGCCGTGATTCCAGTAAAACTTGTCGATTGTCCAATATGAAAAAGACCGCCATTCATTAATCCATCTGGATTAAATAAATCTCTTAAAGTTGGACTACGCATGATGTTTAGTTCTGATTCAGCCCCAAGCGCTAAATTACTCCGAATGAGTCCATTGTTTAATGATTTAGGATCAATATCAAATTCAGGAGGTCTATGGCAGGATGCGCAATTTAAACCTCCACTAATTCTTTTGGAAGCTTCATGTTTTTCTTCATTTTTACCGATTTGTATTCTTACAGTATCCGTTATATAAACAAATGAATCAATAAAGAGCGCTTTTCCTGCATTTTCAGCAATTGTAAAATTAGGGAAGGGTTGTGAATCATCAGATACTTGTGCTCTTCCTATGTCATATTTTGAATCGAAAGATTGAATGCTTGAAACAAATTGTGCTAGCGCTTTTGCTATTCGTTGCTCAGATATTATTTCATCTCCGAATGCAGCATTAAATAATAATGGATAATATGTAGTTTTAGAAAGTTTAACGATTAAATCTTTAATGTCAGGGGCCCCATTAGAACCACTAAACCCCATCTCTTCAAACTTTTTAATGGGAAAAATCATTTGGTCCGTAAGTGATTCTGCTGTTTTGTCCCACCTAAAGTTAGCATCTTCACCATATCCAATATTAACAAGACGCATGGAGTGTCTTTCTGTAAATCCATTCACCCCCTGACTAACAATCGATGTATCAGAAAAGGCAAATGATTGTTGGTGACAAGAAGAACATGATAGACTGTTGTTCGTTGAAAGATTTTTATCGTAAAACAAAACCCTGCCTAAGGTGGCACCCGCATCAGTAATCGAATTTTCTTGAGATATATTGTTTTTTGTTATGTACGCCGGTACCGGTTGATTCGCATAATTAAATAGGTTACCTAGATCAATATTTGCGGATACAAAAATGAACGTTGCAATGAAAAGGAGTATTTGTTCTATGTTAAGCATTGATTTCAAGCTAACTATTACTAATTATAGTTTTGATAAACGAACCAATGGATTTTATGCAATCGACATTCTTCAAAAAATGATGGTCATTTGAATGGTTGATTAAACTAAAACTAGCTATAAATACATACTTTAGCACCTATTTTAACACCTTTAAATAAAAAATGTAGACTAAAGGTCGTAGTTGAATAATAAATACAGATACTACTTCTATTCACTAAATGTATCCACTTTCCATTTTACTAAAGCATACTTTGTATAGATGATGTGACTTCTTCTTACTTTTGAACTATAAAAGACATCTTAATAATTTAAATTATGTCCTATCAAGCTGTATTTGCTCTTTTTTGGGAACAAGTAAAAGAAAGTGTTCAAGAAGGTACCTTTGCCAAAATAACCATGGCAAAGACCATTGGTAAGCCCAATTTGAAGAATATATTTGTACGACCGATCAATTCGAAAGACGATTTTAAGGTCTTAGTCAAGTTTAGTTATCGATCTAGAGAAACCGAAGACACGGAAACTGCATGTACTTTGGAAGAGACTTTTGGAATTTTGGAGTCACACCTTAAAGCACCTTTTTATTCTGTTTTGTTATTCACAACTGCCAAAGATCTAATTTTTAAGATTAACAAGAAAGGTGCTGGTCGTATAACAGAAACTGCGGCTTCATTTAGAGAAATTAAGCAAGTTGAAATTGATTGAAGGGAACATCTCTATGCATAAATTAAATATGAATTAAGAAACAATTCTTTTTTTATATAGAAAAGCATCTGGCTTTCCTTGTTGTTTAACAAGATGAAATCCATTAAATACTAATATTTTTATGGATGCTATATTCTTCGTATTCGTCCATGCGATTACTTCATTTATTTTTTTATATTCCGTCAAAATCTGAAGGATCGCTTTTACAATCTCTTTCCCTAATCCTTTGCCCCAGTATTTGCGTCCGATAGAATACCCAATTTCACATCGATCTATTTGAGCTGTATCAAATCTAAACATTGAGCTCCCGATCAGCTCTTCTTGATTCATTAAAATAATTCCTTTTCGAATGGTGTATTTTGATCCACTTCTGAATTTCTGATTTTTTATAAATGTAAGTGCATCTTCCGTATTTTCCATTGGCCTGCTGCCTCTAAATTTCATTGCCTCCTTATCTGAATAGATTTCAAATAATTTGATTTTATCTTCTTTCTGTAAATCTCTGAATTGGATACTATTTTTAGTTTCTCTTGTCATTCGTTTTGCCTAAGGAATTACTGTAGGCGTCTTTTGTAGTCGACTTTTGGGTTCAACCCAAATATTGCTGACTTGTTTTCTTTGTTCAATATTAAGAGTTATGAAGATCAAAATCAAATTAAAGTTGTTCCAAAGTAATGCGAGATTTTATCTATTTAAGACGATTACGTAATGATTTTTTCAAGTGTTATTGAATTGATTAGTCCTAATTTATAAATCAGGACTCCTTAGTTATAAATTTAGGTGGTTTGTAGTAGGAGGATTACCTATCATTGAATAAAATAAGATAACTGATGATGAGTTTCGTACAACAAATTGTGTTTGCATTAGCTGGTTTTTATTGTTCTTTATTGATCAATGGCAATTTAGAAGCGCAAGCAAACTTTAATACAGAGGATATCATTCCTATTGTTGATTCTATTATGGATGAAAAGAAAGGAATGTCTGGGCCCGGAGCTTCTGTAACGGTAATCCAAAATGGTCAAATCTTACTTTCAAAATATTACGGCGCTGCCAATCTATCTTATAGTATACCTTTTAGTGAAGAGACAATCTTTCCTTTAAATGGTTTCACAGAACAATTAGTTGTTTTTGCAATTTTTCAAATGAAAGACAAGATGATGGTCCATTTGGAAGATCCAATAAATAAATATTTGCCAGAACTTGGTTTCACAGATAAAGTGACATTATCACATTTATTGAACCATAGTAGTGGGTTACCTATGATTAGTTCATTGAGGATTATGGCTGGTTGGAATTTTGACGATCCTTTTACTCAAAACGATTTTTTATTCCTTACCAAAGCTTGCAGTGGTTTACAAGATCCGAATGGTATATTTAATCATAATCATTCAGGTATTAAAATATTACAAATGGTTATTGAAAAAATATCTGGAATTGATTTTTCGAAGTATGCATACAAACATATTTTTAAACCTCTCCGTATGATGAATACAGTTATTGAATTGGATGGGGTGGTTAGAGATTCAAACACCGCTATGGGCTACAAATACCATAATACAACTTATGTTGAAGTAAAACCATTTTATACACAAGAATTATGTGCAACAACATTCACAACATCATTGGATTTTCAGAAGTGGATGTCTAATTATCAAAACAAAACATTCGGAAGAGAAATTCTTGAAACGATGGATGAATCTCTAACGATCAATGATGAACTTCAAAAAAGATCCAATCGTTCTTATTGTAAAGGGCAACATAAATATTCAAAATATCGAGGTGATGAAGAGTTTTACTGGACTGAAACTGATAATGGGTTTTCTTGGAAATGGCTTCGTTCACAAAAATCAGGACTTTCGATTATGGTCGTTGGAAACCTTGATGAATATATCGGTACAAAAGTGAATGCCATCGCAGATAGCTTAATATCATATAATGAAGATCTTCCTAATATTGTAGATCAAATGAAAGTGGATACCTTTGCTTTATCTGAGATAGAAATGGAGGTATGCACTGGCTTTTATTGGAATGAAGATTATTTGTATACGACTGAAATAAGTGTCAGGGACGGCAGCGTATATCACTCTGACGTTGATAATGGCTTTCATTTTGTAATGGAACCTATTACAAGAACGATGTTTAAGACACCTTTTGGAGGTTCTTTGGAGTTTTCAAATATTGGTGGAAATCAAAAAATACTGAAAAATATATTGCCTGATGGAAGAGTATTTATAAGTAAGCAGTACGATGAACAAAGTTTACAAAATGGCGATGAAAAAGATTTTGTTGGTATCTATAAATCAAAGGATTTACATGTTTTTTATGAAATCGTTTGGGAAAATGAAACATTAATTTTGAGACGAACAAGAAAACCTGATCTAACACTAACTCCATTAGGAAATCATCAATTTCGAGCTTCAGAAGTAGATTTTAGACTAATAACGTTTAAAGTAAATAAAGAGGGGGCAATTCAATCGATGTGTCTATCAAATGTTGGCTTAAAGAATGTTGAATTTCAAAAGTTATAGAAGTTATGCTTCTCATTAAACGTAGGATGATGAAGGAGTTATTTTTGTTTTATACCAAGCTTTTCTATTTTTTTTAACCATTGTTGTCTAAATGAAACTTTTGAAAGCCTCAATGGGCCAATACTTGTTATTTTGACTGATTTTACGCCTATAAAGTTTAATGTAAGTTTTTTCATTGCTTTATGGCTTGGACTCTTATTTATAAGCGAATAAAACCAAGGTGGTTGATCTAATGTACAAATAAGTCTAGCTGTTTTCCCAGTAAAGTATTTATCCCACCAAACAGACCCTTCTCTTTTTTTGAAAGCAAAACCAGGGAGCAGTACTCGATCTAAGAACCCTTTCATAATGGCTGGTATTGAACCCCACCATACAGGATATACCCAAACAATATGATCGGCCCATTTCAGTTCTTTTTGTGCTTGAATTAAATCGGGTTCTAATGCTGTTCTTTTTCTATAGCCATATTGCAAATTTGGATTAAAATCAAGATCGATGATGTTTATAACTTTAATATTTGCGCTAGTAGTTTCTGCTCCTTTTTTATACGCATTAGAAATTGCATAGTTGTAGCTTTCTTTGTCAGGGTGACCATTGATGATTAAAATGTTTTTCATTTTATTTTTTCATAAAGATCAAGATTATTCGTGTGTTATCATTTGATCTATATCAAATTCAGGTTTTAGGGTTTCTGACTCTACTTAGCGTTTCTAATGTCATCCCTAAATAAGAGGCAATATGTTTAAGAGGTACTCGCTGAATGATATCTGGACGAATTGAGAGAATATGTTTATATCTCTGCTCTGCAGATTGAAAAAGAATTGAAGAGATTCGCTCTTGTTGCTGTAACATTACCTTAGTGACAACGATTCTTATAAGATGTTCGAAGTCATGAAATCTTTTTGAAAGAGTATCGAATGATTTTCTTGAAACTTCAATAACGATCGAATCCTGAACAAGCTCGATATAATGAGGACTAGGTTGATGTCCAAAGAAACTAATTATGGAACTTATAAACTCATTTTCAAATGCAAAATAATCTGATACATCTTTTCCATCAACTAAATAATAAGCTCTAGCTGCTCCTTCAACAATGAAATAGATTTTATCTGAGTATTGGCCTTCTCTAACGATAATTTCTCCTTTTTTGAAGGTTAAAAAATGAATGTGTTTTATGATTTCATTCTTACAATCTGAACTTAATGGTCCATATTCTTTTTCGATTTGATTTATAATCATTTCCATACATTATCATTCTTTCCTTTGCGACAATTGTTGAAATAAATAGCTTATTAAGCTAGTGACATCTATTTGTGAAGTACAAAAGGACTATTCAATTCATTATTTTGAATAGTCCTTTTTCTTGAAAATTTTCAATTGATTTTTTTATCGGCTTTAACCAAAGCAAAGACAAAAATCGAGCTTGTAAAATGTTTATTTCTTGGTTTTTGAATCCACCTCTTTAACGGTTTCATCAAGCCATTTATAAAATTCTCTTTGCCAAACCAAACTGTTTTGTGCCGAAAGTACCCAGTGGTTCTCTTCAGGGAAATATAATAATCTTGATTTTATTCCTTGTAGTTGAGCTGCTTGAAATGCTTCTAATCCTTGCCCTATAGGCACTCTGTAATCTTTTCCACCTTGAATGATCATCATTGGTGTATCCCATTTGTCAACAAAATTTATTGGATTAAATTCATTGTATGATTTTTGAGCAGCTGTATTTTCTTTATCCCAATATGCTCCACCTAAATCCCAATTTACAAAAAACAACTCCTCAGTTGTTCCATACATTGATCTCCAATTAAAAATACCATCATGCGAGATAAATGATTTAAATCTTCCTTCGTGTTTTGAAGCTAAATAAAAAACAGAATAACCACCATAACTTGCACCGATGCATCCCATTCTTTCAGTATCAACATAAGGTTCTTTCGCAACATCATCGATAGCAGATAAGTAATCATTCATGTTTTGACCACCATAATCTTTCGAGATTTGTTCGTTCCATTCGACACCATAGCCAGGCATTCCTCTTCGATTAGGTGCAACGATGATGTATCCGTTTGCTGCCATAAGCTGAAAATTCCATCTAAAAGAATAAAACTGAGAAAGGGCACCTTGTGGTCCTCCTTGGCAATAAAGAAGCGTTGGATATTTTTTTGTTGGGTCAAAATCTGGTGGATATATTACCCATGTTGGCATATCTTTTCCATCCGTTGTTTTAACAATTCTTTTTTCAACTGTAGACATTTTGATGTCTTTATAAACGGCATTATTACCATGAGACAATTGTTTCATTTTACCTGATCTACTATTTAGGGTATAAATCTCGGTTGCGTGATTCATATCCCTTCGATATACAATCAAGTCGTCGCCAGTTATACCTACGATTCCATTAACATCAAATTGACCTTTCGTTATTTGTTTTGGACTTTTTATTGATGTACGATTATTTGGTATATCAATTTCAAAAACATGAACAGTGCCATTAACTGGTGCATTATAATATATTTTGGTTTCATCTTCGTTCCAAATAAAACTATACACGGTTCCATCCCAATCTTTTGTAAGGTTGACATCTCCATCTTTCAGTCTTACGATTATATCATTTTTATCTGACTCATAGCCATCTCTTTTCATTTGCAACCATGCTAGCGTCCCCTTAGGGGAATAGATGGGATGCGTATCATAGCCTTTGTTTGTTTCTGTAAGATTATTCGTTTCTTTTGTTTCTATGTTATATTCATAAATATCAGAATTTGTACTCACCGCATATTCTGTTCCTGATAATTTTTTCGTAACATAAAGTATCTTTTTAGAATCAGGACTCCATATATAATCTTCATCTCCACCAAAAGGTTTTTGGGGACAATCATAGGGCTCACCTTCCATCAAATCTATAGTAGTAGCCTTGACAGGATCTGTAGATACAAGATGTAAATGACTGTAAGAACCGTCTTCAAAAGTATCCCAATGTCTGTAGTTAAGTTCGTCATAAATGTATACATCAGAATTAGGAACATCGTTATAATAATCCATTGCATTTACCTTTTGAATCTTAACTTCTTTGGGTTCTAATTTCCATTTCCC
Organism: uncultured Saprospiraceae bacterium; assembly: GCA_937924805.1. GTDB lineage: Bacteria > Bacteroidota > Bacteroidia > Chitinophagales > Saprospiraceae > JAHDDO01. Next base: position 16,140 of record CALDTZ010000083.1, read on the forward strand.
ATTCGGCGAGACATTTTTATTTCTTATCAGATCTCCAACCTCATCGATAAGTTTGGGATTACCACCATTTACGGAAACAGCATAGGTTTTACTTAAACGTGAATTCGTCTCTAGATCAAAAGTGGAGGTTTTATAGATAACTTTTTTGCCATCTTCTGTGATGCCAACGGCAGAAACTCTATCTAGTGTAATTAGCTGTTCAGGGGTCATTACTTTAGATTGGCTGTAGCCAAATGTCAATGTAAAAAGAAGGGCAAATGATAATATGAAAATCCTGCTCATGTTAGATGTGTTTATGTTTTATTAGGTGAAGTTAAGGATTTACTTCAAAATAAAATGATCCAGGCGAAGTCGCGCTATTTAATCAAATTGCTTTTTTAAGTTTTTCTTGGATTAATATTTTTTCATTCAATTTTGTTGCTTTTTCTAATGCTTTGTTTAGGTAAGTTTTTTGTTTTATTGTATCTCCTTTTAGCATGTATAGTTCTGCTAGCAAGCAATAATAATAGTGATTTCCTTTCAAAGGAAGTTTTTGAGCTTCTTTTATAGCCTCATTAACGGAATTTGCTTGAGCAAGAACATAGGTGCGATTCATTGCAATGATGGGTGAATACTCAATGGTAAGCAATTTGTTGTATAGCTGTAATATTTTCTCCCATTTTGATTGGTCTTCGGTGGTATGCCAATAGGCAATTGCCGCTTCAAGATGGTATTTAGATATTTCTTGACCTTGAGCTGAGAGGTTTAAAAAGGCTTCCCCTTTTTTAATGAGTTCAATATTCCATTCGTCTCTATTTTGATATTGGTAAAGCTCATTGATCTTATTTTCTGAAATTCGAGCTTTAAGTCTAGAAGCATGAAAACACATTAATGCCATTAAAGCATGCATTTTTGCTTTGGGAATATAATCTTGGTTAATAAGAACCATGCACAGGTGCATTGCTTCCCAACAAATTTCGTGTCGAATGTTTTTTTCGTTTACACTGCTGTAATAACCTTCGTTAAATATTAAATAAATAACTCTCAAGACATTGTCTAATCGTGAGAGGTAATCTTCCTGCGAAAGGGTTTTAATAAATTCTTCTCCCGTTTTCAGCGTTTTTTTTGCTCTGTAGAGTTTTTTATTAATAGATTCTTTATTTGACAATAAAGCGATTGATATTTCGGGTATGCTAAATCCACATAAAATTCTAAGAGAAAGACAAAGTTGAGCGTCATTTTTAAGTCTCGGATCACAAACATGAAAAATCATTCTTAATTGACTATCCTCAATTATTTTTTCGGTAATCTCTATTTCAGTAATTCGATCGCCATGAAGGTTGATTTCGGGAACTACTTTTTCTTCAAATGTTTTATTTCTTCGATGTTTGTCAATGATAATATTCTTAGCTGTTTTTCTCAACCAAGCTTTAGGAGAATCTGGAATGCCTTTAATAGACCAGGTTTTCATTGCGATAACAAAGGCATCCGAAACGATGTCTTCAGCCGATTGAATATCTCGGATATGGTAATAATGACAAAGTACAGCAACTAGGTTGCTGTACTCGTCTTTAAAAATTTTGCTTATGTCTATTGAATCTTTCAATTTATTATGTCCATACGTCAAGGATTCCACCCATTATAGAGAAGCATATTAACCAAAATAGGCTATTTATAATTATGTTGGAAGCTTTGGTTTTTTGAAACAGACCAAGGCTTATGATTACGGGAATTACAAATCCTAATGCTAATCCTGCACCATGAATAGCTCCATGCCCGAAGGTATGGAAACTTCCAAAGACCAACTCTCCGTTTTGTCCTACTTCTTTATGGATTAACTCAGTAATAAACTTTAAGAAGAAAGCAACAATAAAGGAAAGGCCTAAGGCAGAGCCGTATATCAAAGCTTCATTTCTACCTTTTAAATCTTCACTCGTAAAGTTTAAAGAACTTAGCCACCTTTTACCCATTAAAGGACCATAATAAATTGCTCCTAAAACATTTGGTACTAGAGCTGTGACAATAATTGCGATATAATTAAATTCTGGCATATCTGAAGTTTTTTAGTTTTCAAATGTCATTAAATCTCGTACTTCAACTTTTCCTCCGGCATCAAATACGGGACATCCTTTGGCGAGTTCTATGGCTTCATCTATCGTTTCTGTCGTGCAAATCAAAAATCCACCAACCATTTCTTTGAGTTCAACATATGGTCCATCTGTTATATTCCCATCTGAATGTAATGTTTTACCAACATACCCTAAAGCTTCTGTTGATTTGAATTTTCCTTGCGCTGCGATGCCACCAATCCAATCTTGCCATTTTTTGATTTCGGATTGAATTTCCTCAGGAGTTGGTTGGTGATTCATATTTGGTTGACTGTGGAATAAGAGCATAAAATCTTTCATTTTTTTGTTTTAATATGTTTATTAATTAATTATCACTCACTTGACGAATGAGGTTTGAGTTATTGGACAAATTTTTTTATTTTTTTTTAAATACTTAGAGGAGTAGGGTGGTAAGTCTTTGTTTTTTAGGTAGATACGTCTCTTTTATTTTTTTAAATTTATTCGATTTTTATAAAAAACTACAATAATAAATTGAATTTGCATCATTTCTTAACACTAAATTCGATTAAACAATACCAACTTTTAATTTTTAAAAGGCAAAGGATCAGAATTTAGTTTTATTCGTTTTCTTCAACAGACTCCAATAAAAAAGGAAGACTAA
>CALDTZ010000084.1 GCA_937924805.1 uncultured Saprospiraceae bacterium
AGTCCAGCATCCAATATTAAAGCCGGGCAAAAAGTATTACATCTTAAGTTTGGAGAAGGAAATGTAATTAGTATAGATGCTAGACAAGTTGCTACGATAAAATTTGATCAACTCGGATCAAATGCTGAAAAACGAATTATGCTTCAGTATGCAAAACTTCAAATACTAGAATAAGCCAACTAATGTGTTTATATTTTTGTAAAAATTGTATTACTTTATGGCTATATTCAAATGAATGAATTTTGCCCCCAAAAATATACATCAAGCTATTTTGAGCACGCTTGCTTATTTTGATGTATTTGATTACCCAATGAAATCTCAGGAAATTCATAAATTTCTTGGAATTCCTGTGAATATTAATGAAGTAGAAGAAGCACTTCAAAGGCATGAAAACTCATGGCCAAATTCAAACGGATATTTTGCCTTATCCGATATCAATACAAAGCTAGAAAAACGATTGGCTGATGAAAAACGATCGACAGCACTATTTGGTATGGCATTAAAAAATGGAAAAATAATTCAAAAAATGCCATTCACACGTTGCGTTTGTATTTCTGGTTCAATGTCTAAATACGTGCTTCAAGAAGATGGTGATATTGATTATTTTATTATCGCTAAAAGTCACAGTATATGGTTGTGTAAAGCTTTTTTAAAATTGTATAAAAAGTTTTTTTTAAAAAACTCTAGAGAATACTTTTGTATCAATTACATCGTCAGTGATGAAAAGATGTGCATTCAAGAGCAAAATATATTCACGAGTACAGAAATTGCTACGCTAATCCCATTGAGTAATGAAAAATTATTTAATACCTTTTTAGATCAAAATCAGTGGATAACCCAATATTTACCCCAAGCAAAAAATTCGAATAATCGAACGTATTTAGATAAACAAATATCCAAATATCCCTGGGCAAATAGTTTAGAATGGATGCTTGATAACAAACTTGGTCACCAATTAGATCAGTACCTTAATGCGATCGTAAAACGTCGGAACAAGAAAAAGTATAACAAATATCTTTCTTCAAAACATTTTGAATTAATGTTTCGATCCAATAAAGATCAAGTCAAAGTGCATAATTCTAATCACCAAACCCATATTTTGGAATCACACAAAGCAAAAGTAGAACGCTTACAATTGGCAGAGAATGGGAAATAAAGTGCTTTTATGCAACACCTACTTTTATCCATTTGATAAAAAACAATGGAATATTGGGCAACCTTACCCGCCGCTTGGGACATTATTTGCAGCATCGACGTTGAGAGAAGCATCTTATGATATTCGTTTTTTTGATAATTGTTTGAATGATAATGCTAATGCAATTGAAACATCGATCAAAGCGGTAAAACCTGATTATTTAGTAATATATGATGATGGGTTTAATTATTTGACAAAGATGTGTTTAACGGTCATGCGTGATGCTTGCATTACAATGATCAATTATGCCAAAAAATATAATATACCGACAATCATTAGCAGTTCGGATTCTACAGACCACTACGGAATGTATTTATCCTCAGGGGCTGATTATATATTGCTTGGTGAAGGAGAAGAAACATTGGTGGAGTTACTTGATGTTCTAGATCAAAAAAAGAGACCGGCAGAGGTTTTAGGTATTGCCTATCTAAATGATCAGGGAATTGTTTGTAAAAATGACAGAAGACCTGTTAAGAAACAACTAGATGACTTGCCGATACCTGCATGGGATTTAGTTGATTTCAAAGCCTACCGATCGATTTGGGAAGAGAATCATGGTTATTTTTCCTTAAACTTAGGAACAACCAGAGGGTGCCCATATAAATGTAATTGGTGTGCAAAGCCAATTTATGGAAATAGATATAATTCTAGATCTCCAGAGAATGTCATTAATGAAATTGAATATTTACAATCACTTACAGAGGTCTCTTATTTCTGGATGTGTGATGATATTTTTGGTTTAAAGCCAAATTGGGTTCAGACATTTTTGAAAGTAAAAGAAGAAAGAAAATTAACCTTTAGATATAAGATTCAATCTAGAGTTGATTTAATGTTAAAAGATGACAACCTTATTGCGTTAGTTGATAGTGGGTTGGATACGGCGTGGTTAGGAGCTGAAAGTGGATCACAAAAGATTCTGGATGCGATGGATAAAGGAACCGATGTAAGCCAAATATATACAGCTACAAGGGCATTAAAAAGTAAAGGTGTTAAGGTTGCTTTTTTCTTGCAATTTGGTTATTTGGACGAGACGTGGTCGGATATAAAGGAAACACTGAAAATGGTGTTGGATTTGATGCCGGATGAAATAGGAATTTCAGTTTCGTATCCTCTTCCTGGAACAAAATTTTATGAAAAGGTCAAAGATCAATTGCAAGGGAAAGCGAATTGGTCCGATTCGAATGATTTGGATTTAATGTTTGAAAATACATTCAAACCAGCATTTTATAAAACATTACATAAGTATGTGCACAATCGATACAATGTCAAAAAAGGGTGGCTAAGTTTTAAAGGCTTGTTTCGTGGCAAGTTTGAAGGAGCGTTTAAAAATATTTTAAAAATGGGACTCCACATACCGCTATCAATCTACAGACATATTCAGCTTTTAATACGGACGAATTCAGAAAATAGGCAGGTTAATTTGCAATTAGATGAATCGTAGTTTTGAAGAAATAGCCTATTTGTATGATGAGGAATTTTCAAATTCTATCATTGGCGGGAATCAACGTAAAGTCGTATGGGAAAAGTTAGATAAAATATTTGAAACGAACGATATACAATCTGTTTTAGAAATAAATGCTGGGACAGGCGTTGATGCAATTTATATAGCAAATAAAGGGTGTAAGATCAAAACCACGGATGTAGCGCATGCCATGTTGGATATTATCAAGGATAAAGTGTATAAAGCTTCTCAAGAAGATCGTGTTAGAGTTGAATTTCTAGATTTAAAGAAACCTGACGAAATTGATTTTACAGAAAAATATGATTTAATTTTCAGCAATTTTGGAGGATTAAATTGTTTAAACGAAGAAGAGTTGAAATCATGGTTTGGAAGCTGTGAAAGGTTATTAAACGATGATGGACTATTGCTTTTTGTGATAATGCCTAAATCTACGGTAGTAGAATTTGCATACAGGAGGATAAAAAACGAAATGAAGGTTTATCGGCAGCGATTTTCTGCTGATGGATTAGATGTGAAAGTGGGAGAAAATGTGTTTAAAACTTTTTACTATAATCCTTTAGATGTGAAAGAATTGGCTAAACAATTTACGGTGAAAGGAACGAAGATTACCGGCTTGTTTCCTTCGTATTTGAATGATAAGGTAAGTAAAAACAGGGTATATAGATTGATTTATAACCTGAGTGAAAAATTTGGAAAGCGATTGAATTTGCCAGCAAAGTATGGAGATCATTTTATGATTGAATTAAAAAAAACAAAAAGGTTATAGCGATTAAAAAGACATAACTAGCATTAAGAAAACATAAATACGAAAGGAAAATTTGGAGGTATTATTTACACACGGATATTTTTTATATGAAGACGAAAAGGAGCAGAAGATTATGCGCCCTTATCCTCCATTAGGAATACTTTACTTGTCTGCATGGTTGGATAAACAACAATGCTCGAATGAAGTTTTTGATACCACCTTTTCTTCATTTGAAAATTTGAAAAAGTATTTAAGAGAGCATAAACCTCCAGTTCTTGCCATCTATACGAATTTAATGACCAAGCTAAATGTCATTAGGATTATGAAGTTTGTAAATGAGGAATTTTCATTGGGTGATATCCAAATCGTACTAGGTGGTCCAGATATACGACATAATGTTGAAGGTTATTTATCGGCTGGAGCCAATGTATTAGTGATTGGCGAAGGAGAACAAACGATGGTAGAAATTGTAACGACCATTACGAATGGAAATACAACAGAGTTTGGACATATTCCTGGTGTAGCCTATTATTCGGCAAGTGGAGTATTGGTTCAAACCAAAGAAAGGGAAAAGATCAAATCAGTAGATGAGCTTCCAATCCCTAATCGCCATAAAATTGACATGCAACCTTATTTGGATGTATGGAAGAAGTATCATGGTAAAAGTGCAATGACCATGAGTACTCAACGAGGCTGTCCTTATACTTGTAAATGGTGCAGTACGGCTGTCTATGGTCAGAGCTATAGAAGGCGAAGTCCTGCCTTGGTAGCGGATGAGTTAGCTCAATTAAAAGCAGAATATAAGCCAGATAGTATTTGGTTTGTAGATGATGTATTTACCGTCAGCCATCGTTGGCTAGAATCATTTGTAGAAGAAGTAGAAAAGAAAGATGCGATCATTCCATTTGAGTGTATCACTAGAGCAGATAGGATGAATGAAGAGGTAGTAACACTTTTAAAGCGAGCAGGTGCTTTTAGAATTTGGATTGGTGCAGAGTCCGGATCTCAGAAAGTAATTGACCTAATGGATAGAAGGGTAGACGTTGATCACGTGAAAGCCATGATTCAAGAAACGAGAAAGCAAGGCCTTGAAGCGGGTACTTTTATTATGGTAGGTTATCCAGGTGAAACAGAGGAAGATATTAAATTAACCGTAGACTATCTAAAGGATGCGAATCCACATCATTTTACCATTACCGTAGCATATCCAATCAAAGGAACCTCTTTGTATAAGGAAGTAGAAAAACTGCAAACGAAAACATTGGACTGGGAGAAAACCACTGATCGTGATCGAGATTTTGAACGTACTTTTTCAAGAAAGTATTACAATTATGCAGTTAAGTGGGTGGATAACGAAGTGAGAAGTTATTTGAAATTTAAAAAAGAAGGTATTTTTAATAAAAATGTTTTAAAGTATAAACTCAAATCAATAATAATGCGGTGGGGAATGAGATTAAATAAATAATCTTTATTAGGATTTCACTTTTGAACCGTATTAATAATTTAACTAAGGATTTTGTTAAATAAATTTATTGCATTTGTAAAAGAAAAGGTAAAATTTATAAACGATAATGATGATAATTTTTGGAAGATGTACTGAGATTTTTATTTCGAATAGAATTTAAGTTATAAAAGTATGAATCCTCGATTAATTATATTTATTGATTCAATTTTCTGGTTGCCTAAAATTTTATTAGAAAATATTTATTATCAAGTTCGGTCAAGAATAAAGGTTAAAAAAGCGAATAAAAATAGTTTGCTTATTATAAAATTTTTAGGGCTGGGCAATTTAGTGAAATTGGCAATCATTTGTGATGAACTTAATTTAGATAAAAACCAAATAACAGTATTTACACTCAATTCACACAAAGTCTTACTTGATTTAATTGGGTTTGAAAACTATATTTTAATTAACACTCGTAGTTTGGGTTCCGTTTTTAGTAGTTTATATCGAGTTAGAAAAATTATAGAAAGGAAAAGAATAAGCCATATTATAGATATTGAACGATCTTCAAATGCTGTCAGTATAATTAGAATGTTCTTAGCTGTAAGGTCAAATATTAAAACGATTTCTGTTGCATCAATTTTGAAAAATCGAAAACATAAGAATGACTTTGTTTGGAGAATTAATGAAGTAAATTATCTTCAAAAAATATTATCAATAGCAGAAAAAAAACCTCAATTATTTAAGAAAAAGTTGACCTTGAGAAACCCTTTTAAGTTATTAATTAATATTAATGCAAGCAATTATATAGCTGAAAGAAAATATCCAATAACCTCTTTTTATAAATTGATAAAACTTTTATTAGAAAGAGATAGTAATCTTGAAATATATCTAACTGGATCAAAATCGGAGCATTCGTATGTTTCTAAACTTACAAAAATGTTTAGTAATCAAAATAATAGGATCAAAAATGTTGCGGGTGTCTGGGGGATAAGAAAGCTTATGGATGAATTAGGCTCATGTGCTCTTTTTATTACAAATGATTCGGGTCCAATGCATCTTTCTGTTTTGCAAAAAACAGAAACTATAGTACTTTGGGGTCCAACACAGGTGAAAAATATTGGATACTTAAACAAGCCCTACGTACATAATCTTTCATTAAACCTAGATTGTGCTCCATGTTTTCAAAACCCCAAATCTAATATAGGATTGATTTGTAAGGGCGAAATTAGCTGTTTGAAAAACTTATCCCACATAACAGTGCTTAACACAGCCATTAAAGTATTAGGTTTAAGTAGAAAGTAGATTAATGTATTAGATAAAATAATCATGAATAAAAAAATATTTTTCCTAAACCCACCAGGTACGAATTTATATATTAGAGATTATTATTGTTCTAAAGTTTCAAAGGCATATTATATGCCTCAGCCTGTAGATCTCTTAATTCAAACTGGTTTTTTTAAAAAGGAAAAAGGATATTCTTTAAAAGTTCTTGATGCAATTATCGAAAACTCAACTGTTGAATCGACGTTAAAAATAATACAATCGTTTGATCCAGATATAATTGTTAGTCAGTTTGGTTCCGTTTCAATGGATGAAGATTCCAGTTTTTTAGAAAAGGCAAAAAATTTATTACCAGATACTTTAATCGTTTCTTCTGGTGATTTATTTCTTGAAGATCCAAAACTATTTCTCGAAAAATATAAATGGTTAAACGGGATAATAACTAATTTTTTTGGTGATGGACTACTCGCTTTTGTAGAAGAGAATTATGAAGAAGTGTCGGGAATGGTCTTTAAGTTAAATGGTAATATAATAGATAAGCGAGATACAAGCAATCAAAAAGATGTTAAGATACCATTGCCAAGGCATGAATTGTTCAAAAATCATTTATATCGGATGCCGTTTGCGACTAAGTATCCGATGGCAACTGTATTGACAAATTATGCGTGTCCATATCCATGTACTTTTTGTATTATGTCTACTTTGGGTTTTCAAAGAAGAAGTGCAGATGATATAATACAAGAAATTCAAGCTCTAGCTGATTTGGGAATAAAATATATTTACTTTTCTGATCAAACTTTTTTTGTGAATAAAGAGATAACGGAAAAAGTCCTAAAATATATGATTAAAGAAGATCTAAATATTGACTGGATGTGTTTTTCTAGAGTTGACATCTTAGATAAAGAAATGATGATATTAATGAAAGCAGCAGGTTGTAATGTGATTATGTTTGGAGTAGAATGGGCAGAAGATGAATTATGTAAAAAGTACAAGAAGCAGTATACTATAAAACAAGTTAAAGAAACTTTTAAAGTAGCTAAAGAAATAGGTATTAAAAGAATGGGTACATTTTTACTTGGAGTGCCTGGTCAAAGTGAAGAATCAATAAAAAATACTGTTGATTTTGCCATTGAAATTGATGCAGATTATGCTTCATTTAATATTGCTGTTCCTAGGGCAAAAACATCATTTAGAGAAGAAGCTATCATGCAAGGCTTAATTGATGAAGACCTAAGAGTAATGGATCAATCTGGAAGTTTCATAGCAATGGGTACTGGTCTTGTCAACGCAGAAAGAATCGCAGAATTGAAGAAAGACGCATATAGAAGATTTTATTTTAGACCAAAATATATTTATAAGAGGATTATTGGTATTAGAAGTATCTCCGAGTTTCGGACCCATTTGATCGAAGGCTTTTATATTTTGAAAGGAATCTTGTCTTGAATTCTTTAAATAAAGTTGATATAATTCGTTTGGTAATTATTTTAATTTTGTTGTCATTTGTGACAATTAAAGGTGTTATTGGTTCATGGAATGAAATTCCGTCTGACTTTCCAAACTATTATCTATCTTCTAAAATATTCATAGAAAATAATGATATATCAAAATTGTACGACGATGGGTGGTTCAACGAAAGGTTAAAAAAAGATGGCTATGAATCACGAGGTAAATTTTCATCTTTCCCACCAATAACTTCTTTGTTATATATACCACTTACTGTTTTTAAGCCTTTGACTGCATACAGGGTTTTGGTAATCTTTAATTTGGGACTTATTTTTTTTATAGCTTACCTCATTAAACGAATCATACAATGGAAGTATTTAAATTGTCTTTTAATTATTTTACTGTCTGGAAAAGCTTTAGTATATAATATATTGCTAGGTCAATTTTATTTAATTCTACTTTTGTTGATTTTATTAGCATATTTTTTTGAAAAGGAAAAACTGAATATTTTATCTAGTGGAATTTGGTCTTTTTGTTTTGTTGTAAAATATTTTCCAATTGTTTTTTTGTTTGGATATTTTATTGAAAAAAAATTTTCACTTATTAAATACTTTACTTTTTGGACAATAGGTTTTATACTGTTACAACTTATTTTATTTGATTTTGAGTTCATTAAGTACTATTTTGCTTCAATACTAGGTTCTCATTTTTCAGGAAACCTAAGTATGCAAAACCCTTTTGCATATAGTTTTCAGTCATGGAATGTTTTTTTAAAAAATTTATTTGTGTTTGATCCTATTTATAATTTGAAACCGTTTTTAAACAACGTTTTCCTTTATGAATCAAGTTTGTGGATATTAAGAATTTCTACTGTCTTTATTGGAGGTTATACAATTTATAAATATAAAAAAGCATTTACATCTAATTTTTTAGAAATTAATATTGCAATTTGGGGGCTAGCAGGAATGGTTTTGCTTCCTGTATCAGCAACCTATCATTTTCTAATTTTAATCTTTCCAATATTAATATTAATCCAACTTTTATATGATAAGATGCCAATTTGGAAAAATGTACTAATCTTACTATTATATTCTTCTATTGGGTTTATACCGTATAGCGTTTTTAATTCTATTGGTGATAACCTAGGCATTGTATTTTGTTTTCCACGATTATTTATAATAAGTTTATTGTACTTAATATCATGTTATTTTGTAATTATAGTTTCCACAAATAACATTACTTTCAAAAGGGTTTAAGATCAATCACAAACTATCTAAAAATATAAGTGTTTTTTAAAAATAGAGTAGATAATAAAACGATTGTTGTTACCATGAATTTTTCAACGTTCTAATTTTTTTTACAAATTTCACTAAATGTGGATTTGATATTTTTACAATATCCGTGCTATTGTTAGCATGAGGGAATGGCTTGGTGGGTGATTTCTTATTTAGAAAAGCACATATCTTATCCCATGAATCACCTTCTTCAAAACAAACAATCAATAATCTTTCAGGTGCATATTGCTTGAAGAACGAAATTACTTTTTTATTATGGTCTTCATAAAAACAGATATGTTCTTTTTTGAAATCATGTGGCATATGATATCCATAAATGAGTTTTTCGAATTTATTATCTGAAACATTTTTAGCATGTTTACATAGGCTGTTAAACCAGACTTCTGAAGATTTTCTTACGGTTAAAATAAACTTTGCATCATGATACTCTTCAGCCATTTCTTTATAAACCAGTGGCCATGGCCAATCCTCAAAATTATTGTAATCTGCAGAAAACGTAACAATTGAGTTTAGTCTGTTTTTCGACCAATCAGTGGTCAGTTCCCATCTTTTTTTAGGAGAATTCTTTAAATCTAAACTAGGTGTATTTACAAAGCCTAAAGTACTTAGTGCTTTGCTTAAAGTTTTAGTTCCCGTTTTGTTTAACCCTATTCCAAAAACTTTCATTGTGGTGAAAATAGTGTTACTTTCGAAGTTATAAACTATAATCTCATGCTTTTAAACGATTTAATTAAAATAGATGAGCCATCTATTTTAAAAGCTAAAGACATCGTTCAATGGAAAAGGAGCAAAGGGAGTTATAATTTTAGTTCTTTGCCCAAGGTAGCTTTAATCGCGTTGAAGAAAAACGCTTTTTCTCGGAAGACTCTTTTATTATCAAAAAAAATAAAAGGAATTTCTGGAAAAAATTATAGTTATAAATCTAAATTATTGTTGTGTTCAGATTTTGGATCAGGCTCTACATCAATAATTTTGCTTTTAGAAGAATTACATTCTTTAGGGGTGAAAAAATTTATTTTCGTTGGTTTAGCAGGAATAATGGATAACCATATATCTGAGGGTGAAGCCAATGTTATTTCAAGCGTTAGATCTTTAGTTGGAAGTTCGTACTATTATTCTAAGAAGGAAAATATTAATGCACATGATTTAGATTGGTTGAATAAAACAGCTACTGTATTAGGTATTAATATGAAAACATCAATTTGTGTAGATGCACCTTTTAGAGAGACACCCGCATTGATACGTTTTTGTGCAAAAAATAATATTAGTTTAATTGAAATGGAAACAGCAGGTCTTTATGCTTTTTCTGAATTTTATGGAGTTTCTTGTCTATCGATATTAATAGGGGCGGATAGGTTGTCTGTAGATACATGGGAACACCCGAAAAATATAGAACAATTGATAAAGAAGCAAAAAGATATCATTCAAAAATTAATTAAACATTTGATTTAGTGGACAAACCTTTGGTAACTATTATTATTCCATTTTATAATGAAGAACGCCTTCTTCAAAGAGCTATAGAGTCAGCAATAAATCAAACATACCCTAAGATTCAAATTTTACTTATTAATGATGGATCAACAGACAATTCGAAAGAAATAGCAAAAAGTTTTGATAGCAAATACAAAAATATAGAACTTGTAAATACAATTAATCAAGGGCTTGGTGCGGCAAGAAACAGAGGGGTTAACCTAGCTAAAGGAGCCTTTATTACGTTTTTAGATGCAGATGATGCATTATGTATGGAAATGGTGGATAAAATGGTCAATGCACTCCTTGATACACAATCTGACCTTGCTATATGCGGATTTAATCTTTATGATATAGAGGGAGAAAAGTTAAATCCCAATTCGTATAATGGCACCATTCAAGTTCTTGATTCTGTTGAAACAATTCGTTGCATACATAACAACAAAATATCGTCTACTGCGTGGGGTAAATTATATAAAAAATCTATCATTAAAAATATTCTAGCTCCCGAAAAAATATGGTTTGAAGATGATTCTTTTGTTTTGGAAACACTGTTAAATAGCAGAAAGGTCTGTTTAATGAATGAACCTATGCTAGAAATTTATTCTAGAAAGGAGTCTATCGTTAGAAGATTAGTTACTATCAAACGAATTAAGGATTTCAACACTTCTTTTTCACTGCAATTAGATTTGCTAACCAAGTTTGAGGACCAATTAGGGAACCATTTTCCACATGTAGTAAAAAGCCTTTTCAAATATTATTATTCAAGAAAGTTGAATGATTTAATTTTAATTTTTAGTGATTTACCTAGATTAGATAAAGTCAGTAAAAGCAAAATCAAAGAAAAATATTTATTTGTAATTGAAGATACCATGATAAAGCAGCAACAAAATAATGTGATGTTTGCACTAAAATTCAAGGTTTTAATTGCCTTACTAATTTCACCTAAATATATTGGATGGTTAATACCGAAAGGTTTAATTTATTGTTTTAAGTCAGATAGATTTAAGCGTTTAAAAAGACTTAGAGGAATATAAGAAATGAATAGCAACCAGTTAATTTCTCGATTCTTAAATAACTTTTCTTGGTTAGTGTTATTTAATGCCTGTGGGCATCTATTGTCTTTTCTAGTCTTTCCTGTTTTAATTAAAAAGTTTGGATTATCGGATGTTGGTATTATTCTAACCATCCAAGCCTTGGTATTTTTAATTTCGGCAGTTTCCAACTTCAGTTTCCCCTTTTATATTCCAACGCAGTCAAAAAAAATAAGTCTTGATAGCATTTATTGTTTTAACCTTTGGAATTTAGTTGTTCAGGTTAGGCTTATGCTTTCCTTGTTACTCGCAGGAATATCAACATTAATAGTTTACTTTTTATTTGAAGAGTATTTTCTGATTTGGAGTACCAGTCTTTTATTGTTTTTACCAAAAATTATTAATCCGAACCTATTTTTTAATGCATTAGAAAAAAATCATATAGTCTTTAAGATTGGGTTTCTTTCTAAACTTATTTTCTTCATTCTTTTATGTTTTTGTAATTCATTTCTTTTAGTTAATCCATTATTAGCGATAACTGAACTGCTGGTAACAATTTTTGTTCTTTCTGCTTTTAATGTTAACTATTTAAAATTTAAAATCACATCATTTGAAAAAATATTAGTGGTTTCAAGAAGAAGTCTACATCTTTTTTACGTTAATATTTTATCTATTATCAATGCTCAAACGATACTACCAATTATTAGTCTTTTTTTTGGTAGTTATTATGCAGCGTTATACGGTATAGCAGAAAAAATCACCAAAGGATTTAAGATTATTTCTGGTAATATTTTTGTTGGTATTTTCCCATTATATAATAAAAATGAACTGAAATGGAATCGATTTAGTAAGCGATTATTTTTGATAGGTTTTTCTACACTAAGCTTTGTAATATTTGTTATTTTGCTTCTTAGTGGAAAGTTTGTTTATTACATGAACAACTTCACAGAAAATAGTATCGCATCGGATATGCTAAAGGTATTGTCCATTACTATATTCAAGGCTTTTTTAATTATTCCTTTGTTTAGTTATCTATTGCAAAACAATTATTGGCGCTTTATTTTGAGAGCACATATTTATCAATTGGTCCTATTTGTTTTATTGACTGTCTTTGTTCTTTTTGTTCATGAAGGAACTACGGTATATAGTTTTTCATGGGTAGTGTTGGTTAGTGAATTTACACTACTAATACTTTATTTTTATTACTTTTTAAAGAGCAAACAGAAATCATTTTCAATATTAAAAAATAAATGTCCTAGGACATAGTTTAGATTTTTGAATGAATGTTTTATACCTTTTTACGGTAAAGAAGAATAGTTATTGAGAATGTATAATTTGCTTTAGTATTTTAAATTCGATTTTTATTTAAAACTTTGTTGACCAAGTTCTCTCAAAGCATTGACTTCATCAATAATTTTGCAATATTTTGTCCAAGCAATAATCCCTTTTTTGGGTGCACGATACCAAACTTGTTCGCTATAGAATGTACGAAATAAAGGGGCAATTGCATTTTCTACATGCGCAAGATGTCTATCAAAAGATTCATGATCATCATTGATTTTAGCAATCCTAGCGAGCATAAGTTGAGCTTTAAAGAAATTGTTATTCATTGAAATGATTCTTTCATACTTATCTTTTGCTTCTGGATACCTTTCCTTAGAATAATAAAGATTACCTAATCTCATATTTCTGTTTACATTATATGGATCATCTGCTATACCTTTTTCCATTTGGGTTATTGCAGGTTCATTTTTTTTGATTCTCCACATATTTTCGCCTTTAAGGAACTCAATGGAATTTCCACGATATGCTTTTGACCAGATAGGAATGGTCATATTATTGAGGACTATTCCTGCTTCTTTGAATCGTTTCGCCTTTCTAAGTAATTGAGCTTCCTTAAAGTATATTCCATTTGAATATTGAGTGCCAAAATAGGATAGAAGTGTCAAACTACTTAGAAGTAAAATTATATTCAAACAGCTTGAAAATATTGGAGCAATAGACTTCCCAACTCCTTGTTTTGAATGTATAACGCCAATAGACAAAAAAGTGAAATTCAATAAAACTTGAAACTTAAATGGAGTATAATAAATTACGCCATAAAAAAAGGAAGAACCAACAAACCCCAAAATAATGAAGGACCAGATAATCGAACATTTTTTATTATTTTTCAGCCAATAAAAAATAGGAAGGGTAAAAATAAATAGCCAAATGAAACATCCAATGATCCCCAGTTCAAAAGTCTTTTCTATGAAAAAATTGTGAGCATGAGTATAATACCGATGACTATTGAAACTATGTGCAAAGTCTGACATATTTGTAGAAGGGAAGGTATATTTAAATTGATTGACACCATGACCTAAGATTGGCTTTTCTGATATTAATTGTGCAGTTTTTTGCCAAATGAGTATTCTTTCATCAGCGGAGCTTTCATTAAAACTATCCATTGGGCTAAGCTTTTTTAAAAAATGCGCTGGTTCCGAAAAATTCAATACAAACAAAAATGAAATTAAGGATAGTATAAGACTAATAGGAAGTAGCAATTTCCTCAACTGTTCTTTTATTGAAATAGAATAGCCTATCCAAATAAATAAAAAAGAAACTAAAGCTCCTCTACTTTGAAATAGAATAAGAATTATAAAGTGTAATGAAAAAAGTAGTATTAATAGAAGCTTATTAAGCTTTGTTTTGGAACGAATAAAGACAAAAAGCGGAGAAACTATACAAAATAAAGAGGCTAAATAATTATCATTATCGCCAAAGTATGGAGCAAGTTTTTTAGATTGACCGTAGATTAATAAACCCTCATCCATAAAAACTTGAACCCAGAATAAAGTCAAGGAAAATAGATTAATTAAAATAACACCAAATGCGAGCTTTGCAAATACTGACTTGTTTGCGTATTGCCAATTGTGTTTTACCGTGAAATACAAAAGAAATAGAAACAGAGTATCAAATGCCGAGGCCCAAATTGCATAACTAAAATCTGCCCATAAATAGCTTAAAAAATGAAGAGCGACAAGACCTAAAAAAACAAGATCATAGAAATGCCATTTGACCTTTTTTTTAAGAATCCAATGAATGGAAAAAATACTTATCATTAAGATTGTGCACGCTGGTTTTAGGGTGTCTCTGAATAATAGGTTGTATTCTTTTGGAAAAATGACCAACGAACTTAGTATTATTCCAATTAGAATATAAAAGCAAATGTTCTGAATATATGTTAGCTTGATATTCAATCTTTTGATAGTAATATTAGATGTTAAGATAGCTAACTTTAGCAACAAAACAGCTAAAGCTCGAATGAAAGAATGGCGACCTTTTTTTGAGATGAATAGCTCAACTTTCTCTTAGAATTTAATAGGATGGATGATACAATCATTTTTCTTTTATCTTTCGAAGATGATCATTGTTGATACAATTTATTTTTAAGTTATTATCTTCAAAATGACTTGAATTATCAAAAAGAAGTTGATATAAAATATGCTTAAGTACTTGATGAAAATTTGTATCCAGCTATTTACAATGACTATTATAACATTATGCCTTTTGGAGGCTTGTTACCGTTATCAAGTGATAGATTTTTATGCCCCAGAGCTTCACTATTTAAATACTGAGGAAGAATTAGATCAACAAGAAGTAGATATACTGTTTTTTGGTGACTCGTTTGGTGGTGCGGATACTAACTACATTTCCATACTAAAAAAACAATTCCCTGAAAAGACCATTATAAATGCAAGTGTAGTTGGTTTCGGTATTAGAGAAACAAACTTGATTGTGAAAAGTCGAATAAATCGGTTTAAACCCAAATCTATCGTATATCAAATTTATGAAGGTAATGATCTATTGGATGTTAAAAAGCCTGTCCAATGGAGCCATTTTTCTTTTTTGAAAAATATTTTTTGGATACTTTCAGATCGCTTAAAGGTTGCGGATTTTCTGAATTTTAGGGCTAAAGTATTCAGTCGGAATTCAAGAATTAAAAAAGGAAATAATGGAACCAATGATCTATTATATGCACCTAGAACGACAATCTTTTTAAATGCTAACCCGAACTACATTGAGGATATTACTCAACTTAACAACCGATATGTTGATGTATACAATGAATGGGAAAATTATTTTTTAGAATTTGTAAATATATGTACTGAGCAGACCAGTGATATTAAAGTATTTTCAATTCCACACTGTACACAGTTAAATATTAGATATCAGGAGATTTATAAAAACTTACATCCTGATTTTGAACCATCTAAATTGGATTGCCCTTCTGCATTTACTACTAAAATCGAAAATCTATCCAAAAATAAATTCATGTTCATCCCGCTCTGTGCAGACATGAGACAAACTGAAAACGGTGGAATAAAACTCTATTTAGAAAATGATCCACACCTCAGTTATTCAGGGCATAAATGGCTTTCTCAAAAATTAACGGATAGAATATTTACAAAATAACAAATGTTGATCATCTCGGATTAATATTTGTATAAGTATCACTAGATTCTACGAATGAACATATTTAAGGTAACTGAATGAGTAAAAATATCCTTATAACGGGAGCAAGTTCTGGGTTTGGAAAGGAAATTTTAGCTGTTTTACAAAAGGCAGGATATAACGCCATTGGTACAACAAGAAATATTGAAAGGTATGCGGATCGAGAAGATTTTTTGGCCTTAGATGTGACAAATCAAGCATCTGTAGATCATTGCATTAAGACGTTTATAAGAAAATATGGAGACATTGATGTCCTTATTAATAATGCAGGTACAGTTCTTACAGGACCTGTAGAGAGTACAAGTATTGAAGAAGCAAAATTGCAATTCGAAACAAATTTTTTTGGAATTGTACGTATGAATCAAGCAGTTATTCCCTTGATGCGTTCGAAAAATAAAGGAATTATTTTACACATAAGCTCTATTGGAGGATTTGTAGGTGTTCCATATCAAGCATTTTATTCGGCTACAAAATTCGCCCTTGAAGGGTATATTGAAAGTTTGCGGATCGAAGTTAGAAATACAAAATTAGAAGTCTTTAGTGTTTGTCCAGGCGATTCTAATACCAATATTTCGAATAATAGAACATTAGTAAATTCTATCCCCCCGTATTATCAATCCGAAATGGATCATATGGTAAGACAGTTAGAGAAATGCGAAAAAGAAGGTTTTAAACCTAAAAAATTGGCTTTGTTTATTTTAAAGCTAATCAGAAAAGAGAAAGGGTTTAATGTTCGATATTATTTTGGTGCATTGCTACAAAGATGGGCACCAAGAATTAAAAGTTTTGTGCCAAGTAAAGTATTTCAATACCTAATTGAAATGATATATAAGCTGTAATTTAGTTTTAACTAAATATTGAACTTTGCATCTAAGCATTTCATGGTTGGAAAACGATAAAACTCCAAAAAACAAGAAAGTTACTTTGGAAAATGCTGAATTTCGAGATTTTGAAATTCAGTGTAGAGCATTAAACAGCAATATAGACATTGAAATTATTCCTTTAAAGGAATGGAAAAACGCTAAAATTGAACTCTATATTCCGATTAAAAACATGCTTGACACCAAAGTTGGCGTTAATGGATATCAATCATGGACTTTTTCAAAGGAATATAGTTGGGCTGAAAAAAGTGACTCGTTAAACACTTGGACAAAGCTATTTAGGAAAAAATATCACCTGGAGTTTTATGGGGATCAATACTTCAATAGTCATATTAAAAGTCCAGGTTGTTTTCTAAGTTATCACCACATTTATTTAAAACGAGGTACTCAATATTTTCTTTGGGCATCTGCAAATGAAAAAAATGGATTTACCTTCTTTCGAACAGACCCTAAGAATCAGTTTGTAATAATTGAAAAAGAAGTGCCAATTTTAAATAGAAAAAATGAATCTATCCATTTTCAAATTCTTTTTTCTGTGGGTACGAGGTCTGAGATTATTGCAAGCTATAAAAAGGTTTTTCCTCCAGCAAGATGTGCATTAAAGGCAGCTGGGTGGACGAGTTGGTATAATTTTTACCATTCGATCAGTGAACAAAAAATTACGCATATCGTCAAACAATATGCGAATGAGGATATTCCAATTCGCTTCATTCAAATAGATGATGGTTGGCAAAAATCTGTTGGTGATTGGTCCGCAAATAATCATTTTCCTAGTGGCATGAAAAGCATGGTTGACAACATTAAAAAAGCCAATTTTGAAGGAGGCTTATGGTTAGCTCCATTTATTTGTGAAGATCAATCAAAGATGCATAAAGAGCATCCAGATTGGATTATGAAGGATGCAAACGGGCACAAAATAAAAGCTGGTTTTTCGCCGGATTGGAGCGATAATTTTTACGCGTTAGATATTGATAATAAAAGACTTCAAGCATACTTAAAAGGTGTATTTGAAAAGGCAACAGATGAATGGGGGTTTTCGTTTTTTAAGCTAGATTTTTTATACGCTGCTTGCATTGGGATAAAAAATAATGAAACGCGAGGGGCGAGGATGAATAGGGCCATGATGTTGTTAAGAGAATGGATTGGCGATGCTATAATACTTGGTTGTGGCGTACCATTAGGCAGTGCTACTCATTTGGTTGATTATTGTAGGATATCTGCAGATGTAGCCCTCAAGTGGGAAGATGCTCTCCTTAAAAATATTATAAAATACCCAGAAAGGGTCTCTACCTACTCATGTCTTTCATCGAATATTCAACGAAATCTTTTGGATGGTGTTTTTTTTAAAAATGATCCGGATGTGTTTCTTTTACGAGAAGGTACAAAATTATCGGAGCAGCAAAAGAAAACACTGTTTTTGGTAAATCAAGTAGTAGGTAGTTTATTATTTACCTCGGATGATATTTCTACTTATTCTAGTCAAAGTCTTGATTTGTATAAAAAGCAATTTCCATTGACCGAAGTAGAAATTTCAACACATTTAGAAGAAGAAGATTGTCACCAAATTGAATTTGAAACTAGAGGAATACCATTCGTTTTGATGGCTAACTTAAGTCGAAAACACCAAAGTCGGATACTAAATAAGCCAGTATATGATGGTTCAAAGCAAATGGTGGTCCGTCAGATAGAACTTGACCCATTTGAAAGTAAAATAGTCAGGGTGGTGCGTGATAATTTTGAGAACAACCAAGCTTTGATACTTTTTGCTGATGATCATATATTTCCTGGAGTTACTATGGATTTAAATTTTAAAAACGGGCATGTCTTTATTGATCAATTAGAACATTTTGTTCCTTGGAAAAGAGCAATTTTATTATTCAAAACATCTTCTAATATTGATAACCCCGCTTATAACCAAAATGGTTTGGGTACTTTTAATGGAAATGCAATTGTTGCAATAGAAAACAAAGCGTATGGAGAAATTACCATTTAATAAGAAGGTTATTTATGCAATTGGTCAGTTAGGTTGGTCAATTGCTATTAATGTCATTAACCTACAACTTGTTTATTTCTATTTGCCGCCAGAAGATGCCAATATCCCCATTTATATTTCTCAATGGGTCTTTCTAGGGGTTTTGAATATTGTCACATTAATACTTGTTAGTGGTCGATTATTTGATGCTGTCACCGATCCAATCATTGCTTCGATGAGTGATAACTGGAAAGGTAAGCACGGTAGACGTATTCCGTTTATGCGGTTTGCTGCAATTCCAACTGTTATCTTTTTTATTTTATTATTTTTTCCAATATCGGAGGGTCAAAGCGTGGCTAATATTATTTGGTTGGTTATGATTCAATTTATGTTTTATCTTTTTTTGACGATTTATCTAACGCCTTATTTTGCATTGATTCCAGAATTAGGTCATAATGCAGATGAGCGATTAAGTATATCAACATGGATTTCAATAACCTATGCATTAGGAATAATGGTAGCCTCATTGATGCCAGCTATTTCTGATGGATTAATCAATCGTCATATTGCCATGGACACCGTTCAAGGTATTCAATATGCTGTTGTTGGCTTAGGGATATTCGCAGGTATTTGCATGCTCGTTCCTGCTTTTTTTATAAATGAAAAAAAATATACGAACCAATTGGAATTGCCTAAAGTCAGTATGGTTGCTGCAATGAAGCGAAGTTTTGCTAATGTTCATTTTCGATATTACGTCGCTGCTGATTTTGGCTATTTCATTGGTATTACAATCGTATTAACCGGTTTGCTATACTATATCACAGTATTGTTAAAATTAGACGAAAATATGATGGGTGTATTATTGCCAATAATGGTTTTATTATCATTTATATTTTACCCATTTGTTAATATTCTCGCGAAAAGATTTGGTAAAAAACCATTTGTTGTAGGCTCTTTTATTTTTATGGGCTTGTTATTTGGCTTTATATTTTTCTTGGGTAAATTACCAATATTGGAAACGACGCAAGCGTATATTTTAGTTGTTTGTATGGCTATCCCAATTTCTTTTTTAGGCATATTGCCGAATGCAATTTTAGCCGATATTGCACAGTTTGATACTAAAAAGACGGGTATTGCACAAGAAGGTATGTACTTTGCTGCAAGAACATTAATGCAGAAATTTGGTCAAACATTTGGTGTTTTTTTCTTTGCAATTTTAACTACATTCGGAAAAGATATTGGGGATGATTTAGGCATTCGTTTAAGCGGGATTTTGGGTGCTATATTGTGCTTATTGGCTGGTTTTTATTTCATTTCGTATAATGAGAAGGAGGTAATGTCTTAAGGACGATAAAAATTTAAGTAATAATTAACGCATGAAATACAATCTTGTTGTTATCTTTAGAACAAATAGGTTTTAGATGAAAAAAAATATACAATTTATTCTTTTATTGATGTTAACTTTTACCACCAGCTTTGCGTTTGGTCAAGGTATAACAATGAGTGAAGATACCGTTTATGTAGGATTGAATGAATCATATGGTTATGATGCATTATTTTTTACAAATGAGTCAAGTGCAGATATTGAATTAGCTGTAGCTTGGGAAGTAAATTGCTTAGCATCAAGTGATCCATTGA
Source organism: uncultured Saprospiraceae bacterium (assembly GCA_937924805.1). Taxonomy (GTDB): domain Bacteria; phylum Bacteroidota; class Bacteroidia; order Chitinophagales; family Saprospiraceae; genus JAHDDO01. The sequence goes on from CALDTZ010000084.1 coordinate 20,358, forward strand.
AGGTTCAAATATGTTTTGGAGATTTATGCTTTATGAGTGTAAATGAAGATGCAGTATGGGGTGATACAGGACCTACGGCTTTAGTTACTTTAGCACCAGGTGAAATGAGTGGGGCTTTTAAATTTACGCCATTCTCTTCAGGAGAAAATGGATCTGAATACACACTTAAAATATTTGATAGAAATAATCCTACTACTGAAGGATCTACAGTGTTTGTCTATGGTGAGCAGTGTGATTTGTCAAGTACAGATGACTTTTTGTTAGCGTATGAAGATTTCAATGTTTACCCAAATCCAGCAGAAGACATTATTAATATTGATACTCCAAGATCAAATAAACCTTTTACAGTAAAGATTTATAATATTATTGGACGTAAAGTAATGGACGTAACAATTGATAATACACCTATTAATATTTCAGAATTAACTTCTGGAATATATACGTATCAAATCGTACAAGATGGCAGATCGACTGCTGCAAGAAAATTGATGATAAGATAGTAAGATAAAATCAACATAATCTAAAAGTATGAAGCTAGTTTGAATCACTCAAACTAGCTTTTTTTATCGATAAGAATGAAGAATCTTCAAAACCGATTTCCAAAAGAATTTTTGTTTGGCGTTGCTACAGCTTCGCTTCAAATCGAAGGGGGTGATACAAACAATAGCTGGTTTGATTGGTGCGAAAAAGGAATGGTTCCGAATGGAGATCATTGTATTTTGGCCAACGATCATTGGAATAGAATAGATGAAGATATAAGCTGCATGAAGGATCTAAATATCACAAGTTACCGCCTTAGTTTGGAATGGTCTAGGATAGAACCGAAGAAAGGTAAATATGATGTAGAAGCAATCAATCACTATAAGTTAGAGTTAGAAAAACTGATACAAGCAGGAATTGAACCAATGATAACGTTGCATCATTTTTCAAATCCATCATGGCTTGAACAACAAAAAGCTTGGACTTCAAAGGAAGTCGTAACCCTATTTGAATTATATACTTCATTTGTCGTTAAGCATCTTGGGCATCTGTGTTCTCATTGGGTTACGATTAATGAACCAAATGTATATTTAGTAATGGGATATATGGAGGGTGATTTTCCACCTGGAGAAAAAGGAAATATACGAGCTTTTTTTAAAGGAGCTAAAAATATGATTCAAGCACATAAAGCAGGGTTTAAAGCAATACATCGGATTCGAAAAGAACAGGGATATGACAATACAAAAGTTGGAGCAGCATTGCATCTTAGAGTATTTGATACTTTAAAAGAGGGTTTACTTTCGACTATAACAAAGCGCCTGCATTATTTTTTATTTCAAGATCTATTTTTTAATGGTATGTTATATGGCTATTGGTTGATAGGGCTAAAATCTAAACGATATTTTGATTTTATAGGCATCAATTATTATACAAGAGATATTCTTAAAGCTGGTTTTGTAAATTTCCCCTTATTTGCTGAAAGGCTAGTAAAACAAGGAAGTGAAGTCAATGATTTGAATTGGGAAATTTACCCTGAAGGACTGCTTCGAATAATGAAGAGGTATTTTCATAAATGTAAACTTCCAATTTATATTACCGAAAATGGGATTGCAGATGCTAAAGATGAAAAACG
>CALDTZ010000085.1 GCA_937924805.1 uncultured Saprospiraceae bacterium
GACGAATAATCCAGAGAAAATAGCTGCTTTCAATAAAAGCTCTATTAATTTAGTGTCTAGAATTCCACTTATCATGAAATCCAATGAAGTTAATAAAAGCTATTTGGAAACTAAAAGTGAAAAATTCGGCCACTTATTAAATCAATAGTATGTCCTATTCCGGTAGAGTTCGTTTTCGTACCATGCGTGAAAAAAATCAAAGAGCAAAAAAACGCTTGTTCTCTATTGCGCTCGCTGCAGTTATAGCAATTGGATTGTATGTAGCCTTTAATTGGGTTTCTATTCGTGATTATTTAGCTACCTATTTCTATTAAAAGAAATAACCGTTATACTTTCACATAGTAACTACCGTTAGTTTTAATAATGATCAACCCATCTTTAAGTTGATAAACTAATTCTAAATTGCCCTCCTCAGTCTTAATAACATTTTCGTACATAATCCCATTGATTAATACTTGTGATTCTACAGCAATTAAAGGTTCAAAAAAGATTTGACTTTCGTCAAATGAAGGTGAAGTGAAATGCGGATTTATCGCATGATACGCGGATGTAAAACTATTTTGATGGTTTCCATTTATACGAAAAATATCATAAAACAACGTTGACTCTTCTTCATAGTTTTCAACCCAAACCAATGTTTGAATTAATAAGGATTCATCATTCGTACAATGAAAGGTCGTTGATATATTTTGACCTGCATAAAATTCACAATTAGGTCCCAAAAATGGATCAGACGTATTTTCACAGAGATAGTTAACACATAGTTGTCCTGATATGATCGATTTACTAATCTCAAAATGCAATGTATCCGACGCATCATTTGCAAACGAAAGAATTTCACCATCTTCATAAAGATCAAACTCCAAAGAATTAGTAAGTAAATTTACACTTCCTATTTGGCTCGATTCACAATCTTTCCCACAAGAAAGAGTAAAAAGAAGACCAATCAACGTACATCCAAAAAATCTAACATTCATAACCTACCGTTTATACATCCAAAATATGCAGTGATTTCTACATTTTAATTAAAATACCGTGTATAACTAAATAAAGGAATTAAACCTTGTTGCTGTTGTAAAACAAATTCACCATCTAAATTTTGGTAATAATATCCTTCATTTTTAACGTCTAACAAGTTTTGAATATCTAGTGATAAACTATTTCTTTGGTTCTTTCCAAAGTCGAACCGCAATCGTATATCGACTCGAGCATAATCAGCAACTCGTTTGTATTCATTCAAACCAAGTGCCTCATTTGTACCACCGCGATAATGAAATGCATAGGATGCATGAAGTCTTGATTTTTTTGTAAACTGACTTTGGTAAGTGTGCATGAAATTGAAAATATAATTGACATTATATTTATTGGGGTTCCCTTCTTTATCGATCGTAAACCAATCATCTTGTTCTAAATAGTCAAAGAAAGTTCCATTCATATTTAGATGATGATTTCTAAATAAAGGCAGACTTAAACTTGATTCTATCCCTGCAATATTATAAAATTGATCTTGGATCGTTTCCACATTATGATAAAATAAGCCTGTTTTGAATTTGAATTGTCGAACAAATACATCTTTCAACAAAATGGATAAACCAGCATTATTACTACGTTTTACACTTTCTAATATGTTTGTTCCAAAATCAATTGCTTCTTTACTTTGACTACTACGTGATGCTTTTAAAGCCACCTGAACTTTTGAACCCTTATTAGCAATTAATATGGAAGGCTCTAAAAAAGTTTCTTTTGTCAATGAGTAATTGGCTAAAGCTAATGTAGAGTTAAACATAAAATAATCAGAATCGTATAAGTATTTCATGAATGGTCGTACGCGCACATTTACCGTTTGTAAATCAATTGGCGCCGATAAGTTAGCACGTTCTTGATAAAAATCTTGGTTATCAACGACCATATCTAATCCATATCTAAATGCATTCTTTTCATTTAGGGTATAATCAAAATAACCATGATAAGAAAACTTGTATTCAAACAAGTCAAAAACGCCCGTTAACCCAACAATATTTTGACTTTCTTTCTTTCTCGAATAAAAGATGCTATGCTGTGTTTTACCGATATCCGTCAATTGATTTCGATACGTAAACCCTGTATAAAACAAGGTGTTTTTATAGTGGCTTTCATTTCTTAGTACATCCATTGGGTCGCCAATTTGGTCGTTTTTACTTTGTCCCCAGCTTGCTGTATAAAACATTGATTGCTTTCCTGTATCGAAGATTGTTTTACGAATATTTAAATCTTGATAACGTATACTTTCACCTCCAAAATCTACACCTAGATCAGCTAATAGTCCAACAAAAGAATATCGATAATGAATGGCCACATCTGATAAATCCATTCCATATCTCTTATCTTTTTTTGAATTATAATATCCGACTTCCATACCATTTAATCCTGCTTTTAGAAAAGATCTACGATTACTAATTGTACGTACTGGGACAATATTTGAAATACCACCAATGGCGTTCCCTTTTTCACTGTCGAAGGGTGCACCAAAAAATTCATATCGTTCAAGAAAATCAAAAGGAATTGATAATACTCCGCCGGATGAAGAACTGCCTACATCAGATCGAGTCCCAGCATTTGACAAATGATTTGGGTTAATGATTTCAGCACCATCCATTTCCCATTTATTAAAATGAGGAGCTAAGCCATGATAAGAAACTCCATTATTTTGATCACTAACATTACTTATGCCTGGTGTTCTAAGTAAAGCTCTTGTTGCATCTTCAAACGAAGCGGGCATACCTGGATGATTTCCCCTTAAACTAATTTTAGATAATTGACTTGTATTAAAATAATGAAACGGATAATCTTTAATTACGATGGTATCTTCTGATTGCCTAGACTCTTTTAGCTCTATATAGTAATACTTTTTAAAATCAATGATGACAGTTGCTTCTTCATAGCCCAAATACGATGACACTAAACGAGTGCTTCCAGATATATTATCTATTTTGAAGTATCCATTTTTATCCGTAGTCGTTCCAGACAACAAACTATCCTGATCATTTAACAAATAGACAGTGGCGCCAATCAGTGCTTTGTTTTCGCCTAAAACTTTACCTTCTAATTCTTTATATTTTATTTGTGCATCAACCTGCAGCCCCGATAAAACACAGAAAAGACAAATAATTATTCTCATAATCCTAATATATTTTTAATCTGTTCTTCATTCGTCGTTTGACCAGCAAAATCATCAAATGACTTCGTAGTAACTTGAATAATGTGATCATTTATAAAAGAGGCGCCTTCAATAGCTCCTTGTTCTTGAGATTTGAGACAACACTCCCACTCCATAACCGCCCATCCATCATATCCGTATTGAGTTAACTTAGAAAAGATATCTTTAAAATCAATTTGTCCATCACCCAAAGATCTAAATCTTCCCGCCCTATCTTTCCACGATTGATATCCTCCATAAACTCCTTGTTTGCCAGTAGGATTAAATTCTGCATCTTTCACATGAAACGCTTTTATTCGCTCATGATAAAAGTCGATAAATTGTAGATAGTCCATTTGCTGCAATAACATATGACTCGGATCATATAATATGCAGGCTCTTTTGTGATGATTCGTAGCTTCAAGAAACATCTCATAACTTATTCCATCATGCAAATCTTCTCCTGGATGTATTTCATAACACACATCGATACCACATTCATCAAAAACATTTAAAATAGGCAGCCACTTATCAGCTAATGCTTCAAACCCCTGCTCAACTAACCCTTCCGGTCGTTGTGGCCAAGGGTATAAAGTATGCCATAGTAATGCTCCAGAAAAAGTAGCATGAGCTACTAAGCCAAGGCGTTGACTTGCTTTTGCAGCACAGTTTAATTGATCAATGGCCCAAGCCGTTCTTTTTGTTTTATTTCCTTTTACTTCATCTGGTGCAAAACCATCAAACATTGCATCATATGCAGGATTTACAGCTACTAATTGACCTTGTAAATGGGTAGAAAGCTCTGATATTTTTAACCCATATTGATGAGCAATACCTTTTATCTCATCACAATAAGTATCACTAGTTGCCGCTTTCTTTAAATCAAAAATGTGGGTAGCCCAAGTTGGAATTTGAATTGCTTTATAACCCAGGTTTGATGCCCATCTACAAAGATTTACATACGTATCAAATGGAGCTTCTTCACCTAGAAATTGAGCCAAAAAAATACCTGGTCCTTTTATTGTTTTCATAATGTATACTAAAATTTAACCCACTTATCATGGCTATTTCCTGATTCTATGGCTTTATATATGAACCTCATACCTCTAACTCCATCGTTTATTGTCGGGAAGTCATAGTCAGATAAAACTACTTTTCCAGATTGTTTTTTCTTACGAATAGCATTTGCTACTTCTGAATAAATATTAGCGAAAGCTTCTATATAACCTTCTGGGTGTCCTGCTGGTAACCGACAAGCTTTACTTGCTATTGGGTATAAACCGGGACCACCCGATCTAAAAATTTGTGTTGGTTTATCAAGCCATTGGACTTTCAGTGAATTTGGTGACATTTGTTTCCATGAAAGACCACCCTTTTCACCATAAATTGATATTTGGAGATTATTTTCTTCCCCTGCAGAAATTTGACTTACATACATTAACCCTTTAGCTCCATTGTTAAAACGAAGTAACATATTTCCATCATCATCCAACAATCTGCCATCAACCAATGTGCTTATATCGGCGCAAAGACTGTCTATTTTTAATCCTGTAATATATTCCGATATGTTTTCAGCATGAGTACCAATGTCACCGATTGACCCTGCGATTCCTGATTTTTTAGGGTCTGTACGCCAAGAAGCTTGTTTTTGCCCCGTTGATTCTATACGGCTCGACAACCAACCTTGAGGGTAGGCTATGACTACTTTTTTTATTTTACCCAAATCTCCGTTGCTAATCATAGCTTTCGCTTGTTTGACCATCGGGTATCCTGTATAATTGTGGGTTAATGCAAAGACACAATCATACTTATGTACCAAAGACTGAAGCTCTTCAGCTTCTTCCATTGTTAAACATAAAGGCTTATCACAAATAACAGAAAAACCCTTTACTATTGATGCTTTAGCAGGTGCAAAATGTAGATGATTAGGTGTAACAATGGAAACACATTGCATTCGTGTATCCTCCGGTAATTGGGCTTCCACTTCAAGCATGGTCTGCCAATCTGAATAGACTCTTTGATCTGGTAGATGTAAGTCTTTGCCTGACTTCTTAGATCTTAATGGATCACTATTAAAAGCACCACAAACAAGTTCAAACTGACCATCTAGATAGGCTGCCATACGGTGAACGGCTCCGATAAAAGCACCTTCTCCTCCTCCTATCATTCCCATTCGTATTTTGCCCATTTTAGATCTTTAATATTTTTCCTTTGCCTATTTGTCCCTCAGCATCAAGCGTAAAGTAATAGATACCTTCTGGAACATGAGATAGGTTAATAACTATTTTCCCAGCCGTATTTTTTTGACTATGTACTAATTTACCTAGGTGATTAAAAATAGAGATATCTACTTTCTTATTTGTTGATTCGATAAATTCAAATTCAAAATAACCGTTACTTGGATTTGGAAATACATTGACGAATAAGTTTTGTTTTTCATCTTTAATGGAAGAAATGCCTAACGCCATATTTACGGCTGCTAGTAAATCTATTCGCCCGTGACCATACACAAAGTTAGGGCTAGAACTAGCATCCATTCCTTCACATTCTATTTCACCATATCCTTTCACTGCCGTTGCTTTTAAAATTTCTTGTATCATTTCTACATCACCTGATAATTCAGGCTTTGCTTGGATTAATAAAGCTATTGCTCCAGCAACATGAGGTCCTGCCATACTCGTTCCGTTCCATGTTCCAAATTCATTATTAAGGGTGATGGATCTAATACCAACCCCGGGAGCAACTACATCTGGTTTCATTCGTAGACTTCCATCCACCGTTACGGGTCCTATACTACTAAATCCTGCTATCGTGTCATTTTCTCTTGAAGCTCCAACGGTAAATGCATTTTCAAAAATAGACGAAGGATTCATAATACTTCCGCAGTTTTGACTGCCATTATTTCCTGCAGAAACAACAACGACTGTACCAGCAGCTACAAGATTATTAATTACATTTTCCATCACATCCCAATTATCAATATTACATCCTTCCATCTCTGGGCAACCCCAACTATTATTAATTACATGGGGAGCTAGTGATGGATCTGCATTTTCATTATTAAGGTCTGTTGGTGCTAAAAACCATTCATAGCATTCTGTATATGTCGCTGGAGTACCATATCCACGTTCCATATTTCGACAAGCAATCCATTTAGCATCTGGTGCTACACCAATGATATTTGCCGTATCCTGACCTACCATTGTACCCATTGTATGTGAGCCATGACTATGATCATCACATGGAAACGGTGAGTTAAAACCACAAGGATTGTGGCTTTCTTCATTTGTACTATCTTGATGTAAGGGATTTAATTCACGTATGGCATCATGCCAATTAAAATCATGCGTAACATTTCCATTATCATTGCCTTTGTATTTAGGGAAGATTAGCGGATTTTCATAGTCATAACCCGTATCCTGTCCAGCAACCGTAATGCCTTCACCTTTAAACCCCATATCCCAAACACTTTCTGTATTGATTTTAGCAAGTCCCCACTCTAACTCAGCCCGCTCTTCTTCATTTAGTTCTTCTCGAACAGCGGAAACTTTAATCGGTTGATTATAAGTCACAGCAGCTACCTCAAATTGGTCAACTAAATCTAATAAATCTTCTTGTGTTAGCGTTGATCTGAAACCATTGAAAATAAAGAATGATTGGTAATCAATATCCTTATTTTCAAAAAAATCAATGATGTCTTTTTGACTGTTTTGAGCAAAACCTTTTAAATAATTGAAAACGAAGTTTGCTTTCTCTGATTTACTTAAGCCTCTTGTTTGATCTATCAAATTTTGTGGCTGATTCAATTCAATTATACAATCTACTTTTGATTGTGTTTCAAAAATTTCAAAAACTTGAGGGTGAATGATGTTTTGTTGTGCTTGTGTGGAAATACTCAACAAGCAAATAAGTAGAATGAGCGCGTTTTTCATTACAATATTTTGACTACAAGTTAGAGGATAATAACTAAAATGTAGAACGCCACCTTGACAAAATTCCTACTTTCTAAAATTCCTTTTTAATTTTTAGACTGAAAACCCCATCAAAGTTTGTAAAATCACCATCCGCATTTATACCTACTATTCCAGTATTCGTAAGTGTTGCATTTTGAAAAAGATTATACGCTTCCGAATCTATAGAAATCTTTGAATATTGCCAACCTATACCTACATTGAAATCTAAAATTATTCCCCCACCAAGAAAAAACTCTTTACCGTATAAACCATAAAGTCCAAACCTATTTTTAGTTCTTTTGTAGTTCCCTATGTACGTAAATTTGCTATCAATATCAAAAGCACCATTACGGTCAATAAAATCTAAATGATATACCCCTTGTAACCCTACGTATGTGCGACCTTCATCATCGACATTGACCGTACTTTTATACGATGATTTAATTTTTGCTCCTCTAATATCTCTTGTAAACCAACTGTTGTATATATAACCAAGTTCTACTTCTACTGATTTTGCATTGTTAATTACATACTCATAACCCATTCCAATCGTTTGAAAAGGAGATATGACATTGACAAAATCAAAATAAATACGATTTCGTTTTTCTGGGATGTCTGTTTTATTTTGTCCAAATACTGCAAAAGTGAATAAACAAAATAGACTGATAAATAAGCTCTTTTTCATATTACTTTTCGATTATGGATAAAAGTTGAATATTCGATATATCAGTATAATCATATTGATATATTTCCGTCGGACTTACAACCATTAATAAACCATTGTATGCTATCACGTCATAGGCTTCATAACCAGGAAAATGATTGATTTGTACAGGGTTTTCTACGTCATTGACATTAAAAACTTTTAACCCATTATTTTCTTCACAAACAAACAAATAATGACCATCTAATGCTAAGCCTTTTGGACTTTCCATTTCTGTAATAGAAACTTCAAAAGCCATACTAACATCATTTATATCATAGACTCTTAATTGATTAATTTGCTCAAACCGTGCACAAGTGTTTGATGGATCTGCAACTAAACTTGATGTACTTAGCGTCACAAATGCATGGGTTTGATTTGCTACGACAGGATCACAAGGTAAAATATTTCCAAAGTCCTCATATCGAGTCAAACTTTCGAAGTTAGGTTCTCCATTGTTACCTAAAGAAAAAATATAAAGTCCGTCATTAGAACCAATAAATAAGTGTACTCCATTGAAGAAAATAGTTTCAATATTTTCGCCGACCTGAATAGTCGAAATTTTAACTGGAACCTCAGGCTCTGTAATATCTAAGGTTGTTAAATTCGATTCTTCTAAAACATACAGATTCGAACCAATAGCCAACATCCTAGCATAGGACCCAGCGATTGCAGAACCTCCACTGTCAGTAGGTCCTATAGCTGAATCTTGTGAACAACCAACAATAAAAAGGAAAATAATAGGTAATATTTTGTATATATACTTCTTGTTCATAATGTTTGTGTTTTAAAATGCATAACCTAATCCAAAGCGTAAACTTATTTCAGTCAATCGCTGATGGTAGTTTTCTTCTTGAAGTGGTATAGCTGCATGCATTTTGAAATTTGGATTAATAATAATTTTTATTCTCTTTAATGAAAATTGTACCCCGGTACCTAATATAAAGCCAACCCCTTGTTGAGAATCATATGAGAAATCTTCTTTTTGATAGTCAAATAAAAGGCCTGCATTAGCAAAAAATCGCTTGTTGAAAAAATAATTCGCCGTGATTGGAATAGAAAAAACATGGATACTTTCTTCAAACTCTACAACTTCAGGTACGGGTGCCGAAGTAATCAAAACATCACCTTCGGATTGAATCATACCAATGCCAACCCACCATTTTTCATTGATTTGTCTATGATACATGATACCCAAAGACCCATATTGCAAAACTTCAAATGATCCAGCACCAGCAAGTGAACTACCCCGAAAAAAACCAGCACTTGAACCATCTACAAGTAAACTTAATTTGTTTTCTTCTTGACTAAATATGGTTGTATTTAATAAAAGAATCAGAAAGACAATCAAATAATGTTTCATCTTAAATAAAACATTGTGGATTTAAAAGAGTCGTTAGCTCCCACCCGATTATAAACCCTTTAGATTCATCATAACATTCAAAATAACCTGAATAGTTAGGCGGAAATAAAGCCCCAAATTCATCTTGATCATTATAAAAATTTTCAATTCGATGTGTCACTTCTACGCTATCAAAATCACTAATTTTTAAAGCAACTAAGTCTTCTAAGTTATTTGCATAAATCATATTTCCTTGTACAGAAAAATCTATGTTACCCCAAATTTCAATGAATCGTGTTCTAGTCGGATTAGTAGGGATGGAGTTGTCGTAGACATGAATCCCTCTAAATCGTTCATTTACGAATAAATAAGGAGGTGCGTAGACAATTTTTCCGAGTTGCTCAGTCTCTTTAGTTGGTACGATCTTAATCGTTTCCGAAATTTCATCTAAAGGGACATAGATAGGCTTCATTCCATTTATTTCATCAGGTATATACGTTGGGTCGGTACAACCTGCCATTAAGGTGGCTATTAGCAACCCTAGAAATACAAAATTTTTCATAATAATTGTTGTTTTACACAAATAAGACTTTAGGGCTTAAATTTGTGTTGCCTATAAATCGAAAAATAATTATGAGCTATATTCTACCTTTTCATTTTTAAAGAATAGAAAGAACAATACCATAACTGCACCGGCAAACATAGCTGGCCATAACCAGATTCCTTCCCAACTATGATTTCCGTTTTCCAATATATTGTTGTCTACTATTTTTCCTGCAACCCAAAACCCGATCAACATGCCTACACCATAAGTGGCTAAAGTAATTAACCCTTGAGCTGCACTTTTAACCTTTTCTCCAGCCTTAGAGTCTGTATAAATCTGTCCTGAAACGAAAAAGAAGTCATAACATATCCCATGCAGAGCTATACCTAAAATCAACATAAAACCCATTTCCCCAGCATCACCAAAAGCAAATAAAACATATCGAAGTACCCAAGCCAACATCCCCAAAATTAACGTCCATTTGATACCAAATTTTTTGAAAAACAAGGGTAATAAAAGCATAAACAAAACTTCAGAAATCTGACCTATTGTCATTTTACCTGTTGCATTTTCAACACCCAGTTCAATGAGAAAAGGATTTGCTTGAGAATAATAAAAAGCAAGAGGTATGCAAATAAGAATAGAGGAAACAAAAAACACTAAAAAATTTCGATCTTTTAATAAATTTAGCGCTTCAAAACCTAACAAATCACCGATTCCTTTAATTTTACTTTGATTGTTTGGTGGTGTTTTTGGTAAGGTAAAACTTAGCATTCCTAAAACAAAAGAAGTAATAGAAACCATTAAAAATGTATTTTTTAAAAGTCCTTGATTTATTGAATCAGGAGTATCCCAATGAAAAACAAAACTAATAATTAAACCTGCGAGAATCCATCCTATTGTCCCCCACAATCGGATGTGAGCAAACTCTTTTGAAGGGTCTTTCATTTGATTAAAAGCAACTGAATTTACCAAAGCTAACGTTGGCATATAGACAATCATATAACCAAGGACTAAAGGGTAAAAAGCACTAAAGTCAGATGACTTAAACATAAAAAACATAAGTAGTGCACCAAATAGATGTAAAAATCCAAGTATTTTTTCTGCGTTGAAATATCTATCTGCGATTAAGCCAATAATGAAAGGAGCAATGATTGCACCCCATGATTGGGTAGAATAGGCTTGGCCAATTTGTCCTCCACTGGCACCTAGGTTTTGACCTAAAAATGTACCCATTGTAACAAACCACCCTCCCCAAATAAAAAATTCGAGGAACATCATTATACATAATTGAATTTTTGTTGTTGGTTTCATGAAGTAAGGTTTGTTTTTAACGTTTTCTGATTTTTACATTTCGATACCAAACTTTATCACTGTGGTCTTGAAGTGCTAGATGTCCACTTTTTGCCAATCCAAAATCAGGCATATCCTTGAATTTACTATTTGCAATCATAGATGTCCACTGATCATTAAACATTTCAAATCTGACCACATTTACTCCATTCAACCAAAACTCTACTTTGCCGTCTATGGATATAATTCGAGCTTCGTTCCAGTTCCCAGCCCCTTTAAAAGACGGGTATTTCGTCTCTATCATATCATACAAATCCCCTGCTCTATGAGTAGGATATTTAGTGTCGGGGTGACAGACATTATCTAATACTTGCATTTCTGGCCCTGTTTGCCATACTGAATGAAATTTTTCATCCTCAACTACATTATAAAAAATACCCGAGTTTCCACAATTTGAAATTTTCCATTCACAAGAAAATTCAAAATTTTCATAAGCTCCATTCGTAACAATGTCTCCTCCTTCAACCGCATAATGATTCCCATTTTTATCAATCGAAGAAGCATCTAGATGCATTGCATGATCTTTTATTATCCAACTTTTACCGACTGTTTTTTTGTTGAAATTATGCCAACCTTCAAAACTTTTACCATCAAAAAGCAATTCCCATCCTTCTGATTTTTCCTCATTCGTAAGCGTATTAAGTTGCTTTGGAGAAGCCATTCTAGACATAAATCCGGGTTGATTATTTGGTATTTCATTCATTGTATACCAAGCTTCTGTTGTCCAAAGTTCATGATCTTTTTCGCTTACAAAAAGTTTATCCAAATGCAAGTAAACCACATGGTCTTTTTTCAACCCATTGATTTCTAGAAATACTTTTTTTCTGTCTTTTGAAATATTTACGGATGTAATATTTAAATTTTCCAAGCCTAATTTTGGACCGCCATATTCTTTTGTAGGTAAGTAATACCATTGTTGAAGTTGGTAATTTTCTTTTTCCCACCCATCATTTACTTTCAATGGTTCTGTAAATTCAATTTCTAAACCATTCGTTTTTGCTCTAATAGCCAACATTTCAAATGTTGATCGACCATTATAACTCATTCTTTGAAGACCATACCACAACTTAGAGTTATCCTGCCAATTACCATTATTACCGATTCCTCCTAGATACAAATCTTCATCATTCGCCCATGTTAATCGATTTATACCTGCTTCTAATCCTTGTGCAAATCGAAACAAACATCCTTGCAATTTGCCGTTTACCTCTTCAACGAAAACCCTTTTTACTCCCCCATGAGTCACTTCACTGTGAATCATTTGACCTTTATAAGGACCAACATTAATGTAAGAAGGAGTAGATGGTGAATTTCCAATTTCATTTTGAGGCAACCATACAACTGGTTTCGTTTCTTCAAGCTTGTCTACATTTGGATGTAATATCGACCGAGATCCATAAAAAGCATCTTTTTGCACATGTACAATTTTACTTGACGGCAACCAATCTCCTTGGTTATCCGCAACAAATAGTTCGTTTTTATACCCTTTCCCAATCCCATTCGGTGTACGAAGTCCATTCGCCACCACTTCATATTTTCCCGTTTCTATTGATACTTTTACTACACTACCTCTCACAAGTGGCTGATCTACTGCACTTGCTCCACCAGGTTGAATTCCCGTCGAAAGGTTTGCATAGAGGTACCCATCTTTTTCTTCTAGACCAAATGAAAATTCATGAAAATTTGTTGTAACCTCCCAATCATCACACAAGGTTCGATATTCATCTATCAACTCATCTCCATCAGTATCTACCAAGTGCGTCATTTCTTGTTTCTGAATAATATAAATTTCATCATTTACAATTTTTAGTCCTAGAGGCTCAGACAACCCAGATGCTATTTTCTTAACTTGAATATCTTCTGGATCTTCAGCTTTCAAATTACTCAATACATAAACGGCTCCTTCTGCATCCCATGTACTAATTGCTAATCTTCCATCAGAGAAAAAATCCATACCTCCAACCTTTGGTGCAAATGCAGCAGGTCGAGCTTGATGCAAATCAAAACTTGGGTGGACACTTGTTAGTTTTATTGCATCTCCTGGCACACTAGAATCATCTGCCATCGGAAGGGTTTTTCCGATCACTTTTGTCCGATCTTCAATATTGTGGACAATCATATTTGCAGGTATTACTTTCCATGCACTATCGTTTGGACCCTTTATATTAAATGAAATAAATTTACCTCCACCCGTATCGAAGTATTCGATTCTAAAAGGATAATATCCAGACTTAAACGAAAATTTTCCCTCAGCGACTTCGATTGAATGGCGACCATCATTATCAAGATATAATTTGTCATTAAAATACAGTTTAGAACCATCATCACTCCAAAGTCTAATATCGTATATTCCTTCTTTTTCAATATGTAGATATCCATTGGCTTCCATAGCAAAAATATCATCCAAACCTTTAAACTTTTCAACACCTACATTATCAAAATTTGGATATATACCTCCTTGAAATAATTCAAGCTTAGAAAAATCTTTTGGAATAACCTTTGTGGACTGTGGAATATGATAGATAGCGACAATCGCTCCTGGTAATACGTTTTCTGTATTTAGCGTATCCCGCTCTATTGTATGAACGGACTTTCTTTTTTCATTAGATGAAACGTTTTCAGGATTATCAAGGGATAAAATATATTTTACCATTTCTTCAATATCACCAAATGAAAGTTCAGCGTGCCCATTCATTATTTCTTGACCCCAAACACCTGTCCCTCCAACTCTAACCTTATTTATAAGCATGTTTATGTTGTCTTGAGTATCCTCATATTTTTTGGCAACAGAAACATATGCAGGACCAACTGTTTTTACATTTTTATTATGACATGTTTTACAATCATTTCTTGCTATTAATCTCGCTCCTAAAGGCACCTCAATATCTGCGTCAATATCTGCATCAATCGAGTTCTGATCTGGCAAACTTGGTGACACAAATTGAATATGAAGCGGTGTTTTTTCGTTTGCTTTTAGTGTAATTCCACCGGTTACAGCAAATAACTCTTTATTATCCTTCTTTACAGCTTCTTTCGATTTTAATTCAAAACTTTCATTTGTTTTTATACTTTCTATAAAAGCGACCGAATTCGTATTAAAATCAAGATAAGCTTGTATGTTGTCATCTTCTTGTTTCGTCGTAAAGTCACGTTGAAGTATGACAGAACCACTCTCTGACTTTTCGACTTCAACTTGTTCATTAATAAAAATATCCCCTTGGTCACTTGACAATTTATACATTAATGAAACCCGCCCATTATCGAGTTTGTGACCTAAATAATGAAATTCTGAATTGATTTTTAATTGTCCTTTTTTGATTGACCAAACAGGTTTGTTTTTTCCTATAAAATAGGCTTTACCAAAAGTTGTTGGTTGGGGCCCATGAACCATTGTATATACCGCACCCTCAAAATTGATCCCACCTTTCCAAGCTTTATAAGGTGACCCTGTTTCGGTATAATAACTGATCCACAAATCATCATCTAGAGCAAGTGAAATCATTCTTGAATTATCGTCTAAAACAGACCTGAATACCCACGGATCCATAGGTCTTTCACTATTTGGTTCGACGGATGAAGGTGTGTTTTGGCAAGAAGTAATTAGGTTGATTACTACTAAAAAAAAGAAACAAAGTCTAAGGGTCGGCATTACATTTTTTATTAGGATTCTAAAATAAGAAATGCAATTGACTAATTATCAAGAATAATTAAACGGCTCCTTCTAAATAGATTATATCTGTCTACTTTTTAAGTCTTTAATAGCTGTAGCTAAATGATTGTGTTTGTAAATGAAGCCATTTTCTTTCCATTTTGAAGAAATAACTCTTGTACTATTAAGTAGCATTTTACTCATTTCACCAAGCCCTAATTTAAGCATTAGACTCGGAACAGGAACCATCAATGCCCATGGTCTATATACTTTTTTTATTTCGTTCACTAGTTCTTTTATAGTTACTGGTGTTTTTGAAACTGCATTTAAATAGCCATCTATTTTGGTGTTTTCCATGGTGTGTAAAAACATCCCACACAAATCGTCCATATGGATCCAGCTATAGTATGCTTTACCCATTCCAAAATATCCAGCAACACCCATTTTTACAGGTTTAACAATCTCTTTCATTGCACCGCCAAGCGTACTTAGAACAATTCCTATTCTCAATACTACAAACCGACCTACTAAAGGTCTTATTGATTCGTGTGCCTTTTCCCATAAAATACAGCATTCGCATAAAAACTCACTCCCTGCTTCATCCGTCTCTGTAAGTAAACTTTCACCCCTTTCCCCATAGTACCCAATCGCACTTGCACCTATATATACCTCTGGTTTTTCACTCATGTTGGCCAATATTTCTCCTAGGTATTCAGTAGATTTAACACGGCTGTTTATCAATTCATTTTTTCTTTTAGAAGTCCATCTTTTGTCGGCGATACCGGCACCAGTGAGATTAATGACCACATCAAATGAATCTCCAGGTGCAATATCATTTTTCTTTTCTTGAATATTCCAATGGATCATATTCACCTTGTTTTCAATTCGTGTTTTTCCTCGTGTTAATACACTAACATCATACGATTTCAATAAAAGGTGGCATAATCTTTTGCCAACTAGCCCACTTCCTCCTGCAATTAAAACTTTTTTTGACATGATGACTTTGTTTATTTTATAAATGATTAGAAAGGGGTTTTTGTTTATATCTTAGCTTAACTCAATCCAATATTTTATGCGGTTTAGCTATATTATACTTATCTCTCTTTATTTCTTTATGACCGGATGTAAATCAGACGTGTCCTCCCATAAGGATGATGGTACTTTACAAGTTTACCTTTCTGCTGATCCAGAAAAATTAAATCCTATTTTTAACCCAAAATCAATCGCTCGTGAGGTTTTTCAAAACATATTTGTACCACTAGCGGATTATAATCCAGAAACCCTTATACTAGAACCGATTTTGATAACCAAAATCCCTTCAGCTGAGCGAATTAATGATGATATAGTAAGATATGCATTTACGTTTAAAGAGGATGCCGTATGGACAGATGGAAAACCGGTCGTCGCCGAAGATTATTTATTTACCTTAAAAGCAGTTCTACATCCGTCTGTAAATGCTGCCACATGGAGAAGTTTATTAAAGAACGTTAAGGCAATAAATTTTGAAGACCCAAAAAGTAAATCATTTACAGTGGATGTTTCTGATGATTCGATGCTATCCCTTGAAATAGCTTCCACATTATGTTTACTACCGAAGCACATTTATGATCCAAAAGGCCAGTTAGATGCTTATGATTTTTCGTTTTTCCATGATAAAGATCTTTTACAAAAAGTAGAAAAAGATACAAATCTTATCACTTTTGCAAAAACCTTAAATGCGCCAATAAACTATCGTGAAAACCTTATTAATGCTGGACCCTATCGTTTACTAAAATGGGAAAGCGGACAATATATTTCCATTGTAAAAAAAGAAAATTATTGGGGTAAAAAATACGATAAAAACCCTTTTTTAGAAGCAAAATCAGATACTATTCTTTTTAAAATATTTGCAGACGAACTTACTGCTTTTGTAAATCTAAAAGATGGAGGCTTAGATGTCATGAAGTTTAAATCATCTGAGTTGTTTGCACAATTAAACGAAAATGAATCCTATGCTCCAGATTTTAATTTTTATACTCCACAACTGATGCGTTATCTATATTTAAGTTTAAACAATAGAAAACCAGGCTTAAATGATCTTGCTGTTCGAAAAGCATTAAATAGTGTCCTTGATATTCCAACATTTATAAAAAACATCGAAAAGGATTTTGGTGTACAGTTAAATGGCCCAATCCACCCCTCAAAACCATACTATAATAAAAATCTAACGCTTCCAGAAAAAGATTTTTCTGAAGCTAAAGATATCTTGACAAAAAATGGTTGGGTAGATACAAATGCAAATAACATCTTGGATAAAAATGGTGTAGAACTTGAGTTTGACCTCCTGATTTCTTCTTCTGAATTAGCAAAGCAAATTGGATTACTTTTCAAAAACGGATGTCAAGAACTAGGCATTGAAATACAATTAATTGAAAAAAGTCCGCGATTATATGTAAAAGAAGATGTTAATACGCATACTTATGATATCGCCGCTTTGTCGCAAACAATGGATGCTGCACCTTATGATCCATATTATCGATGGCATAGTGATAATATAGAATCAAGTAATATTTCAGGTTATTCAAATAAAAAAGCGGATACTTTAATTTTGGATATTCAGTCTGAGTTGGATCCAAAAAAACGAGCAAATTATTACTTAGAACTTCAAGAAATACTAAGTGAAGATTTACCTGTTGTATTTCTTTATGCTCCGACAGAAAAAATTGTAATTCGTAAAAACTTTAGTGGTAAAGCTACCCCAAAACGCCCCGGCTATTTAGCAAATACCATTGGTGTAATTAAGTAGACGCTGGGTCCCCTTCTTGCATTTTTGAAGCATTTTCAGCCATCTGAAGTGCATCAATAATACCTTGAATGTCACCATCTATAATTTTATCTAAACTATACATCGTCAAATTAATTCTGTGATCTGTCATTCTGTTTTGAGGGTAATTGTATGTTCTAATTTTATCAGATCTATCTCCAGATCCTACAAGAGATTTTCGTTTAGATGAATGTTCACTTTCTGCTTTTGCCATTCTTACCTCTTGAATCTTTTGATACAATCGTTGAAGTGCAATTTCTCTATTTTTATGTTGGGATCTAGAGTCTGTACTTTCGGCGGCTATCCCAGTAGGTATATGTGTAAATCGTACGCCTGATTCCGTCTTATTAACGTGCTGACCACCAGCTCCTGAAGCTCTAAAAGTATCTGTTCTTAGTTCATCCTTTCTAATATTAATATCTTCTAGTTCAAATTTAGGCATTATAGCTACAGTAGCTGCAGATGTATGTACCCTGCCTTGCGATTCTGTTTTTGGCACCCTTTGAACACGGTGAGCACCCGATTCAAATTTAAATTGTCCATAAACATTGTTTCCAAAAACTTCTGCTACTATTTTATTATATCCCCCAGCTGTTCCTTCATTGATATCGAGAATTTCCATTTTCATGGATTTTTCTTCGATAAATTTGGAATACATCCTAAAAAGATCTCCAGCAAAAATACTAGCTTCATCACCACCTGTTCCGGACCTTATCTCTAGTATTATATCTTTATCATCATTGGGATCCTTGGGGATAAGCAACACTTTAATTTCCTCATCCATTTCTTCTTTCTGGCTAGATAGACCATCTAGTTCCATTTTTGCCATTTCTTTCATTTCAGGATCATCATCCTGGAGCATTAGTTCTGCTGTTTCTATATTCCCCAAAAGTTCTTTATACTTAAGGTAGATCGTTGCCATTCCTGACAATCCTTTATAATCTTTGTTGATTTTAGTAAACCTCTTAATATCAGTTACGATTTCCGGATCAGATAATTGCTCTTCTAATGTAAGAAACCTATGATAAATAGCTTCAAGCTTTTGTAACATGGTGGATTATTTGCGGAGACAAATGTAATAAAAGGAAGCCCAAATTCAAGTGATTTGGGTCATGATGGAAAAAAGAGAATTAAGAATCAACTAAAACTTAATGCTATTTCTGATTTGCTTCATCAAATCATCAGAGACACTTGATCTTGTAACATTGTTTTTCAAAAACTCTCTTGCAGTCTTTTCTTGGTTAAAAATTTGACTAAACTGAGGATCAGAATTAACATTGTTTATCAATATCTCTTCATCTTCTTTGCTTAAAGCGTTGTCAAAATATAAGCTTACATTTTCTTTAATCTGTTGAAATCTATCAAGATTTTGCATGTTTCTATTTTTAAAAATGTGAACACTATCTTTTTATTTGGTTTATTCTTCTTCTTTTACGCCACGAATGTCTTTATAACCCAAGGTTCGTGCATAATCTTTTAACTTTTCTTTGAGCATATTTCTTGCTCTAAACAATCTCGATCGAACGGTACCTATCGGAATATCGATGATTTTTGATATTTCTTCATATTTAAACCCTTCAATATCACATAACAAAATGACGGTCCTAAAATCAACTGGTAAAGAATTTATTGCAACCGTAACTTCATCACCCATTATACTATCAAAAATCTCCTCTCTTAAATCAAGGTATCCTGTCGAACCACCTTCATCTTCGGCATCATGATAATTTATAAAGTCTTCAAAGTCGACTCTATTGGGTCTTTTCGCTTTTTTACGATATTCGTTTATATAAGCGTTTTTCAAGATTTTAAACAACCAAGCCTTAGCATTAGTTCCCTGTAAGTACCGATCTACAAATCTATACGCTTTCATATAGGTTTCTTGGACTAAATCATTTGCATCACTTTCATTATATGTTAAATGAAATGCAAACGTTTTAAGTGCATCAGCATGAGGTAGGAATTCCTCGTTAAAAATCTTGCTATATTTTTCTTTTTCTTTCGACATTATAGTGGTCAAACATACAATTTTAATGGTAATGTAACTCACATTCCATCTAGTATATCAATAATACTGCAATTTCAGTTCCACAATTTTTTAATTCTAAAAATTTGAATGCTAGATTGGGATTATTTTATCTTCTAAAATGATAAATATTTTATCCGATTTTTTGGGCTTTAAAATATGCAGACCAGTAAATTGACCAAAAGCTGGCATCAATCCTTTTTTTTCTTCAAAAAAGAAACATGGTAGTCGGAGACTTGGCATACCTTTTCCTTTCATTTTTATTCCAGGATGGATATGACCAGAAAGGTTATACAAATGGGTTTCTTCCCATTCATGCGTTAACAAAAATGGACCAAATTTCAATCGTTGAAAAATTTCAATCCTTGCTCTCTTATAAAACGAAGGTTCAATAATATCATGATTTCCTTCAATTAAGACAAATCTTAGATGATTAAAATTAGACAATAAATCTATAAAATCTTCACACTCAGAATTGTACGTCGAATGAAATAAATCGCCTAGAAAATATACGGTTTTTAAATCCTTATTTAATAATAAGGTTGCTAAAATATCCCAGTTTTTAACTTCGGCACCTCTTGGAATACCAATTCCGTTCTTTCGAAAATGTGTAATTTTTCCAAAATGCAAATCAGATATTAACAGTGCTTTTTCTGATGGCCAATAGATTGCTTTTTCTGGTAAAAGTTCAAGTTCACAACCAGCAATTTCTATTAAATGTGTTCTATTTGTATTTTCAGTTGAAATATTATGTTTATTTAAACTTTGTGTGTTGCTTTACATATAAATGTAATTTTAATTAGTTGAATAAAAAAGCTTTACGTTATGCTTAAAATATTAGCCAACGATGGTATCCACCCAGTAGGAAAACAAATGCTTGAAAAAGCAGGTTATCAAGTTGATACTGATCATATTCCTCAAGCGGAATTAACGCAAAAATTAAACGAGTATGATGTTGTCGTGGTGCGAAGTGCGACTAAGATTAGGAAAGAACTAATCGATCAATGTCCCAATATAAAAGTTATTTGCAGAGCTGGTGTTGGAATGGATAACATTGATGTTGAATATGCAAGATCTATCGGAAGACATGTTGTCAACACCCCTGCAGCATCTTCTAGATCCGTTGCTGAATTAGTTTTTGCTCACTTTTTAAGTTTATCAAGGAGTCTTTTTCTTGCAAACAGAGAAATGCCATCAAAAGGACATTCAGATTTTAAAACCTTGAAAAAGTCCTATTCCCGGGGTATTGAAATGAAAGGGAAAACACTCGGTGTTATTGGTTTAGGAAGAATTGGATGTGAGACCATTAAAATTGGTGTAGGAATGGAAATGAAAATCATAGGACATGATCCATTTGTAGAAGGTAGAACGTTGACGCTTAATTTGTTAGGAAAAGAAGTAAAAGTAGAAATTAAAAGTGCAACACTTGATGAGTTGCTTAAAACAGCTGACTATATAAGTTTACACGTTCCATTTTTAGGTGATGCGTTAATATCCTCTAGTGAATTCAATAAAATGAAAAAGAATGCCATCATCGTAAATGCTGCCAGAGGTGGCGTTATTGATGAAGCGGCGTTGAAAACAGCTTTGGAGGAAGGGACCATTTTTGCTGCTGGTTTAGATGTCTTTAACAATGAACCAACACCTGATGAAACATTATTAAACCACGACAGAATTTCTCTTTCCCCTCACATTGGAGCTTCCACGTTGGATGCACAAGAAAACATTTGGGTAGAATTAGCGAAGCAAATAGTAACAATTCTTGGTTAACTGTGAAGATCCAATTTCAACATAAAGATGACCTTTTTACGTCAGATTTGTCAAAACCAATAGATATTTCAATCGGTTTAGGAAATCCATCAAAAGCTGATGTTTTATGTTATTATGCACCTTCACCTTCTGTAAATCCAGTACGTTCAGAAACTTGGGTTGGAACCGTTAAAAGTGGTTTTCCGGTTAACTTTTTTGATATCAAAATTAATCCCCATGGAAATGGTACACATACAGAGTGTTATGGTCATATAAGTAAGGAGATGCAATCCGTTTCTGATGAATTAAAAACCTATCATTTCCTGTGTCAACTTATTTCTATAGCGCCAAAAAAGATGCCAAATGGAGATTTGATATTTACAATAGAATCTTTGAAAGACCCGATAAAAACCGGAGTTGAGGCCCTTGTTATTCGATCACTTCCAAATAACAATTCAAAACTTAAACAAAACTATTCAGGAACAAATCCCCCATATTTTTCGGATGAGTTAATTACCTTTTTTCGAAAAAAAGGCATTAAACATTTACTAATAGATTTACCTTCTATTGACAAAGAACAAGATGGAGGTCTATTAAAAGGCCACAAGGCATTTTGGTTGGAAAATGGAAAGCCAAGAATGGATTGTACAATTACAGAACTCATATATGTACCATCGAATATTAAAGATGGTTTTTTCCTATTAAATTTACAATTAGCACCAATCGAGCTGGATGCAAGTCCCAGCAGACCTGTATTATTTAAACTAATAAAAGAATAAAATGACGTATAATTTTTTCGCCGGACCCGCTATTTTACCGAAACCTGTATTGGAAAAGGCAGCACAAGCCGTAAAATCTTTTGAAGATTTAGACCTTTCTATTCTTGAAATCTCACATAGAAGTCCTCAGTTTGTTGCCGTAATGGATAAAGCGGAAGCAAACGTAAGATCACTTCTTAATGTTCCAGAAGATTATGCCGTATTATTTTTAACGGGAGGTGCTAGTTCACAATTTTATTTTACAGCGATGAACCTCTTAGGTGAAAACGAAACGGCAGGATATATTGATACAGGAACTTGGTCGAATAAAGCCATAAAAGAAGCAAAACTGTTTGGAAATATCAAAGTATTAGCTTCATCAAAGGATAAAAACTACAGCTATATTCCTAAAGATTTTGATATTCCTTCTGGTTTAAAATATATCCACCTTACTTCAAATAACACAATTTCAGGAACTCAATATCAAGAAGTACCAGATTATGGGGTACCATTAGTATGTGACATGTCATCTGATATTTTTAGTAAACCAATTGATATAAAAAAGTTTGACTTAATTTATGCTGGTGCACAAAAAAATCTTGGACCTGCCGGTGTCACATTGGTTATTGTAAAAAAAGATGTACTCGGAAAAATAGAAAGAGATATTCCTACAATGTTGGATTATAGAACCCATATTGCCAAAGGTTCAATGTTTAATACTCCACCAGCATATCCTATATACGTATCAATGTTAACAATGGAGTGGTTACTCGAAAATGGAGGTGTAAATGCCATGCAAAAAAGAAATGAGGAAAAAGCAGCACTAATTTATGGTGAAATAGACCGAAACCCTTGTTTTAAAGGTTCAGTGCATGCTGACGATAGATCTAGAATGAATGTTACATTTTTACCAACAAACGAAGCTTTTGTTGAACCTTTTTTAGCCATGGCTAAAGAAGCAAGATGCGTTGGTTTGGCCGGTCATAGATCTGTAGGTGGATTTCGTGCTTCAACCTATAACTCAATGAACATAGAAGGAGTACAAAAGTTAGTGGATGTTATGCAGGCATTTGCTAAAAAGCATAACTAAATCAGGGAAATTATACAATCTGTTCGTTTTAAAATGGGATAGATTTTAATATCCTTAGATTTTCATTTATATTAATTAAAATAAAAATCAACGATTGGAATTATTAGACTTTGCTAAGGTTTTAGATAAAGCAGCTTCAGAAGCGTATGCTATTCCCCAGATTAGTACTTCAAACCCAATAACGTTAGAAGAAGCTTATCAAATACAAAAATTATCACTAGAACAAAGATTCGAAAAGGGTGAAAAATTGGTGGGTTACAAAATGGGATTCACAAGTCGTGAAAAGATGGAACAAATGGGAGTCCATGATCTCATTTGGGGTAAACTTACAGATGCTATGCAAATTGAAAACGATGGTTTTCTTGAGCTTAATAAATTTGTCCACCCAAGAGCTGAGCCTGAAATTTGTTTTTTGATCAAAAAAGAAATCGTAACTACATTAACATTAGACAATGTTGAAGATTATATAGAAGCCTATGCAGCTGCTTTAGAAATTATTGACTCGAGATATGAGCATTTTTCTTTTTCATTAGAAGATGTTGTTGCAGATAATTGTTCGTCTTCTGCTTTTGTAATAGGTGATTGGAAAAAAATAGATAGTACCCGTAATTTATCCATTCAAGTAAAAATAAACGAGCAGATCATCCATACTGGAAATTCAAAGGCAATTCTAGGAAATCCATTAGAGTCTTTAGTGGAAGCATCCAGGTTAATTACTGATTTCGGAGAAACAATTAAAAAAGGACATATCGTTTTAGCTGGTGCAGCTACTCCAGCAGAATTTATAAAATCAGAAAATCATATAGAAGCCGTTGTAGAAAAATTAGGTTCTGTAAAAATTAATGTAAAATAGAGAAATGGCCGACGATAAGAAATATACTACGATTCATTATCATAACTACTTAGAACTTGATAAAATATTAAGTGCTCAAACGACTAGAAGTGGGGCAATAGACGGCAAACCAGCTCATGAAGAAACTCTTTTTATCATTGTTCATCAAGTATATGAGCTATGGTTTAAACAAATAATTCATGAACTTTCTTCCATCATTGATCCATTTGCAGCTGATTCAATTGATGAACAAAATATTGGGATTGCCATAGGGAGACTAGAACGTGTTATTGAAATTCAGAAATTGTTAGTTCAACAGATTACAGTTTTAGAAACAATGACTCCTTTGGATTTCTTAGATTTTCGAAACTATTTGTTTCCAGCATCTGGTTTTCAAAGTTTTCAGTTCAGAAAAATTGAAGTAATGCTAGGTCTTTTAGAAGATGAACGTATTACTTATGGTAATCATCATTATAGTTCACCATTCAATGAAGAACAAAAAACTGAACTCAAAGAACTATCAAAAGGGAGAACTGTATTCGAAACTATTGAGAGTTGGTTAGAAAGAATACCTTTCTTGAAGTTCAAAAATTTTGACTTTTTAAGCCATTATAAGTCAGCGGTAAATAATATGATCACAAAAGAACAGGAAGCTATCAAGGCTTCTTCTTTTTTGACAGATAAAGAAATAGAATCAAGGTTAAAAATGCTCGGTGATACGGACACCTATTTTGACAGTATTCTAGATCCAAAGGTTCATGCAGAGAAATTAAAAAAAGGAGAGTTAAGACTTTCTTATAATGCAACACTGGCTGCGTTGTTAATTAATTTATATCGTGATGAGCCAATCCTTCACAACCCATTTAGATTACTTATTTCATTGGTTGAGATAGACGAACTAATGGTTACTTGGAGATACCGACATGCTCAAATGGTTTTAAGGATGCTAGGGAGGAAAATTGGAACTGGAGGTTCTTCAGGTCATGATTATTTAAATAAAACAGCTGAAAAGCATAGAATATTTACCGATTTTCACAATATTTCCACTTTACTCATTCCGCGGTCAGAGTTACCAACATTACCTGATGACTTAAAAAAAGAATTGAGTTTTAATTTTTCAAATAAATAATTTTTGGAGCAAATATTAAACTATATCGATGGCCAACTACTTCCGGCCACAAGTGGAGAAACACTCGATGTCTTTGATCCTTCAACAGGAAAAGTGTACGCTAAAGCTCCTAGTTCAAATGAAAAAGATGTTGAGATAGCTATAAATGCTGCAGAAAAAGCATTTCCAGATTGGAGTAATCGATCATTAGAAGAAAGATCTAGGTACCTAATGTCGATTGCTAACAAAATTGAAGAGCAATTAGAATTCCTAGCACAAGCAGAATCAAAAGACAATGGAAAGCCATTTAAATTAGCCAAAAGAGTTGATATTCCTCGGGCTTCAAGCAATTTTAGATTCTTTGCTAATGCTATTACACAATATGCATCTGAATCCCATGAAATGCATGATTTGGCACTTAATTATACACTAAGAAAACCTTTAGGTGTAATCACCGCTATTTCACCATGGAATCTTCCTCTATATTTATTTAGCTGGAAAATTGCACCAGCTCTAGCAAGTGGAAATTGTGTTGTAGCTAAACCTTCTGAAGTAACTCCATTCACTGCATATTTGTTATCAAAAATATGTATCGAAGTAGGTCTTCCTAAAGGGGTGTTAAATATTTTGCATGGTTTTGGTGAAAACGTTGGTGCCCCGCTAACGAAACATAAAACAATTAAAGCAATTTCGTTTACAGGAAGTACAAGAGTCGGAGCAGAAATAGCAAAAACAGCCGCCCCTTTGTTCAAAAAACTGTCTTTAGAAATGGGTGGTAAAAACCCAAATATCATTTTCGCAGATTGTGATTACGAACAAATGCTTAAAACAACAATTCATTCTTCATTTGCAAATCAAGGACAAATTTGCTTGTGTGGTTCTCGAATATTTGTTGAAAGACCGATTTACGAAAAATTCAAGGCTGACTTTCTGTTAAAAGCAAAAAAATTAAGCGTTGGTCATCCGAGTCATGATGATTCTAAGATTGGTGCAATCGTTTCTAAACCTCATTATGAAAAAATATTGCGTTATATTGAACTTGCAAAGGAAGAAGGTGGAACAATATTAACAGGAGGCAACGCTATCTTTCCGAAAGGCTATGAAGGTGGCTGGTATATAGAACCAACTATTATTGAAGGCCTTAATTATAAATGCCGGGTCAATCAGGAAGAAATTTTTGGACCTGTAGTAAGTATAACACCATTCGATACAGAAGAAGAAGTTTTAAAAATGGCGAATAGTACTGAGTATGGACTATCAGCGACGTTATGGACTGAAAACTTGAGCCGTGGCCATCGAATGGCAAATTTAATTGATGCAGGAATAATCTGGGTTAATTGCTGGTTAATAAGGGATTTAAGAACTCCGTTTGGAGGTGTTAAAAACTCTGGTGTCGGAAGAGAAGGTGGTTTTCAAGTTTTAGATTTCTTCACCGAACCAAAAAATGTATGTATCAAGTATAAATAAAAAGATAACATTATGTCAAAATTATTTCCTGTAGTAAATTTTAAAGAATGGATCGAAGAACACCGTCATTTATTAAAGCCTCCAGTTGGTAATAAATGCATTTGGGATAATGGAGAATATATCGCAATGGTCGTAGGTGGACCAAATGCAAGAAAAGACTATCATTTAAATAAAACCCCTGAATTCTTTTACCAAGTAGAAGGTGATATCATCTTAAAAGTAATTGATGAAGGTCAACCAAAAGATATTCATATTAAAGAAGGTGAAATCTATCTTTTACCCGCAAATATTCCGCATTCTCCACAAAGAGGTCCAAACACAATTGGTTTAGTAATCGAACAAAAAAGGCCTGAAGGAATGGAAGATGGGCTTGCTTGGTTTTGTGAAAGTTGTAATCATGAATTATATCGAGAACCGTTTAGACTTGCTAATATAGAAACAGACATGCCTGTCATTTTTGACAAGTTTTACAATAACGACACACTAGTTAGTTGTGATAAGTGTGGGACCAAAATGCAAAAGCCAAGTTAGATTGACAAAGAAAATAAATAGTCACGCACATCTACTTCCTTATCCTAGTCAGATCCCGGCGTTTATGAGGGAAAAGAAGTTGTTTTGGTTAACAAATGATCAAAAATTTATGTGCCAGGCTAATTGGCAGCGACCTATTACCGATCCAAGTTTTTTTCTTGAAGAAAAACTTCTTTGGATGGAAAAAAATAAGATAGATCACGAAATCGTATTAAACTTATCTCAACTTTATTGTAATGGATTTGATAAACAAACGACGAAAGATGTTA
Organism: uncultured Saprospiraceae bacterium; assembly: GCA_937924805.1. GTDB lineage: Bacteria > Bacteroidota > Bacteroidia > Chitinophagales > Saprospiraceae > JAHDDO01. Next base: position 27,353 of record CALDTZ010000085.1, read on the forward strand.
TCCGTTTTCAAAACGATTTCAATGCACAAATACAAGCTGACCATCCAACAAAGTTTACTGGTGGATTTGTAGTAAACCCTAGGTATATAGATGATGCAATAAATGAAATAAAGCGCTGTGTATCGGATAATAATCAAGCATTATTGTGTCTACCCACTCATTTCATAGATAAAAACAATGATTGGTGTAGTATTGCGCATCCAGATGTTGAGCCAATATTTTCGCTAGCTGATACTTTAAATCTTGCATTAGAAATTCACCCATATGATGCTGAAAAAATAATTCAATTAAAAAATATTAATTGGAGATTTCATCTTATTTGGATGTGTGCGCAAACAGCCGATGCTTATCATTTTTATACATTAAATAATTACCCTGAAAAATATCCTAACCTCAGGGTAAGCTTTGCTCATGGTAACCAATTTGGTCAAATGGGCCATGGGCGGAGAGTACAAGGTTTTGTCGGCCGCCCTGATTTATTTGAAGGTAAAACGAACCCTGATGTACATTTAAAATCGAGCAATTTGTTTTTTGACACACTTGTACATGATCCATATGCGCTTAGAATGATAAAAGATCGTCAAGGCATTAGCCAAATTATTGCTGGATTAGACGATCCTTATCCACTTGGAGAAATGGAATCTGTTAAAAACAGTTATCCGGGTAAAGTTATTGATGATGCCTTAAATATGGAATTTATAACCCAAGAAGAAAAAAAACAAATTTGGTATGACAATGTTATTCGTTGGATTGCTGGACCAAATCATTTATCTTTTTTAGAAAGAATACAATAATATGATCAAGTTTGAAAGTGCTTTAGAGTTTGCTAAGAATATGGATATATTAGATCCATTATCAAAATTCAGATCACAGTTTTATATTCCAAGGAAAAGTAATGGCGCTGAACATATCTATCTTACTGGTAATTCATTGGGTTTACAGCCAAAAACGACTAGGTCTTATATTGATCAAGAACTTCGAGATTGGGAAAAACTAGGTGTAGAAGGTCATTTTCAAGCACAAAGACCTTGGATGCCATATCACGAATTTTTAACGAAAGGAATGGCAAAAGTTGTCGGTGCAAACCCAAGTGAAGTGGTTGTTATGAATACATTGACTGTGAATCTTCATTTAATGATGGTTTCATTCTATCAACCAACAAAATCAAGGTTTAAGATATTGATTGAAAGTGATGCATTCCCTTCGGATCTTTATGCTGTGGAATCCCAGATAAAATTTCACAATCTTGATCCTAATGATGCATTAATTAAAGTTTTTCCAAGAAAAGGTGAAACGACCCTTAGGACAGAAGATATACTATCTACCATCGCATTACATGGAGATAGTTTAGCGTTAGTGATGATTGGAGGTGTTAATTATTATACGGGTCAATATTTCAAAATAAAGGAAATTACAGAAAAAGCGCATAGTGTCGGAGCTTATGCTGGTTTTGATCTCGCCCATGGTGCTGGGAATATTAAACTATCCCTACATGATGATGGGCCTGATTTTGCTGTTTGGTGTAGTTATAAATATATGAATTCAGGGCCAGGTAGTTTAGGTGGTTGTTTTGTACATGATAGACATGCGACGAATCAAAATTTACCAAGATTTGCTGGTTGGTGGGGCCACAATAAAAATACGCGTTTCAATATGAGACAAGATTTTGATCCGATTCCTGGAGCTGAAGGGTGGCAACTGAGCAATCCTCCTATTTTATCTATGGCAGCAATGAAAGCTTCTCTAGATATCTTTGATGAAGTAGGGATGTCTGCTCTCGAAGAAAAGAGTAGAAAACTTTCTGCTTATATGGAGTATTTAATCAAGGAAATTAAGTCTGATAAGATACGAATTATAACACCTGCAAACCCAGAAGAAAGAGGGTGTCAAATATCAATACAAATTGAAAAATCAAATAAAACGTTATTTAAACGATTAACCGAGAAAGGAGTCATTGCTGATTGGCGTGAACCAGATGTTGTGCGTGTTGCAGCCGTCCCTCTATATAACAGTTTTGAAGACGTATTTTTATTTGTTGAATTATTAAAAGAATCGATGTAATGTCTAAAATAACAATAATAGGTGCAGGTCTTTGTGGTACACTGTTGGCTTTACGAATGGCTCAACGTGGGCATACGGTCGATTTATTTGAAAAGCGTGATGATCTTCGCAAGGAAAAAGATGCTGCAGGTCGTTCTATTAATTTAGCATTATCAAGTCGTGGATTAAAGGCACTTGCCTTAGTCGGAATCAAAGATGATATATTAGATCATTGCATACCCATGTATGGTCGACAAATTCATTTTCTAAATGGAGATGAACGCTTTTCTAAATATAGTGCCAGGGATAATGAATACATTAATTCAGTTTCTAGGTCTGGTTTAAATGGTCTACTTTTAAACAAAGCAGAAAACCATGAAAATATAAAAATCCACTTTCAACATCAATGTGTTTTTGTCGATATTGATCAGGCTATCGCCAAATTTAAAACAAATGATGGTGCCGTACATACTATAACCTCTGATGTATTAATTGGGACGGATGGTGCAGGTAGTGTTGTTCGTAAGTCTTTAATGAAAAGCACAACCCGTTTATTATTTAATTATTCCCAACATTTCCTAAGGCATGGTTATAAAGAATTGTCAATTCGGCCGGGGAAAAATGGTGAATGTTTAATAAAAAAGAATGCTCTACATATTTGGCCTAGAGGTAAGTTTATGATCATTGCCTTACCAAATTTAGATGGAAGCTTTACAGTAACAATGTTCCATCCATTTGGAGGTGAGTTTGGATTTGAGGCTTTAAATTCAAAAGAAAAGGTTCTTACTTTTTTTAAGAAAGAATTTCCAGACCTCGTAACTCTTATTCCCCATCTTACAGAAGAGTATTTTGAAAATCCGACAGGTACTTTAGGCACTATAAAGTGTTATCCTTGGCAAGTTTACGGTAAAACACTCATTATGGGTGATGCATCGCATGCAATTGTACCGTTTTATGGTCAAGGTATGAATGCTTCTTTTGAAGATGTAGTTGTCTTTGATAAATCCTTGGATAAATTTGGAAACAATTGGGAAAAAGTATTCTATGATTTTCAAGAAAATCGAGTAAAAGATGCAAATGCAATTGCTGATTTAGCTTTAGATAATTTTATTGAAATGCAAGATCATGTAGCAGATCCAAATTTCATAAAAAAAAGAAATCTGGAAATGAAATTGGAAACTACATTTCCTGAATACAGAAGTAAATACTCTCATGTAACATTCAATCCAGAAATGCCTTATCATAAGGCGAAAGCTTTGGGTAGAAAACAAGATGAACTTTTATTAGATTATTGTAAACAAGGATTGGATGAAACCTTGGACTTAAAAGAGATTTTTAAGGTTTTACAACAATTACAATCGTGATAGAAATTCGCGAAATAACGATGCAAGATCCATATTATCAAGATGAAAGGACCTTACGAAATATGATTCTGTTAAGGCCCATTGGTGTGGCAGATCATGCTTGGGAAATGCATGATGATATTTCTTGGCACTTTATTGCATTAAATAAGAATGAGGTGATCGGATGTGTTGTTTTAAAACCATTAGATTTAGAAAAAAAGCATGTCCAACTTATGCAAATGGCTGTTGACACTACTTTTCAAAAGCGAGGAATAGGACGAATGTTAGTCGAAAAAATTCAATCGTTTGTTGCTAAAAACAAGATAAAAGACATCGTTTGTCATTCTAGAGATTATGCCGTTCCTTTTTATCAAAAAATGGGATTCGTAATTTATGGAGATCCTTTTGTTGAAGTCGGGATTGAACATCGACATATGCGATATATTACAAACCAACAGACCCTTGTTTATAATACGTAAACTTTTCTTAGCTCAATTCCCATATTATACATATTGCAGATTTTTTCGTTCATATCTTTGTTTACGATAGTAAAAAATATAACTTGAATTAAATTATAGCACTATGAAAATATTCCAATATTTACTTTTTGTGGCTTTGTTTGCTTTTTCAACGCAAACTTTTGCCCAAGAAAAATCAGGTCGATCTAAATACTATTCCATAAAAACAGCAAACGGAACTGCGCATATTGGAAAATTAATAAGCCAAGATGAAGAAAAAATTATATTAGATACTGAAAAAATGGGTGAAGTATCGATCCCTAAGTATGTAATTGAAGAGATGGAGGAAGTAAAAAAGGACAAGAAAGGAAACCTCCCCGAAATTAAACAGGATAATGAATTTGCTACGAGATACTTTTATACCACAAATGGTTTTAGTATTCCTCAAGGAGATGTTCATGCTACTTTTTCAGGAATTTCATTTGATGTACAAGTTGGGGTTACAGATAGGATTACTGCGGGTATACAATCCTCATATTATGGGGTTCCGATTATTGGAACCATTAAATATAGCATACCATTTAATGAAAAGGTAAACTTTGCTGTTGGTGCCTTATTAGGGACAGGTTCTTGGGTATTACCCGATTTTAGTTTAGCATTACCTTTTGCTGCAGTAACCTATGGTGATCGTAGAAATAATGTAAACTTCTCGGTTGGTTATGGAGCAACTTTTATGGGAGGTGAAGGGGTAGCAGATAATATGCTTATCTCATTTGGTGCTGCTCTTTCTGGGAAAACCAGATTTAGTTTGATCTTTGATTCTATGTTGGTACCAGGTTTTACAAATGAAAACTTAGGAACAAGTGGATTAATCATTCCTGGTTTTAAATTAAGGTCAAGAAAAAAGGCTAGAGCTTTCCAATTTGGATTTGGTGTTGGTGTTTTTGATGGGATATTAGTTCCTTTGCCTTTGCCATTTTTTAGATATTTACAAAAGTTTTAAGAGCGAATCACGTTTTTAATAAAGTCCTTTTCGAAAAAATAAATTACAATGATGTATGTAATAAGTATGAATGTATTTATTACATACATCATTGTTGTTTCGGGAACAGTCACAAATTGACTTAGCAAATATAAACTCAAAACTAAGAACATAATGACCCCAATTCTCATTAACGGATAAGGTATCTTATATAGTTTTTGCCCTAATACATAAGCTAATAAACACATTGTTGCAAAACAAGCCAAAGCAGCCCAAGCTGATGTTATAATACCATATATTGGTAAAAAGAGAATTGAAACGATTAACGTAACGATTACACCTACTGTCGAAATGATGGCCCCATAGATTGTTTTATCCGCCAATTTGTACCAAATAGAGATATTATAATACAAGCCCAAAAAGAAATAAGCAAATAATAATATGGGCACTACTTTATATCCTTCGCTATATTTACTTGCATCGACTAGGTGCTTTAATATATCTAAATACATTAACATTGCCAAAATGATGAAACCTACGACAATCGTAAATGCTTTAAGAACATCACCATATACTTTGCGATCTTTTCGGTCTGCTGCATGTTTAAAAAAGAAAGGTTCTGCTGCATAATTAAACGCAGTGGTCACTAATCCAATTAATGCCGCAATTTTTTGCGGACCTGCGTAAATACCAGCTTCAGCTAAGTTACTATCATTGGTTCCTTCTAGTAAAAAGTGCTGTAAGGGAACTGCAAAAAATTGATTAATACTATTTGCAATACCAACGATAATGAGTGGTGAAGCATAAACAACCATTTTCTTCCAAATCTTTGTATCAATATAGGACCATTTCGCCTTAAACAACCATGGACTCATGATAATAAACATCAAACCACTAACCATCAAATTAGAAACAAAAACATAATCTACTTGGTCTTCAAAAATAAGTATGCTTTTAAATGATGAATATCCCTGATCTACCAGCCAAGGTGCCAACTTCAAAAAGAATAAAATAAAAACAATCGTTAGTATTATGTTCAAGATCCGATAAAAAACGAAGGTTTGTGGTTTGTCTTCTAAACGCATTCTTGCAAAAGGCAACAACAAGAGTACGTCAAATGCTATAATACAAACAAACCATTTGACATAATGAATAGCGTCTCCGTACTGTAAAACACTAGCTATCCAAGGAGACAATAACAAACCTAATACAAGGAATACAAGGGTCGTACCGATCAAGGGAATTAATGAAGAGCTGTATGCTATATTTATATTTTCCTTTTTACTCCCGAATCTAAAAAAGGAAGTATCCATTCTGTAAGAAAAAAGAACAACTAATAAACTCGCGTAGGCATAAAGTTCAGAGTAAATGCCATAACTTTTGGTTGTCTTAAGTTCATAAGTAAGAAAAGAACTAATTAACAAAAAATATAACACTTTACTCAAAATATGACCAAAGCCATAAATCATCGTTTGTCCAGCTAATTTCCGTATTAATGACATCTAAGTTAAAGGTATAGTTAATCGTCGTTTTAAAACAAATTATTCTTCAATTCTTGTATTTTTGGTTCAAATTATCTTTATGAAAAATATTGCCGCACTCGAAAAAATATGTCAGCTTCCTGGAGCTCCTGGATTCGAAAATAAAATAAGACAATATATCCTACAAGAAATAAAACCTTTTGTCGATGATGTAGAGATTGATGCCATGGGAAGTGTTCATGCTATTATTCAAGGTAAGTCAGACAAACGAATCATGGTCGCTGCACATATGGATGAGATTAGTTTTATTGTAACTCATATCGATGATGATGGTTTTATAAAGTTTCATACTCTAGGTGGTTTTGATCCCAAAACACTTACTGCACAAAGAGTGTGGATTCATGGAAAAGAAGACATTATAGGTGTTATGGGGACCAAACCGATTCACGTCATGCAAGCCGAAGAAAGGTCAAAAGCACCAAAAATCCAAGAATTTTTTATTGATACCGGATTACCGGCTGAAAAGGTAAAAGAACTAATTAGTATTGGAGATCCTATTACAAGGGAACGAAGTTTTATCCAAATGGGTGAAAATTTGAATTCCAAATCTTTAGATAATCGTGTATCTGTTTTTATCTTAATAGAAACATTAAAGCGTCTAAAAAGTGTTGCACTTGACTACACAGTATATGGTGTATTTACTGTACAAGAAGAGGTTGGATTAAGAGGTGCAATTGCAGCTGCCTCAGGAATAAATCCAGTTTTTTCAATAAACCTTGATGTTACCATGGCCTATGATTTACCAGGTGCAGCTGCTCATGAACAATGTACCTCTTTAGGTAAAGGAACTGCGATTAAAGTCCTTGATGGAATGACTATTTGTGATTATCGAATGGTTCGATTTATGAAAAAGACAGCATCAAAATATAACATTCCATATCAGCTAGAAGTCCTTACTGCTGGTGGTACAGATACTGCAGGAATGCAACGACATGCTAATGGAGGATCTATTGCTGGAGGTATTTCTATCCCATGTCGGTATTTACATCAAGTCATTGAGATGGTAAATAAAAACGATGTAGAACATTCGATTGATCTTTTGGAAAAATGTATTATAGAAATCAGTGACTATGATTGGGCATTTAAGTAGAAATAAAATCCTAATCATCAATCAAGAATGTTGTTAAAAAAGATCTTTGGCACTTAGGTGCCAACTTTAAGAACCTAAGTATGATCCAAAGATCAACCAAATTCTATCTTCAATTTCTTACTTTTTTCATTACACTATTGTAATCCATATAATAGACCACTCTTAACGAAAGGCTATTATCTTGAGGTAATTGACTTAATCCTTCAAGTCCTTTTAAATAATTTGTATTACTCAATGGGTCATTCTCTTCATTGTATTTACTTCCAGCTATGTTGTTTTTCCAGACTAAGAAAATATCACTACCAGGTGCAAAGCGCCAGCGATAATTTAAGTCAATATTAAATTGATCATAGTTGAAATCTTGATCTTGATCATAATATATTTTATTAAGCAAGCCTTGCTCGTTTAATTGCTCAAAATTTGAATACATGACCTTTGTCCAGTAATGCCGAACACGTAAGGTAATCCCCATTTTATCTGACATCGTATATTCGGCTGATATAACATTTGAAAATACATCTCGTTTTCGAGTACCAAAAATGATTTCATCATTATCACCAAAATCTACCCACCCTTTTTCGTTGTTATTACGTTCGAAATTAGCAATAAAACTTGCTGTGAATTTATCAGAAAATCGATAGCGAGGAATTATATTAAACCCATATCCATTTCTATCTTTCTCTTCAACGTTATAACCATAAAAGGAGGCATTTATTTTAAACTTTTTTCTGCCATCTGTTCCAATATAATAACCGCCATTATAGTTTACGGGTACATCTACAAACCAACCTTCTGTTCTTGGTTCAAAATAATCATCATCTTTAGGAATATAATTAAGCCATACGTTATGCTCCCAAAACTTTTTAGTTTGTGCCCAAAAACCACCATTAAGATAAACTCCGGTAAAGACGTTAGGGTCCATAATCCTTGCATATTCTGCATTGAACCAAAGATTTAATCGAGAGAAGTACTTCCAAAACTCTTCGTACAAGCTATAATTTGCCCAAAATCCAGTTGTATTTATATTTGAGTTCCTATTAAATCCTAGGTCATTGGAATTAAAGTTTTTGGATTTTACATTATTGTTAACACCAAAGTTGAAATTACCCGTGATTTTATCCAAATACAAATTATATCTATATCCAATATCTGTAGGTTGATCTTCATAATATAATTGAGATACAGCAACATTTCCATTGACACTAAAACTTTGCTTCTTATTCTTAAAATCAAATGCGGTTGCCGTAACATTTGCATCATAAAAGTTTGATCCTTGTCTTATTACGCTTGTGTTAATTAAGGAAAGAGTAGAGTTGTTTTTTAGGTTTTGGTCTAAAATGAAAACATTGTAATTCGTCAATGGACTAGTACGTTCAAAACGTTCTTCTCCTGTTTCTGTATTGCGAATGGTCGCATACGTATCTGCAGATACTGCATTAAAAAAACCAACACCTAGTCCTTTGTTTGATCGTCCTGAAAGTTTTGTGGCATTATACAATTGGGTTTCTGAAGGATTTTTAACTATCTCTTCATTTGAGCTCAAGTTATCTTCTACCGCATACATATTAATTGGTCGACCTCCTACCCTTCTGGAATAAAACAAATTTCCTTTGTTAAATATCTCTACTCCTTCGGTAAAAAACGGTCGCTGCTCATCAAAACGAACCTCATAAGGACTCAGGTTAACAATTTTGTCATCAGATTGTACTTGGCCAAAATCGGGAATCAATGTCATATCCAAAGTGAAGGCATCATTGATCCCATATTTTAAATCTAAGCCTCCATTATACGAAAATCCTGTACTCGATTTTTCTAATGCCTTTTCATTATAATGGTTTTGTATATAAGCAGAAAAATAGGGAGATAATGACAATCTGAAAGGAGGTTTTATGTCTTTGATACCGGTCAAAATACCACTTTGGGTTAAGAAAAACTTTCCTGTTGGATCTATGGTGTTCCAAGTGGACACTTCCCCTGTTCTTGCTTGCTTTTTGATAAAGTTTATATTCCAAGTCTGGATATCAGCTTTTGGAAATCGGAGCGCTGAATATGGAAGCTTAATTTCAACAGACCAACCATTGTCTGTTAAATGTACTTCGCTAAACCAAACAGCATCCCAATTAGGGTCTTCATTTTGAAACTCAACTAACTTTGCATCAAACTGTACACCCGTTGCCCCAACGATAAATTCAAGTGCATTGTTTCCACTTTGGTAACTATCCAAAAACAAACCAAACCAGTCTGTGTTACCAAGATCATCCCGTTGGGTAAGTTCTTGCATAATACTATCCCTATGAATTTCCTCGATAAAAGCACCTACATAAATGGCTTCATCATCATACAATATTTTGACTTCAGCATTTTTATTTGCTACATCACCTGCATTGGGTCTCCAAACAGTGAAACCATCAGATCCATTTGCAGATTTCCAAACTCCTTCATCAAGTTTCCCATCAATACTAATGGATTGATCTATTTTCAGGGCTTCCATGTTTTTTTGCCCAATACCTGAATTCATCGTTAATAAGGTAAGTAATACCATGATTACAAGATTCAATAGTTGTTTCATATCTTTTGTTTTGGATAAAATGAGATATAGCTACGCCAGGACTAGCTATGGTGGTTAGTTGTCTTTAAAGTGATTTTATGAAAATAAATTTGTAACGTCTACTTGGATTTTCGCAAGTAAATATCGTCGTAATTTGCTGTTATTGTAATGTCTGTTCCTCCTCCATTTAGTGTACCTAGTGCATCAACTCCGAAAATACTACCGCATTCATTTTTTGTCGTATTCGTATTCGTTTTTTCTATTTTAATATTTAAATCAGAAAAAATCTCTCCATAAAGTGTTTGCAGATCAAGGTCTGCTTTTGTGTTTTCTGCAAGAGTAACATCTACAAAACCATATACCGAGTGAAGTGATATAGGACTTTCTTGCCGCGCTTCATTGATATGTACTTCTAAATCTCCATATACCGTTTTTACAGACATAGGACCTGTTACATTAAACATATCAACACTACTGTAATTTGTACTAATAATGATTTCATTTTCTAAATCAGATAAGCTTATATCTTCTACATTACTTGATGAATTTTCAATGTAAACAGCTACCCCTTTTGGAATTTTGATTCGATATTCAACGTCATCATATGCGTTTTGCGTTGATTCTACAAATAAATCATTTCCTCTTCTATCTACAGATAATCCTAAGCCGGAGTTATCTTCTAAACCTTTTGTATTCATTCTTTTTAATCCACGAGCTCTTTGAGCTCTATCTTCATCATCGTCAAAATCCTCATCGCTTAACAAGATGATTTCGTTTCCATCATAACCAATTACTTCAAGAAGGTTTACATCAACAAGGTTTATACTTCCTGTAGTTTGTTGTATTTTATATTCTGTCTGTGCATTAACAAGAGTCCCCGTGACTATGAATGTTAGAATGACGATAGATTTAAATAGGTATATCATTTTTTATTTTTTTTAAATTGAATTAATATGCATTAAACTAATTTGAGCTTCATCTTTAACGAATTTCAAATCGTTTTCACCTCCAATAATTTTTTGGAGAGGTTCAATAGCGCGTTGTTCCTTTGCGCCAGTTAATAGGTTAATTATAGCTATTTTAACAGATGCATCTGTTTCTTTATCTAGTGCTTTGATGAGACCAATTCGAGTATCTTCTTTGTTTAAATATTTTCTTAACCCCTGTACGGCTGCCATTCTTACATTTGAACTTATATCTTTTTCTAGGGTATTTAATAAAAGTTTTACTACGTCCCAATCTGGGTTTTCAGCAGTATGGCTAGCGTTTATCCCTTTTATCCTTTTTATTGGAGAAGATTCATCTAGCAGTGTATTTACTAATGTATAATCTGCAGACATTGCCTTAATTGGCGTTGGCTCACTTTGTAGCCACTGACCTACATACAGTCCAGACAACAACAAGATCACCGCTGCACTTATATTTCTAATATAAGCTCTTGATAGCTTGAATACTTTTGGCTCTTTTACATCTTCTATTACTGTTTCCAAGTAAGACTCAAAGTTTGATTGTAATTTTTGTGGTGGTACTATAGGGTGAAGTTCTGAAAGCAATTGGTTGAGCTCTTGAAGCTCTTTTAGTGAATTCACTTTTCTTGGATCATTTGATGTTTCTTGTTCAAATAAAACCTTATCCTCATTTGAAAGGTTTCCATCTATATAATCCATCCATTTATCTTCCCAGTTTTTCATAATTTTTATTTATAACCTAAAAAATATTGTTCTCTAAGTTGTTTCATGCCTCTATGTACTCTAACCTTTATTGCTCCTTCTGTAACCTGGAAAATAGCAGCCACCTCGTGATATTTAAGTTTCTCAATCCTCGTTAATATGATAAGTTCTTTGGTTTCTTTATCTAAACGATTAAGTGCTTTTTCCAAAAAATGAATTTTTTCTTTTTTATCCATTTCATTGTTTAAACAATCACCTTCGATATTCATTTCTTTATCATTCTTTTCTGAAACCATCATTTTGTTTTTCCTGTAGTGATCATGATGCACGTTTTTAGCTACGCTAAACATCCAAGATTTAAATTTGCTCCTTGAACTATAACTCGTTCTATATTTTATAATCCGTTCGAATACATTTTGAGTTAAATCTTGACTTAATGACTGATTTTTGCTCATACGTAAGAAGTAGCTATATATAGCAACATGGTGGCGTTCAAACAAAAGAGACATCAACTTTATGTCTCCCATTTTGACTTTTTCCATAATCGCTTCGTCTGTAAGCATTCTTTTTTGTTTCGTTTGATATAGGTAATACTTCGTATTTACCTAAAGGTTACAATATTTTTAAAATAAATTAATATTATCATAATTAACCTTTATAAAGCAGAGGTTTAGGCTTAGAATCTTATGTTTGCGTACCTAACCAAAACCCAACTATTTTTGGATTCCCTTATTTCCTACCTAAAAACCATAGATTCAACCGATATTTTTCAGTTCGAAGCAGAATTAAAGTCTTTAGTTCTTTCAAACAAGGATACCTATATTGAAGAAGCTAGATTTGATGATTCTCATTATTGTAAAAACATACTATTTAGAAACGATTTAGTGGAGTTAGTCATTATTGGGTGGGATACAGGACAAGGAAGCAAAGTCCATAATCATCCAGAAAACGGATGCCTAGTCTACCCGATAAAAGGATGTTTGGTTGAAACAAGGTATGATAATGATATTAATGAAGTTTCTAAAGAAGAATTATGCAGGGGCGATGTCTCATTAATGCATGATGATATTTGCTTACACTCCTTAGGTAATAACTCAAGAACTGAAAAAGCGATATCAGTACATATATATTCTCCACCAAATTTTGAGTGTACACTTTTTGAAAAACCGAAATGTGCAGAAGCTAAAGAGCTTATAGTTGTCTAATATTTTCTTTTGCAATTTTCATCGGTACTGCAATACATTTCTTTTCCATGTAATCCATCATTTCAATAATAAGTGCCTGATTGGATGGTTCTAATTGCTTTATTTTATCCTTGAACACTTGTTCCATTGCTCTTGTCTTTATCGACTTTATTTCATTCGGAACATTTCTTAGTGCTTTCTCAAGCTCTCTTTGTTTGAATACTTCTTTAAAAGCGACTATTTTTTCATCAAGAAGCAACTTAGCGCCAACCATTTCTGTTTTCCTAAATGATAAGTTTTTATCGGCTAAGTCTTTAAGTTGGCTTATGCCAATATAGTTGGTATCAAAACTAGAAACGACTTCTTCGTCTACATTTCTCGGAACGGATAAATCAATAATAAACTTCTGTTCTGTTTCTTTTTGTAAAATCTGATGATATAAGTCTTTTGTAATGATCGCCTGTGTCGATCCTGTACAGATAATAATTCCATCAAAACCTTGTTTATAACTATCAAGTTTGTTTAGGTGGAATGTCTGGGCATTTAAACTTTCGGCTAAATTTTTTGCATTATCTAGAGTTCTATTAAAAATAGTAACCTTGGAGTAACCATACTTTTTAAGAAACTTACCAACAAGTCGATTTGTTTCTCCGGCTCCAATTAAAAGTATCCTAGCATCTAATTGTAAATCACTATTTCGTAATTTTTGAATCGCTAAAGAAACAATTGAAACTGGTTTTTCTCCTATTTTTGTATTTGCATAAACATACTTAGCGGCCTGTACTGTATACTTTTCTAGTAACCGTAAAAAGTCTCCGGACAATTTGAACTTTAAGGCAAAAGCGTATGATTCTCTAAACTGTCTAAAGATTTCCCTTTCACCAACGACTAAAGAATCAAGAGATGAAGAAACATTAAATATATGGTTGACAGCTTCTATACCAGTATATACATTGATATAATTATTGATATTAATTAATGCAGAAGCTGGTAAATCATTATTAATAATCCTAAAAAAAGATCTTTTTTTCTGATCATCAAACGTTGTCTTAGAAACAAATATGTAGGAAGCTCTATTACAAGTATTGAGGTATTGAATTTCATCGATATCAAACTCTTTCTTAATTCGTTCTAATCTGCTAACAATTTCATTAGCATCACTAGACGGAATTAGAAACTGACCAATATCCTCTACTTCGAGACTTTGGTGAGATACACTTAATATTTGAAATTCTTTTAGCTCCATTCCTATTGACCCTAAAGGTATTATTTGCGGCTTTTACTTTTGTCAGTTTATTGTCATTTTTTGCGATTATTACGGTTAATAAACGATATATCAACCAATATCATATTAAATTATATCCATATATGTGTAATATAAGGTGATTAATGTACTTTTGTGAAAAAAATTTCGATATGTATAGATCGCATAATTGTGGAGAACTCAGAATTACTGACACGACAAAAGAAGTAACACTTAGTGGGTGGGTTCAAATTGGTAGAGATTTAGGAGGGTTAACATTTGTAGATCTAAGAGATAGGTATGGTATTACGCAAGTCGTTTTTAACTTAGAAGAAAATGAAAACTTGTGTTTAGCTGCTAGAAAACTAGGGAGAGAGTTTGTAATTAGGGTTGTTGGTATTGTGAAAGAAAGATCAAATAAAAATCCAAATAGGCCGACAGGAGATATAGAAGTAGAAGCTTTATCGTTGGAGGTTCTTAATGCATCAAAAGTGCCTCCATTTACGATAGAAGAAGAAACAGATGGAGGTGAGGATATTCGAATGAATTATAGATACTTAGATATTCGAAGACCGAACGTAAGAGAAAATTTAATTTTCAGAAGTAATCTTGCTGTTTCAACTAGAGCCTATCTAGCTAATCAAGGTTTTATCGAAGTAGAAACACCAGTATTAATAAAAAGCACACCTGAAGGTGCTAGAGATTTTGTTGTTCCGAGTCGGATGAATGCCGGTCAATTTTATGCTTTACCACAATCTCCTCAGACATTCAAACAAATCTTGATGATAGCTGGAATGGATAAATATTTTCAAATTGTAAAATGCTTTAGAGATGAAGATTTGCGTGCTGATAGACAACCCGAATTTACACAAATAGATTGTGAAATGTCTTTTGTTACCCGTGATGAAGTGTTGGATACTTTTGAAGGTTTAACGAAACATTTATTCAAACAAATGCTTGATGTAACCCTTCATGATTTTCCAAAAATGTCCTACGATGAAGCGATGGAAAGATATGGATCTGACAAACCAGATATACGTTTTGGGATGGAATTTGTAGACCTCACAAAAAAAGCAAAAGGTCACGGATTTCCTGTTTTCGATAATAGTGAATTCGTAGTAGGAATTTGTGCAAAAGGCATTGCCGAATCTTATTCTAATAAAGATGTTAAAAAGCTAACTGAGTGGATGCAAAGACCACAAATCGGTGCAAAAGGATTGGTTTATATCAAATATCTCCCTGGTGGTCAAGTCAAATCCTCTGTTGGTAAATTTTATAGTGATGAAGTATTATTAAGCTGGAAAGATGATTTTGATGCAGAAGAAGGCGATATTGTTTTTATATTATGTGGTGAAAAAGAAAAGACCCAAAAACAAACGAACGAGCTAAGATTAGAAATGGGGCGTCGATTAGAGTTAATGGATCCTGCTGAATTCAAACCACTTTGGGTTGTCGATTTTCCACTATTAGAATGGGATGAAGATTCCAACCGCTTCCATGCCATGCATCACCCTTTTACAGCACCTAAAAAAGAAGATGAAGAACGAATGCTTCTTGGTGATCATGAAACGATGAAAAACTTACGAGCAGATGCTTACGATCTAGTCATAAATGGAGTGGAAATAGGTGGTGGATCTATTCGGATTCACGATCGAGATTTACAGTCTAGAAATTTTGATCTATTGGGCTTTACAAAAGAAGAAGCTGAAGATCAGTTTGGGTTTTTGCTTGGGGCATTTGAATATGGTGCTCCTCCTCATGGTGGAATTGCTTTTGGTTTTGACAGATTATGTGCTGTTTTAAATGGCCAAAACTCGATAAGGGATTTTATTGCTTTTCCTAAAAACAACCAAGGAAGAGATATGATGATTGATTCTCCATCCTACATTGATGATGAGCAAATGAAGGAATTGTCTTTGAAAACAACGATTGAAAAGTAGACTAGGAAAAGAAGCAAGTCATTATATTTATGGCTACTTAAAGAGTTTTCTTTA
Source organism: uncultured Saprospiraceae bacterium (assembly GCA_937924805.1). Lineage (GTDB taxonomy): Bacteria > Bacteroidota > Bacteroidia > Chitinophagales > Saprospiraceae > JAHDDO01. The sequence goes on from CALDTZ010000085.1 coordinate 43,446, forward strand.
TGAGCCATTTCCAAAAATCATTTCAAAACACTCGAACCATTGGGGCTATAAGCTTTTTGATTCTAATTGTTTTGTCTATTGTGTTTTGGAAAGAACGTGTCTTTCTTTTTGATAATGCCTATCAATTATTTTTGCTTTTTTGTGAAGAAAGAATTGAAGTTATGGCACATAGGTGGCCGGCTGCAATTGTTCGTGTTGTACCTTTACTAGGCGTAAAACTTGGGCTTCCATTGATAATAATCGCTTTAAGTTTTTCCCTATCTTATATTTTTATTCATTTACTCTTTTTCTTTTTAATCCTTTGGGTCTTTAAAAACCCTACACTTGCTTTACTTCAAATAGCACTCATTTTCTTATTAACGTCTGAAGGTTTTTATTGGTGTAACTCAGAACAAGCACAAGGGATGTCTGCCGTAATACTATTTGCAAGTATCGTTTCATATAATGATTATACATCAATTTTAAAAAAGTATCTATGGTTGATCTTTGGTGTTACCACCGTTATTTTTTATCATCCATTATTACTTTTTCCAGCTTTCTTTTTATTAGTCTTTGATCTTTTAGAGAAAAAGGATTCGTCTTTGTACAGATTACTTGCGATTGGATTGTTAATCTTAGGTTGGATACTCAAAAGATCTTTCTTTGTAAATTGGTATGATACGGCTAAATCCGAAGCATTTGAACGGCACTTTGAAACTTGGGTCTTTCAAATGCATAAAATTCCATCGCTTGATTTTTTTATCAATGAATTATTCGTAAAATATCACTTCTTTGTTCTTGGTTTAATTGTAAGTCTAATTTTACTACTAATTAAAAAAAGGTGGTTACCTATTTTGCTTGTCATCGGTGCTATTCTCGTTTATTTAACCATTGTATTATTAGGTAATCCTGCACCAAAAAATTCCTTTTATGTTGAAATTAATTTCTACACATTAGGTGTCTTTGTCTTTTATCCGATCTTATTTTATTTAACAGACAAACAACGATCTAGCTCTTTATTTTTGATTGTGTTTTCTGCTTTATTGTTATTTTCCACAGTAAGAATAATTTCATTTTCCCATTTATTTACACAACGAATTGAGTGGATTAACGATGTTTTACCGACACTTGAATGTAACAAAACCTATATAAGAGACGATCAATATCCAAAAGAAATCAAAATGTTAACCTGGTCTATCGCATATGAAACAATGCTCCATAGCTCTAGTTATAAAGAAAATAAGAGTATCCATCCATTTATAAAAAAGTATGAATCTAAATATCGTTTCGACCTATTCGTCACTTCCTTTAATGTATTAAATGTACCTTTTGTAAATAATAAATATTTTGAATTACCTACCGGAGATTATTGTCCATACATTCAAAAATAACCACTTATTTTAAAGAATTTTTTAGTTGATAATAATCTAAAAAATATAACACCTTTAGAGATATTGTGTGATAATTATAATTATCAAATACGTTTTGGAGATTCGTAACATAGTTTTCGTTTATGACATTGTCAGAAGTAAAGGCATTACTTTGATAAGTAAAAACAATATCACTTCCAGGTGCAAAACGCCATTGGTAGTTGAAATCTATATTGAAAAAATTTGTGTTTGAATTGTATTCATTTCTCAAAGCATCTACTTCTTGATCGTTGAGCTCTTTAACATTACCGTCTTTTTCTAAACTCAATAATTTTGTATAGTTCACGCGATCCCAGTAGTGCCTCAATCTAAAATTGGCAAACATTTTATTTGTAAAAATGTACTGAAACTGGATTCCATTTTCCAAAATATTTCGATTTCTTCGACCAAAAGCAATATCGGTCTCGTCTGATAAAAACCCAATATCTACGATATTTTCTTTATTAATAAAGCCTTCATCTCCGGTTAGTCCTTGAATTTCAGTGCTTAATATTATAAGTGCATTGTTTGCCATTTGCCATCTAGGTGAGATATTTAAACTGTACGTATTTCTATTTTTTTGATTTGAGAATTGAATACTTGAAAAAATATCAATAGCTAATTTCTTGCTATAATTCGTAGAAATAAAAGGTCGAAAAGTAATTGAAGATGGTCTTTTATAGAACCGACTAAAATCACTTGTTCTTGGTTCAAAATAATCGTGGGTTGGTAGTGGGTTTAGTGCTGCATTATATCCAAAACCAAAGAATTTTGAGGTAAACCAAAAACCTCCATTTTCAATCGTCCACCAATTATATTTAAAAGGTTGGTGTATTGCACTATAACCAAAAGCTAACCAATTATTATATCTAGCTAACTTTTCGTTTTTTGGGGCATATTCATTGTAGGATATTTCAGTAAAAATCGTCCTTTCATTGGGACTTCTAAGAAAACCAAGATCATTGGGGTTGTATGAAGCACTTTCAACATTAAGATTGACACCATATGTTATTTTTCCTTTTATTTCTCCCAAATTTAAATCGTAAGCATATCCAAGATCTGTTTTATCTGAGTAATACAATTGACTCAAGCCTGCACCTCCCGATATTTCATAGGTTTGACTACTGTCTCTTACTTGAAACCGTGTTCCTGTTACATTTGCATCATAAGCACCAGATCCTTCTCTTAAAACACTTGTATTCAATAAACTTACAAAACTATTGTGTTTAAGGTTTTGGTCTACGACTAAGACGTTATAGTTTGTTAAAGGGTTCGCTAGTACTTTATTAACACCTCCTTCATGATCTATGATTTCTGCAAATTCTCTTGATTCTACTGCATTAAAAAAACCAATACCAGTACCTGATGTCATACGTCCAGAGACTTTCGTTGCATTTATCAATTGTGAGGTAGATGAAAGATTTACTTGATCTGTTTCATCCGCACGATCATAAATGTTGTTACTATAAAATGGTGTGCCACCAATCCTTCTGGAGTAGAAAAAATTACCTCTATTAAACAATTCTGTCCCTTCGGTAAAAAAAGGTCTATTTTCATCGAATTGGACTTCAAATGGAGATAAATTATTAACTCTATCATCCGTTCTCACTTGACTAAAATCTGGTATAATCGTCATATCCAATGTAAAAGCATCATTAATTCCATATTTTAAATCCATCCCGGCACCATAAAATTGAGACGAGTTCCCTTCACTAAATTCTTGACCTAAAACAACAAAAGGCGTAAGTGATAATCGAAGGGGAGATTCGATTTCTTTGATACCTTTTAATAAACCTGACTGAATCACAAAACCATCAATATCTGGATCTATTTGATTCCAAAATGATTTCACCCTAGTTCTTCTAATATATCTTCCAAAATTTACGTACCATTCTTGAACTTCCGATTTTGGAAATCGAATTGCAGAATAAGGGATTTTCATTTCCAAAGACCAACCTTCTTTCGTAATAATAACTTCGCTCTCCCATACCGCATCCCAGCTAAATTCCTCTCCATCATTAATATACTTAAGATCAATCTGACTTCCTCCAGCTGTCAGACCAAATCCAAGTCCATTTAAACCATCTTTATAGGTGTCGAGAATAAAGAAGAACCAGTCTCCATTTCTAATTTCATCTCTTGCAGTAAGATCATTCCTAATTTCACCTGGTGATGGGTCAAATAATGTTGCCCCTATATAAATGGCTTCATCATCATAAAGCACTTGTACTTCAGAGGTAAAGGCAGCATCTTGTCCGGACTCCGGTTCTAATTCTATAAAATCTTTTGCTATTTCAGCGTTTTTCCAAGAGATTTCATCCAGGTTACCATCTATTTTTATAGACTCATTACATAAAGTGGTATTTAATTCTTTTTGGGAAGAAAGAAAAAATGAATAACTCATGAGTAAGAGCAGAAATGATACCTTTTTCATAATATTTATGCTAAATAAAACACAAAACTACATATGAAAATCAAATCGAACGAAAATTTTCGACTAACGTATTAATTAGCAGTCAGAAAGGTTAAGGCTTACATCGGGAAATGGATCATTGATTGCTTTTAGAACATCCGCTTTCCTATTTTTTATCCAATTTTTAACCTTTTCCACTTTCTGGTCATATTCACTGTCAGATTGAGCAGATTTTATTTGAATTGATAATACATCAACCAAATTAATTAATTCAGTCTCGTCCCAAATGCTTGTTATAATGAATTCCAATTCTGATTTTAGTAACACTTGCATTTCTATGTCATTGGATAAAACACGTGCTAAATGAGATTTTGTAAAGCCTTTTATGACACTGTTATCTTTATTGTTACGAAACGCGTCATAAGAGCCGATACCCCAAGGAATAAAATGTGCTCGATCATTATCTAGTGGATTAAAATATACATAAAAATTATTTTGATTAGCTGTGTAGCCATCTTTGTGATTGGTAATAATCTCTAGTGCCCAAAACCGAATAAAAGATTCGAGGTTAATATATTCGCTTAATTTATTTACTATCCCTGGATCTCCTTGTTCAATTATTTCACTGATTGCAGATAATTTTCCACGGGATGGATCTGTATTACTCGTTTTTGGTTCCCATCGATTTAACCAATTTACATTAAAATCCACTAAAGCCCCTTCATAAAGATCACCCGTATTTTCTCCATATCTATTTTTTAAAAATACCTTTTTGACAGGTTCGACATTGGAATAGGGGCCAAAAGGTTCGTTGTTTAAACTTACATTTGCCAAATTACACCTAGGAGAAGGATAGTTTATTTTATTAAAAATATGATACATCAAAGTAGAAACTATTCTCGTTTCGTCTTCAGAATTATTATTGAATGTCATTCGTTCTACTGAGCCAAAAAATTGATCATCAACAAATTTGTCCGTTTTAATTTTAAAGGAAGGAGCAGATGAAAATAATGAACCTATTAATCCTTTCTTACGTATACCAACATCCAAAAGGTTTTTACCATTTATATTAATATTTGCTTTGTACCAAATAAATTCGTTTGGCCACGGTTCTTCACAATTATCAATCATATACTCTAATTCTTCAACCACCGCCTTTTCATTTGAGGCACTAACTCCAAATCTAGAGTCATCTTTAAGACTTTTAAGATCATCCTCTTTCATTGTTACTTCTACACAATGCATAATTTCAGTACTAAAACTTAGAAAGTCTGTAGGTAGAATTTCTTGGTCTTCCCCCGTTTGACATAAAATGCCATCCGGTCTATCTTCCCAAGTTATTAATTGCTCAATCAATAAACTCCTAAAATCACCACAAGAAGATTGAATACATAAAATGCTTATGAGATAAATGAAAATCAATCGTGAAAATACTTTTGGATTCATTGCGTATTTTTAGGTGTGTGCTAACATTATTTTTAAGCTAACAAAAATCGCATGCATGTTAAGCACTATATTTCTTTCTTATTTCTACGAATATCAATAAATTTAGTAAAATTATAGCAATGAGTCTTATTGAAATGAAAGTTCCTGTCATAGGAGAGTCTATTACAGAAGTTACATTATCCCAGTGGTTAAAACAAGATGGTGAATATGTAGAAATAGATGAACCTATATGTGAGTTTGAATCTGATAAGGCTACGTTAGAATTTCCTGCTGAAGCAGCTGGTATTATCGTTCATGTTGCAGCTGAAGGTGATGATCTAGAAATTGGTGCACTCGTTGCTAAAATTGATACAAGTGCTGCAAAGCCAACAAAGACCAAACCTACATCAACACCCGCTACGACAACTAAACCGTCTGAACCTCAAAGCGTTCCTCCGGTTTCAACATCTACTCCTCCTGTGCAAAACGATAGTTATGCTAAAGGACACCCGTCACCGAGTGCTTCTAAAATATTAAACGAAAAAGGTATCAATCCATCTTCCGTTGCAGGTTCTGGTAAAGATGGACGAATTACAAAAGCAGATGCCTTAGTTGCTCAATCTACGACGAATACTTCAAGTGAACCATCAACTCCTGTAACCAATAACTCAAGAAACAGTTATCGTAAAAAAATGAGCAGGATGCGAAGAACCATTGCATCTAGATTAGTTGAAGCAAAGAATGAAACTGCAATGTTAACTACGTTCAATGAAGTAGATTTAACTGAAATAATGAAACTTCGTAAAACGTATCAAGAAAGATTCGTTGAAAAATATGGCATAAAACTCGGGTTTATGTCCTTATTTGCAAAAGCATGTGCACATGTACTTATGGAAATGCCAGAAGTAAATGCTATGCTTGATGGAAATGAAATTATTTATCATGAATATGCGGATATTTCAATTGCGATTTCAACAGAAACAGGATTGGTTGTACCTCCAGTTCATAATGTTGAATCTTTACCCTTTCATGAGATAGAAAAAAAGATAAAAGCACTAGCCGTAAAAGCAAGAGAAGGAAGTTTGACACTTGATGAAATGAAAGGGGGAACTTTCACGATTACCAATGGAGGTGTCTTTGGTTCAATGATGAGTACACCAATTATTAATCGGCCTCAGTCTGCTATTCTAGGTATGCATACGATTCAACAAAGACCAATGGCTGTTGATGGTGAAGTAAAGATTCGACCTATGATGTACTTAGCATTATCTTACGATCATCGAGTGATTGATGGAAGTTCGTCTGTAAGGTTTTTAGTAAAAGTGAAAAAACTATTAGAAGATCCAACGACGCTTCTCATGGGGCTATAAAATAGATCAATACATTAATCTATTTCTACTTACTTTTATTGGAAATAAATAGAATATGACACTCGGAGAATTTTTTGATCTTACTTCTACAAACCCTGCTATTGTAATCTATTACTGTGTTGCTATTCCTCTTATTGCAGGCGTAATCAATTTTATTAGTGGGCACGAAGGAAGTATTTCTCCATGGAAGTATTTTTACAGTACACTTATCTTTCTTGTTTGTATACCGGGTGTTTTTGCTGTTTTCTTAAATATTTACCAATTCTTATTTGAAAGGACGCCAATTCTAGACACTAACATTTATACCCAGATTCTACCGATTCTATTGATGTTTATAACTCTATTTATTATTAAATCTAATGTAGAATTTTGTGATATTCCTGGCTTTGACAAGTTATCGAGCTTCATTACGATCATTTCAGTTATAACAATCTTAATGTGGTTTGCTGATAAAACACGAATATTAGCCATCTCCTTTACTTACTTGCCTATTCAGTATATAGTGCTAATGTTTATAGCTTTATATATCTTTTTTAGGTTTGCTTTAAAGAAAATAATAAAATAGTTACAAACAAACTTATTTATAAACTACGGTTCCTATTGATTCGCCAAGGGCCACCTTGAGTAGGTTTCCTTTTTTGCGAATATCAAAAACAACAATTGGCTTATTGTTTTCTTGACAAAGTGTAAATGCTGTCATATCCATGATTTGAAGTCCCTTAGAGATAACTTCTGAAAAGGAAATTTTGTCAAACTTTTTAGCTCCAGGGTTTTTCTCTGGATCAGAGTCATAGATACCATCAACCCTAGTTCCTTTAAGCAATACATCCGCTCCTATCTCATTAGCTCTTAGAGCTGCTGCTGAGTCTGTAGTAAAATAAGGACTTCCGGTACCCGCTGAAAAGATAACGACTCTACCTTTCTCTACATGACGAATTGCTTTTCGTCGAATGTATGGTTCTGCTATCTCTTGCATATCTATTGCTGTTACTAATCTAGTATAAACACCTTCGGTCTCAAGTGCGCTTTGAAGAGCCATACCATTGATACAGGTCGCCAACATCCCCATATAGTCTCCAGTAACTCTTTCTATACCACTATCCGTTGCCTGTAGGCCTCTAAAAATATTACCGCCACCAATTACGATAGCAACTTCGATTTTTTCTTCAACTAACGGTTTAATTTCTTGAGCATATAATTTTAACATTTTAGGAGAAATACCAAAGCTTTTTTCGCCCATCAATGATTCTCCACTCAACTTAATAAGTACTCTTTTATATTTTGCCATAGCTATTCATCGTATGTCTATACCTCGAAACCAAATTTGTTATATAAAAAAAGCGGCTCATGAGAGCCGCTTAATATTTTATCCTAAAGAAACATGTTTGAAATCTACAACTGTTAGATTGGGATCTATACTTTGTAGATACGCACTGATGTTCATCTTTGTATCTTTCACGTAAGCTTGATTCAAAAGTGTTTTCTCTTTGAAAAACTTATTCAATTTACCTGCTGCAATCTTCTCCAATAGTTCTTCTGGTTTCCCAGCCTTTCTCGCTATTTCTTTTCCTATTTCTATTTCTTTCTCAATAATCGCGCTATCAATTCCATCTTTATCAACTGCAATAGGGTGCATAGCTGCTACTTGCATAGCTACATTCTTTCCTGGTTCAACGATATGTGGCCCTTCAACATTAAAACTTACAATAACAGCAGCTCTATACCCCATATGTATATAAGGAATTACCTGACCCTCACCAGCAGCAGTTACAAGTTTTTCGTATTTGCTTACCTCTACTTTTTCTCCAATAACTCCTACTTGTTCAATTATCTTCTCTCCTATTGTTATTCCTTTATAATCCATTGCTAATAAATCCTCAGTTGTTTCAGGAAGTTTTGACAATGCTATTTCAGCAATTTCTTTAGCGAAATTGACAAAATCATCATTTTTAGCAACGAAATCTGTTTCACAACCAAGTCTCACAATAACTCCGTTGTTTCTATTACTTGATGTAAGTGCAATTACAACACCTTCTTTAGCTTCTCTATCAGCTCTTTTATCGGACATTTTTTGTCCCTTCTTTCTTAAGTACTCAATTGCTTTATCAAAGTCTCCGCCTGATTCAGACAATGCTTTTTTGCAATCCATCATACCAGCGCCTGAAGTGTCACGCAATTTCTTTACGTCGCTTGCTGAAATTTTAACGTCCATTTATTTATTTCTTTAATTATTTATTAATTAAGCCTTTACAGCTGCTTTTGCATCTGCTCCGTCGCTAGTCATTTCTTTTCTTTCTTCCAATCCTTCTTTGATTGCACTAACCATGTGCTCAACTAATATCTTAACAGATTTAGCTGCATCGTCATTACCAGGAATAGGAAAATCAACGTTATTTGGATTAGAGTTTGTATCAACAATCCCGAAAGTTCTCAAACCTAATTTTCTAGATTCTGCTACTGCAATGTGTTCATGCTCTACATCAACAATGAATACAGCAGAAGGAATTCTATTTAATCTAGAAACTCCACCCAATACTTTTTCTAACTTATCTCTTTCTCTACTTAGGGTTAATTTCTCCTTTTTTGTAATGCTTGTCGCATTTTTATCATTAAGAAGTTTGTCAATGTTATTCATCTTCTTAACAGATCTTCGGATCGTAGAAAAGTTAGTCATCATACCTCCTAACCAACGCTCAGTCACGTAAGGCATGTTTACACTTCTAGCTGCTTGTGCAACGATTTCTTTTGCTTGCTTCTTTGTCGCAACAAACATTATTTTTCTACCGCTTTTTGCTATTGCTTTCATAGCCGCTGCAGCCTCATCTAGGCAATCTAACGTTCTATTCAAATCAATAATATGAATACCATTTTTTTCCATGAAAATATATGGAAACATTTTTGGATTCCATTTTCTTTTCATGTGTCCAAAGTGAACACCGGCACTCAAAAGTTCTTTATATGTAGGTTTACTCATGATAATTCTAATTGTGTTGTTAAGGAAAATAAATTAACGTTTCGAGAATTGGAAGCTCTTTCTTGCCTTTGGCTTACCATATTTCTTACGCTCTACCACTCTTGAATCCCTGGTCAGGTATTTCTTTTCTTTCAATGGTTTTCTATTGTCTTCACTAATTTTAACTAATGCTCTTGCAATTGCTAACCTTGTCGCTTCAGATTGACCTTTGAATCCTCCTCCTTTAACATTTACCTTAATATCGTATTGACCTTCTGCATCTGCTAACTTCAATGGGTCTTCTAAATTGAATTGAATTGCAGCTTGCGGGAAGTATACTTTATAATCCTTACCATTTACAACAATGTTTCCACTACCATTGCTCATATAAATTCTAGCTACAGAAGCTTTTCTTCTTCCTATTGTATTAATTATACTATCCATATATATTAAAATTTAAATGGTTCTGGTTTTTGTGCTTGGTGTGGGTGCTGAGCACCTTCATACACATATAATTTTTTAAACATCGCTCTCCCTAATTTATTTTTAGGTAGCATTCCTTTTACTGCTTTCTCAATTACGGCAATAGGTTTTTTCTCAAACATTTCCTTTGCTGTTCTCGTCTTACGTCCTCCAGGATATCCTGTATAGTGGTCGTATTCTTTCTGATCTAATTTACTACCAGTAAAACGCATTTTTTCTGCGTTAATAACAATAACATTGTCACCAGTATCAATATGAGGAGTGTAAGAAGGTTTATGTTTCCCTCTTAAAACGTTAGCAATGCTAGTTGCTGTTCTTCCAACAATAGCACCGTCACCATCAATCACATACCATGATCTGACGACGTCTTCTTTACGCTCTGATTTTGTTTTATAACTTAATGTATTCACAGTCGTATTATTTTAGTGCATTACTTAATGCGGACGCAAATGTAGAATTCTATTAATTGGAATGCAACATTTCGCGCTTAAATTTTACACAAACCTCTACAATGCACTGATAATCAGTTAAAAAATCGCACAAAAATAAAAATGACACCCAAAAAAGAGTGCCATTTTTTAAAATATTGTTACTTATTTGGGTTTAAGAACCACAAAAACTACGTACATATTGAAATGCTTTATCAAACCCCAATTCAGCTGACTTTCTAATATCCTCACATGCTTTATCGTTTTGCTTTAACAAACCATGCACACTAGCTCTATTGTAGAAGGCTTCACCATTTTTATTATTCAGATCAATAAATGTATTAAAATCATTTATAGCTAATTCGAGTTTTTCTTGCTTTGTATAAAGTAGGGCTCTTGCGTATACATATTTTGAACTCGGTCCTTCATGAGCAATCATCAAACTCATATCTTGAAGTTTTCTTGCTTCATCATCAGATTTTTGGCTTATATATAAATTGTTTTTTAAAGCTTTATCATTTTGAGGGTTTACTGCCAATACTGCATCAAAGGTTTTTTGTGCTAAACCAAAACTTTCAATTTTCATTAGAGCATAAGCTTTCATATATAAAACATCTTCATTTTTAGGCTCTTCAACTAGGTATTCATTAGCGTACGAAATGACTTCTTCGTAATTCTGTTGCTTTTGGTATATGTTCGCTAAATTCAAATTTGCCTTATATGCGGATGGATCTAACGTTATATATTTTGTCAAATCCTTAACTGCATTATCGTAGTTTTCAAGCTTATAATGCGACATGCCGGTATAATAGTGCGCTTTTTTTGAGCTATATCCTAATTCTAGTGCTTTGGTAATATCCTTTATAGCTGATTCATATTGCTTCTCAAAATAAGACAAATAACCTCTATAATAATATGCCTTTTCTCTATTCGGATCTTTGCTAATAGTCGTCGTAAAAGAACTAATTGCTTCCTTGTAGTTTTTTTGTTTCATTTGGCTATAGCCAATATAGTATAATGCAGATGACTGATTATCGTCACCAAAACTAGATGCTTTTTTGAAGTCTTTAATTGCATTTTCATAGTCCTTTAGATACATTTTAGAAAGTCCACGTTGGAAATAGGGCTTCTTAAATTGAGGGTCTTTTTCTAGAGATTTGCTGTATAATGCAATCGCATCTTCGTATTCTTTTTGTTTATAACTTTCTACACCTTCATTATAAAAAATAATAGCTTGTCTTTGTTCTTCTGTTTGACCAAACGAAACAAAGCTGAAACTTAAAAACAAAAATAGGAGCAATGTGTTTTTCATAGGGTATTTTTACTAGTTGCTCATATTAACGATATTTATTGAGGATTCATTATTTAACAACCATTTTTTCTTTCCACAAACCTTTCTGTGTTTTCAATTGAACAAGGTAAATACCGGGCCTAACTTGATCAAAAGAATGGGTTAATGTTTTTTCTTTTGAAAAAATCGATTTACTAAAAACACGTTGACCAGTCAAGTTTATTAAAGAAATGGATTCAATCATTTCCGCTTCATAATTGAATATGTTTATTTGTCCGTCAGATGGGTTTGGATATATATTGAAAACTCCATTATTTTCGGTTTCATTTGGATAAACCAATTGAATTTTACGTTGATCATCGTCGCTAAGATTTGTCATATCAACAACACCGCCAAGCATATTTATATATAATATCATATCGTTTCCTGGTACCGTTATTTTCGCGCTTTCACCAAAAGTTATCGAACTTCCATAAGGTAAATCAATAAATACATTTTTGTCTCCTTCGTATTCATTGTAGGGGACCATCATTAAATTGCCATCAAAAACAAGGTTTGAATTCTTTTTAAATTCAATAGTAGATCCTGACCTAAGATTAACATTCCCGATTCCTCCATGTCCGAGTTCTAAACGTTGACTTTCTTCAATAACTAATTTACTGTTGTCACGAAATTGGAGACAAGCTTTGCGATCCATAAAACCAATATGTCCACCTTTATATACAAAATTCGTATTCTGAGAAAAGATCAATTCAATAATCGTCAAACACATATCTGAACTATTATTAATAATATTTAATTCATGGAAAATATTATCATTATTTAAAACAGGCCCAGCTTTCAAGTGACTAAATAACTGATAATAAACTCCTTGAAAATCTTCAATTGTAACATTGATAGATTTTTGTTCTTCCGTGTTTTCAGCAGGAGTAACAAGTGTGAAACTTTGATTGTCGATAGAAGGAAAACCATCTTCCTTATGAACAAGCAAATAGTTAGCACCCCACCATGATTGAGTTAAGTCAGAAAAATATAAATCATAGGTTGTTCCATTAAAAAAACCTTCATCAACCAATAAGTCATCTTTAATTATTTCAACATCCCAAGTCAATTCAAAATCAACACTTGTAAAAAACAATAGCGGATCGAGCGGTGAATCAGGCCCTAAAGCTATTTTATAAATAATTTCTTCAAATACGTTTGTTTCTGTTTTTTCAGTAACAAAACAAGTACCAACAAAGCATTGATTTTGAGGTGTAAATGCAAAATCAGACCTTCTAGAGACCATTTCGTTATCCCCTTCAATGCCTAGGATCGTAATTAATCCAGAACACAAACCTGATGGACAATGATTGCTAAAATCCAAATTAATTGTGGGGTTAGCAAAGGCAGATGCTGTCATATAAAAAAGTTGATTTGGTTCGATCGTAATTGGATCTGTCAAGTTTTCCATTTTATACCTTACAAACAAAGCCTTAGAGGTGTCTATGGAATTAAGATCTATTCCATATTTATTTAACCCTGGGTTGATTTGCTCTTTCCCCAATTGAATACATCTATCATTTATACGTTCTCCATTCCAAAGATTATCTATGGTTTGATAAAACTCCCAATTTTTATAGAGGTAAACTTGTTCGTTTTCGTCAATTGAACATGCTATGGAGTCCACATTATATAAATCAATAGAAAACTGTTGTGCACTAAGTTGACAACTCAAGAAAAATATTAGAAGTATTACAGACCGGCGCATATGGTTTTGTTTTAGTATAAATGATTGTCATTAAATTAAGGAATAATACTTTATGAATCCATATTTATCCCCATTCAAAAAGGCAATGTCGCCATGAACACACCGAATTAACTCAAGTATTTACCTACAATTGGCATCCTTCTGCCCATTCCAAAAGCTTTGTTTGAAACCCGCAAAGCTGGTGCTGTTTGGTATCTTTTAAACTCATTTATATTTACGAGTCTTAAAATTCGTCGAACTAGTTTTTCATCAAATCCCATTTTTATAATTTCTTTAGGACCTTTTTGTTTTTCTATATATTGAAATAGAATTTGATCTAAAATATCATAGTCGGGTAGACTATCAGAGTCTTTTTGATTTGGTCTTAACTCAGCAGAAGGTGGTTTTTCAATTGAATTTATTGGAATAAAAACGTTCTCTTTATTTACAAATCGAGACAATGCAAACACTTCTGTCTTGTAGATATCCGCTAATACAGAAAGTCCACCACATAGATCACCATATAGTGTTCCATAACCTACCGCCATTTCGCTTTTATTCGATGTGTTTAGCAAAATGTTTCCAAATTTATTTGACATTGCCATAAGCAACAAACCTCTGCTTCTAGCTTGAATGTTTTCTTCTGTTACGTTAAAAGGTAAATCTTTAAAAATTGGTTTTAATTGCGTTTCTACAACCTTATAGATATCCTTAATTTCAATAATGTCATATTGAATCCCAAGGTTCTTAGATAATTGAACAGCATCCGCAACAGAGTGATCAGACGAATATTGGGAAGGCATCAATAAACCTCTTACATTATCAGAACCTAGTGCACGTACTGCCAATGCGCAAGTTAGTGCTGAATCTATCCCCCCTGATAATCCAATTATCGCTTTTTTAAAACCTAATTTATTAAAGTAATCTTTGATTCCTAAAACGATTGCATCATGTATTAAAGCTATTTTGTTTTTTTCTTGTTCTGATGATTTTTCACTTTTCATCACTGCACTAAGTTCAATGCTCGTTTGTTGCTCTTCAAAATAATTCATTTCATGAAAAACGGTACCATTTGGTGCCATAACCACGCTTCCTCCATCAAATATAATCTCCGTTTGTGCCCCTACGTGATTAACATAGAGTAATGGAATCTTATACTTATTTACATTCGCCTTGATGACACCCAATCGATCTTTAGCATGATTATATGTAAAAGGAGATGCAGATACATTTATAATAAAATCAGGTTTTTTTAACATCATTTGGTCTAAAGGAGAAACTTTATACAAAGGGTTTTCATTCCCAATATCCCAAATATCTTCACAAACAGTAAGGGCGATTTTTTTTCCTTGAAATTCGAATACATCAAATTCCGTATTAGGTTCGAAGTATCTATATTCATCGAAAATGTCATAGGTAGGCAAAAGCGTTTTGTGTTGAACAAATTTTACTTCTTGATTTTCAAGAAAATAAACAGAATTAAATAAATCTTTTCCTTCTGGAACAGGATTTCTAGAATGAGCGCCAATAACGATGGCAATCCCATCTGCTGCTGTTACTATTTTTTGAAGATATTCTTCCGCTTGAATAATAAAATCATCAAATTCCAAGAAATCTCTTGGTGGGTAACCTGTTATTGCAAGTTCACCAAAAATGACTAAATCACAAGCATCTTGTTTCGCATTTTTAACTGCCTCTAGTATTTTAGACGTGTTAGCCTCAAAGTTTCCAATGTGATAATTTAATTGAGCTAAACTGATTTTCATAAAAATTATTTGTTCAAAGGTAATAGATGCACTTATTGTAAAGAAAAAGATTTGGTTAAATCTCCATTGTCAAATTCTACTCTTTATCCTCTTAATAAAATATTATATCATTTAATTTTCATTATCTAAATGTCTATCTTCGTCATCAATTATGAGCCAATTTGTTGTATCTGCAAGAAAATATAGACCTAAAACCTTTGATGAGGTCGTAGGACAATCGCATGTTGCATCAACTTTAAAAAATGCGTTACAAAAAGATCAATTAGCGCATGCATATCTTTTTACTGGACCTCATGGGGTTGGGAAGACTACCTGTGCAAGATTATTGGCAAAAGTATTAAACTGTCAAAACATAACAGAGGGTCAAAACCCTTGTAATACTTGTTCGTCTTGTGAAGCATTTAGTAATAGTGCTTCTTTCAATATTATAGAATTAGATGCCGCTTCTAACAATTCCGTGGAGCATATGCGAAGTCTAATAGAACAAGTACGATTTCAACCACAAGAAGGGAAATATAAGATCTTTATCATTGATGAGGTTCATATGTTATCTACCTCCGCGTTTAATGCGTTTTTAAAGACCTTAGAAGAACCACCTTCATATGCTATTTTTATTTTAGCAACGACAGAAAAACACAAAATAATTCCGACAATCTTATCTCGATGTCAAATTTATGATTTCAAAAGAATTCAAAATAATGATATCATAGAACAATTGTCGAATATTGCTGAAAAAGAAAATTTAAAATACGAACCAGAAGCACTAAACATTATAGCAGAAAAAGCAGATGGTGCAATGCGAGATGCTTTATCTATTTTTGATAGAATTGTAAGTTCATCCAATGGTACTATTGAATATAAATCCGTTCTAGAAAATCTAAATATACTAGATTACGAATATTACTTCAAAATGATTGATAGTGCTATTCAAGAAGATTTGGCTTCTGTTATTCTTCATTTTCATGAAGTTCTTAACAATGGTTTTGAGCCAGCCATATTCTTAAAAGGTATGTTAGAGCATTTACGAAAGCTCTTATTAGCTAAAAATGAAAAAACGCTATCGCTTTTAACAGTCGGACCAGAACTCAAAGAAAGATATGTTAATCAAGCAATGTTGACAAGTTCATCATTCGTCTTGACATCACTTAATTTAATAAACAACGCAGAAATTGCCCTTCAAAGAGCTAGTAATAAAATAATTACGAGCGAAATTGCTTTAAGCAAAATGACCTTTTTTAATCGAATAGAAGATTTGTCAAAAAAAAAAAGGACAGCCCTCAACTAGAAAACACGAAGTCTAATTCGATACCAGAAGTTAAAACAAAAATTTTACCTGGTGAAGAACCTAAATCAGATACGAAAGAAATAAAATCTAGTCCGAATACTGAAGTTCGTGTCAAACCTGTAATTAACAAAACAAAAACACCTTCGATAACAGCTAACCTTGATGCTTTAATTAACAATATAAAAAAGGAAGAATCAAACAACCTTAAAGCGAAAGTCGAGTTCTCACAAACGACATTTGATGCTATGTGGAACGACTTCCGAAACAATATAGAATCGATTACTGTTAAAACGGCACTTAAGAATTGTACTTTCGAGACACAACCAAATAGTATTATTTGTTATTTTCCTTCTGAACGTATCAAAGATGTATTTATTCAGCAAAAATCATTTGCATCTTCAATACAAGAAAGTTTTACAACGACAAATATTGCTTTGGAATCGATTGTAGATATTTCGAGATTTCCGGAATTTGAAGCCTTAATGAAACAAAGGCGTCAACTTACGACGAAAGAGAAATTCGAAATGATGGAAAAGAAAAACCCTTTGATTCGAGATTTGATGGAAACATTGAAACTTAAGGTCGAATCATGATTAAGTTAAAACAAAAAACAATAAAGTATGAAAGATCAATCTTTATGGTTTTTAGAAAACATTGATGTTAGTGGTATCTTTTGTTCAAACAAAATGTCTGAACATAATGCTTTACACACCAACAAGGTTTTCAAAAAAAACGAATACATTTATTTACCAGACCAGAGTTCTGATAAAATTTATTTTATTGCTTCTGGTCGTATCAAAGTTGGTTCCTACAACCAGGGAGGTAAGGAAATCACAAAAGCTCTATTAGCTAAAGGAGAGGTCTTTGGAGAGCTCGCTATTATTAGTGAAGACAAAAGAAGAGATTTCGCGATTGCATTAGAAGAATCTGAAATCTGCGTTTTACCTGTAAGTGAAATGAAAGCTATGATGAAAGATCATAATTCGATTAGTTTATTTTTTATGAGAATTATGGGTTCCAAGGTGTTGGAAATGGAAAATAGGCTTGAATCTTTAGTTTTCAAAGATTCAAGAAGTCGAATTATCGATTATTTGTTAGAAATGGTTGAAAAAAGAGGTCAAAGAATTGGATATGAATGGGTTGTTAGAAACTTTATTACCCATCAAGAAATCGCAAATCTGACGGCCACTTCAAGGCAAACAGTAACAACTATTTTGAATGAATTAAGAAATAAAAACATTATTACTTTCAATAGAAAAAGACTATTAGTTCGTGATCTAGATATGTTAAAATCTGAAGGTGTTTAAATATGTTTTATCAACTCTTTTTGAAACCTTTTTTGTTTTTATTCTATCCAGAAAAGTCGCACCACATTGCGTTATCATTATTTAGATTTGCTTTAAATACACCAATTCTAAGTTCAATTTTAAAGAAAAAGTACGCCACTAAATCCTTTGATGCACCGGTTTCGTCATTCGGTTTATCATTCAAAAACCGTGTTGGATTAGCTGCTGGTTTTGATAAAGATGGTAAATATATTGATCTTGTTTCACGACTAGGTTTCGGATTTATTGAAATAGGTACCGTTACGCCAAAACCACAAGCCGGCAATCCTCTACCTAGGTTATTTAGACTTCCAAAAGACAAGGCGCTAATCAATCGAATGGGATTCAACAATGACGGTGTAGATGCACTTGTCTCTAGATTGAAAAAAGCGTCATATGACCATGTGATTTTAGGTGGAAATATTGGCAAAAACAAGGTAACACCCAATGATAAAGCTTATCTAGATTATCTTATATGTTTCGAGAAACTTCATGCTTACGTTGATTATTTTGTTGTCAATGTTAGTTCACCCAATACCCCAGGATTAAGAGACTTACAAGAAGTAAACAGTTTACGCAAAATTCTAACCCCTTTGGTTCAACATTCACTTCAAACCAATAAAAAACCTATTCTTTTAAAAGTTGCTCCTGATGTTTCTTATGATCATCTTGATGGAATTATTGATTTAATGATGGAATTATCAATGGATGGTTTAATTATTTCAAATACAACGATTGATCGATCCAACCTTTCTACCAACAAAGATGAAGTAGATAAAATCGGTTCAGGTGGGGTAAGTGGAAAACCATTACTAGATTCTTCTTCATCGATGATACAATATGTAAATAAAAAAACAAATGGTGCATTAGAAATCATTGGCGTTGGAGGTATTCATTCGGGAGATGATGGACTTAATAAAATAAAAGCAGGTGCCTCATTGGTCCAAATTTATACTGGTTTTATTTACGAAGGTCCAACATTAATTGGCGAGATTAAAAAGAAACTTCAAAATTTATCTAAAGGATAAGGGTATTTTATATAAAGTTTTAAAAGACCTATCACTCTTATTCATCATTCTTCTATTTACAGTTCCCTCTTTTAGAGCAAGTTATACAATATCATTTATTTCAATGAAAAAAACGACGGAATATAAGTGTGAATTCTGGTGTATCTAACACATGCAAAAAATTGCTTATGGTATGCCATTTGAATTAACATACATGATATTAACCACTACTATTAAAGAAATGTATGTGGATTTAATAACCAAAACCATATTCAAACCATGCTTGAGAAGGAAGAGGAATCTATCTACTCAGACGCTAGATTTTGGTTAGTTTTATTATCATCAACTTTGTTAATAAGTTTCTTGATTTTTAGCTATCCTGGGTAGAAAAAGCATGAGAAGGCTGAATGTTTAACCAAACATTCAGCTTTCTTTTATTACCTTAAGGCTTAAATCTAAACTTCCAGCTGAATGAGTCAAAGCACCAACAGAAATAAACTCGACTCCGCTTTCCGCAATTTTTCTTACTGTTTGTAAATTAATTCCTCCTGAAGCTTCCGTTTCAAATTGATCTCCAATCGTTGCAATAGCTTCTTTTAAGAGAGGTAATTCAAAGTTGTCTAACATTATTCTTGTCACATTTCCTACGGAAAGTACTTCATGCAATTCTACAAGATTTCGTACCTCAACGGTAATGCCTAAATTAAGACCGTTGGTTTTTAAATAACTATTTACTCTGTTGATTGCCTCTTTAATATTTCCGCAAGCGTCGATATGATTATCCTTAATCATAATCCAATCGTACAGTCCGTCTCTATAGTTTTCGCATCCACCAATTCGAACGGCCCATTTTTCCAAAAAACGCATCCCTGGTGTTGTTTTTCGAGTATCCAAAATTCGTACTGGCAACCCTTCAACTTCCACTGCAAAACGACTACTGAGTGTAGAAATACCGCTCATTCTTTGCATTGTATTTAATACTAAGCGTTCTGCTTTGAGAAGTGCCTGAGATTTACATGTAACAATAAAAGCAACATCCCCATATTTTACATCACTCCCATCTTTGATTAGGTGCTCTACTTTTGCATTGGGGTCAACCTTTTTAAATACCATTTCTGCAAAATCTACACCTGCAATCACTCCTGTATCTTTAACCAATAATCTCGCTTTTGAAATAGCCTCTTCGGGAATGCACGCTAAAGAGGTGTGATCTCCCGTTTGAATATCTTCAAATAAGGTTTCGTCAATGAATTTTTCTAATTGTTCTAAATTTACTCCTTCCAACATATTATATTTTGGTAATGCTATTAAATTTGTGCTTAATTTTAATCCAATATGAAATACTGGTTATACTTTTGTGGTCTTTCGTTTTTTTTCGTCGCTTGTAATTCTGACGCTAATTTACCAAATGTAAATCATATTGAAGTCGATGTAAAAATTAAACGTTTTGATTCAGCACTTGCCAATTTGGATACATTAGCATTAAGTAGTGGATATCAAAATCTTGTCGAACGTTTTCCCAACCTTACAACATTATTGTTTACTCAAATAATTCCAATACAGAAGAAAGGGCCACTAAACCTAGATACTTTGCATCATTTTCTTACCAATCCTTTTGTAAGGAATGCATTAAATGCGACACAATCTACTTTTCCAAATTTGAAACAACAAGAAAAAAAAATAGCGAAAGCTATGCAGTATTACTTACATTATTTTCCGAATGCAACGATTCCTAATATTTATTCAGGGATTACTGACTATACATATCAGACATTTATCTTTAATGATGGAAACAAAGATGGGATCTGTGCTTCTTTAGATTTATACCTTGGCAGCGATTACCCTTACAAAAACATCGATCCTAAAAACCCTGCTTTTTCGCAGTATATCAGTAAACGCTACGATAAATCCTATTTAACAAAAAAAGTGGTCGAGTTACTTATTGAAGATCAAATTGGTACTATCCAAGGGAAAAAATTACTTGATCATATGATTTACCATGGCAAAAAATGGTATCTTATTAACAAGTTAATTCCAACAGAACATGATTCGATTTTAACAGAATTTACGGCAGAGCAACTAGAGTGGTGCAATGAAAATGAGCTTGCAATATGGTCTTATTTTCTTGACAATAACCTTATGTATGAAACGAATCAGCAAAAAATTAAAACCTTTGTATTCGAATCACCTTCTTCCTTTGGCATGCCTGAAGAAGCTCCTGGAAGAACGGCCCAATATATCGGATGGAAAATGGTTACAAGATTTATGGAACAAACAGGGTCTACAATTGAAGAACTTATAAAAGAAGAGAATACTAACATTCTTAAATTATCAAAATATAAACCTAAAAGAAAGTAAAATGGCACGTACTATCCCCGTAGTAGATTTATCTAAATTCACAGAAGGTAATGAAACCCAGAGACAAGAATTTGTAAATGAAATTGGAGATGCATTTCATAAAGTAGGATTTGTTGGTGTAATTAACCATGGGATCAAAAAATCCCTTGTAGATGGTTTTTATAGTGCATCAAAAGAATATTTTTCTTTAAAGAAAGACATTAAAAACAAATATGAAATGAAAGGCATGGCCGGACAAAGAGGGTATACTTCTTTTGGCAAAGAACATGCAAAACAATCAGAAGTCGCTGATTTAAAGGAGTTTTTCCAATTAGGTCAATATGTAGATGACCCTTCCTTAAAAGAAACGTATCCTGATAATGTAATTGTTGACGAAGTACCTGTCTTTAATCAGTATGGAAAAGAGCTGTATAAAGCTTTTGAAACAGCAGGAGGTGCCTTACTCCGTGCTATTGCACTTCACCTAAAAATAGGAGAAAACTACTTTGATAATCATATTGATAAAGGAAATAGTATCCTCAGATCTATTCATTATCCACCGATAACTGAAGAGCCTAGGACAGCAATACGAGCAGAACAACATGAAGATATAAATCTGATTACTTTATTAGTCGGTGCTTCGGCAGGTGGATTACAGTTACTAAATGCGGATGAAGAGTGGCAAGATATTACGCCTGGTGAAAATGAAATCGTTATCAATGTCGGTGATATGTTACAGCGGTTGACCAACAACTATTTAAAATCAACAACCCATCGGGTAATTAATCCTCCAAAAGAACAATGGCATGTGCCAAGGTTATCAATTCCGTTTTTTTTACACCCTAAAAGTGAAATGAGTTTAAACTGTCTGGAAGATTGCGTTACAAGCGATAGACCAATTCAATATCCTCCGATTACAGCAGGTGAGTATTTAGATCAACGATTACGGGAGATCGGACTAAAAAAATAAGAACTCAAACACATTGCGTTTGTTAATTAATACAATTACCTTTAAAAAAAAATAAACTATGATTTCTTTAATATTCGGGCTAGGTGGACAAGAAATTTTAATTATTGCATTCATTGTTCTTCTTCTTTTCGGAGGAAAAAAACTTCCTGAATTAATGAAAGGTATGGGTAAAGGAATAAAAGAATTTAATAATGCAAAAGCAAGTATCGAGTCTGAAGTAAAAGACAGCATAAAAGACGTGGATAAAGCGTAAGATTCATTAGATAATTATTCGTTCACCATTCTCCTTTTATTTTTTTACCTTCGAGTTCCTTCTTGTTGTGGAACTTATAGTTGGTATATATTGTAAGTATATTACCTCTGATATCACATCATAAGGTATTATTTAATATTTAAACCGTTACATGGCAAAATCGCAACAGTCTTTCAATAAAAAAGAAAAAGAAAAGAAAAGACAAAAAAAGAAAAAAGAAAAATTAGAAAGAAGAGAGCAGCGTAAGATTGAAAAACTAGAAAATGGACCAAAATCTTTCGAAGATATGATCTCATATGTTGATGAAGATGGAAACTTTTCCTCAACACCTCCAGATCCCCTTAAAAAGAAAGTTGTAAAATTAGAAGATATTGTAATTAGTGTTCCTACTCGAGTGCATGTTGTCGAAGAAGTGGAACGGTCAGGTCGAGTAAATTTCTTTAATTCAGAAAAAGGGTATGGATTTATTACAGATGCTAAATCGAAAGAAAGTTTATTTGTTCACATCAACAATGTAATTGATCAAATTGCAGAAAACGACAATGTAACTTTTGAAATAGAAATGGGAATGAAAGGCCCTAATGCAGTAAAAGTAAAGGTTATAAAATAGATATATAACTTGCCATATAAAAGAAAAAGCTTCAGTAAATATACTGAAGCTTTTTTTTTTGTGCGCGATGAGAGACTCGAACTCCCGACCCCCTGGGTGTAAACCAGGTGCTCTGAACCAACTGAGCTAATCACGCTAAACAATAAAAAAGAATACTATTATTCTTTTCGGAATGCAAATATAATTTTTTTTTATTCATCTGCATTCTTAATTTCAATTTTATTCGTTTTCATGTATTTTAAATACAAAAAAGCGACAATTCCAAGATTTAAAAAGTAAAAAGGTCCAACTTTATCGGCTTCAATCAAGTCATTAATTATCAATAGTGCATCTATGATTATTAAGGAAAGCAATGCTGCTAATAACAATTGCTTTTCATCTTGATCTGTCATTTTTTGATATAATTTAGTTCCTAAAACAAGTGGAATAATCGTCAAAAGTAAAAATATAATAAAACCAAAAATACCTTGTTCCACAAAAACCATCAAATAATAATTATGAATACCAGAACCTGATTCATTATCACTTACATAGGTTTCAAAACTTGCTACTGTGTGACCAATATATTCAGGATAAAAACAACCAGGACCATAGCCAACAAGTGGTTTTTCTCCGACCATATAAAACCCCGCAACCCATCTATATACTCGCTCCATGGTTGATACATCTTGCATTTTATACGTAGCTTCAATCAGATTGTCATAATTATCATGTGTTATAGTCTTCTCAAAATCTGGAGCAAAATCCATAAAATTATTATTGCTAACCATAAAGGTTATCAATAGGGTAATCAAACAAAATGAAACGACCAAAGCTAATTTTGTTAATCTCCATCGAATTACATAGGATGCTCCGACAGCCATTACTACAGCGACAAAAGCGGCCCTTGTGTAAGACAAATACGTAGCTACCAACAAAAAGGCTAATAAAGGTAAATAGATTAGCTTAAATGGACTTTTGGACGTTCTAAACATATACCAAAAATATGGTAGGACTAACGCCAACATCGCAGCATAATTTACATGATTTCTAAAAATAGGCCTAACTGCTTTATTTATAGATTCAAATGTAAATCCTAAGCCTGCATGATTAATCATAACATAAGTTACGGCAATCAGCATTCCTACGAATAAACCCTTAAATACCTGCCGAAAATCTTTTTCTTTATTGAAAAGATATAGTGGAAAAAAATAAAATGGTATTACGTACCAAAGCTTCGCCGCCAAATATTTAAATGAAACCAAAGGGTTTGTTGAAAATATACTAACTAAAAATAGAATAGAAAGGTGAATAAAAATCAAAGTTGAAATCGGATTGGACTTTACACTTTGCAAAATCTTTTTTGGAGACCTAACCAAAAATAAAATAAAGATGCCTAACAACGTTAACATCATAGGCTCTGATGGTAAATCGGTGCCTATACCTCCAGGTAGTTCTATTTCTGTTGAAAACGGCAGTAAAAAGAAAAAACCTGCAAATATTAAAAAAGGGTATCTTATGCAGATAAAAACATATAAAATTAAAAAGGAGACCCCCATTAATGGAATAAAGTCAATGATTAACCCCATTAAACAAACTAGAATAGTGAATCCTATAAACGCATAAAAAATACGTTTTTGTTGGCTATTTGATAAATCAACCAACATTGTTTATTTCTTTTTAAGTTGGTCTAATAGAATTACCGTAGCAGCTCCTAAGACAAAAACGACCATACCGATGCCAATCACAATGATGCTTCTCTTTGGTCTGTTTTTATAAACAGGCACACTTCCATCTTCGATAAGGTGGATAGCGTTAAACGGTGCATTATAAGCTCCTAATAACAATTGTTGTCTTTGTTTGTCTATGGCAAATTGGAGAGTAAATGCTTTCTGTTCTTTTTCTAATGTAAAAATTGGTAAGTATCCTTTATTAAACAACCCTAGTTTGGTGCTCAAATTGTCATATTGTTTTTTCAATCCTTTTACCGTAGATTCCAAAGATGCAATTGAATCTCTATGACCACCAAACGCTTTTAAGTTTTCAAGTTTTGCTTTTTTATTAAAATATCTTGATTCTACTTTTGGAGCCAATTGTGCATAAGCACCACTCTGTTCTTCTAGGTTATAGACCCCATAAGTCTTTCTTAAAAAATTTAGTGAATCAGAAAGTTTTTTTAGTTCTTTCGTTTTATAATCAATCGAAGAATTATAATTATCCAAAAGAGATTTTTGGCTTTCTTTTACTACTGTTTGTGCTAGTTTGTTTAATTCATTCCTTGCTGCATTGACCATATTTCTTGCCACTTCTGGATCTTTGTCTTCTATCGAAAGTTCCAATGCGTCATATTTCGTTTTCTTGGCATTATAAAGTTTTTCTAGTTTGAGATTCAATTTGTGCCTGGCGTTTTTTGACTCTTTTTTTATCTCATAATGCTCATACAAGTCAAATTCATTAATTAGAAAATCATATATTTTACCCGATTTTGCAATAGACATAAGTCTATTTAAGTCCTCACTTTCTCCATAATAAAGCCTTCTTTGTTCATTTTCTCCAATGGCTGCTGGTTTAGCTAAATCAGTATGAGCAGCATAAAAGATGGATGTAGATTTGTAGTAATTAGGTAAAAATAAAGAAACAACTGCTGTCAATATCGTAGCAATTAGTGTCATTAAAATTAGAGGTCGCCTCCAATTCCAAAGAACATTTATTAGATCCAATAAATTTTCTCTTTGTTCCATTCTTCGTTCGTTAGTTATTGTTTTGTCCCACTTTTTAATTTAATTAAATCAAGCAGAATATTCCAACGTATAAACCCAATAAAAAAAGGTGTAAGACCACATAAAATTGCAGAAATACATATAGTATATAGCCAATGATGTGCCAAATATGTCTTTATAAAGAAAACCCCTAGTATTAAAATCAATACGAGAAGGATAAATTGACCAATCTTAGTAAAATCAACCCTTAATTTATTACGTTTAAAAGCCAAGTATATTTGTGCTATAACTACCGTTGATTGTGTAATGAATGTTGCAATAGCAGCTCCTTCAGATAAAAGTCTTGGGATTAAAATCAAATTTAATGTCCAATTGATAATAATACCTCCTACAAAAATCAAATTAAACTGTTTCAAGTTACCACTTGCAGTGATTAATGTTCCATAGATATATCCGATACAAATAAAAAAGAAACTTAACATTAGCCACAAAAATGAATCATAATACATCCCATTCGTATTCGTATAGATTAAATCAATTATTTCTTTTCGATAAAAAATTGAAATAATACTAATGCCTGCTCCAATACTCATTATTAAAACAAGTGCATTTTCTACAAGACTTTGTGTCGATTCTTTTTTTGAAAGTAAATTGGAAAACATAGGAAGTAATAACCCTGCAAACAGATATCCAATAATATTAATTGCATCATAAATACGAAATCCTGCCGCATAAACACCTGCCGCATAACTATCATCATCGATCATTCTTTCAAGCATGACTCCATCCATTCTTGTGTATAGGCTCATAAATAATAAAACCAAAGCAAATGGGTAACTCTTTTTTAAAATACGCCTCATATCGGCAAAAGAAAAACGTATTGATATAAATCGATACCGGTATTTTACGGCCCCAGCACAAACGATCAACGCAATCGCGCATATAGTGAAATGTCCTTTAGCAAATTGCAAGATATTCATCTCAAGTTGCTGAACATACATTAAGTATCCAAAACATATTATCATTAATGTTTTATCAAAAGCAGAAAAAAAGGTATCCACTTTGTAATGACCCATAGCAGAAAAATGACTTCGGAAGTAAAGGTAAAACGACATCAAAATTTGACTTCCAATAATCCAAGGAAGTAGTGAGTAAAAACGGTCAGGATACGAAATAGTAGTAGCCACAATGCTTACTACAATAGTAAAAACAATACTTAATATCAATTTTGTTCCTAACGTATACCTTATCTGATCTTCAAATTTTTCTCTATTTCCAGATAAATAAACCGAATTGTAATTTTGAATCCCCATATCAAGAATAACTTGAAACAAATAAACAAAAGTAAAAAGCGAGAAATAATCTCCATAAGAAGCAGCTCCAACCGTATTTTGAATTTGTGCTTCTATACCAAATAAGTATATAGGCTTTATTAGCACATTGATACCTATTAGAAAAATTATATTTTTTAAAAACTCGCCCTGCAGGTTATTCTGGTTTTGTAATCTTCAAAAGAGAAATGAGTTATATTATTGCAACAAAACTAATAAATCTAATCGACGATTATTTACTTTGAATTTGTATGAGTCATATTTTGGTAATACTTTGTATTTATGGATTTACTAATAAACAATGCGAATGGATTATACTGTCCGATTGCTGATGTATATATAGATCCATGGCGTCCCGTAGAAAAAGCACTCATTACCCATGGTCACTCTGATCATGCCAGAACCGGTCACACAAAATATATTGCACATAATCATTCTGTGCCTATTCTTAAATCTAGATTAGGAAAAAATATTAATATACATGGTGTAAAATTTGGTGAATCCTTTTCCATAAATGGTGTATCATGTACTTTTTATCCTGCTGGGCATATAATAGGTTCTGCACAAATTAAATTAAGTTACAAAGGCGAAGACTGGGTAGTGACTGGCGATTACAAAATTCAAAAAGATGGTGTTTGTACGCCATTCGAACCTGTCAAGTGCCATACAATCATTACTGAATCTACCTTTGGTTTACCCGTATTTCAATGGAAGCCTCAAGCGACCGTTTTCGAACAAATTAATCATTGGTGGAAAACCAATGCAGAAAACAATAGAACAAGTATCATATGTACCTATTCATTAGGTAAAGCACAACGTATTTTAAAGTATTTAGATCCATCTATTGGATCTATCTATGCACATGATTCAATAAATAAAATCAATCAGGTATTAAACGAAGCTGGAATCTATCACAACCAAGCAAAAAAAGTTGTTAAAGACTTAAGAACCTTTCAAAAAGATATAATCCTTACTCCACCTAATACCCTTAAGTCAAAATGGGGAAAACAATTTGTAAACCCAAGTATTGCAATGGCATCAGGATGGATGGCGATACAAAGTGGAAGGAAACGATTTGGACTTGAAACAGGTTTCGTGTTATCCGATCATGCTGATTGGAATGGGCTAAACAAAGCTATTATTGCCTCAGAAGCAGAAAGGGTCATTGTTACCCATGGCTACAAAAAAGCATATGCACAATGGTTACAAACTGAGTATGGTTTAAATGCTCAATCGATAGATACCGCATTCGTAGGTGAATCCCCAGAAATATGAAGTCATTTATTAATTTGTTGTACAAATTAAATGATGGAAATTCATCATCTAATGTCGTTTCTGCTCTTTTAAAATATTTTAATCGTGCGTCAACCAAAGAAATAATTTGGGCTATTTCCCTCCTAAAAGGAAATAGACCTAAACGAACAATTACACCTCCAGTATTAAAAAAATTAGCGTGTGAACAAGCAAATATTCCAACATGGCTGTTTGAAATGTCAACTAAAATAACCAAAGACATTGCAGAAACAAGTGCTTTAATAATAGAAAAATCAACCCATGTCCACTCTAAAAAAACACTTGATCAATGGTGTATCATTTTACTTGAGTTAGCAACTTTTCAGCAAGAAATGAAATTGGTAAAGATTATTGCTATTTGGGATCAAACGACTGCTGAAGAATGCTTATTGATTAACAAACTCCTCATTGGTTCTTTTCGAACAACCATTGGACAACTTGAACTTGTAGAAGCACTTAGTATTTTCTTAAAGATAGAAAAACATATTATAGCCGTACGTTTTGAAAGTGATTGGTCGCCTCATGATGAATCCCTTGAATCTCTCTTTGAAAAACCAAATCCTAAAGATCATTTGGCAAAACCTTTTCCTTTTTGTTTCGCTAATAACTTCGTCAAGCAAACAAAAAAATCTATTGATATTTTGTCTTTTGGTGTAGAATATTTTAGACATGGGTTACGATGTCAAGTTATTAAAAGAGAAAATAGTCTTTACATATGGTCAAAGACCGGCCAATTATATACCAGATCATTCCCAGAATTACTTGAATTAAAATCATTACCATTTGATTTTGTAATTGACGGACAAATCATTTGTTCAAAGGAAAATCATATTAGTGATTTTAATCGTTTAGAATCTAGAATTAACAAAAAAAGACCAACTAAAAAAATATTAATTGACATACCTATAATGATTAATGTTTTTGACATTCTTGAAATGGAACAAAAAGATTTTCGATCCTTTTCATTCGAAAAAAGAAGGCAAGCATTAAATACAGTATTTATTGATATCCCTGTCACTATGCCAATGGTATTAAATGAGCTTTTTTATCCATCCACTATGGAAGAATGTAATTTATTACTTGAAAAAGCAAAAGAAGTAAAAGCAAAAGGAATACTATTGAAGAATAGAACGTCACCATACTTAGAAAATAGAAATGACAATTGGCTGAAATGGAGAAAAGACCCATTCAAACTAAAAACCGTGCTTTTATACGCACAAAAAATGAATCGTAGTTCAGTATATAATCACTATTCACTAGCAGTCATGAATAAAGATTTATTGATACCAATAGCTAAATTGGAAGCCTCATTACCTAAGAAAAATATCTTAGAAATCTCAAAATGGATCGCTAAAAATATCGTCGATAAATTTGGTCCTGTGCGACAAGTAAAACCGTCAATCATAATTAATATTACCTTTGAAGACATTGCGGTGAGCACTAGACATAAGTCAGGAGTAATCTTAAAATCAATTAAAATGGTCTCGTGGGAAAAAGAAGAAAACGTAGAAGAAATTAGTCATTTGACAGAAGTTATATCCTTTGTATAATACCATTTAGATTCCATTTTTGTCCTTAAAATCTCTCTTTGTTAAAATAAATATGGATATTTAGGCGAGTAAAAACGGAGGTTCATCAATAAAACCACAAAAACATATTAAATATATTTGTAATATGTAAAATGTTGTATATCTTTGTTCTCGATGCGCTTTCCCAAAAAGTGGATCATCTTCCCAAAGACTAGTAAGTATATTATTTATCCAAAATCCGATTTATTATGAAGTTCAACTACAGAACTCTCATTAGCCTTTTGGCTATATGCTTGTGTACATCAGCAATGTACGCTCAGTGTGGAGATAGCGACTTAACTTGTCCGACAATTCCAACTACTATTCCAAATGATCCTGATCTTTGCAGTGCCGATGTTGCTATCGGACCAGTGACGTCTACGGATGCATGTGGTATAGCTACGGTTGCGATCGATGGTCCTTACGATAACGGAAATGATGCCTCTGGGGTCTATATTGTAGGTATGACAGAAGTAACATACAATGTAACTTTTGAGAATGGAGATACAGGAAGTTGTTCTTTCGTGGTAAACGTTGTGGATACTCAACCTCCATCTTTTTCAGTACCGGCCAGCTCTATAACTATTGCTGATCTTACTAATTGTAATTCGGCCTTACCTGAACACATAGATTTAAACCCTAATGATATTTTAGATAATTGCGATTTAACGGATGTTGATGTAGAAAAAGATACGACTTTTGTTGTCGATATATGTGGAGGATATCCTGTAACCTATTCTTGGATCGCAATAGATGGAGTAGGAAATAGAGATACCCTATCAACTACATTTAATGTGCCAGCTGATGATGCAAATGGTGATCCTAATGATATCAATGCGCCACAAATTGAAGCTGGAACAGTTTTTACAATGATTGAAAACATTGGTTGTGGAGATGGGCTACCGGTAGCTCAAGAAGTAGAGGCTGAAGACGGATGCAGTGATGCTGTGGTTATGGTGATAATTGACACAATTGGCACAGTAGACGTATGTAGTAATTTTACGATTCAATATACTTGGATGCCAATCGATGGTTGTGGCAATACCGGTTTAACTGTAAGCAACACTTTTGATGTTGAAGCAGACCCTAATCCACCGACCATTGAAACACCTATAGATACTGTATTTGTATTTACAGATGAAGGACTCTGTAGTGCAGATTTAATGTTAGATCTACCTATGGTAAATTCTGGGGGATGTGCTGGAATAACATCTGTTACTTATATGCCAAATATAACTGTTTTTGATGTTGGTGAAACAACCATAACATGGACCGTAGAGAATGAATGTGGTTTGACCGCCACTTCAGATCAGGTAATTGTTGTTCAAGATAATGTAGGCCCTAATCTAAATTGTAAAGATAGCTTGACTGTATCACTAAATAATTTGGGAACAGCAGAAATAAATGTTTCTCATATTATGATTGATGCAATGGATTTATGTAGTGGTCCGATAGATATGTCACTAGAATTAATGACAGATGTTGGTTGTGGAGATACAGATGATGTAAAAACAGTGAATGTGTGTTGTGGCAACGTGAATTTTGAGACTATGATTATGGGTGTAGCAACTGATCACGCCGAACCACCCGTTTCTACCATTTGTATGGTAGTAGTCACAGTACTTGAAAGCACACCTAGCATTTCACCGATGGAATGCGTTCCTGATGTAACTGTATCATGTGACTATGATGTTGATTTAATGAATCTTTTTGAATTTGGAACACTTGTTCATCTTGATTCTATGCCTGCCACTATCGAACTAGTTGACCCTATTGCAGCACCCGCAACATATCAAGATGGCTTCTATTCTAATGGATGTCCAGATGCCGTAATTACGGAAGCTTATATAGATACTAGAGAATGTAATCAAGGAAATATAACTCGTACACTTTATGTAACGAATGAAACGGGTCTTCAAGATTCGTGTAAGCATACCATTACCGTTGAAGATAACAATCCTTTCAATATGGCAGATATAACATGGCCTGATGATGTTACGATCAATGGTTGCGAAGCTACAGCAACAGACTTGCCCGAGCCTATCTTTTCAAATGATAATTGCTCAACGGTAGGTGTATCTGTAGATTCAACAAAAATATTTGACGATCCAAACTCAGGATGTATTGTTGTCTATCTGGATTGGACATTGGTAGACTGGTGTCAATATGAATCTAATGAAGATAACCCGGATGGTGTATTTACACACAGACAAACGATATACTACCAAGATACGGATCCTCCAGAATTTCAAAATTGTCAAGACACGACGATTTGTATTGCTTACAATGCATGTGAAGGACCTGTAGATTTGAGTGCCTATGCAACAGATACTTGCACGGATTCAATAGATATTCAATATTCTTATCAAGTGGATTTAGATAATAATGACACATTTGATTTACAAGGTCTTACCGGTCAATATATCGATACCTTAGATTTTGGTATCCATAGAATTCAGTGGGTTGCTCACGATCGATGTGGCAATAGAGATACCTGTGATGTTATTTTTGAAGTCAAAGATTGTAAAGCTCCAACGGCAGCATGTATAAACGGTATTGGTGGAAACTTAAACGTAATGATTGTTGGTTCTGATACCATGCCAATGTTGATGATTGAACCTACTTTATTTGACGCTAGTAGTGCTGATTTTTGCACATCATATGAAGATCTTCTATTTTCATTCTCAACAAATACTAATGACACGTTGTTAACGTATACGTGTGATAGTATTGGGTTAAGAAAAGTAGATGTCTATGTTACAGATGAAGCTGGCAATCAATCTTTCTGTATTACGCATATCGATGTTCAAGACAATTTTGAACTTTGTCCAGCTACCTCAGAAGAATCAGAGGATGAAGAAGAAGAGGAAGTTGTCGAAGAGGAAACAGAAGAGGAAGAAGAGGAAGAAGAGGAAATTATTGAGGAAGTATTTGTTGGGGGAAGTTTAGTAACAGAACGAAATGAGCCACTATCAAATGTAGAGATTATCCTCCAAGACGAAAGTCAATTAAACGGAATAATGACCAGTGAAGATGGAAGCTATATGTTTGAATCTTTACCTATGTATAGTAATTATTCACTTAGTGCAAAAAGAGATAGTCATTACCTAAACGGTGTTTCAACTATAGATATAGTGGTTATCCAACGTCACTTATTGGGATTAGAAAACATAGATTCCCCGTATAAGATTATTGCTGCAGATGTAAATAATAGTAATAGTTTATCTGCTTCAGATATGTCTGATATACGAAAATTAATCCTTGGTGTTGATGATTCTTTTGATCAAGTAGAATCTTGGGTATTTATAGATTCAGATCAAACATTTTTGGATGATAGCAATCCATGGGAATACCAACAAAGCATGGAGCTTTCAAATCTTGATCATGATGCACCAAATATGGATTTCACAGCGATCAAAATGGGTGATGTAGATAATTCTGTAAACCTAACACCTGGTGTAGAAACAGAAAATAGAGCTGAAAACAAACACTTAAATATCGTAAAAAATGGATCTGTTTTTGACCTAGTTTCAGGTTTTGACATGTTTAGCTACGGTTTACAATTTACGTTAGAAATTCCATCCATTGATCTTGAAGATTTCAGGATTGAATCTGATTACTTTTCAAATGAAGACATCTACATAGCAACGCATGAAGACAAGCAAGCAATTAGCTTAAGTGTTGCTTTAATGCAGCCAGTCCACATTTTAAAAGGGAGTACTTTATTTACGATTACAAGTAATACTGGATCTTCAGTATTGATAAATTCATCCATTACAAAATCTGAAATTTATGATAATAACTTTAATGATTATCCTCTTTCGATTCAGAAAAGAGCACTAAATGATCCTTCTTCTTCTATCAAAATGGATCAAAATGCGCCAAATCCATTTAAGGACTATACAACAGTAGATTTTGAAATTGAGACAGATGCAGTATTAGCGATTGAAATATTCGATGTGCTAGGAAATAAAGTGTTTTCTGGAAAGAAAAGTTATTTGCGTGGATTGAATACAATATTAATTGATGAAACAATGATAAATAATACCAAAGGTGTACTGATTATCACCATTGGAAATGAGAAATATTCTACATCAAAAAAGATGCTTAGATTATAGATAGAACCTATTTGTATTGGTGCACTCGTTTATTCCCCCAGGTTTTGAGTCGCACCAATACTTTTTTACATTACATTACAAATCCAAAAAAAAATCTTCATCATTTATGATGACTAGATATAGATAGAACCTATTTGTATTGGTGCACTCGTTTACTTCCCCCGGTTTTGAGTCGCACCAATACTTTTATTGCTTATAGATAATACCAGCCTTCATTACAAATTTGACGTTATTCATTGTTGTAATGTCATCTATTGGATTCTTTTCTACTGCTATAATATCTGCCGTATATCCTTTTTTTAAGTGTCCTAAATAATCAGAAACTCGCATCAGATCTGCAGCATTATTTGTTGCCGTTCTCAATGCCTCTAATTCAGTCAATCCGGCTTCTACTAAAAACTCAAACTCTCTAGCATTTTCTCCATGATGAGAAACGCCTGCATCTGTTCCAAAAGCAATTTTTACTCCTTTTTTATGTGCTTTACCACAAGTAATTTGAAGCATTGGGCCTATTTCTCTTGCTTTAGGTACTACAACCTCTGGATAAAAACCAGGAATCTCTGCTTTTTCGGCTACGAACTTACCTGCAGAAATCGTAGGCACCAAATAGGTACCATGTTTTACCATTAACTCCATTACCTCTTCTGTCATTTTTGTTCCATGTTCTATACTATGGATTCCACCGATAACTGCTCGTTTCATTCCTTCTGCTCCATGAGCATGGGCTGCGGTAACAAATCCATAATCATTTGCAGCTTCTACAACAGCTTTTATCTCTTCTAAAGTAAACTGCGGGCCGGAGCCATCTTTTGCAACACTCAGTACTCCTCCTGTTGCTGTGATTTTAATACAATCCGCACCATTTTTGTATCGCTGTCGAACTGCTTGCCTAGCCTCTTCTGGACTGTTAATAACGCCTTCTTTAGGACCTGGGTTACCCATCATATCTTTTCGAACGCCATTTGATGGATCGGCATGTCCACCTGTTGTTGCCAATGATTTCTCAGCGGTAAATATTCTTGGACCTTCAATAAATCCTCGATTAATGGCCTTTTGAAGCGATACATTTACTCCTGTACCTCCTAAATCTCTAACCGTGGTAAACCCTGCTAATAATGTTCGAGAACAATATTGTGTTGCTTGTAAAGCTACATCTGTATCATTATTTCTGAATCGTTGTTCGTATAATTTTGGATTCGATTCGTGCTCAATATGGATATGCATATCCATAAGACCAGGAAGTACGGTTGCTTCACTAAAATCCAATAACATATAACCATCTTTTACTTCTTGAAACCCATTATAGATATCAACAATTTTTCCATCAGAGACAACTACCGTTTTCTCTTTTTGCATATCATAGCCGTCAAACATATGCCCACAATGCAGATAATAGTTTTGACTCGTTGCGTTATTTGTTATTCCCAAAACTAAAATTAGGGACCACATTACTTGTTTATACTTCATTATTCCTCTTTATTATTTTTAAATGATTAGGCTTATTATTCTATAGACATTGCACAATCATCGGCATTTCTGGGGTCTCCTGCCCCTTTTTGTCTTTCTCTCTCAATCAAAATGGCTTTCACTTTTCCAATAGTTTTGGTTGAAGAAATCTTGTGACCTATAGATTTTAATGAATCCAAAATAGCTTTATCAAAAGCTCCTTCTTCTACCAATATATGATCTGGAAGCCATTGATGATGAAACCTTGGCTCAACTTGTGCTTGCTCCAGTGTCATTCCATGAAGGACTACATTTAGAAAAACTTGCAATACAGAAGTAATAATCGTTGATCCTCCAGGCGACCCTAACAACATATGTACTTGACCATTTTTTGTGGTAATTGTAGGAGTCATACTACTTAACATTCTTTTTTTTGCCTCAATAGCGTTGGCCTCTGAGCCTACTAATCCATATAAGTTTGGAACCCCTGGTTTAGCACTAAAATCATCCATCTCATTGTTTAGAAAAAAACCTGCACCATCAACCATTACTTTACTTCCATAATTACCATTCAACGTCACTGTAGTCGAAACGGCATTACCTTGTTTATCCACTACAGAAATATGAGTCGTTTCATAACTTTCTAGTGTCTTACTTTCTTTATCACTAAATATTTGGTCCGATACCGTTGCTAAATTCTCATTGAAATCCGCCATTTTTAATTTTAGATAGTTCGTATCCAATAGTCGATCTAGTGGAACATTTATAAAATCATTATCCCCCAAATATTCTGCTCGATCTGCGTAAGCTCTTTTTTCAATCTCCGCTAAAGTGTGTATATATTTTGTTGTCCCATATTTTCCAATATCTATTTGCTCTAACATAGTAAGTATTTGGGCTAAAATAATACCTCCACTCGATGGTAGCGGCATAGACAAAACTTCGTATTCCTGGTATTTTGCACTAATCGGCTCTCGCCAAATGGAATGATAATTTTCTAAATCTTTTAATGTTATGATACCTCCCCCTTCTTGCATTTCGCTTACTAATTTTGCCGCTGTCACTCCTAGATAAAAACCAGCTCTACCCTCCTCTTTTATTCTTGTCAGTGATTGCGCTAAGTCTTTTTGGACTAAAAGATCTAAAGGTTTCCACTTTTTTTCTTTTACAAATGGGCAACTTTCATCGTTATAGGTCACAAAATCGGATTGATATTTATTAATCCTATCGGCTTCCGACTCGGAGATCACAAAACCATTTTTAGCTAGTAAAATCGCTGGTGACAACAAGGTTCCAAACGGCAATTTCCCATATTTTTTGTGTGCTTTCACCATGCCATCTACCGTTCCCGGAACACCTACTGCCATGTGCCCATCTTGACTCATTTTATCAATGACATTGCCCTTATTATCTAGATACATATCTTTTGATGCTGCATTGGGCGCCATTTCCCTAAAATCAAGTGCCGCTGATTCGCCATTCGCCATCTTGACAATCATAAAACCCCCTCCCCCGATATTTCCAGCTCTTGGGCATGTAACCGCTAATGCAAATTGGGTAGCAACCATAGCATCGATCGCATTTCCTCCTTTTTCTAAAACGTTTACCCCTATCTGTGTCGCCAATGGATGTGCGGATACCACCGTTCCAGATGATCCTTCGGATTGTTGACGTATTTGACTGTAGTCAAATGATGGTTGGGATCCTTTTTGTCGACAACTAGATCCTACAAACGAAACCATAAAAACCAACAAAACAAAAAACAGGTTTTGATGGGTAAATAACAATCTAACATTATTACTAATTCTAAATATATTACTCATGGTTGGTTTTTTCGTCATATATTAGTTGAAAAATTCAACAATTGTATCTAGCTAATCATTCATACTACTCTCTTAAGTACGGTACTTTGTCACCAAAGGACCTTGTTTCACATGCTGCCAATCAACAATTGAAATCAATGGTTTTGACAGATATCAACAATACTTCCTGTAGTTACGCTTTTGTAAAAGCTTGTAAAAACCATAATATAAAACCAATTCTTGGCATTGAATTTCGTCAAATTCAAGATCACTCATCCTCAAAAACGGATCACACACAATATCTATATACAGGTATTGCCAAAAATGCGGAAGGTTTCCGTGAACTCAATCAAATTCTTACTAAAGCTTCATTAGATCGAGAACCTATTCCCAAAGAAGCACCTCCACTTAAAAATGCCTTTATCATCTACCGAAAGATACCCAAAGGAATACACAAGTTACGTGAAAATGAATTTATTGGTATTCGACCTACAGAGGTAAACAAGTTATACAGTTCTTACCTCAAGGACTTTCAGCATAAATTAGTCGTTTTTGCCCCCTTCACTTTTATCGATAATAATGGTTTCAAAATACACAAACTCCTTCGCTGCATAGATCTCAATATTGTCATTGGCAAACTAGACAAAAAACATTGTGCCAATGCTTCTGAAAAACTGTATAGCCCCGATCAGCTAGCCCACTTATTTCAAGGGTACCCAACGATCTTAGATAATACAAAATCGATAATAAATCAATGCGAAGCAGACCTACCTAGTCATAATGATAACAACAAAAAAACATTCACAGGGGATCATCTTGATGATATAAAACTGCTGAAAAAACTGGCTGTCAATGGTTGCATACGAAGGTATGGACCAAGAAACAAAAAAGCCATGAAGCGTACATTAAAAGAATATGAAGTCATCGTAAAATTAGGTTTCTCTTCCTATTTTTTAATCACTTGGGACATTATACGATATGGTCATAGTGCCGGTTATCACCACGTCGGTCGAGGCAGTGGTGCTAATTCTATCGTAGCATACAATCTATATATCACCGATGTGGATCCACTTGAGTTGGATTTGTATTTCGAGCGATT
Organism: uncultured Saprospiraceae bacterium; assembly: GCA_937924805.1. Taxonomy (GTDB): domain Bacteria; phylum Bacteroidota; class Bacteroidia; order Chitinophagales; family Saprospiraceae; genus JAHDDO01. Next base: position 81,835 of record CALDTZ010000085.1, read on the forward strand.
TATCAATCCACACCGAAGTTCACCGCCCGATTTTGATATCGATTTTTCTTGGGACGAACGGGATGATGTTACAGACTATATATTCAAAAGATATGGTCGAGAAAACACCGCACTATTAGCTACGTACAACACGTTCAAAGGAAAATCTATTATTAGAGAGTTAGGTAAAGTACTCGGATTACCAAAGGCCGACATAGATCTAATTGTTACCGAACCATTGGCCAGTGACAAACACCATCCTTACGCCAAACATATATTCAAATATGGAAAGATGATTGAGGGCTTTCCAAATTATTTATCTATCCATGCTGGAGGAATTTTAATCAGTGAACGCCCCCTTAATTATCACACGTCTCTCCAGTTAATGCCCAAAGGGTTTCCTATTACCCACTTCGATATGTATGGAGCAGAAGATTTACAGTTTCATAAATATGACATCCTCAGCCAACGTGGATTGGGACATATTAAAGAAGCCGTAAAATTAATCGCTGCTAATCAAGGTAAAGCTGTAGATATTCATAATGTAGCGGCAATAAAAGAGGACCAACAAGTTAAAAAGAAACTCAAATCAGGACAGTGCATTGGGTGTTTTTACATAGAATCTCCAGCTATGCGTGGCCTATTAAGTAAGTTGTCATGTGACAATTATGTTCATCTTGTAGCTGCTAGTTCCATTATTAGGCCAGGTGTAGCCAAGTCAGGAATGATGAGAGAATATATTCAACGCTCATTTAATCCAGATTCATTTACTTACATTCACCCTATCTTCGAAGAACACCTAGGAGAAACATTCGGGGTGATGGTATATCAAGAAGATGTCATGAAGATCGTACATCATTTTGCAGGTTTAGATTTAGATGAATCTGATGTCTTACGTCGTATTATGACTGGCAAACGTAAAAGTTCGGATACGTTTAATCGCCTACAAGCAAAATATTTTCGCAACTGTAAAGAACGTGGATATCCAGAAGAGTTGACCCATGAGGTATGGCGCCAAATAGCTAGTTTTAGTGGGTACTCTTTTTGTAAAGCACACTCCGCTAGTTTTGCCGTTGAATCCTTTCAAAGTCTATACCTAAAAACCTACTTTCCAAAAGAATTTATGGTCGCGGTTATCAATAACTTTGGTGGTTTTTATAGTACAGAACTATATGTACATGAAGCACGTATGTCTGGTGCCAATATCAAAGCACCATGCGTAAATCACAGCACTTATCTTACCAGTATCTATGGTGACGACTTGTATATTGGCTTCGTCCATATCTCTGAACTCGAAAGAAAAATAGCTAAAAAGATCGTTCAGGAGCGACTAGACAATGGTCCATACCAAACCCTACAGGAATTTGTTACACGGGTTTTTATCTCTAAAGAGCAATTGGAAATACTGATACGCATCGGTGCCTTTAGGTTTACAGAGTTAAACAAATACGAATTAATGTGGGAGAAGAATGCCGTCCATAACCCCGTAATCAAACAAGAAAACAGTGCTGTCCTCTTTCAAGGTGATACCGAGAACTTTATTCTTCCCGAACTTAAAGAAGGCAAATTTGAACAAGCTTTCGATGAAATCGAACTCCTAGGTTTTCCTCTTTGCTCTCCATTTGAATTAATAAAAGTCAAAAAGAAAGAAGACCTACTCGCTGATCATTTGAAAAAACATGTTGGTAAAACCGTGCGTATGTTAGGTTATTATGTCGCAAGAAAGCATGTAAATACCGTCAATAAAAAGCGAATGGCTTTTGGTACTTGGCTTGATCGAAAAGGACATTTCTTTGACACCACCCACTTTCCTCCGTCAATGGCCCAATACCCATTCAGGGGTAAAGGTTGTTATTACATTACAGGCAAAATAGTCGAAGATTTTGGTTTCCCTAGTCTTGAGGTTGTCAAGATGGAAAAACTTCCCTATGTAGATGACGAACGATATTAAAAGAACTGGTATCGAAACCCCGTAAAAATTTGTTGATATAACTGGCTATCAGGCAAAGATTCATTAACCTTAGAAAGATAGAAATCAGTACGAACACTAAACCCAGCAAAAAACTGCAAAGCTGGACTAAAATAATAACTCCAACTAAAACTCAAAGGAATAGAAAGAGCTGTGTTATCATTGATGTTATCTACCATCGTACTTGTATAAGTCGTTCCTAACTGAATCCGATAATTGTTACGAATATTAGGAAGGTATTCAAAAAAGAACGTCGGATCTATGGATATTGAATTATAACTGTTGATAATTTCCTTAAAGTCATTATCATAAACTGAAACCATTCGATAGGTGGCACCCATATTAAAACCAACTTGAAAATCCAACCCTACTGCTTTCTCATATGAATAAAAAGCACTAATAGGTAAATCTAATATAAAATTATCTGTACTACTCGAAAAACTAAAGTTTGGATCAATACCCACTTTAAACTGATTAACCTTTTGTCTTAATTTAAAGTTTTCAAAGCGCCATATATCCATAAAGTTTGCCATACTCGTAATATTCATTTCATCAACAAACCCACGGTCCATCAAATGCTGATACATACGCTCTGTTCGGTCAATCCGTCCTAACCTAGAATCGAAAAAACGTTCATTTCTAAGCTGGTCAATAAATTGGCCTGTTTCAAATATTTGTTCATTGGATAAATCCCCATCGCTATTACCTATCGATCTTTGATTGTTAGCCATGGTTGCAGATCTCCAAGCACCATTCAACTGCTGCGGTCGACCAATCCCAATATACAATGGCAAACCAAAATCGATCCTATAATCTTCATCACGCACATCTATATCTGTAGAAAATCCAGTCTGAAAAAAAACATTATTATCTGTGACAAAATGATAGTCTTCATGACGAATGTTTAACGTGCCTTGAAAATTACTTCCACCCCCATTATACCCATAGCCCAAAAAAGAATTAAAGCTACTGTTTGATATCTTATTTGTAAGATTAGCAAATCTAGTATAAGAAAAAGGAAGATTTATAGATAGACCACCATTGTAATCTTCATCCCTAGTACTAAAAAATTGATTTATTGAAGGCGTTGTAGATAGGAAATGTCTCTTTAAAATGGGCATTTCATAGTCATTTAAGTTAAAATTTTCATCTTGCCCAAAAACAAATAAAGTAAGGAATGACATAAAAAGTGTACAATAAAAGTTTTTCATACTAAAAGATTTGAGTACTTAATATAAGACTGATGCAAAAATTGCAAAATTTATTAACATAGATTATTAGCTCCTTAAGTTACTTTTAACACGAAACCCCATCTAAATAACGTTATGTAAGGGCATTCTTAACTCGTAAAGCGTTAACTTTGCATATTAATTATAGTTATTTTAAACAACAAACTAGACAAATGAAAAATTTTAAATTATTAGCATTATTATTTGTTTCGGCAGCAGTAATGTTTACTTCATGTGATCCTGAGCCAACAGAACCAGGAACTGGAAATCCAGATGGCCCATCATTATCACTATCAGCAGAAGCTGGTTATATTTCTGATGATGCTACACTTTCTCCTGGAGAAATTTTTACAGTAAAATTATCTGTAACACCTGGTACTTCTGATTTAAACTTATTCTCATTAAGTGCTGACGACATAAACTTATCTACAGATCAGTTTACAATCGATGGTAACAACCCAGGAGCAAACCCTAACAAATTAATTTTAGGTGATGACAAAACTGGATTAACTTGGGAAATTTCAATCGTTGCTCATGACATCATTGATTTTCAAAGCTATGAATTTACCGTATCAGATGAAGATGGAAACTCTAACAGTACAAGCGTAGTAATCACTACCGAGTCTCAAGATCCCCCGACAGTTACAGCAGGCGGAAGCCCAGAAGTAACACTTCCAGGAAGTTCATTATACTCAATTATGGTTAATGCGCAACCTGCAGTAGGTGCAAGTTTAGCTTCAATTGCTATATACGAAAACGGTGTATTAGTTGATGCTTCAAGAGCTGAGGTTGGTGCATATGCATTTGATGATAACCCTTATTCATTACCAGCAGAATATCAAACTGGTTTTGAAGAAAATGTAATTATCAGAATCCAAGATCAAGGAGTAAGTGCTTACGAAGTCGTTATCACAGATGATTTTGGTAACTCTTCAACTATCTCTAAAAACGTATCTGTAGAAGCTGCAGGAACACCTGTATCATTAATCTCAGGTGCACTATTGAACTCTTTTGGACCAGCAGGAACAGGAGGACTTGATCTAGATACAGGAAACGGTACGGGTTCTTCAGATCCTTTAGCTGAAATAAAAGACGAAGGTGTAGATGCTTCTTTACCAAATGCATCAAACTGGAAACAACAAATTTCTGGTGTTAATGGCTCAGTCGTTAAATACTTAGTTCCAGGATCTAATGGTCTTCAAGAAGGGTTTACTTTCACAAGTGTTGATTCTAAAGAAACCGTTGCTGCTCTTCACGCTAATGGTGTAGACTTCAATGGTGGAGTAAGTAACATGGTATCTACAGGAGATATGTTTACTGTAGAAAATAATGGTAAATATTATGTATTAGTTGTAACTGATATCTTTATCAATGAGATCGATAACAGTGATCAATATACATTCAGTATCAAATTATAATTTGATAGAATAAAAAATCTAAAGGGCGGCAATATGAAAATATTGTCGCCTTTTTTTATTGGATATAAAGAGGTTCGCCTTTTCTATTTTGTATATCAAATCAAAACGTTGGCTACACATAATAAAAATCATCCAACTTTTACTTCTTATCCCTCTCCATCAATCTTCTAGATCTATACACATCAATCGCTTATGATCTCCAACATAAATGTAGCCTGTCGATGGATCGACCGTCATAGACTGAGTAAAGGTGCCTATTATTTTATCTTCTTGATAGTTGTCTGCATCCCTATTTAGGTCATGCAATACCGATCCATCCAAAGCATCTACCACCATCAAACGATGCCTTGTGGTAGGTGGATGAAATGCACGAGAAATATAAACTTTTCCTTCGTGATAGGTTAGATGACCTGCATTGCCGCCTGTTTCTGTATGCCAAAATTGGTGACCTGTGTGTACATTCACAGCTACCATATACCCAGTACTGTTATTTCCGAAAACCTTACCATCCGCTGCTGTCAATCGACTCGTCGTAAAGTTATTACCATAATGTTTCCACCATTGCAAAGATCCATCTTCTATATTATAAGAGTAAATAGCATCATTATCGAGCAATATTTGTCCGTCATGAAACCGAGGTTGACGACCAGCAACTCCACTTACATTATACTTAAGAGGGATGGTGTCTGAGACCCAAACTAATGAATCATCTGTCAAACTATACAAATGTAACCATTGGTTTTCTTCATAAAACCCTTGAACATACCCCCACTTAATCTTCGAAAATGTAAGATATTCCTTGCCTTCCCATTCGATCATTAAAGGTAGTGTTGAACCTATATTATACTCATCTTCACGTTCGAATTCGTAAACTTTGTTCATCTCTCCAGTATAAACATCACCAACTAAAATACCATAATATTCCATGTGCTCAGATTCAAATAAGCAGAATTTATCTTCATAACCATTGATATATTGTACTCGTATATATTCTGCCTTATTCTTCCAAACTGTTTTACCTGTCAATAGGTTGATGCCATAGTTGAGGTTCGCATAACCTGTTACGTAAATATCATCGTGTATATGGCCTTTTAAATCAAATCCATCCACGCCATATTCATCATAAGCCTCTGTCCACCTCCATACTTCATCCCCGGTATTCTTATCTAATGCGACCAACACTCCTTCATTTGTCTTTCGTTGAATTAATAAATCTCCATGAATGATTGGATCATCAAAAAAAACAGGAGCATTTTCTGTAATCGTCTTTTGCCATACAATATTATAACCTAGATCTGGTTCATCCTTTATGCATGATGAGATGCTTAGAAGCACGCCTCCGAGAAGTATATATATTATAGTACGCATGATGAAATTTCAAAAATTGGGTGAGGTGAAAAGTTAACATCCATAGTTCTATTCATAATTAACTACTTTTTAGCTCAAAATCAAGGCTTGTTCATAAGTAGGTTCATTTTATTTCAAATCTACTCTGTCCACCTTATAATATAATTTCACATTTCTAACTGTTTCTTTCAATAAATAAGCCTTCATGATGTTGATTATTTTTCGACTTAAAAGAATACCTAAAACAACGTCTT
>CALDTZ010000086.1 GCA_937924805.1 uncultured Saprospiraceae bacterium
GATGGACATTTAAATTTTAACGTTCAACTATTTAGTTTAAATGGCAAACGAATGAATATTTCTTTAGATATGAATCGGATTGATGTAAGCAATATCCAGAGTGGCGTCTACATTCTTCAAATTGAAGACCAAATATCAGGACAAAAAATTTGTGAAAGAGTGGTGATCAACAATCATTAAAGTAAAAATAAGATCCAGCAATAATGATAATAAACAAACAATCATGAGGCTAAACTTTTAAAAACTCTTTACATGAAGAAATTAATGCCAGGACCTGTAGTTTAGTTACCCATAATCAAAGCATTACAATGATCTTAAGTTAATTAAATTAGGTAAAGAACGAATTGTATCTAGGTGAAAATTTTTAAATAATTAATCACTCACCAGTGTTTAAAGGACATAATTAATGTTGTGCATAGAATTAAAAAACGATTTTTTTAATGAAAAAATACTTACTAATATTTACATCCGTTATGTGTTTCATAACTTCATTGATTGGACAAACTTATCCGGATCATTTTGGAGAAGGAAATACAATTGGCGTTTCGGTGACAAGCAGTCCTCTACAAAATAGCGATTCAACAAGTCACTCATTGGATGGAACTGGATATATCGTTGATAAAACTAGTGCAGCTCGGTTCTTAGCACAAGCAAGCTTAGGTTCAAATTACGAGGATATTCATAACCTATCGGAAATAGGCATTAATGTTTGGCTTGATCAACAGATGTCCATGCCGTACATTTCATTCAATGATGAATATGATAACATTTTTGAAGAGATTGCGGATTCACTTTTAACATATGGGATAAAAAGAAAGGACATCTATAGATTATCAGATTATTCCACCTATGCTTTTTACCAAAAAATATTTAAACATAAAGACAAATTAAGACAAAAAGTAGCATTCGCGTTAAGCCAACTATTTGTAATCCATCGTAATGCAAATGGCCTTTTTAATAGAGGTTTCGGTATAACAGATTTTTACAATACACTTTATGAAGGTGCTTTTGGAAATTTTAGGACCTTAATTGAAAATGTTACGTACCACCCAATTATGGGGGAATATTTAAGTCATATAAATAATGCAGAAGAAGATCTTTTAAATAATACAAAACCAGATGAAAATTTTGCACGAGAATTAATGCAATTATTTACCATTGGATTAAACGAACTAAATAATGATGGTTCACTCAAATTAGATGCTTTAGGTCAATCTATTCCTACATACTATAATAAAGATATTGAGCAACTTGCAAAAGTTTTCACCGGTCTATCAGGCGGAGGAAGAGATAGTTTAGCCTACATTGGTCTCAATTCTTCTCATACTAATCCACCAAATTTCAATATGCATGCGGATATTATTGATTATACGCGACCAATGAATATGAATGATTCAGGCTTTGATTACTTGGGAAACAAAAATGATTACCATGACTCCTCTCAAAAGATGCTATTTACACACACGGATAATCCTCTATTCATACCCGCAAATCAATCAGGTGATCAAGATATCAAAGATGTTTTAGACTACTTATTTCATCACTCTAATATTGGGCCATTCATTGCATTAAGGTTAATTCAGCAACTCGTAAAATCAAGTCCAAGTTCAGCATATATAAATAGAGTGGCTTCAGCATTCAATAATAATGGCCACAATATTAGAGGGGATATGTCAGCGGTAATAAAAGCAATATTGTTAGATCCAGAAGCAAGGGATTGTAACGAAATACAGAACCCTAAAGGCGGGAAACTACTTCAGCCAATGGAACGATTTATCAATTTAATGGTCGCATTAAATCTAGAAACCAGCTCAAATAGATATTGGATCAATGATCAAAAGTACATTATGGATGATGTAAATCAATCATTCCTATTTGCTCCTTCTGTATTTAACTTTTTTAGACCAGACTACCAACACGATAACTCCATTGTTGCTTGTAATATGTACTCACCTGAATTTCAAATCCTAAACAATAATACCTCAATTCAATATATCAATCGTTTAAAAGTTATTATCCAAAACGATATAGTTTTTTATAATTACACAAAAGCAAATGATTTAGGAAATAGAATGAATACGATCAATTATGAAGATGCTCCAATTTTAAATTTTCAATCACTGGTTGATCTAATTGATATTAGTAAACCTGATGGCTTTGTTGCGTTGATGGATCATCTTAATTTAATTCTTTGTAGAGGTCAATTATCGGCCGAAAGTAAAACGATGATCATCGATGCACTTCATCATCAAAGCACCTTAACGAGTTTTCCTACAAGTGCCTTTCCAGAAACGCTTAGCCTTGAGGAGAAAATGGTAAGAGAAGCCATATACTTCATTATGTTATCACCTGATTTTTTAATTCTTAAATAAAAATTGTTATGTCAATTCATCATAGACGGGATTTTTTAAGGCAGATGTTAGGCATAGGTTGTTCTTCTCTTACATTGGCGCCAATATTGTCAACAATAACGAATCTTAATGTATTGAATGCTATCGTTTCTAATAGTAAAACATTCAATAATACAGGTGAATACAAAGCTTTGGTTTGCATAATGTTAGCGGGAGGTAATGATTCATTTAATATGTTGGTACCACAAGATGCTGAAAGAAACTTACATCCTCATTATTTACAAGCCAGAGGATCGATGGCTTTAAAGCAAGACGAAATTATTGATTTAAATGGCTATGACAATGCAAATCACAATGGGTATGAGTTTGGCCTTCATCATAAACTTAGCCATATTCAATCCATGTTTAATTCCAATAATTTTGGAAGCAATGTTTCTTTTATAGCCAATGTTGGAACCTTAACGGAAAAGATTGAAAATGTAAATGACTATGCCATTCGTTCAAAACCATTAGGTTTATTTTCTCATGCTGATCAAAATGAACATTGGCAAACATCAATACCACAAAGTAGAACTGATTTAGGTTGGGCTGGGAGAATGATTGATATCGCATCGTCTTCAAACTTAAACCCATATTCTCATATTTCATTGAATGGAAATAATATATTTCAAAGGGGAAATTTATTAAAAGAAATTGCTATTAATCCAAATGATGATTTTGGCAGTGGATATATTTGGGGTACTAACAACACATTACCTTACTATACTAAAAGAATTGAAACCATCAATTCTCTAATGGGTGAAACATATAGCAACATTTTGCAAAAATCGTATGCGAATACTGTTTCAAAGGCAAATGATTATTCTTATGATTTTAGAAATGCATTATCTAACGTAAATCCAAGCTTGGATTTAAGTGGTTTTACAGATTTAAACTCTGGAATAAGCAAGCAACTAAAGTTAGTAGCAAAAACAATTGCCTCTAAAGGAGGGCTAAATTTTAATGGTCAGCCCTTACTTAATCAAACTTTTTACGTTAACCAATCAGGCTATGATACCCATGACGATATGCTTCCACGTCATAGTTCCTTAATGAATGATCTAGACGAAGCACTAGGTGCCTTTAATACCGCATTAGTAAGCATCGAGATGCAAAATAAGGTGACTACGTTTACTACGTCTGATTTTGCACGAAACTTACAATCGAACGGGGATGGAACCGACCATGGATGGGGCGGACACATGCTTGTTATGGGTGGAGGCATTAAAGGTGGACAAATATTTGGAAGCTACCCAAATTTAACAACTAATAATTTAGATATTGGCGGTGGACGTTTTATTCCTACAACGTCTTGTGATGAATACTTTGCTGACTTAGCTCTTTGGTTTACGGATGATGGTAGTGGAGCTAATAACAATGCTTCATTATCCTACCAAAACCTAAAAGATATTTTACCAAACATTCGAACGTTTATTCCGGAGACATTAAATCAAGTATCCAACGATCATAGACTTGGCTTGTTTGCATAATTAAACTTTTAAATGAAAAATCTTTTACCATGAAAATATATATATTTTTTTTCCTTAATATCATTTGTTTTGTTTCTCTAAATGCTCAATGTGTTGACAATGGAAATTATTGGAATCAAAGTTGGCAGTCATGCCAGACAAGCTTAAATCCAAACCCGACACATGGCAATAGTTTGTGGTTGATGTACGAATTCCACGAACCACATTCACTTGATTCAACACATATATGGAATGCTAACCGCTCTGGTGAAACTAGTATGGGCATTAATGAAGTAATCATTGAATACACGAAAGATAGCAGTGACCAATGGCATATTCTTGGTACATACAATTTTCCTCAAGCCCCCGGATCAGATACATACGCTGGGTTTGAAGGCCCCAATTTTGATAGCCTAGTGGTAGAAAAAGTACTTTTCACAATCATTTCTACTCATGAAACGCCAATGGATTGTGCTTCATTAGCAGAAGTACGATTTCAAACCATTTGCACAAATATTTGGTATGAAGATATTGACGGGGATGGCTTGGGCAATCCAAAAAGTACGGCAATTGATTGTATAGCTCCTGAAAACTATGTTTACAATAATATTGATACTTGCGATGCTATGTCTTGGGATGATGTGTATACAATTTTCAATGAAAGCAATTGTACCAATTGTCATGGTGGTAGTGGAGGTTTAAATTTATCAACCTATAATAATTTTATACAAGGTGGAAATACATGTGATTTAACAATAGGTACATCCTTGTTAGATATCATTCAAAATGGATTGTTATGTAATGGGCATCAGATAACACCAATGAACAATTACACAAATAATCCAATTACATCAGAGGATTTAGCTAGGTTGCAACTATGGATTGATGAAGGAGCAAAAGAGTTTTGTTCTGATTGTGACGAAGTTGAAGAACCATATAACGGCATCGATGATGACTGTGATCCAATGACCCTAGATGATGACTTGGACCAAGATGGGTTTGCCCTTGCTGAAGATTGTGATGATACAAATCCGGACATAAACCCTGAAGCAAGCGAAGTGGTTTACAATGGCATTGATGATGATTGTGATCCTACCACCTTAGATGATGACTTGGACCAGGATGGTTTTGCTCTTACTGAAGATTGTGATGATACAAATCCCGATATAAACCCTCAAGCAAGCGAAGTGGTTTACAACGGTATAGATGATGACTGTGGCCCTACAACCCTAGATGATGACTTGGACCAGGATGGGTTTGTCCTCGCTGAAGATTGTGATGATACAAATCCCGATATAAACCCAAGTGCAGAAGAAATTGTAAATAATGGAATTGACGAAGATTGTGATGGTGAAGATTTATTATCTACGATTCATACATTAGCTTTAAATAAACTAATTGTCTATCCAAACCCAGCCGTAGATTTCATTTTTATTAAAATGAAAGAATCTTTAAATTTTCAAACTACGATTATGAACGTACAAGGAAAAATTATTAGTCAAACATATAACAACCAAAAAATAGACGTCTCAGGGATGCCAAAGGGTATTTATATTATAAAAATAAAAGACATAAAATCTGGCGAAAAAGTGGTTAAAAAAATAGTTTTAGAAAACTAGGAAGAAAAAGCGGATTCCTACATTCGGTTGAGCTAAAAGGGAATAATATAAATATTGAACATTTAAATGATGAAAAATTATGTGAGTATGTTTAAGACAAACTTATACATATATACATGATTAAGATCAAATGCAAATTGGCATAATGCCAAATGTGTAAATAGTAAAAAACGAACCATCAAATTGACTAAAAAAATATTCGTGTATAACTTATTTCTTCATAATAAAAAACGTTTGAGCTACTTCAAATGCTTAATAGCACTCAAGTCAATTGACGCCTTTAGAAAGTAAACAATTAATGCTTGAACCTACAAATGATTTAAAATTAATTAGTGAACACCATTCATCCATCGTTTTATAATTGGTGAAATTAGAATAGAAATGATCCCTATAGCAATTGCCAAACATCCAAAAACACTATATACTGAAACGAAACTATATAATTGTTGTCTAGCAGCATCTCCATGAAGTGACATTTCTGGGCCCATGCCAGAGACTATTTCTGTCACTTTTCCCAATATCCCACTTGAAAACGGATTCGATTCATTTGGATTTATAGTAGTCATTTGAGCGATTTTCCCAGCAAAAAAATGACCATAAAAAGAGGAAGTAAAAAAAACACCCATAATAAATGCTAAATATTTTGGTGCAGATAACTCTGACATTTTTGATAGTCCAATGGGAGAAATAAAAAGCTCACCAATTGTCAACACTAAATATCCAACAATTAAATAAACCATAGGTGTTTTAGCCCACTCATCCGCATGCTGAGCAGATGATCCAAAAATGACAAAACCAACGCCAAGCAACAACAACCCAATACCCGCTTTTATCGCTGAATTGGGGTTCAACCCTTTTTTATTTAATGCATCCCATAACATAGAAAAAGGAATCGCTAACAAAATTATAAAACCTGAATTTATACTATTTGTTTGTGCTGCATTCATACCAATTAAATTCATATTACGATCCGCAAATAAGGTAAGGGAACTACCTGCTTGTTCAAATACAGCCCAAAAGACAGCCATTAATAAGGTAAAATAAGTCACAGCCCATAGCCTTGTTTTAAACGGTGGATCCACCGATTCATAGATTTTAATCAATCCAAACAAAATAGCGAAGGAGGCAAGCCAAACCATATAATGTTCATACTGATTGAAGCTCAAAATGATCATAAAAAACGGGAGGGAAAGAATAGACAAAATCACAATACGTTGCCCTACATTTAAACCCCAAACTTTTTTATTATAAATCTCATCATTATCGAACGTTCCTCGTTCTCCAAATACTCTTGACGAAAGTCCTCTTTGAAAATAGAATAACCCTACTAGCATCCCTATGCCTGCTAACATAAATCCATAGTGCCATCCATACGATTCCGCTAACCATGCACATAGTAAAGGTGCTAAAGCACCACCAATGTTAATTCCCATATAGAAAATCGTAAAACCAGCATCTCGCCTGATATCTTTATCTTCATAAAGACAACCTACAAAACTGGAAATATTTGGTTTAAAAAATCCATTCCCGACTATAATCAAAGCCAATGATCCATAAAAGAAAATTGGTAGCTCTATGCTTAATAAGAAATGACCAATAGCCATCATTACGCCTCCAATAATAATCGATCTTCTAAATCCAAGGTATTGGTCTGCCAAAAAACCTCCAATCAACGGCGTAAAATAAACCAATGACATATAGGCTGCATAGACCCCATATGATAGGTGATCTTCAAACAAAAGTTGTTTTGTCATATAAAGGACAAGAAGGGCTCGCATACCATAAAAAGAAAAGCGTTCCCACATTTCAGCAAAGAATAAATAGAATAATCCTTTAGGGTGACCAAACATAGTTTTTGATGATTCTTTCATAATGTTTATTTGATAAAACAAAGAAGTACCTCAAGCTGACGTTTACCAACCACTGTCACAAAGAATAATAAAGAATACTGGATTGTGCTTAATTGTTATTGAGTTTGAGCTTGTAATTTGAGCTCTAAACACTACCTTGTTACTTATGAATGACCTTAGCCAATTTTATCATTTGGCACATATCTTTATTTCCTTAGTTGGAGCCATTTTATTGTTAGCGATCTATTACAATATTAGCCGGCGATTTCAACATATTTTGGAAGAGGACCAACGGCGTGTAGATCATGGCTTATTATTTTTAAGCCTAGCCTTATTTATTTGGGTATTGGCGGGGAGTTGGAGTCTATGGTTTGGTGACTCATCACCTGATGAATCAATAGCGTTTCAATTAGGAACCTACGTGTTTTCCATTGTTAATAATATGTTTTTACTATTGGCAATTTACTATTTTCATGATGCGCCTGCCTTCATTTATAAGAATCAACAAAATGTTAAAATCATAGTCGGGATCATACTTGGAGTAAGCTTATTGACTTTGTTTATTTCCTACACTATTCCTGAAACAAATCTCCACCCTATCAATTTGGTAGCTCTTCCTGATGTTTTACTTTCGGGTTTTCTTAGTTATTTATTACTTATCTCAATGTATCGAACGTTTATTCATAGAGGTTTAGTTAGCGTGGCTATAATTTCAGTAATTGTTGTTGCATTAATATTCATTTCCCAAATTCCTGAAGTTTTCGTATCACCTGACTTTTTATTAGGTGAACATCTAATTAAGTTGATAGCCAAAACCTCTTTGATCTTTTTGTTTTTAGTTTTGGCAACCACCTGGGTAATCCAACTTGCAAACACACCTAAACAAAATGAAATGCAACTTTCATTTATAGATTGGTCCCTGTTACAATTAAGTATTCCTTCTAAAAACATCAATGAACTTGAGGTAGATTTTGGCTCTAAAACTACACAATACAAAAACTTACTAAAGTTTGGAATTCGAAGAAAAGTAGCTGCTTATGAAAAACAATGTATCGTTGTAGGCAAAGGAGGCGAAATCCGAAATCAGACATACTTAACTCGTATTATAGATAACATTAATGAAATCGCTGACTTGAATATCGACCAACAATTAGAGAGGAAGGATTTATTCACATTTATTGGGGAAGGCCAATATCGCTTGAGGATTTTGCCGGAACATATTAAAATTGAAGATGCTCTATTTGCTGAGTTCTTAGCAAGTGTAGAACATGAAGATTATACGGATTTACTTCCAAATAATCAGATCGATATGAAAACGTAAAATGATCGTTTGCAAAAAAAAATCAAGATAAAACGTGTTTTCATTTACTATAAAAGGTATGGCTTAGATATTGGCCAGCTGATAACCTTTTCATAAAAAGAACACCTAATTAGTAAAAAGAATAGACATCGATGCTTAGTTTTTATGGATGTTATAAAATATTCGCAACCAATTAAACACGATAAAATTTTATTCATTTTTCTAAATCACTTTTTCTTTTGCCTATTTTTTTACTAACCCTATTTACAAAAGCATTCAATGGAGAATAGGCCAAAAGAATCTTTCATCTTCTTTAAGAATAATTAAAATGATAGAGATTTATTTAAAAAATCATTAAAAATGAAACAAACAATTTCAAATCTACTTTTTGTTAATTTCAAATATTTTGGAACCCTAACTTGCTTTTTATTTTTTGTGTCAACCCTTCAAGCACAAAACTGTGAAGAACAAGTTGAAAACACCAATGCCTTTGTTCAAAATATGATTACTAATACAGGTACTTCAAATGGAATCTACGAAGCATATAGCACGACAGAGGATTGTGATTGGGCCCTTGAAGATTGGACAGGAAAGGTCGATTTTAGTGGAGTTGCTTTTGACGACAACAGAGCAGGCACCTTGATTTCACCTAGACACATCTTAATGGCTACTCATTATCAAAGAGCTATTGGTTCTATTTTAGTATTTCACGATAGTCTAGGCGTAAAACATACAGCTACATTAATTGCAAAACATAGTGTGCCTGGTGGTACTAATCCAGATATTACAGTTGGTTTACTTGATATTGACGTTCCGGTAACGTACTATCGTGTGCTATCTCCTTTAAACAATTGGGAATCCTGTCTTAACGATGCTCGTGTGATCTCTACACATCATAACCGTAATGCATCTATCAGAAAAGTATATAGCGTTTCAGGAACTTTCATTCGCTTTTCTCAGGATAATAGCATACCTGCATCCTACTATGCTCCCGTAATCGGCGGAAATAGCGGAAATCCCATTTTTTTATTTGATGATGGTGAACCTATTTTGGTTTCAACTTTTACCTTTGGGGGAGCCGGTTCTGGTCCCTTTTTCTCATCAAAAAGTAATTATAGGGCTATTGATTCAATTATGACCTTATTGGGTGGAGGATATTTACTAGAGACCAATGAAAAAGATGAAGACGGTGATGGATTTTCAAATTTTGAAGATTGTGACGATAATAATCCAAACATTAATCCAGACCAAACGGAGATTGCATTTAACGGATTGGATGATGACTGTGATCCGAGTACATTGGATCATGATGAAGATATGGACGGCTATCCTATTGAAGATGATTGTAATGATCAGGATCCTAATATTAATCCTGCAACCGTAGAAATTCTAAATAATAATATCGATGATGATTGCGATGGTATTGTAGATGAGCACGACCTAGATAACGACGGTTTCGTATTGGAAGATGATTGTGATGACAATAATCCATACATAAATCCTGACGCCGCTGAAATACCAAATAATGAAATCGATGAAAATTGTGATGGTGAACAATCACAAATTGAAGCATGTGAAATCGCAGCAACCGGACCATACGGTACGTTTTTCCTTGCCGGAGTCAATTGTGAAGTACCTGCTACTGCATCTTTTGAAGTTTGGTCAAATGAATCATATCGAGTTACTAACTTAGAAGAAGATGTCACGTATTATTTCGACTTTTGTGATGGTTATGATCCTGCTATATGGGAAGCATTAATTACCGTAATGGCTGCTAACACTACTGATTTTGGTTATGTCATCACAGCTAAAGCTGATTGTCGAATTGAATTTCAATTTAGTTTTCAAGAAGAATTCCAAGACGTCATCATTATTGTAAGTAATCGAAACGATTGTACTGGAGAAACAGAACAAATAGATAATGGCACCCCTTCATTTGGTTGTTTGAATGGACTTCAAGATCAAGATGATGATGGATTTATTGCTAATGAAGATTGTGATGATACAAATGCACAAGTTAATCCTGACCAATCAGAAATACTTTATAATGGATGGGATGATGATTGTGACGCTTCAACACTTGACGATGATTTAGATCAAGATGGATTTACATTGTCTAATGATTGTGATGATACCAATCCCGAAATCAATCCCAATCAATCAGAAATACCATATAATGGGATTGACGATGATTGTAATGCAGCAACCCTCGATGATGACTTAGATCAAGACGGGTTTACAACTGCAAACGATTGCGATGATAACAATCCGGACATTAATCCGAACCAATCAGAAATACCATACAATGGGATGGACGATGATTGCAATACTGCAACCCTCGATGATGATTTGGATCAAGACGGATTTACATTGACAGACGATTGCGATGACAACAATCCCGATATTAATCCGAACCAATCAGAAATACCATACAAAGGGATGGACGATGATTGCAATACTGCAACCCTCGATGATGATTTGGATCAAGACGGATTTACATTGACAGACGATTGCGATG
>CALDTZ010000087.1 GCA_937924805.1 uncultured Saprospiraceae bacterium
AAGTAGGAAGATAATAGCAATTCGCTATAGGATATAAAAGAGTAGGTTCTATTATCATTCTCAGGTTGGTTTTAACAGTTGCGGTGAGCATCCTTTTGGATAAAGATTCGAAACGTTTACTGCACTGTTAAGTTTTGAAATTGTTCCCAGAAATGGGATGTATGATAAAGTAAATAATGGGACTGGGATATCATTAGATATCAAGATTCTTATTATTGTTTTTAGGTTGGTTTTAACGGTTGTAAGGTTGCTTTTAAATAACGATTTAAGGGATTTCTTGCATCCAAGCATAAAATTAAAGCGCTGAGACAAGCGAAAAATATATTGAAGATTGACAAGTTGTTATGTCTTTGATGATTCATTATTTAATAGTTCTTGAAGTGGGAAATACAGGTCTTGCTCAAGAGAAAGGATTGCAATTAATCATATAAATGTTATACTACATTTTTGAATTTCTTGAAAGAAACAATGATTTGCCAGGTGCAGGTTTGTTTCAATTTATCTCGTTCCGTGCTGGAATGGCGATGATCCTTTCTTTGTTTATAGCAACAGTGTTTGGTAGTTTAATTATTAAAAAATTAAGAACGTTACAAATAGGAGAAACAGTAAGGGAATTAGGATTAGAAGGTCAAAAAATAAAAGAAGGTACACCTACGATGGGTGGAATTATTATTATTATTTCTATTCTTATTCCATGTTTGCTATTGGCCAAATTACATAATATTTATATCATATTAATGCTAATTGCAACTGTCTGGATGGCTGTTATTGGCTTTGTTGATGATTATATTAAGGTTTTTAGAAAAAATAAAAAAGGTCTTCACGGCAAATTCAAAGTTATTGGACAAATTGGATTGGGTTTAATCATAGGTGTTACTATGATTGTTCATGATGACGTAGTTGTTCGATTGCCTGTTCAAAAAGCAAAAGAATATAATTATGAAATTGTAAAACAATTTCAAATAGAAGAGAAAACACCGGTTGGTGTCAGCATTAAAAAGGAAATAGCTTATGCTAAAACAACCTTAACGAATGTTCCATTTCTGAAAGATAATGCAATGGATTATGCGGATGTTTTATGGTTTATCAACAAGAATAAAACGAAATGGGTGTGGCTGATATTTGTTCCCTTGGTCATTATTGTAGTGTCAGCTGTATCAAATGGGGCTAATCTGACCGATGGATTAGATGGTTTATTATCTGGTTTAGCTGCTATTATAGGTGCAACACTCGGAATCTTTGCTTACGTATCAGGTAATGCGATGACTGCTGATTATTTAAATATTCTTTATATCCCTTATTCTGGAGAACTAGTTATTTATATCGCTTCATTTATAGGTGCTTGTACTGGATTTTTATGGTACAATTCGTACCCAGCAAAAGTATTTATGGGAGATACTGGAAGTTTAGCTATTGGCGGGATTATCGCTTCCTTGGCTATCGTATTACGAAAAGAATTATTGATCCCAATATTGTGTGGAATCTTTTTAGTTGAAGCGTTATCGGTAATTATCCAAGTATCCTACTTTAAGTATACAAGAAAAAAATATGGTGAGGGTAGACGAGTTTTTCTTATGTCACCAATTCATCATCATTACCAAAAGAAGGGATATCACGAAGTGAAAATTGTAACTAGATTTTGGATAGTTGGTGTTTTTTTAGCGATTCTTTCCATCATTACCTTAAAGATTAGGTAAAATGAGAATGGTTGTTTTAGGTGGAGGAGAAAGTGGTATAGCTGCTGCTTTATTAGCAAAAGAAAAAGGATTTGATGTGTTTGTTTCAGATTATGGGAATATTCATCAAAGTCGAAAAGATATATTAAATAAAGAACAAATCCATTTTGAAGAAAATGGACATACTATTGACATATTAGAAGCATCCGATGTAATCGTAAAAAGTCCAGGAATTGCAAATCGTTTACCAATCATTCAGAATCTTAGAAATAAAAATATTGAAGTGATTGGTGAGATTGAATTTGCTTATCGGTATTGCGATGCAAAGATTATTGCGATCACTGGTAGTAATGGGAAAACGACAACGACATCCCTAATTTACCATTTGTTGAAAAAAGCAAATCGAAGCATTGCAGTTGGTGGTAATATCGGTATTCCATTTGCAGAATTGGTTAAATGTGGGCAACAATCTGATTGGGTGGTGCTAGAGTTGAGTAGTTTTCAGTTAGAAGATATAATCAGGTTTAAACCAAATATAGCTGTCCAACTTAATATTACGGCTGACCATTTAGATCGTTATGAATATGATCTTGATCTCTATGCAAAAGCAAAATTTAAAATGCATCAAAATCAAGAAGAATCAGACGTATTTATCTATAATGAAGATGATGTTCACTTGAAAGCAGAAGCGATAAAGGCTACAGGAAAAACGTATCCTATATCATTTAAAAATGCAGGAGAATTGCTGTTGAAGGAATATAAGATAGAAGCTCAAGATTTGAAAATTCAAGGAATTCATAATCAATTTAATGCTTTGATTGCAGCTCAAGTAGGGACTTTAATTGGTTTGACAAAAGAAGAAATAAAAGTCGGTTTGTCTTCATTTGAGGCGATCGAACATAGACTTGAGAAAGTTAGAGAAATTGGAGGCGTTCAGTATATAAATGATAGTAAAGCGACAAATATAGATGCTGTTTTTTTTGCTTTAGAATCAATGACCAGACCCACGATATGGATTGTAGGTGGCGTAGATAAAGGAAATGAATATAGTGTGTTGAAAACGTTGGTTGAAGAAAAGGTGAAAGCTGTTATTTTTTTAGGTATTGATAATAAAGCATTGATTGCTTTTTTTGAAAGAATGTCAGTTGAATATAGAGAAGCAAAAAGTATGTCGGAAGCCATCGAAAAAGCAAAAGGATTTGCGCAAAGTGGGGATGCAATTTTACTTTCTCCAGCTTGTGCAAGCTTCGATTTATTCGATAATTATATTGATAGGGGTAATCAGTTTAAAGAAATAGTAAAGAAAATAAATTAAGATTAAGTGAATGTACTAACGAACATATTAAACAATTTAAAGGGAGATAAAGTAGTATGGCTTCTTGTAAGTTTACTTGGGCTATTTTCATTGTTTGCTGTATATAGTTCAATTGGAAGTATGGCTTATTCACAGCGATCGGGTAATACAGAATACTACCTCATTCAACAGATGGTGTTCTTATTGATCGGAGGTTTTTTGCTTTATAGATGTTATAAATTGAACTATATCTATTATTCTAAATTAGCACCTATTTTACTTGCGATTACGATTCCTTTATTAGCCTATACAATAGGGTTTGGTAATGAAATTAACGATGCTAGACGATGGTTGACAGTGCCTTGGTTGGATTTGTCATTTCAAACTTCAGATTTTGCTAAGTTAGCTTTAATCATATATGTTGCCAGATCTATTGCTAAAAAGCAAGATGTAATTAAAGATTGGAGAAGTTCATTTTTGCCAATTATCATACCGATTGTCTTGGTTTGTGGGCTGATAGCACCTGCGGATTTAAGTACGGCGGCATTGCTTTTTGTAACCTGTTTGCTTATGATGATTATTGGTAGAGTGTCCTTAAAATATATTGCATTATTGATTGGTTTGGGAATTGTTGCTTTTCTAATTATTTACACCTTAGGAACTATCTGGCCTGACTTTGTGCGAATTGAAACGTGGAATAATAGGATTACGGATTTTTTACAAAATTCGGATGGAGGATGGCAAATTCAGCAATCAAAAATTGCCATTGCTAAAGGTGGGATTTTTGGAGAAGGGATGGGGCATAGCACGCAGCGAAATAATTTGCCATATCCATATGCAGATTTTATTTATGCCATTATATGTGAAGAATATGGAGTAGTAGGAGGGATAGGAATTATCATTATATACTTAACAATATTATTTAGATGTATCACTTTGGTCACGAGGTGTCCAATGACTTTCGGATCCATATTGGCAATGGGGTTAAGTTTAAATATTGTGATTCAAGCTTTCGCAAATATTGCCGTATCTGTGCATTTGGTTCCGGTCACTGGATTGACTTTGCCTATGATAAGTATGGGAGGAACATCTTTAATATTTACATGTATATCATTTGGTATTATACTTAGTGTAAGTAGGTATGTTGAAGAGTATTATCGTAAAAAACTGGCCTTAAATAGAGTAAAAGATGAGAGTCGTCATTAGCGGAGGAGGTACTGGAGGTCATATATATCCAGCTATAGCAATAGCGGATGCTTTAAAAGAAAGAAATAAAGAAATTGAAATATTATTTATAGGTGCTGAGGGTAGAATGGAGATGGAAAAAGTTCCAAAAGCAGGTTACCCAATTAAAGGTTTGTGGATAAGCGGACTTCAGCGGAGGTTAACATTGAAAAATGTTTTATTTCCAATCAAAGTATTACATAGTATTTGGAAAAGTAGATTTATTCTTAAAAAATTCAACCCTAATATTATTGTTGGTGTTGGAGGTTATGCAAGTGGACCTGCTCTTTATGCTGCTTCGTGGATGAAAATTCCGATTGTACTTCAAGAGCAAAACTCATACCCAGGAATAACAAATAAATTATTGGCTTCAAAAGCGGATAAGATTTGTACGGGATATCCAGATATGAAAAAATTCTTTGATGATGAAAAGACGATATTTACGGGTAATCCTGTAAGAAAGGACCTATTGAATTTGACAGATAAAAAGAAAGAAGCTTTAGCGCATTTTGACTTAGATCATAATAAGAAAACGATCTTGATTTTTGGCGGTAGCCTTGGTGCGCGATCTTTAAATGAAGCAATGCAGAAAAATAATACTAGCATAGCAAATTGGAAACATATTCAAGTGATATGGCAAATTGGTCAAAGCCATATGACATCGTTTTCGGAAACGGAAACAGCAAAGCTGAATCATGTAAAACCAATGAAATTTATTGATCGAATGGATTTAGCCTATGCGGTGGCAGATTTAATTATTTGTAGAGCCGGAGCATTGACTATTTCAGAACTTGCTTTAGTTGCTAAACCAGCCATTTTGGTGCCTTCACCTTATGTTTCAGAAGATCACCAAACAAAAAATGCAAATGCATTAATTGAAAGAGAGGCCGCGATATTGATTACTGATACTAACATTACGAAAAAGTTAATCGATACAGCAGAAAATCTACTTTCCGATGAAATGCGCCAAAAGCTTCTTTCTAAAAATTTAGCCTCAATGGCTAAGCCTAATGCAGCGAACGAAATAGCTGGTTTGATTTCAAAAATAGCAGTGGAATGAAATCAATAGAGCAAATAAAAAACGTTTACTTTTTAGGAATTGGAGGGATAGGAATGAGTGCATTAGCTAGATATTTTAACCATAAAGGAATAAAAGTTTCTGGCTATGATTTAAAAGAAACCCAATTGACCAAAACGTTGGTTGATGAAGGAATGGATATTCATTATAACGAAGATATTGAAGCTATTCCTAAAGGTATTGACACAGTAGTTTATACACCAGCAATTCCATCAGATCATATTGAAAAGCAATATTTGATAAAAAATGGATTTGAACTTTATAAGCGATCGGAGGTGCTTGGTTGGATTACAAATAGTTTGTTTTCTATCGCAATTGCAGGTACTCATGGTAAGACAAGTACGGCTATTGTTTTAAGTTACTTGGCAGAATGTCTTGAAATGAAACCTTATGCTTTTTTAGGAGGTATTGCTAAAAACTTTAATGCAAACTTTTTAAACGGAGAGTCATTAGCAGTCGTTGAAGCGGATGAATATGATCGATCTTTTTTAAGGTTGTTTCCAGAAATAGCGGTGATTACATCTTTGGATGCAGACCATTTAGATATTTATGGTACACATCAAGTAATGATTGAGGCTTTTGAATCTTTTACGTATCAAATTAAAGATAATGGAGCATTGTTTATTAAAGCAGGTCTTGAAAACTATTTCTCTTCAGGTTGGAAATCAAAATTAAGAGAAAAAGGAATTCAAGTTTTTTCATACGGGGTGGCCAACAGTGATGGATTTGTCATTGAGCATAAAGTAAATGGCTGGAGAAATGAAGTATCGCTTTCTATTTTAGGAAAAAAGGTTTCGTTTCATTGGGAAATACCAGGAGCTTACAACATAGAAAATTTGACTGTTGCTCTGATGGTTATCCGTTATTTAGGTGAAAGTGTCGAACATGGTGCTAGATCTCTTTCTTCATTTTTGGGAGTGAAACGGAGGTTTGAAAAAGTATTCGAATCAAATAACCATGTGATTGTGGATGATTATGCGCATCACCCGGAAGAGATTAAAGCGTCACTTTCAGCATTAAGAATGATATATCCGGATAAAAAGTTAACAGGTATTTTTCAGCCACATCTTTATTCTAGGACAAGAGATCAGTTTGAAGGGTTTGCCGAAGCATTGGATTTATTAGATGAGGTTTTTGTTTTGCCAATATATCCAGCGAGGGAAAAACCAATAGAAGGAATTACATCCGTGATAATTGTAGAAAAATTACAAAAGAAAAATGCAATAGCGATCAGCCATGAAATGTTGATTGATAAACTAAAAGAAACAAAACAAGAAATAATAATAACGTTAGGAGCAGGAAATTTAGAGAGGCATCATAAAAACATAATAGCATTAGTAAAAAAATAAATGAGTAAAAATAAATCAAATAGGAAAGTAGGTTTTGAAAACCCTTGGGTCAATGTAACATTGATAAGCTTAATTTTTGGCTTGTTATTCTTATCGATAAGAATGCAGAAAAACAGCCAAATATCTAGTGTAAAAATCAATATTGAAGCCATTGACCAAAATAAATATTTGATTACAGAAAAGGAAATACTCAAAATATTCAAAGAGAAAATTGGATTTGATTTAAATAAAAGTGTCGTAGGTGAATTAGACTTGACAACACTTGAGTCAATGATCAGAAAAGATGAAAGAATTGAGCATTGTGAAATGTATGTTGACAAACATTTTAATATCAACATTTCTATTAAACAAAAAGACCCACTGGTTCGGATTGAAATGCAAAATGGTGAATCGTACTATTTAGATAGTAAAGGGAATTATGTAAGTACTTACCTGAATGCAGCTATTCGAGTACCCGTAGCAACGGGATATATCCATGGGTTTAGAAAAGATTTTGAAGAAGTTCAAGGAAATAATTTGAATGGAATTTTGGAAGTAGCAAAACATGTTGATGAAGATCCATTTTTGAATGCATTAGTTGAACAAATTCATGTGAAAGAAAACGGTGAAATTGTGGTTATTCCAAAGTTGGGAAGACAAAGAATTTTACTAGGTTCTGCAGATGATTTAGAAAATAAATTTGGAAAATTAAAGGTCTATTATAAACGAGTGGTCCCAAAAGAAGGTTTAGATCGATTTCCAGAGCTAAATTTGAAGTATAAAGACAGAATTTTTGGTGTAAGTGAAGAAATTTAGGGAATTTATACATATTAATTAATTTTAATGTGTAACTTAGTATTACGAAATTTTAAAAGGCAAAAACTCATTAATTATGTATAAAGACGTACGTACTACATCCGAGATTGTAGTGGCCGTTGATATCGGAACGACTAAAATATGTGCCATAGCTGGTGTTCGAAATGAGTATGAGAAAATCGAAATCTTAGGCGTTGGGACGGTTAAATCTTTAGGCGTTTCTAGAGGTGTCGTTTCTAATATTGATAAGACAGTTAAAGCAATAAAAGAGGCAGTAGAAATTGCTGAAAGATCGACAAAAAAGAAGTTTACGAAAGTCCATGTAGGAATCGCTGGACAACATATAAAAAGTATACATCATCATGGATTACTTGTACGAAGTGATGCGTATTCTGAAATTACATTGGAGGACGTTGAGAAATTAATCAACGATATGCATAAAATTGTACTACCTCCAGGTGATAAAATATTACATGTTTTTCCACAAGAATTTACAGTGGACGACGAATCTGAAATCATGGATCCAATAGGGATGTCGGGGGTTCGGTTAGAGGCAAATTTTCATATTATTACAGGTCAAATGACCGCATCTAAAAATATACTTAGATGTGTAGAGAAAGTAGGGTTGGAAGTAGCCGATATGACGCTAGAGCCAATTGCTTCGGCAAATTCAGTACTTACGGATGAAGAAAAAGAAGCAGGTGTTGCTCTTGTAGATATAGGAGGTGGAACAACGGATATTACGATTTTTAAAGATGGTAAAATCAGACATACCGCTGTAATCCCTTTTGGTGGTAATGTGATTACAAATGATATAAAGGAAGGTTGTACAGTAATGCAAGACCAAGCCGAAAAGCTAAAAGTAAAATTTGGTTCTGCACTTGCTGAAGAGGTATATGATAATAGGATCATTACAATTCCTGGATTCAAAGGAAGAGAACCTAAAGAAATATCAGAGAAGAATTTAGCTAGAATCATTCAAGCTCGATTGGAGGAAATCTTTGATTATATCATGTGGGAAATAAAAAGAAGTGGTTACGAAGGTAAATTGATCGCAGGTATCGTATTAACAGGTGGAGGATCATTGTTGAAAAACGTCAATTTATTAGCTGAATATCATACCGGGCTCAATGCAAGAGTTGGATTGCCTGTTGATCATTTAGCACATGGATATAGTAGCCAATTAGCTAGTCCAATCTATGCGACCGCTTTAGGATTGTTATTAATTGCCATTGAGAATGGCTCATATTCAGAATCTGAAGTCTATGATATAGACGATCATGCAGAAGCTGAATTAGAAGGAATAGAACTACCTGTTGAGAAGGAAATGAAACCTTGGTATGATAAGATTTTTACATATACCAAAGAATTTTTTGAAGCAAGTCCAGACTCAGAATTTTAACCATGAATACAAGTAATAACTCAAATATGCAGCTTAATTTTCCAAATGAAAATAATTCTATTATCAAAGTCATTGGCGTTGGTGGTGGAGGAAGTAATGCAGTGGCACACATGTTCAAGAAAGGGATCGTAGGTGTAGATTTTGCCATATGTAATACAGATATTCAAGCACTCGAAGCGAGTGATATCCCAACGAAAATTCAACTAGGTCCAAGTCTTACTGAAGGTCGTGGAGCAGGAAATAAACCGGAAGTAGGAAAACAATCTTGCATCGAATCGATCGATGAAGTACGTCAGTTTTTAGGTCACAATACAAAGATGCTTTTTGTTACTGCAGGAATGGGAGGAGGTACTGGTACAGGTGCTGCTCCAATTATTGCAAAAGCTGCAAAAGACATGGAGATTTTGACGGTTGGAATAGTTACCATCCCTTTCAAGTTTGAAGGAATGAAACGTAAAAAGCAAGCACTTGAAGGTCTTGAATTAATGAAAGGAAACGTTGATTGTATTTTGGTTATCTCTAATGATAAGCTAAGAAAAATGTTTGGTGACCTTACGATCGAAGATGCGTTTAGTCAAGCAGATACAATACTAACGACAGCAGCGAAAGGAATAGCAGAAATTATCACGTTACATGGAACGATTAATGTTGATTTTGAGGATGTAAATACAACGATGAGAAATTCGGGCGTAGCGCTCATGGGTAGTGCAACAGCTGAAGGAGATGATCGGGCTAAGAGAGCTACTGAAATGGTGTTAAATTCACCATTACTTGAAGACAATGATATTCGTGGTGCAAAACAAATTTTGTTAAATGTAACATCTGCATCTGGCGTAAAAGCTTGTACAATGGATGAACTTGATGAAATTACTGAATTCATTTTGGATGAAGCTGGAGCAGGAATCGATATTATTTGGGGACATGGAACTGATGATTCATTAAATGATAAAATAAATATCACCTTAATCGCGACGGGCTTTCAAGAAACTGGATTTAAAGAGAGAAAAATTGCATCAAGGCCTAAAAAAGTAGGCTTGGACGATGATGAAAACATTGCTAGAGTGATGAGTAATGAAGCTCCATTGGAAATAGCGAATGAAGCTGTGGTATTTGATTTTGAGCAAGATGATGTGCGTAATACAATCGAAGAATTAGGCATAAGTAACAGGAATATATACAATAACGATCCCATTATTTCTATGGAAAAACCAGAAATGGACCCTGAAGAAAGAATGCGTCGTGATAAGGAACGAGCGAGAAAAGAATATGTGCGGATTTCAAGCTCAAAACCTTTGGACAACCCTCAAATAATTTCAGAACTGGAAAAAATCCCAGCTTTTGAAAGACAAAACATTAGTTTGGATGACGTTAGTTATTCAAATGAAAGAGGATCAGTATCTAATGTCAGAATATCTGTTGATGATGATTTTGATTTAGATAACTTGTCTAGAAACAACTCTTTTCTACATGATAATGTAGATTAGAAATTAACTCGGATTTCGTCTTTTAATTATACGTTTTCTAAATTGAGATTGGTTTATTAATTTAGATTTTTAAATGTCTTACCTCTCCGGTAAGACATTTTTTTTATCCCTTTTCTCTAGCTTGACACGAACACCAATGTAGATATTTCGTTCCGGTGCGGGCTCATAGTATCGATTACCAAAAGCATTAATACGTATGTTGTCAAAGTAATTTGTATTTGTGATATTGTTCACACCAGCAAAAGGAGTAATATCATACCCTGGTTTTTTATATTGGTAAGCAATATTAAAATCTAAGGTAAAGAAACCTGATATAAGAGTTTCATTTGCATCATCTGCGTATATTGATCCAACATACCTTGCTCCAATATTTGATTCGATTTTTTTAGAATAATTTAGAGAAAGCTTCGCTGTCTGATTTGGAATGCCAGGCAGTCTATTCTTTGAAAAATCCACACCATCTGCGATATATTCTCTATACCGAATACTCATGACTCCTAGATTTCCATCCAGCCTGAAATGTGAATTTATGTACCGATGACCACCTAATTCCAATCCATATCTTGTTGTCGATCCTGCATTCCTATAAAAATTTCTTCCTGGAAAATCTTCTAGTTCGTAGGATACTAATTCATTGTTAGATAGAATGACAAAAACAACTCCATCAACATAGAATTTATTATTTCTTAAATGACGATACCCAAGTTCAAAGTTAAAGGCTCTTTGTGAAACCAAATTCTCGTTAAAACCATCATTACCATTTGGATTTGAAGAATACTCACTTAAACTTGGAGTTTCAAACCCTGTCCTGAAATTAGTATAAATAGTGCCTGATGCAGTCATAGGGAAGCTTAAACCAAGACTTGGACTAAATCCATCTAGGTCTACATTCCCATTTGTATCATCAGTATCTTGGAGTTGATCTTTTATTATAATATTGTTTAGATCATACCTTAAACCTACACTTATTAAAAATGACTTAAATTGTAAATTGTCTAATAAGTAAAAAGCCTGATTGTTAAATTGTTCGTTTTGATCAAGTACAACATCCCCCTGGACTCCTTCAAGATTGTCATACCTCGTTCTATCATCAGACTGGTTTAGATAATCATATCCAATTTGTAAAGTATTAACCCATGATTTTCCTTTCAAACGTAATTGATATTGTGCACTTCCGCCAAAATAAGTCCGATATAAATCAATCCAGCCACTAGATGTAAAAGGTAGTTTTCCTTGAAATAATCGATTACTATAAAAACTATTTATTTTAATACTTGAATTTGAAGAAAAGGCATAATCAAAAGTATAAGCAAATTTATTTTGTTGAACGCGCTCATCTGTTTTGAATTGAACATTTTTATCTCTAGCTTTTACTCTTGCTGTATCTGCTTGTAATTTTGTTATCCCTCCTGGATCTAGTGCAAATGGGCTATACGTGTAATGAGCTTGCAGTGCTAAAGTCGCTTTTTTATTAAAATGATGGATCAGATGACCCCCTACATTAGAAACCGCCGTTGAACTGTTTTCTCTATAACCATTGGTATTAAAATGGTTTGCTGCCAATATAAAATCAGTCTTTTTGGTAATTTTTATGCCTGCATTTAACTGATAATTTTCTGTATTGAAAGCTCCAAAAGTAAGACCTCCTTCTATAAAGTTTTTATCAAAATCTTGAACAGTATTAAGATAAATAACACCTCCAGAAGCATTGCCATATAAGGTTGAAGCTGGTCCTCTGATTACTTCTACTTTCTTAATACTACCAATATTTAAATTATCAATCTGTCCCTGTCCATCAGGTGTCGTTTCTGGTATACCATCTACAATCAACTTGATTCCTCTGATACCAAAGGCAGATCTAGCACCAAACCCTCGCATGGTAATTCTTAAATCCTGAGCATAATTATTGGCATTCGAGGCAAAAACGCCAGGTACGTCATTCAAATATTCTTGCAAAGAGATTAATAAGCCTGTATTCTTCTTATCTTGATTGGAAAGCAGGTACGTTGAAAATGGCAAACTGCGCAAGGCTGAAGGTAGTTTTGTCGCTTGAATAACGATAGAATCTACATATATATTTGGGTTGTTTGATTGAGCTTTAACCTGAATTACACAAAAGCCTAGTACGAAAATCTTTAGCCAAAGATTTAATAGATTTCTTCTCATTTTCTCATTTTCTCACCTTAAATGTAGAGAAAACTTTTGGTGATTTTTGAATTTCAATTGTGGCTTGTCCGATAAAACACAATTTTAAGCAAAAAAAAAGCCGACCCTAAGGTCAGCTTTTTAATGTTTTATATCGATTGATTATTTAATAACCAATACGGGGTCAATACTTCTTTTACCATTTTTTCCTAAAATAATAGCACTATAAATACCATTGGGCACATCAAATTGTATCGTAGAATAACCCTCAGTTATAGATCGAACTTCAATGATTTCACCTAACTGATTGTAAAGTGTAAACGAAGCTGGTAAAGTCATATTATCTGAAATAGTAATATTCAATTCATTTGTCGTCGGATTAGGGAAAAGTTGGTTTTCAACAAGACTTTCATCTTGATTGCTTGATACTGCATCTGCAATGAAATCAGCACCACCTTTTGTTCCGAAGAATTTATTATCAAAAATAACTTCACCATCATTTGAAGTTATTTCCACATCGCCAAAAGATAATCCATCTCCAAATCCGCCTTCAGATAATTCAAATCTATGACATCCTGGATCACTGAAATATGCTTTTGATTCTATGACTTCATTTTTATTTACATCTGCTTCAAATATTTTTTCGCCAGCTGGATTGTAAATCGCATACTTTGTATTATCCGATCCCGAACTTTCATCTCCTTTGATGTAAATATTGATATAATTATCCGTTCCAATTGCTCTTGATACACTCACAGAAGCAACATCGTTTGAAGGGTCAATATCACCATCTGCCGTTACTTTAATTTCAAGTAGTACATTTTCATCACTTGGCATTGAAAAAGGATCAAGCGTAATATTTTTAAATGACAATGAAGGGACATCCACAGCCAATACTTGAGTTTCGATTAGAGTCCCATTGCCAAAAATTTCTACCGTTAATTCAGAAATAACATCTTCCCCTCTGTTCATCATTTCAAAGTAAGCAGAATTTTGAGTGCAAGTATAACTATCTGCTGACATACCTAAAACCTTAGAACTTGTACCAGCATCTGGAATCAGTGAATTTATTAACGTAGACCTCATTTCCGATGCCGAAAAACCACCACCAACATAGGTTTTCTTGATTTTTCTATCTGGAGATATTACAAAAAGCGTAGGGAATGCAGTTACGCCGTAAGCACTTTGCGTAGTACTCGTTTGTAAATCAATAATTGGATATGGAACACCTGTAACCCAATCGCCTTGCGTACCACCGACACATTCTATTGTATTACCATAAAGGCATGCTTCGTTTGTTCCAAGGTCTGGCTCGATAAAGATGACAACAACTTCATCAAGACCTCCAGGTCCATAATCATGATAAATATTATCTAACGTTCCTGCTTGGTGAATAGACCAACAAGGAGGACACCATGTAGCTGAAAAATCTAACAATACAGCCTTACCATCGTCTAAGTAAGAATAGAGGTTATGTTCATTACCAAAGATATCTGTATGTGTAAAATCAGGAGCATCTTGAGCAATGGTTACTTGCGTAAAACAAATCAATAGAATCATCGATTTGAAAAGGGTTTGTATACTTTTAATCATCATAGTTTATTATACTTCTAAAATTATAAATTTATTTTTGATTACCATGAAGCTTTTATACGAATCCTTGACAAATAGGAGACAATAAAGCTATTTTTATAAGATGAATGTACTTGTAGTGGGTCAAGGATTGGCAGGGACTCTTATTTCTTACGAATTATTTCAAAAAAAAATCCATCATAAAGTTGTAGATAAAGGATTGACAAACAGTGCAACAATGGCAGCAGCAGGTATCTGTAACCCTGTTACTGGGCGAAATTTTGTTAAAAGTTGGATGTATGATATTCTATTAAAAAAGGTAGATGAAACTTATCCAAAATTAGATCAATTGTTGTCAATTCAAGCTTTTAAAAAAGTAAAAATTTGGAGAAAGTTAACGACGATTAAGGCGGAGAACGCTTGGTTAAATCGAACAGATGACCCGGCGTATAAAACCTTTTTCGAAGGGAACGGATTACCGATTAAAAAATCTTTTTTTACTGGATACGAAGCACATTACATCGGAATTGTAGGTGCAAGACAAGTACAGATATCTGGTCTCGTACAAGCTTATCGTCAATGGTTAAAAAATCGTTCGCAGCTTATAGAACATTCATTTGATGAGTTGGAGTTAGAGATAAAACCAGATGGGTTTCTATATTTAAATGAACACTTTTCACATATCATATTTTGCCAAGGAGCAATACCTAATAAAAGTGGTTATTTTTCATATTTACCTTTTAAAAATGCAAAAGGGCAATCGCTCATATGTAAATCACCTTTGTATATGGAAAAGGATTTGGTTAAAAATCAATTTTTTTTAGTGCCCCAAGGGGATCATCAATTTTGGACAGGGGGTGAATATGAGTGGAATGCAGAAGGGACAAATCCTACGGAGGTATTTCGACAAGAATACGAAACGTATATAAATGCACTATTTGAAGATCCCGTTGAAATCATTCATCATCGCGCTGGTGTGCGTCCATGTGCCATTGATCGACGACCATTTCTTGGTCGCCACCCACTACATTCAAATATGCTAATTTTTAATGGTTTGGGTACCAAAGGAACTTCTTTAGGGCCTTATTTTGCAAATCATTTGGTTAATCATATTACAGAAAATACTGCTTTAATGGAGGATGTCAATATTTTAAGGTTTCAATAACAGTCAAAGAAGAAACTAAGTGCATCTATAATTAAGTTAATGATAATAGATCTATAAAACCATGAAACAAACCTTCATTTTGTCAGGAATCGTAATTGTAAGTGTCTTATTTGGACTTTCCATGAAACCCATTGATTTTAATTTTCCTTCCGCATGGAAAAAAGTTAAAAATTTAGAGCGAAAGGGGCTTTATGAATCTGCATTGAAAGAAGTTGATCTTATTTTTGAAGCTGCTAAAAAATACGAAGTAACCGATCAGATTATAAAATCAACCATCTACAAAAGTAAACTCACCTTATCTTTTAAAGATGTGGCCGAGGTGCATAAAATTTATGATATTGAAAAGGCATTAAACGCGACGACTCAAAATGAAGTCAAAGCTTTATTTCATGTTTTGCTAGCAGACCTTTATCATCAATACATAAATAATAACCTTTATCGAATTAATAATCGAACATTTGTACCAAACGAAAACTCAGAAAAGATTGAAGAATGGTCCGTTAAGTCATTAAGACAAAAATCTCATAGTCATATGGATATGGCTACCTCGTTTAACGGGTTAAACAGGGTTAGTCTTGATCATTATAATTTATTATTTGAAGGTGAAGAATCAAACTCCTTATCTCTTAAGAATAAAAATCTTCAAGCATTTATTTATGTTAAAGCAATACGATTTTATCAAAATTCTTCAAATAACGTAGGTCTACATAATGGTTCACAATTTCTGAGAGATCATCATGTTTTTCTTGACGAAAACTCTTTTTTGGATTTAGACTATTCAGATCCGAAAAACAATAAAGAAAAAGCCCATGCATATTTTCAAAAATTAATAAAACTATTAGGAAAATCAAAAGACAAAAAAGCCAAAATTAAAGCTGCCTTTTGGAAATTGACCTTTGAAAGTAACTATTGCACTAGATTTGATAAAGAAAGTCAATACCTCGAATACTGTGATAAAGCAATGTTAGAAGGCGATTCGTATCAATTAGCAGTGGCTAAATATCACAAAGCTCAAAAATTAATAGCGCTATCAAATGGGAGTGAATCGATAAAAGGATATGATCTGAATCGACTAAATATTAATGCGATGTCTTTGATTTCTGAATTAAATGATAAAAAGGTAGATGAGGAAATTAGAAAAGCAGCGGCAACATTAAGAGACCAACTAGAGCTGACTGAATTATCAATTCAGGTCGAAAAAATGACCCTCCCCAATGAAAATGGTTTGGTAAAGGTAAATTTCAAAAATCAAAATCAATTCCAGTTTGAAATACTTGCATTGGATGATGCATCGATAAATGTTCATTTGAATATGAATGAGGAAGAACTTTTAAAATGGCTTAAAAAAAGACCGGTAACTGAGTCTTGGTCTGAAACCTCCGATTGGGAAGAGGATTATCGCCAACACGCTGTCGAAGCAATTGTTCCAGCAATGAAAAGAGGACATTACCTCATCGTTGTAACTGAAAAAGGACTTAACAAAACATCGAAATCAGACCATTATGCATTTTGCGATTTTATTGTTTCGGAATTAGGGTTTTCAACATTTGCAACACCCGATGAGACCCAAATTTTAGTGTATAATCGAAATTCTGGATTGCCGATTAAAGGAGCTAAGGTTCACTTTTATACAAAAGATTATAATCGAATTTTAAGGGTGTCTCAAAAAAATCTATTTAATACCCTGATTACAAATGAAAGAGGGGTAGTAAAAACAACAGATTCAGGCAAGCAAATGTACGTTTCAATCGAATATAAAGATGAAAAGTTAAATCCAGATTTTAGTATTTATTTGCGAAAAAATCAACCAAATAAAGCAAGAAGTGAGGGCCATTTGTTAACCGATCGATCACTTTATCGTCTTGGGCAAAGAGTCTATTTTTCTGGAATCAGTTTTGATAGATCAGGAAAAGGAAATCTGCGAGTGAAAGCCAATGAAAAGGTTGATATTGAAGTTTTTGATGCGAATTATCAATCGATTCACAGTCTTAGTCTTATGTCAGATGAATTTGGTGTAGTTCATGGAGATTTTGTGCTTCCTAAAGATAAATTAACAGGTAATTTTTCAATTCGAATGAAAGGATCAGGCTTCAATACGCAATCGAATATTAAAGTTGAGAATTATAAAAGACCTCAATTCAACGTAGAGACGGATAGCCTTAAAGCCAATTATTCATTAGGTGATGAAGTCCAGATTTATGGTACTGTTCGGACCTACACTGATTTTCCGATTCAAGATGCTACAGTTAAATTTACGGTTACTCGTTCTACGTACAGACCTTATTATCCATGGCGAAGAGGAGGCTATTATTATCCTCAACAACAAGCAAATCAAGTAATTGCTTTTGATCAAGTTAAATCCAATAAAGAAGGGATTTTTGTTTGTTCATTTCAAACGAAACAACCAGAACAAAATATTGATTTTTCTAAATCTTATATCGTCCTAATTGAAGTTCTAGATTCAAATGGGGAGACCATATCTCACACGAAGTCTTTTGTATTAAATAAAAAACCGTTTAGAATTAAGCATGATTTTAAAACAACCTATTTTGAAAATACAATATCGAATGTAACCTTCCAATCGATTAATGTAGAAGACAAAGAAATAAAATCCGATAAAAGAGTAGAAATCGAAAAACTACATTCTCCAACGACCTTTCAAAGAGTGCGTTTGTGGAATGATGTAGATAAGCGATTTTACTCAGAAAGTACTTTCGAAAAATCAAAATTGAATTATCACTATGATGATAAACTAGGTTACCAAGATCAATGGCCAACGGATCCAACGTTTTCCAAAATCGTTGTACCAATCATTGAATCAAATCGTGATATTGATCTTAAAAATGGTACGTATAAACTTACTATGATGGCAACCGATGAAGATGGAAATGTAGATTCTTTGGCTCATTTTATAACCGTTTATAATGAAAGTCTTGTTGGAAACGAATTAATCGTACACGAAGAATCGGAAAAGATATTTCGTGTAGGGACAACCTACAAAATACCCTATTTAGTAAATGAAGAAGTAAGCTCCGTTCTCGTGCAAAAATGGCAAAATAGACATTTGTTAAATCAGTATTGGCTAAATGGCCAAAACGAGGCAAGCATAGAAGGTCGTATTTCTGAAGAAAATCAGGGAGGCATTTCCTATCGTTTAATCGCTTTTTACAAAAATAGAAAGCAAGAAAAAATAATTCGTTTGGATGTTCCATGGGAAGCATCACTGCTTGATTTTGAAGCCTTGTCTTTCAACTCCTCTATAAAACCCAATGAGGAAGTTTCATGGTCTTTCAATCTGCGTTCAGATAATCCAATAAAAAAAGCATTTAATGTAACAGCTTGTTTATTTGATGCTTCACTAGAAGCATTGCATCCTCACCAATGGAAGCGTAGTTTTTATAGGACTAATAATCAAGAAGCTCCTATTCAATATTTTGGTTACAATGTAGGACGATCAAGGGTTAACTATGTTCATAGTCAACGTTCGTATCATGTTTTCGCCACGGATACCTATCCACACACAAGCTGGTTTGGATACATTTATATGCATCATAATAATGGATGGCAACATCGTGGAGGTAAAAGAATGAAGTCGATGAGTCGCAATGCGGAGAATAGGGTGATGATGGAAAGCGACATGGCCGCTCCGGCAGCAATGGATGTTTCGGAAGAATCCATTCAATTAAGCAAGAGTGAAATTAATGAACCTTCTGAGCAACCGATTATTCCGATAAGGAAAGACTTAAGTGAAACGGTTTTCTTTAATCCTAATCTTCAGACATCTTCAGATGGACAATTTGATATTGATTTTAAAATGAATGAAGGGGTTTCTACGTACAAACTTTTGCTATTTGCACATAATGAAGATATGCGTTACGCTTTTGAAGAAAGGACGATCGTCTCAAAAAAAGACGTGTTAATAAGACCTAATTTTCCGAGAGTAATCACAAGTGGTGATCAATTGTTGATTCCTGTAAAAGTTGAAAACAATACGAACGAATCAATTGAAGGAAAGGTCAATTTGAATGTTATTCCGTTAATGAAACAAACGTTATCTAAAGTACAAATCAATGAAAATAACCAACGGATAAAGATTCCTGCCATTTCATCGAAAACGGTTTACATTGAAATCGTAGTGCCTGAAGATTTTGTGTCTCCTCTAGATTTAGTAGTTACGTTTGAAGGAAATGGATTTCAAGATGGAGAATCCAAAACAGTAAATGTCATTCCAATTCAAACGTTGGTTCGTAATGCAAATGGATACTGGGTTAATCCAGGAGAGACGGTACCTTTAAATTTGACAGATTTTGGTTTGGATTATGCTATGAATATCGATGCAGCTACGTTTGAAATAGCCTCAAATCCAATATTTCTTTTACTACAATCGGTGCCAAGTTTACACGAAAGCCCCGATAAATATTTGTCAAAAGTTCTAGATAATATCAATTTGTTAAGTTTGATGAACCATATTACATCAAAGAACCCTCAATTATTAGCTTCGGCATTATTAGATGCAGTCGGTGCAGAAAAAACGCCATTATCTCGAAACGAATCCTTAAAATCAATTCCGCTAGATGGTACACCATGGGTTCAAGATGCCATTTATGAAGAGAATAGAAAATTCAATTTAGCAAAATATCAAAACGCGAACCAGATTAAGAATGAAATCAGCGATCATCATACATTGTTGAAATCGTTTCAAAATCAAGATGGAGGATTTTCTTGGATTAGAGAAGGTCGATCATCCTTTCAAATGAGTATGATTGTATTAGAGAAGTTAGGTCGATTGAGGCAATTAGGGGCTTGGACACTGAATGATGCAACCTTTGATATTCAAAATGCGATTCAATATATTGATGAACAGGCACAAAAATATTTTAAAAATCTTGGGTCAAAAGATCAATTATCAGGCACAATGCTTCAGTATCTCTATGTAAAGGCCATGTTTACAGATTTTAATGATTTCACGCCTAAAAAAGCAGTTGGCCATTACAAAAAAATGATCCAGAAATATTGGGTAGATATGGATATTCATTATCAAATACTCATTGGCTTATGGGCACAGTTGGATGGAAACGTAACCGTAGCAAATGAAGTATTGGCTTCGCTCAAAGAAAGAGCTATTTCTAAAGAAGATCAAGGCATTTATTGGAAAGAAATAAATGGATATTATGATTATTATAATAATATTCTTTCGCAAAGTTATGCACTCGAATTTTTTGAAAAAATGGATGAAGATGATAAATGGATCAATGGAATCAAGCAATGGTTGATAGCCAATAAAAGGGTGTCGATTTGGAATCAACGTTCAAATGCAGCAGAAGTATTATATGCTTTCTTAAACAACGGAAGCGATTGGGTGAAAACATCGACCGATATAGAGGTAAAGATAGATGCGAAACCGCTTAAGATAGAAGAACAAAAAAATTATCAAACGTTCAATCTACTGGAACTTGAATCACTTGGTGAAACTATTTTTGTGAAAAATAACAATGAATTCCCA
Organism: uncultured Saprospiraceae bacterium; assembly: GCA_937924805.1. Taxonomy (GTDB): domain Bacteria; phylum Bacteroidota; class Bacteroidia; order Chitinophagales; family Saprospiraceae; genus JAHDDO01. Next base: position 20,688 of record CALDTZ010000087.1, read on the forward strand.
ATTTATGGATTTTTTCAATCTCAACATTTTGAAAATAAAAATGAAGTAATTGGAAGTTCAAATGGACCTTTAAAAGTTTCAAAACAATACTTTGTGGAAGACCGTTCAGGTGCTGAGATCCAATGGAACCCAGTAAAGGAAAATCTTAATGTAGGAGATAAAC
>CALDTZ010000088.1 GCA_937924805.1 uncultured Saprospiraceae bacterium
ATGAAGATCCATACCAACCATCGGGTGAACATTTGTATGTATTGAGCAATGCATATTATTTCTTATTTAGGTTTAATATTGTTTCTCTCTTTTCCATAGGTTTTACGATATATCGAAAAGGAAAACGATAGCTCATAAAAAACTGATTCTTATCTAATACAATACCAACTTGGTCAATCATCATTTCTCTTTTGGTCCTTTTATCTCCTAGTTTTACATCAATTTCTAAATCTGTATTTGGTATTTCAAGTTCAAAGTCAGCGCCTCCTGTTACTCCAGATATGGATATCATATCGCCAGCTTTTAATTCGGTACTAATCAAACTGGGAAAAGCAGAGTTGAAAAATTTAATATCTAATTTTTCAAGCTTTGTGTTATCTTCATTTAAAACTAGATTATGCTTAGCCTTTAAAGGCATAATAGGTAAAGAACAAACCCCTGCAGGCTCTTGCCAAGAATTCCATTTTGTAATTAAATCATCATAATGCTCAATGTTCGGTAATACATTACCTATCGCCTCGTCCTTGGAGTGGTAATAGCCTTTTCCGTATGGATTAGACGGGTACGGAACTTCGAGTCCATCCCATTTGGCGGTTCCACCAAAGGAATTATATAATGTTAATGGCATTTCTGTAAATGGTTCTGGAGCACTTATACTTAAATTACCAAGAAAAGATTTCCACGTGCGATCGCCAAAGACTTTTACTTTATGAATCTCCTTGTTATTTAGCGATATCACCACCTTAGTTTCTGTTATGGTTTTATTTTTTGGTGCTTTTACGCTTCCAAATACCATAATATCGACACCTCCTTTGTTATACACATCATCAGTATCCATTGGGCCATATTCACTCTCCCATATTTCTGGGTGTAATTCCCAATCTTGATTCGGACTAATTGCTGTTGTACCATCATCCAAAATATCATAGGTGACTCTGCACATAAGAGACATCGCAATGACATCATCGTTTAATGCTGCTCTATGTATTAAGGTGTGAAAAGGTGTTTCATTAACAAAGTCCATGTGAATTTTTAATTGAGTTTAATGCGTTCGCCTTTTAATTTTACATCATCATTGGCTTTAATATTTACATCGCCTAATGCAGATGTTATGTTTTGAATTCTAGCTACATCTTGTTTGTCTCCTTGGGTAATCATCATGGTATCACCATCAACAGCTTGCATTAAATCGCCCTGTGATTTCATAAAAACTTCTGAAGTAGCTGTTATTTGTACCACATCAGCAGCGATGGCTATTTTATTACTTGCTTTTAACTCAATGTTTTCGGCTTCGATAGTTAAGGTTGTTGCTTCATCGGAAATTGAAATTGAAAACAAGGCAATTCCTTTCGCATTTCTTACTTGAACTACCTCACAATCATTCTCATTAATAATAGCCAAAGCATGCCCTTTTTTTAAAGGTTTTTCGTAAATCGGATTAGTTATAATAGTATCATTCATAATTAGTTTATTTGTACGATTCCACCTTTTATTTCTGTCATAGCCGTACCGTTCACGGTTACGTTTGTGCCTTCAAGTGTTGCTGCTGCCGTACCTGTTAGTGTTACATTTAATGCCTCAACATTAACCTCACTAACACTTGTAATACTTACTTCACTTTTACCATTTAACGATATTTCATCATCACTAACAAGGCTTACTTCTTTTTTACCATTTAATGATACTTCATCATCACTCTGCAGGCTTACTTCTTTCTTACCGCTTAAGGAAACTTCACCAGAAGCTGATATGCTAATATTTCCATTACCATCTAAGACAATAGAACTTCCGGCTTTATCTTTTAAGGTGATACTGCCATTTTCGTCATTGAAAATCAACATATTTCCACTTTTAGTCTTAATACCTTTAATCGCATTATTTTCTGTCGCCCAATCGTCAAAAGGACTATTCGAAATATTATGCAATTGCCCGATAACATAGGGCCTTTCAATATTTTCGCCTTGAAACCCAATGATTACTTCGGTATTTATTTCTGGAATAAACTGCGAGCCACATCCATTACCTGTATACAAATTCATTATTCGAATCCATGGGGTTCGTTCATCGCTACTTTGCCAAGGAAATTTAACCTTTACTCTGCCTAATTTATCAGGATCATTATTATCTTTTACCAGGGCTATTTGGGTTTTAGCCTTTGGAAAAGTTTGTAACATAGATGTAATATTGTAATTGGCTTCAGCGAGCACGCATTCAAAATTATTCGAATAGTGACCATCACTACTCATATAATGATCGATATGGCATATACGCCATTTGCCATGATAATTTTCACCTTCTATGGAGACAAAGCTTCCTAGTTTTAAATCTGCGCTAGTACTTCTACCTGATAAATAAATTTGTCTTGCCTGATTCGCTTCTGTTGTATTATCTACAAGATCATTAAATATTGATCTTTTAGGAAGGTTATCACCGCTTGTGTTGTACCAGAATTTGGATTTGTTAGCATCAAATGCATCTGCTTTGGCATCAGCTAAGGCGATATATTGGTTTTGGTTTTCCAAGTTAAAGTCTGCATTCGTTCTTCTTATCAAACCTGAATGCTTGTAATCTGTATCAAAGTATGCTGCCTTTTGAAATTTTGGTTGCAATCCAATGGTAAACTCCTGTAAATTCAAACCGTATTCTAAACTAGCTTCATGCGTAGTAGTAGGCTCACTATTAAAATGCAAATTCGTTCCGTCAAAATAAAACCAATATCCATATTGTGTTGCAAGTCTTTTAATGTAGGTCCAGGGTGTTTCGTTATATCGAACAGAATATGAAATAGTTTGGCCTGCCGTTGTTACAAAAAGCACCGATTGAAAATGCCTAGTATAATCGTTAAATGAAGTTTGAATTATGTCTCGAAGATCTTGTTGCTCAAAGGTCTTGAAGTTTGAACTATGATCTGCGAAATAAGTAGCGCTTTTACCCGTAATTATTGCTCTGTCGCCTCCTGCATCATGCTCTCCTTTAACAATATCAATCTTCGTAATTATACCCATGAAGGTAAATTGATGTGGGCCATCATTTTCAGAATTTGAAGGATCATTGGTCCATTCTGAAACGTAGATCATTATCTTTTCTCCAATAATATCAAATGCATCTGCAAAATCGTCGGTATGATTTTGAAGTTGATCTAGACGACATATCAAACTAAATGAGTTATGTTCAGCAATGCTTTGCGATACGCTGAGACTTTCAAATGTTCGCAACTGAAGTTGTAATTCTGCTCCAATAATTACGCTTGTACTTGCATGTATTGCCATCTTATGATAGTGTTATGCCATTTAATAAATAGCCTTTTATTTTGAATTTTATTTGAGAGTTCTTTAACCTTTATGCAACAGGCCAAGTATTTTTATATGTAGTGCCATTCACATTGATTTCTTCTGCAGATACCTGAATTCTCGTTCGCATCGGATACTCACCTTCTGCATTAAATTCCTCCATATAATCGACACAATACGCACCTTTAAATTTGATAGTTTTTGCACTTGCCATCATGTCTCTTTTAAAAAAAATGATCTCTCCGTCTTTCAACATATTTCTAGAAATCATCCATTCAAAAAAACCTGTTCGGTCTGTTGACTCTAATAAGATATGAATGATACCTCCTCTTGGTAAGGTTATTGGCCTTCCGCCATTATCAATTCCTTGACTGAAGCGAAAAGTGCATTCCAATACATTCATTTCTTTATCTTCAATTGTTAATTGTGCTAAAAACGACATGGTTATGAAATTTAAATTTTAATAAAAATGTATCTAAAAGAGTGCGAATACATTAGCACCCTTTTAGATGTACTTTGATAGTTGCGAATTAATCAACCCATTCGTTCGTGTGTTCACCATTACCCATACCTATTGTTTTTGCAGAGATAACCATAGATTCTGCCATTGGGTT
>CALDTZ010000089.1 GCA_937924805.1 uncultured Saprospiraceae bacterium
GCATAACTTACTTTCCCTATGGATTGCTGCCATTCTTTGGCAAGCAGAGCATATCGATTTCCAATTTTTGGGTTAGGTCCAAACATTAAATATTTGTCATCAGAATCTTCAAAAGCCACAGCTAATCTTTCTTCTTTGGGACTGAAGATTAAGACGCCTGGGGTACCTTTCTTAAAGCTAATTTCTTCTATTTTTTTCCCATCTTTAATCTTAATGGTTCCATTCTCTATTTGGGTAGACCCACCGGTTACTCTTCGGTATAAGACGATGTCATCCGACAGATAAAATTGTACTCTTTTGAGTTCTTCTTCGGACCAATTATAATTGTCGACCATCTTTTGAGAAAAAGGCACTAAGTTTGGAGAACAACTTGCTAGCGATAAAAATGCAAATGTTAATAATAGGAACTGTTTCATAGCTTATCTTTTGATTTTAACGAATATAAATCCCTACGAACAGAGTTGCCTATATTTAAAATCATCTTAACCTGAATTAAACTATTTTAACACTTTAATCTTTGGATTTTCGCTTTGACTGAAAAAATGTCTTTAATAATTTACTACATTCATCGTGTCTAATTCCAAATTCCAACTTTGTTTTGGGATGAAGGATTTTCTTACCAAATCGCATAAATCCCCCTTTATCATCCCCAGCACCATACACGACTTTTCCTAAATGCGAATGAGCTAATGCCCCTGCACACATTGGACACGGCTCTAAAGTTACATACAAGGTGCATTCGTCTAAATATTTGGATCCTAAATAATTACATGCTGCTGTCACTGCCATAATCTCAGCATGTGCCGTAACATCTTCCAGTTTTTCGACTTGATTATACGATCTCGCTATTATTTGCTTTTTACATACGACGACAGCCCCTACAGGCACTTCGTCTTCATCAAATGCCTTTTGTGCCTCCTTCAAAGCCTCCTTCATAAAGTAGTCGTCTGTGTATACTTCTATCATTGATTTCACAATATTTAACTAATATAATCAAGATTAATAATTCTAAAAATTTAAAAAGGATGTATAAATATTTGAGAATAAAAAAATCCTTTCCATATCTTTATGCATGGAAAACAAGCATACCCCGTATATCTCTCAAATTTCTGAAGCACTTACATTTGACGATGTCTTATTGGTGCCTGACTATTCTGAAGTCTTACCAAAGGCTGTCGATATAAAAACGAAAATTACTAGAAATCTATCTCTCAACGTCCCTATGGTTTCTGCTGCTATGGATACCGTTACTGAATACCGGTTAGCAATTGCAATCGCAAGAAATGGAGGACTAGGATTTATCCACAAAAACATGTCTGTAGAGGCACAAGCTGAACAAGTCAGAAAAGTCAAAAGATCCGAAAGTGGGATGATCATAGACCCTGTAACCCTTATGTCTGATGCGACCATTGGTGATGCTTTAGACTTAATGAAAAACTATAAAATTGGAGGTATTCCAATTATTAATGATCATCAAAAATTAATTGGAATCTTAACCAATCGAGATTTACGCTTTGAAGTAGATCGCAATAAACCAGTCAAAGATTTGATGACCACTGAGAATCTTATCACAGCTCCACAAGGCACTACACTTAAACAAGCAACAGAAATATTACAACGATATAAAATTGAAAAATTACCTGTCATAAGTGAAGACAAAAATTTGGTAGGCCTCATTACCTACAAGGATATTATGAAAGTTGAAAACTTTCCTAATGCAGCAAAAGACGCACATGGACGATTACTAGTAGGCGCAGCACTTGGTGTCTCTGATGATATTTATGACCGCCTTGATGCATTAAGTTCGGTAGACGTTGATGTCGTTGTTATTGATACAGCACATGGTCATTCCAAGGGAGTATTAGACACGATTAAGCTTGTAAAAAAACAATATCCAGACATGCAGGTTGTTGCGGGTAATATAGCAACTGCGGCTGCAGCTAAAGCACTAGTTGAAACTGGAGTCGATGGTATTAAAGTTGGTATCGGACCAGGTAGTATCTGCACTACGAGAATTGTAGCTGGTGTTGGAGTCCCCCAATTAACAGCCATTATGGACGTTTATAATGAAATAAAACATACCGGTATCCCTATTATTGCCGATGGTGGTATTCGATATACGGGCGATATAGCCAAAGCATTAGCAGCTGGTGCCAGTTGTATAATGGCAGGATCTCTTTTTGCTGGAACAGAAGAAGCACCTGGAGAATCTATTATTTTTGAAGGCCGTAAATTTAAAGTGTATCGAGGTATGGGATCAATAAGTGCTATGAAAAAAGGCTCAAAAGATCGATACTTTCAAGCGGAAGAAGACAATGCACAAAAATTGGTGCCCGAAGGAATTGAAGGGCGAATTGCTTACAAAGGAACGGTACAAGAAGTGATGATCCAGTATATTGGAGGGTTAAAAGCAGGTATGGGTTATGTTGGTGCGAAAACAATTCCAGATCTAAATGGTGCGAAAATGGTACGAATTACGAATGCTGGAATAATAGAAAGTCATCCACACAACATTACGATAACCAAAGAGGCCCCAAATTATTCTAGGCGAAGCTAAGATTATTAAGCTCTAAGATTCTTTCATTTGTTATTATTGATTTGTTGATAAAATAGGTTTATAAATTAACACTTATATCCCTGTTCCATTGTATCTTCCTATTCCTTATTGAACCTAAGCAAATACTCATGCCTGATTTTTGTCATTTACATTGTCATACCCAATTTTCATTGTTAGATGGGGCTTCGGATATACCTACATTGATGAAAAAAGCGAAAGCAGATGGCCAAACAGCTGTTGCTTTAACCGATCATGGAAACATGTTTGGTGCGTTTAAATTTGTCGCAGAAGCAAAAAAACATGGTATTAAACCGATTGTTGGCTGTGAATTTTATTTAGTTAAAGATCGACACATCCGGTCATTTAGCCGAGCTAAAGGGGAAATCGATATTCGTCACCACCAACTACTAGTCGCTAAAAATAAAATCGGTTATGAGAACTTAACCAAATTATGTTCATTCGGATTTAAAGAAGGGTTATACAATAAATATCCCCGTATTGATAAAGAACTTCTCGTTAAATATCACGAGGGTCTTATTGCTACGAGTTGTTGTATAGGTGCAGAAATTCCACAAGCTATTTTGCGTGGAGATATAGAAGGTGCGGAGGTAAAACTTAAATGGTGGCTAGATTTATTTGGCGATGATTTCTATATTGAGCTGCAGCGACATAGAGGCCTAACTAATATTGATTTTCGGAATGATGAAGGCAAACGAGTATTATCAAATAAAAGCCAAGAAGATATAAACCAAGTCTTACTTGGTTTTGCTAAAAAATACAATGTAAAAACAATCGTTACAAATGACGTTCATTATGTAGAAGAAGAAGATTCTGCACCGCACGACATTCTGTTATGTGTCAATACAGGTCGCAAATTGACGGATACGGAACGATTTAAATTTCCAAGTAATGATTTCTTTTTCAAAACGAAAGATGAAATGAATCACATCTTTGGCGATGTCCCCGATGCGGTAAATAATACCATGGAAATTGCAAGCAAAGTAGAATCATTGAAATTAACCAGAGATGTAGTACTACCAATGTACCCATTACCGACAGGTTTTGACGATCAGAATAGCTACTTAAAATTCTTGACGTTTGAAGGAGCTAAAAAAAGGTATGGACTAATTACAGCCGAAATTGAAGAGCGATTACTCTTTGAGTTACAAGTGATTGCTAATTCTGGTTATCCTGGTTACTTTTTAATCGTACAAGATTTTACTACTGTTGCTAGAGATATGGATGTCGTTGTAGGACCTGGTAGAGGGTCTGCCGCTGGATCTGCAGTTGCTTATTGTCTTGGAATCACCAATATTGATCCAATAAAGTACGATTTACTATTTGAGCGTTTTCTAAATCCAGAAAGAATATCAATGCCCGATATTGATATCGATTTTGATGATGAAGGTCGATCAAAAGTAATCGACTATGTTATTGATAAATATGGGAAAGATCAGGTAGCACAAATCATTACTTATGGAACAATGGCAGCAAAATCAGCTTTACGAGATGTAGGAAGAGTAATGGATATTCCACTGCAAGAAGTCGATCGAGTAGCAAAAAAATTCCCTAAACATTTATCTGCTACCCTAAATGCGATCTTGGATGAAGGAGATATCAAAAAGAAGTTAAAAGATGAATTAAGATCAGATGATCGAGATAAAGCGTATGAGTTTCGTAAAATGTCAGAACAAAAGGATCAAATTGGAGAAATGATCCAAATGGCAAAAAGGCTTGAAGGGTCTGTTCGTAATACAGGGATTCATGCTTGTGGAGTTATAATCACGCCAGAAGATATAACAAACTTCTTTCCCGTTTCCGTATCAAAAGATGCTGATTTGCTCGTTTCTCAATTTGACAATAATGTTGTTGAAGATGCTGGTTTATTAAAAATGGATTTTTTAGGGCTTAGGACCTTATCTATTATTAAGCAAGCCGTAAAAATGATAAAAACAAATCATGATGTTGATATAGATATTGATCTCATTTCATTAGAAGATGAGCTTACGTATGAGCTTTTTCAAAAGGGTGAAACTATTGCCATATTCCAATATGAGTCTCCAGGAATGCAAAAACACTTGAAAAACTTAAAACCAAATACCTTTTATGACGTCATTGCCATGAATGCATTGTACCGTCCAGGTCCAATGGAATATATCGATGATTTTATTGCGCGTAAACACGGGAAACAAGAGATTAGCTATGATCTTCCAGAAATGAAAGAATTCCTTGAAGAAACCTATGGAATTACAGTCTATCAGGAGCAAGTAATGCTTCTTTCTCAAAAACTAGGTGGCTTTTCAAAAGGACAAGCAGATATGCTCAGAAAAGCCATGGGTAAAAAGAAGAAGAAACTCATTGATGAACTCTATCCACAATTTGTAGAAGGGTGTGAGAAGAATGGTCACCCGATTGATGTTGTTGACAAAATTTGGAAAGATTGGGAAAAGTTTGCTTCCTATGCATTTAACAAATCACACTCGACATGTTATGCATTTATTGCTTTTCAAACTGCTTATCTTAAAGCGCATTATCCTGCAGAGTTTATGGCTTCTGTTCTTAATCACTCAAAGAATGATATTTCGAAAGTAACGTTCAATTTGGATGAATGCAGAAGAATGGGAATTGATGTATTGCCACCAAGTATCCAAGAGAGCACCATGAATTTTAGAGTAAATGATGAAGGAAAAATTCGATTTGGAATGTCTGCCTTGAAAGGAGTTGGATCTGGCCCCGTAGAAGAAATTATTGCAGCAAGAGAAAAAACAGGTGGATTTACTAGTGTTTTTGATCTGGCAAGGCATGTATCACTTCGTGTGGTTAATAAACGTTGCTTAGAAAGTTTGGCTTACGGAGGTGCACTTGATGAATTTGGATTGAACCGACCTCAATATTTTTCTCCATCTGAAAAATTTGATACTTTAATAGAGCATGCCATCCGTTATGGAAATGCCTACCAAAACGAAAAGGAATCGTCTGCAAACTCACTTTTTGGAGATCTTAGTGAGCAAATGATTACTGAACCTACCATTGTACCTGTGGATGATTGGAGTTCTGTTCAACGTTTAGAATATGAAAAATTGGTTACGGGGATGTATATAAGTGGTCACCCACTAGATGATTACAAATTTGAATTAAAACACTTTACAAATTGTCCTTTAAATAGAGCTGAAGGAATAAAAGAAACATGGCTAAAAATGGCCGGAATCGTGAGTCGAGCTGATCATGGAATTTCAAAGAGTAAAGGCACCGGTTATGCTAGGTTTGCATTACAAGATTATAATGGTACGTTTGAAGCAGGTATCTATAGAGAGAACTACCAAAAATTTAAAGACCTAATTCAAGTTGGTCAAGTGGTTTATGTGGAGTTAAATCAAGTTAAATTTCGCGATAATGATAATTACTTTACCAAAATTAGAGATATAAAATTATTGGAAACGGTCGGTAGAGACTTGACAAAATCGATTACTATTCGAATTGATGTAAATGAAATAACCAAAGAAAAAATTGAATTATTACAAAGTGTTTGTGAAAAAAATGTTGGCAAAGTAAAGCTCAAATTAAATATTGTTGATGGAGAAAGTGAAGAAGCAATCGATTTTGCTAGTGAAAAATATTCGATTGAAATCAATACGGATCTAATTTCTTCGTTTGAAAAACTAGGATGGGGTTATATTTTAAATTAATTACAACTTTAATATGGGTATCCAGTATCATGTGGTGCCCCATTACGAATGCTCAAACATGGGAATTGGACGATATTTCTATTGCTGAATCATTTAACGAAATAGAACCATTATTTGAAATTCCTTCTGAAGATGATGGGTCAATAACATTAATAAACTTTTGGGCAACGTGGTGCGGACCATGCGTTAAAGAGTTACCATATATCGAGTCGTTGCATCAATCTTTTGAAAAAGGAAAAATAGATATTACACTTGTAAGTCTAGATTTTAAACGTGATCTTAAAAAAAAATTATTACCCTTTTTAAATAAACAATCCATTCAATCTAAGGTTATTTTATTAACAGATCCAAAAGAACATGAATGGATCGATAAAGTAGATCCTTCTTGGTCAGGAGCTATACCAATTACGGTTATAATCAAAGGAGGAAAAAAGTACTTTATAGAAAAAGTGTTTCATTCTGATAAAGAGCTATTAAATTATATTCAATCACTACCATAAAATACAAACGATGACTTTTGTACTACAAACATTCTTATCGCTGTTTCTTTTATTAACAGCGCCCAACAACAATGATCTACCGGGCTATTCTATAGGCGATATCGCTATGGACGTTACCTTAAAAAATATAGATGGCAATATGGTTTCCTTGAGTGAGATAAAAGATGTAAATGGATATATCATCGTCTTTACTTGCAACCATTGTCCTTATGCCGTAATGTATGAAGATCGACTAATTGAATTGCATAAAAAATATGCTCCACTAGGCTATCCTGTAGTTGCTATCAACCCTAATGATCCTGAAGTTCAGCCAATGGATAGTTATAAGGAAATGCAAATTAGAGCAAAGGAAAAAAACTTTCCATTTGTTTATTTATTTGATGAAGGACAAAAAGTCTATCCTTCCTTTGGCGCAACCAAAACACCACATGTATTCTTATTAGATAAAGAAAGGGCTGTTAAATATATTGGTGCCATTGATGATAGTGCAAAAGATGAAGAAGCAGTAGACGTACGATTTTTAGAAAACGCGATTCAATCATTAATAGAAGGAAATGATCCAGACCCTACTAATACAAAAGCGATTGGCTGTTCTATAAAATCAAAATAATTAGTTTTACATAAAAAAGTGAGAATGATAAAAAATGCGATTGGTTTGGTTTGTTTGGTTTGCTTAATGGCTTGCGGTGGTAGTACCTCAGAAAAGTCATTGGATTTGATGAAGTATGGGTTACCAATAAAGATTGCCGCTCCTGCTGACGCTGAAATCAAAAGTGATGATTTGGGGTTTATGAAAGATGTCACTGTAAAAGATGGCGATCAATATTTTGTACAAATTTTGGCAAGTACAGCCACTGAATTGGATCCTAAAAAAATATTGTTAAACAAAGTAAATGAAGTAAAAAGTGGTCCATTTTTCAGTAAAATGATGCTAGAAGAAGACCATGGATTTATTTTCGAAAAAAAGATTGATGAAAATAATATCAATTATGACTTTAGATATATTAAGGTCCAAGGTGATCAAGAATATTCGTTTCAGACTGGCCTTATCGGAACCTTTACTGAAGACGATGTAAAAAAAATGTATGAATCGGTAAAATAGTAGCATATTGAAACTACTAATGTATTAAAAGCAAAAGCCGAGTCGGATAAACTCGGCTTTTTTTATTAAGCTCTTTTTAATATTTTATCTCCATAAACCAGAAGAAAAAATACTACAAAACTGAATATAATCATGGGATCTGATTTTTTCAATAGTTTAATAATAACGTCTGGCAAAGCCAAATCATTGTAGATGAGGTGCAAGATAGAATAAAAAATACATATTATCAATTTATGTAATATGTATTTTGATCGTAATGAGTTATTTAATAAAAAAGTGTAAAAAAATTCTGTCACTCATTTTTTTATTCCTTATCTACTATTTCTGATGATTCGAGACTGAGGTATAATTTTTCCACTTTTTTAAGCACTTACTTTTCAAAAATGTTGGCTATCCATTTTATATGGGCTCTACTATTTATTCAACATCTCCATTAATAAACCTTTATTTGTACATAAAATAGGTATATTAGGTATAACAAATTGTTTGCAACAATATGTTAGTATTTGTACTTCAATGATTATATAAATTTAGCATTTTCCTTTTTTCCTGATATTCTGAAGTCATAGAATTGGAAGTCAAAATGATGTTCATTTCAATTATCAATTGAATACTCTCAATGCTAATATTCTCTTGTATTCAATTTAATTATAATAACCTATTTTTGACCAATTCCTGACTATGAAGTATATTCTCAATATATTCCATGCAATTGTGCTATTTATTTTTATAAGTTCTTCTCTTATCTACGCACAATCAAGTTGTATTTCTACGGTGTCATCCTTTTCAAATAAAATTACGGCTCCTTTAATTAAAGAAGTTCCAATATTTTTAAGCTCCGGGTGTGCAGATATTGATACATTAATCGTAGATCCCAATAAAACGTATTTACTCAAATCAATCGCTGGAAATACCTACTTCAATGTGGAATCTTTGGAAGGGTCTTTACTTATATCTGGATTTGATTCATTAACCATTACACCTGGATTACTGAATATTGAAAGTTTAATCTCCATTACTGAAGATTCGTGCTATTGTACGCCAAGTCCTGACGGATATCTGTCGAACGCAAAATATATAATACAATGCATCGATTGTGAATGCCCAATAGAAACCTATGAAACTTGTAATACTGCCTACCCTATCAATGTATCCAACGGTGACAACTGTACCTTAAGTGACACTTTGTATTCTTCTTGCGGGAACTATACTTATTTCCAATTTACTACAAATTACGAAGAACTATTCTATGATATTACTCATATATATGGCGATCATTCATATGAAACAACCTTGTATTTGGACGGCTGTGACGGACCATTTCCTATCATCTATGACGATTCAAATGCTACCATAAGCGGGTTGACCATTGGGGAGACTTATACCCTTAGAATAAAGAATATTTCTGAAGATGTATTTAGTGTTTTTCGTCTTTGCCTAACAAATAAATTACCACCTCCAAATAACTTGTGTGAAACAGCAAATAACTTCATTGTAAATTTAAATGAACTCTTTTGTACAGCATCCAATCGCTTCAGCATTGGCAACGCTACAAATACTTTAGATGAGGAAGGTTGCTATTTCCAAAACGGTCAGGCCGGCGATATATGGTTTATGTTTACTCCTTCAAACTATAAGGATCTAATAAAGATCACTCCTAAAAACGCTACTGATGATTTTGGACTAGAAGTTTATTCTGGCAGCTGCAATAATTTATATAAAGTAGATTGCGATTACAATCAACAATATCACTTTTATTCAGGCCTTCAAGATCAAACTCATTATGTACGAATCATTGGAAATATAAATTCTGAGTTTGATCTTTGTTTTTCCGAACTGAATCTGCCAACACCATCTAATAATGAATGTATTCTACCCAATCGGATCACTTCATTGTACGAAGACTATAGCTATACGGAATTTTACAGCCCACAAATAATCAACGAATATGGAACTCAAAGTTTAATCGCATGTGATCATTCTACCAATGCAGATGATGAATTGTGGTATCAATTTACAGCTACTTCTTCGGTACAGATTATTTTTATCGGCAATGTCACCACTCCGATTGGAGAAGGCACTGAATATTCAATTGATTTTTATCAAGATGGATGTTTTTCTGAAGTGAAACATTGTTTTAAATCCTATGGTTATGCTGGCAAAGCTTTTATTATCGATCAATTAGATACGGGAATCGACTATTGTTTCAGGGTGTATTCTGATAACAATAATTCCATTTTATCTTATGATTTAGGTGTAGGGTCTCCACCAAGTATTACCAATGATGAGTGCGATGGAGCAATCATGCTTAATACAAATTCGAGTTTGTATTGTATAGACTACTACCAAGGAACAACGGAAGGATCTTCTACATCCATTAATGACCTAGAAAACGCAAGTTTTGAAATAACTCAAGATGTGTGGTATGAGTTTGTAGCTACAAATAACAGCCACGTTATTAATTTTACAAATGTAAATAAAAAATTCTCTTCTGGCACCACTGATTATTTAGCCATAGCTGTTTATGATGACTGTGAAAATAGTGCACTTGTAAGTCAGTCTTTTCGCAATGCTTCAAGTCTTTTAAATGGCATCCATTACAAGGTAGATAACCTTTCGATTGGAGAACGTTACAAAGTTAGAATAGGCACTGAAGGTATTAATTATTGGAATTATGACATTTGTATTTTAACGTCACCAAATGGTCCAAGCAATGATAAATGTAACAATGCTACAATACTAAACCCTTCAAATCAAAATCAGCCAAATTTTATTAATGGTACTACCTTTTATTCTACGGAAGATGAAATAGAAAGTACTGACCAAAATAGGCCTAATGTATGGTATCACTTCGATGCAAAGGCTTCTAATTACACCCTTTCATTTAAAAATATATTAGAGTCAGAGTTCTTAGAAGAAGATGGACAGTCTTTGATTATTGATGTTTATAATGGGGATTGCGGAAATTTACAATTAGTTACAAATACATATAGTGATGTTTTATCACTATCAAATTTAAGTATTGGAGATACGTATTTCATATCTATTTCAAGTCTACCTACTCAAACATTTTTCAATTTTGAAATTGCACTGACCTCCGATGATATTCCAATTGATGTTCCGCAAATAATAAACCTTCCACCAACGAACTATGGGTATACTCCAGGTAAATTTAATGTTGATCCTCGAGGTGGTGCTAATTATGGTATTCCACTTGTCATTCCGAGTGGGAGCTCTGGAATGAAACCTCAACTCAGTATAAATTATAATTCTAGTGCTGGAAATGGAATTTTAGGAAACAAATTTCAATTAGGAGGGCTGTCATTAATTTCTAGAGTCGGTCGGAGTCATGATCATGAAGGCGAACAATCAAGTCCAGACTTTTCTTCTAAAGATAGATTTGCACTTAATGGTGAACGATTAGTTCAATGGTCAACTGGTCAATATGGAGAGCATGGCATGGAATATAAAACAGAAAATAATAACTTTTCTAGAATCATCTCCTATGGAGAAATTAGGAATTCAGGATGTCCAAAATATTTTAAAATGTGGACCAAAGATGGCTTAATTTATGAATATGGTGCATCCGAAGATTCCAGAATTGAAGGTAGAGGTAGGTCCGAAATTAGTAACTGGCTTTTAACAAAAATAAAAGACACAAATGGTAATGAAATAAACTTTGAATATATAGAAGATGTTGGCTATGGCTATTATTATCCGTATAAAATCAATTATTCCAGCAATCCAAATCTTGGCATCACTCCGCAATATGAAATCAGGTTTGTATATGAAGATCGACCCGATATCGAACAATACTTTTTGTGTGGTAGTAAAACGAGCATTCAAAAGAGAATGAAACAAATTGCGATTTACCATGAATCCGGAACTAACGTTAGGTCCTATACTTTTGATTACAATTTAAACGCACTTTCGGGGAAAAGCGAAATGAAGTTGTTGCAAGAATGTGGCTTAAACGGTGATTGTTTAAACCCAACTACATTTAACTGGCAAGAATCGGTCGATGCATTTGAAAACTTAAACATAACGACCCATGTAAACAAAATTCCTACCGATTCTTTAAGGTATACTCTAGAACTAATACCTCATCTAGTTGAGGTTGATGAGCTTACTGAAAATACATGGTTTTATAAAAGAATTACAACCACTTACCAAAAATTTGTTGAAGTAAAATTTGGTTTACTTGCCCAAAGTAAAAACATTTCAGGAGATATGGATGGTGATGGTTTGAATGATATCATCATTCATAAATCAGTAGAAAATCGGTTAGAGTTTTATAAAAATAATGGGGATTACAATTTTGAAAAAACACCTTTTATCAAAAATATTCCGTTTTCATTTATCGATTCTAGAGAACTTCATGCTTTAGATTATAATGGGGATTCGTTTTTAGATTTTTTCTTTGTTGATACGATTACTGGGGCTAACCTATTGTACCTTAATAATGGTGATTTTAATGAATACAATACGTTTACCTTTGGGTTTCATGAGTACCAAAATATTATACATCCATCCTATTTAGCCAAAGGCTCAAGTGGTAAAAAAACACTAAGTATTATTGATTATAATGCCGATGCATTGCCTGATTTTACCATTGTTTCTGAAAAAGATGATAACTACAGAATTGTTTTACTTCATAAATCAGCGTCTCTAGAACTTACGTTAGATAATGTTGATATTCCACAAGAATTGTATGAAGACAAACAATATTTCTTTGATTTCAATACAGATGGTCTTGTAGATGTGATAAGGTACAATACAGATACCAAAGAAAACTTTTGGTATCAAAATACGTCAACAAATACAAGTATTTCGTACAAACTTGTACGCACCAATGCCATCTCTCCTGCCTTCTTACCCTTCAGTTTTCAATTAAAAGCGGCCGACTTTAATGGAGATGGTACCACAGATTTATTGCTTTATTCTGGAACTGAAAATGGAATCAATTATACCTACAAACCCAAAGTGCTCATTAATCATGGTTGTTTGATTTTTAGAGAAAAGAAAAATTGGTCTTTATTGACATTGCAAGGGACCCCAAATCCACTAGATATTGTGTTCGCTCCTTATGATATTAATGGGGATGGTGCTGCCGATTTAGTTACCTATATAAATGATGGTGGATTACTCTATTTTCAAATAAACAAAGGAGATGGCACTTTTTACAATGAAGATTATGAACAAATCATTTATCAACCCATAGACACCTCAGAAATCAGTGGCGGATTTGGTCTGTCTTTTGTGAATCATCGAGCAGGTAGCCTATTAGCTCTAAAGTGGTCGAATAAAGGAGTCAAAAATACGACACAAAAGATTTTTGATTTTGGAGGTAATTCCAAAATGACCGATTTAACTAGTATCATAGAAGGTAGTGGGCAAATAACTTCCATTGATTATGAATATTGCTCTAAAAAAGAAATCTATGAAAGGGACACATCACCGAATGAATATAATTCTTATCCGTATTTAGATTATGCCGGCGATATGAAAGTAGTGTCCAATTACCATATTACCTCTGTTGATTCACCAACTAAAATAATATCAAAATCATTTCATTACAAATATGGAAAAGTGAATGTAGATGGCCGAGGTTTTAATGGGTTTGGGCAATTTATTGAAATTGATAATAATAGGGGCATCACGAAACAAATTGGATTGCATACCAATAGTAAATATAAATCTTCAACTGTCGCTTTTGAACGTAATCAACTATCCGATGGCACTTTTACGCTTTTCAAAATAAATCAAAGTCAGGTAGATACCTTAGTTGGGCCATCTGGAAATAAAGTGTTCAACGTATATGTTCCCAAAACTACGACTACGTCAAACGAAATTAATGGTTCTTCAATTTCCAAAACAATACAAGAAATTAAAATGGATGATTATGGAAATGCGATCTTTCAATCCATTGATTATGGCAATGGATATAAGGATATTACGTATAATGAATTTGACGATGATTTAGATAATTGGTACTTAGGTAGAGTTTCAAAAACAGAAATTCATCGTACAAAAGAAGATGAACCATCCATTATTAGAGTTGCAGAATTTGAATATGATAATGAAACTGGCCAATTAATTAAAGAAATTTCTGATCCCGAATTCCCATTATTTAAAAAAACGAAAGAATACGTCAGAGACTCTTTTGGAAATATTGTCGAAAGTAAAACAACAGCATGGAATGGTGTTGAATATGAAACACGTAGTATCCAAACTTTATTTGATTCCATTGGTAGGTTTAACATTGAAAAAAGAAATGATTTAGGACATGTTACTAAACAAAAATATGATCCAATTCAAGGTCTCATGGTTGCTAAAGTCGATTTAAACAATTTAGAAACTACTTATGAATATGATGGTTTAGGAAGACAAATATTGGCTACTCAACCCAATGGAACATGGAATCAAACCATTTATGCCAAGTGTAATGGTATAGGTGCAGATTGCGCATTCTCATCGCTCGCTTATATCCAGCAAATATCAAATGTTAATCCCACCACTACTCGGTTTTATGACGATCACAGTCGTGAGGTTCGAAAAACAACCTATGGATTTGATAATAAATTAGTGGTCCAAAGTTCAACCTATGATGCGCTTGGACGATTAGCTGCTGAGTCTGATCCTTACTTCCCTCAATCATCAGGTGGAATTCGAAGGACATATTATGAATATGACATTTTAGATCGTCCGACAAAAGTTACTAAACCGGGTAATGTTGTATCACAAGTTCGATATGATGGACTGCATACTGTATACATTAATCCTCTTGGTCAAGAAAGGAATATTTGGAAATCCGCAGATGGTCGCATTGAAACCGTAATTGATGATATAGCTAATACAATAGAATATGAATATGACCTTCAACAAAACACAACGGCCATTCATGTAAAAAATAGCGGTACACTACATACGATTACTTCCGAATTTGATTTAGTTGGAAATAAAACAAAAATGGATGATCCAGATATGGGCGTCTATCAATATACGTCTAATCGGTTTAAAGAACTTATCCAACAAACCTACCCTTCAGGTAAAACAGTGGATATGAAATATGATCAACTAGGAAGAACAACTCAAAAAAATGAAGAGGAAGGTTCGACTTCTTATATCTATGATATTGCAGAAAATGGTATTGGACAGTTAGCTCAGACAACAAGTTTTGCCTTTTCTTCAAGTTTCCAATACGATTCACTAAGTAGGTTACAAATTGAAAACCAAACCATAGAAAATAATACGTATTCCTTATCGTATGAATATGACTCTTTAGGCAGAGTCCATAAATATCATTACCCAGAGGCTTTGACCTTGAGATATCAGTATGATGAACAAAACTTCCTTCGAAAAATCGTTAATGACGATAGTAACCTTATCTATTATGAACTTGAAGAAGCAGATGCCCTTGGTTTAATCCATAAAGAACGATTAGGAAACGGGGTGAAAACTGAAAATATTTTTGATTTAGACAAAAAACATTTAATTGGAAGGAAAGCCAACAATGCTGGTGTTGTCATTCAGGATTTAAGCTTTGAATACGATGATCTTCAAAATTTGACAAAGCGAACGAATCATTATAGAAATTATGAAGAAAATTTTGATTATGATATTCTGAATCGGCTAATTCAATATTCGATTCCAGGGCTTGATACCACCAATGTTGAATATGACAATTTTGGAAATATTCAATATAAATCGGATGTAGGTTTTTATTTCTATGGTGAAAATAATGCTGGACCAAATCAATTGACAAGAATCGAACCTATTGATAAAATGTCTTGTGTCCCTCCATCTTTGGAGGCCCAATATGATTTTACCTCGTTCAACAAGGTCCGTTCAATATCGAATGATTCTTTGCGCATCGAATTACAGTATGGAGATGCTCGTCAACGCATCATTCAACAAACTTTTAAGAAAGACTCGCTCATTGAAAAGAAAACCTATATAGGGAGTGCAATGGAAATTGTAGAAGATGGCAATACTCAATCTACGAAACTATTATATATACGTAATGCAGAAGGCGTATTTGCCGTTTTAACGATCTCAGGAACAACACAAACGACCGATTATTGGCATAAGGATCATTTAGGATCATTACAAACCGTAACGAATGATGAAGGATCATTTGTAGAGGATTTAGCTTATGATCCATGGGGCTTGCGCAGAAATGCGGAAGATGGAAGTAAACTGGCCCTAACGATAGATCCAAAGGTACAATTTGATAGAGGTTATACTGGACATGAACATATTGATCTGTTTAGATTAATCAATATGAACGGGCGAATACATGATCCTGTATTAGGGCGTTTTATCAGTCCAGACCCGTATATCCAAGAGCCAACCAATGCACAAAATTACAACCGTTACAGTTACGTTTGGAATAATCCACTGAGGTTCACTGACCCCTCAGGATATATGGGTTTTGATCCTGGAACCTATGAAAATCTTACCGTCACAGCTACAGGAAAAGATGGAAATTATACCGTTACCGGAAAGCTTATAGCACTTGATGATTTTCATACTTCTGTACAAAGAGTTCCCAATGGGTTTTCAAAATTATTCAATGCAGTAACAACGGCTGTATTGTCTCCATATCTAAGTCCTGCTGGAGCTGCTTTTATTTCTAGCCTAGCCACAAATGTGCTTGCGGGACAATCTTTTAATGCTTCATTTAAAGCAGCAACTATGAGTGCATTGTATGCAGGAGTATCCGCAGCAGCAAGCACTTATGTCGGTGATTTAGTGGGTAAAATTGGTAATCCGATAGCCATGTACTCGACAAAGATTGTAGCGCATGGTATTGTACAAGGTGGTATGGCTGAATTACAAGGAGGAGATTTTATTCATGGTTTTGCGGCTGGAGCTGGTGCTGGTGCAGTAAGTATCGGTACAAATGCCGCAATAAAGAATGGTATTTTCGAGAGAGGTGGGCCTACGAATTATATCGTTGCCGGGGTCGGTGCTGGTAGTGTCTCAAGCATCACAGGTGGAGATTTTGGAAATGGTTTTGTTACAGGCGTTATTATTGAATTTTATAATAATAATGGTCCAGCTAGTGAAGAAAGGAGAAAACGTGAACTAAAGAGAAAAAAAAGCACCTCTTTAGGAATAGGAACTTCAGACATTGCATCTGAAATTGCAGTGGAAGGAGCAACAGAATCTTTAAGATCATCTTCGTTAAAAGCAGGAGCAAAAGCAATAGGAGCCGCAGGAACTGTCTTAACAACAACTGCAGATGCAGTAACTGAATTTAATAACATATCTCATGATGGTAGTCTTGGGGATGCTGCTGGTGTATTTTTAAAAGCTGCAGTTATTCCAGTATCCCTAACATTTAGTCTAGCTGGTGGGTTACCAGGAGCATTAATAATTGCTCCTGCAGCTGCATATATTCTTAATACATCTGGGGATTATTTAATAAACAATAATTAATATTATGAAATATCTTTTCTTCTATATTCTTATGATTTCTCATTTCATAATATCTGCTCAATCTATAGACTTCACTTATGATTCTAATGGGCAAACCCAAACTAAGCAAATTTCAGGATTTCAACCTTCTCTTGAGGCGTATGAATTACAGCTTACTGGTTGTGATCAAAATACAGGGTCCATCGACCTTATTCTAATTGATGGGACTGGGCCCTTTGACATTCTTTGGAGTGATGGACAAACAGGTAATAAGGCTACAGATCTAGCGGAAGGAACCTACCAAGTGTCTATTACTGATAGTAAAGGTTGTCTTTTTGATACTAGTTTTATCGTCCCTTTAGTACCCTTATTCACATATAATGCGATTGTCACAGAAGCTTGCCCTGGAGCTTCTAATGGATCTATTGAAATCATTGATTTTAGTAACCCAACAACTCCCGATTACGAATGGAGTACTGGTGGTTCTGGATCTGTTTTATTTAATATTGGCCCCGGAGAATATATGGTTACAATTACAGACGAAAATGGTTGTTCCAGAGATTCTACTTTTTTGTTAAATGATGTTCAACCGTATCAGGTACTTGAAGACTTCACTGATAATTCAGATGGGACGTTTGATATATCACTGAATATAACTGGTGCAACACCTCCTTATTTAGTAAGTTGGGATCATGGGGAAACAGGACCATTATTAACAAATACCGAAAACGGTATGTATAACTATTCCATCATTGATTCAAATGGTTGTGAATACGAAGGGATTATCTCTGAATCTTTAGACATTTCGAAAAATAATGAAATCCATATCTTTCCAAATCCGACAGAAGGAATATTACACATTCAAATAAATGAACAATCTTTACGCGGAGCTGATATTATAATAACAAATCCAATGGGCCGCGTTGTGTTTTCTGACAAATTAATAAAAGATGCACATTCCAAAACCATTGATTTAAATTTACCTGCAGGATTTTATACTTTATCGTTTAATAAATCAACAACATCGTATCACTATAAAATTCAACTATTGAATTAGAATTTATGGAGAAATAAATAGGTTGTTATTAAAATAAAAGATCAAGGAATTATCAATTATTTTGCCACTCAACATACTTGTAATAATCACAAATTGATTCTTTGAAATATTCAGATGTTAGCTGTAAAAATTCAAGAAATTGAATAGGTATAGATTGAATATTTTGTATTAATAGTTCTATAAAAAAAGGACCTCAACAATAGTTGAAGTCCTTTCATATTTCTTAGTGATTTACGTTAATCTTGCTTAAGATTAAGATTTATATTAGCAACCACTCCTTTGTAGAAACTAATAACAGCTTTGTATTCTCCAACTGTTTTAATCTCTTCCGGTAAGCTAATTTTCTTTCTTTCGATATCCAAGTCAAATTGCTCTTTAATTGCATTTGCAATTTGAATATTCGTAACGCTACCAAAGATTTTACCGCTAGTCCCTGCTTTAATCGCAATCGTAAGGCTTTTGTCGTCTAATTGCGCAGCCATCGCTTTGTAATCATCCACTTTTGCTGCCTCTTTAGCATCTTCTTCACTGATTAATTTATCTAATTTTCCTCTATTGGATTCATTTGCAATAACTGCAAACCCTTGTGGTATTAGGTAATTTCTACCAAAACCACTTTTAACAGACACTAAGTCGTGCTTATATCCAACATGGTCTATATCTTTTAATAATATAATTTCCATCCTAAATTTAGTTTTCTATTTTAATAAATCGGTTACGTATGGCAAGATTGACAAATGCCTTGCTCTTTTGATTGCAACAGCAACTTTCTTTTGATATTTCAAAGAGTTACCTGTAATTCGTCTAGGTAAAATTTTACCTTGTTCATTTACAAATTGCAATAAAAAATCTGCGTCTTTATAATCGATATGTCTAATACCGAATTTTTTAAATCTACAGTATTTCTTACGTTGTTTTCCAATATTAGGATTACTTAAAAATTTTATATCTTCTCTTGAAGCCATTTTCTTTTAATTTAATTGTTAATTAGATTATTCCTCTTCAGATGACACAGCTACTCCACCTTTCAATTTGTCTTGTAAGGTTGCTAAATCATTCCACTTTGTTTGGTGTGCTAGTGTTGCTTGTTCAGCCCAACTTGAAGGGTCATGTGTAGCATACATAGAACCAGCTTTATCAAAAATATCTTTGATTTCAGCCACAGTAGCTTTAGATAAATCTAGGTATGTCAAGATTCCAGCACCATTAAGCAATTGTGCAATCTTTGGTCCTACTCCTTCGATTTTTGTCAAATCTTGTGGATGAACTTTAGGTGCAACGTTCTTTTGCTCGTCTTTGGTAGACTTTGGTCTCTCTTTCTTACCAATTAAACCATTTCTTTTGTCTTCGTTGTATTTCACACCGAATTTGTCTAAATTAATAGATAAAAACCGCATAATACGCTCGTCTCGCTTTAGTGCTAGTTCTAGCCTTGGCACGATTGACATATTTTCAGTTTTGTACTCTATGCAATAGTATACACCAGAATTACGCTTGTTAATTGGGTATGCTAATTGCTTCAAACCCATTTCGTTTTTGTAAACGATACTACAATCTTCGTTTATAAGAAGATCTTCATAGGTTTTTGCTGTCGATTTAATTTCATCGCCTGACAGTACGGGATCGACGATAAAAGTTACTTCAAAATTCCTCATTAAATTTTAGAAAATTTGTTTGTTAAAAAATGACTGCAAAAATAACTTTTTTATACGACTTAATCAAAGGTTTTACAAAACCTCTTCATTTTCAATCATATACTATTATTTCTAATACATTACCTCCTTTAGGATCATCAACATACACATATAATCTATTTGTTTTAATGGACCATAAATAAAATGAGATCATTACCTTTGTTCTATAATTCAACCAAAGTTCTACTCGCTTAAAAATGCAAAAATGAAAATTTTACCTTTTATTTATTCCGTCCTTATTATTTTGACATTTTCTATGTGTAAACAAAATACCACACTCGCTGAGAATCCAACTAAAACTTCGTTTGGTGAATCTTTTGAAGTTACCAAGGTTATGACCATTCCTCAGGTATTGACGCAATTAGCAACTCAAGATAGTACAGCGGTACAAATGAAAGCGTCTGTAAGTTCCGTTTGTCAAGTGAAAGGTTGTTGGATGAACCTTGAATCAAAAGATACGGATCAATCATTCTTTGTTAAATTTAAAGATTATGGCTTTTTTATGCCCCTTGATTTAGCAGGACAGGAAGTTATTGTTAACGGGTACGCATACAAAGAACTTACCACCGTAGAAGAATTAAAGCACTATGCTGAAGATGAAGGTTTATCGAAAGCGGAGATTGAAAAAATAACAGAACCAAAAGAGGAATACAAAATAATGGCCAGCGGAGTGCGTTTAGCTCTGTAGATTGCCGCATCAAAATTTCATTTGAAATATGCTCAAAAAAAAACTAGTGCCGAGCTAAACTCAGGCACTAGCCAATCATTATAGAACAACTTCCATTAGTGTCGTAAATATACGGATTAAATTTTCAATTTATCAAGTTTAAAATTGACTTTAATTTGACATTTTCTTTTATCAATTCAATTGCTCTTGCAATTTTCCAAGGCGTTCGTCTATTAATTTTAACTTCAATTCTACTTATTTTTAAAACGGCACCATAGGTATCTAAATCCGTCCGAATAAGCGGTATTTTATTGTTTTCAATATATAAACTGCTGAATTCGCTTAAGTTATCCTTACCCGTTATTACAATCCCCGAAAGTGGAGACCCACTCAATTCTTTAGATTCAGTATACTTAACAATCTTTGTTATGGCCTCATCAATAGACCTTGGACTTACCACTAAAAGCATGTTTTCAGAATCCGTAAAATCACTATTATTAATAAGGGAACCAGCGATAATTTTTTCAACTTTCTGGTATCCACGTTCGTTATTATGCTCTATGGTTCCACCTATAGCATTATTCACTGTCCATATCAATGGGTAGGCTAATGTACGATCATAGGGGATCACCCCCAGCAGTTCTAAGTTTTTAGATTTTAGCCATTTTCCAACATATTTTTCTACTTTGTCTTTTTTCTCGGGGATTACTTTATTTATGATAACTCCAATGACTTCAACGCCTTCTTCTTTAAAAATAGATAAACATAAATTCAACATATCTATCGTACTTCCTATACCTCCTTCAACAATCATAATGACAGATGCATTTAATAGCTTTGCTACTTTTGCATTTGAGACATTCCCAATACTTCCTACACCAGGATGCCCTGTACCCTCATAGATTACAAGATCATGTTTTTCAGAAAGCTTATTTTCTGCATACGTGATCATGGTATCTAAATCATATGCTGTAGGATCATCTAAAATAAGTTCTGTTGTTCCTTTTCCTAAAATAACTGGGCTATGAATTTTTGGATCAATCTCTTCTTTCAAAAGATCAGAAAAAAGAATTGCATCTTTATCGACTTTCATTCCATTAACGGCAATGTGCTTTTGCCCTACTGGTTTGCAGTAGCCAACATTTAAACCTGCTTTATGATAACTAGAAACTAAACCCAAGGTAGAAGTCGTTTTCCCTACATGTTGGCTTGTTGCTGCTACATATATGTTTTTATATGCCATATTTTTTAGTTTTGCGTTGATGAATATAAGAAATAATACGTCCAATCATTTTTTTGTAAAAAAGAAAGCACTGCTTTTTTTCTTTTTTATAGTAAGCCTGTTTTTACAGTCAAATCAACTATTTTCTCAATTTTCAAACAAACTTGATGGGATTACGATGGTTGCTCCACCAAAAGCGATTGGTGAAGCTCCATTAAATAATATTTCAGACATGAATGCAGAATGGGTTTGTTTAGTGCCTTATGGTTTTGTACGTAAGGGGAAAACGGAGGTTCAATATAATTTGGAAAGACAGTGGTGGGGTGAACGTGAACAAGGTGTAAGAGAAAGTATTCGTTTAGCAAAACAAGCGGGATTGATGGTCATGCTCAAACCACAAATTTATATTCCAGGAGGATGGGTAGGAGAATTAACTTTTGACAATGAAAAAGATTGGCAATCATGGGAGGTTTCATTTAAAGCATTCACGCTTTTTTGGCTAAAAATAGCTGAAGAAGAAGATGTAGAACTATTTTGTATTGGTACCGAATACAAATTATTCGCTCAAGAACGAGAAAAATTTTGGCGATCGCTCATTGATGAAGCATACAACCAATATTGTGGAATGATTACCTATTCGTCTAATTGGGATGGGTTTGAAAAAATTCCTTTTTGGGATGCGCTTGATTATATCGGTGTAAGTACATATTTCCCTTTATCAGAAGAAAAAACACCTTCGGTCGATGCTCTAATTAAAAAGTGGGAACCCATTTATGATGATTTTAAAGCTTTTTCAAAAAAAATTAAAAAACCCATTCTCTTTACAGAATATGGATATTTGAGCGTTGATGGTTGTGCAGGTAAAACATGGGAACTTGAAAAGGTAGTAAAATCTACACCTATCAATGAACAAGCACAAGCGAATGCAATCGAGGCTATTTTAAGTACATTTGGTGAAGCGGAATTTTGGGCAGGTGGATTTCTATGGAAATGGTTTCCAGACGGCATGGGACATGAAGGATACCCTAAAAGAGATTATACTGTGCAACAAAAAATCGGCCAATCCACACTTAAGAAACACTACCAAAAACTATAAAATGGAAATAATTAAGGAAGTACGTGTCCTAGAAGAAAAACTAAAAGAAATAAGATCAGCAGGAAAAACAATTGGGTTTACCCCAACGATGGGTGCACTGCATGATGGTCATCTTTCATTAGTTTCTCGATCGGTTGAAGAAAATGATGTTTCCGTTTGCTCTATTTTTGTCAACCCTACCCAATTCAATGAAAAATCGGATTTAGATAAATATCCCAAAACCCTCGATGCAGATAGCGCTATGCTCGAAAAAGCCAGTGTTGATTTCTTATTTTTTCCTAGCCCAAAAGAAATATACCCAAATGGAGAGTCCTATGAAGTGGATCTGCCATTGGATGGAATGGACGAAGTGCTTGAAGGTGAGTTTAGACCCGGACATTTTAAAGGGGTTATTCAAGTAGTAAAAAGACTACTAGAAATAACAAACCCCAACCATTTATATATGGGTCAAAAAGATTTTCAACAATTCTCCCTAATTCATGCCATGATAACCCATTTTCAAATGCCGACTACATTAGTTGTCTGTCCAATAAAGCGGGAACCAAATGGTGTAGCTATGAGTTCACGAAATGTACGACTGAGTAAAAAAGGGAAACTGCTAGCATCGATTATTCATTGGACTCTTGCAGAAAGCAAAAAACGTTTGAAAAATAATACGGTGAAAGAAGTCGAAACATGGGCTCTTGAAAACTTAACAACCGAATGGTGTAAAGTAGAATACTTTAAAATTGTAGATGGATATACACTTAAGGATATTATTGATAAAAAAGACCATGATTATCTCGTCGCATCTTTAGCGGTTTGGATTGAAGACGTTCGCTTAATCGACAATATGACTTTAAAACAATAATTACCTGTTACGGGCAAACTCTATTTGGCTTTTTAATTCCAACACTGCATTTTCCCATTGAGATACCGAAATAGCATCATTGTGTGTTTCTGCCGCTTCACTTGTAGCTGCTCTAATTTGTTCGGACCATTTATCAATTACAGCATTTGATTGTTCAAATGATAATGGTCCTTCTTGGCATGCTTTAAATTTTTGATCATACAATTCTTCAAAATGGGTAAGGCCACCAGTTAATTTTTCACAAGCAGCAGACCATTGCTGAAAACCCCAAAAACCGGAAATAAAAGGTTGACAATTGTTACTGATCTCACCCCAATCATCAGGGATATTTGTCACAGGATTTTGGCTTTGGATAATATTTATAAAGGCATGATCCAAATCCCAAGGAACCAAATGTATCTTACCTCTAGTTGGCTCTTCATACCAAAAATAATTATGATTAGTGCATCCACCTCCACTGCAATACCAATGAAATGGACCATCATCATGGCGGATTAATCGATCAACCGCAGCATATGAAATAATGGTTTCTTTGTCCGTATATTTTTCAATAATAGTTGGAACCTCATTATCTGAAGCTTCTTTGACTTCTTGACCAAATCCTTGAATTAAGGCTACAGAACCATCTTCTTCATTTGTTTTTAAAGCTGCTTCAAAAGCTTGTTGGCTTGGTACTTCTCCATCGGATTTTAGTGGCCAAATTTCTTTATATAAATTACCATCATTATCATCAAAATGATGTTTAGCAAACCGACCATCTATATGTTCTATTAGCATAAACAACCCTACGTACTGACCATTAATGATTAGTTTGGAGTGAACAGCTCTTGGCGCTCTAACCCCCATCTGGTTAAATACCCAATACCCAAAGCGATCATGCATTTGAGAATCATCTTGATTCATTGAATGTAACTGAATTTTATTTAATCCATAAAACCGATCCTCACGCCCTTCCCAGTTCATTTTGATTTTCATAGATAATTTTGTGCATGTTTTAAACCCTGAAGGATTTGCCCAATCATTACCAGAAACACAACCTATAAAAGCACCAATAGACCCTTTGTATCGAATCCCAACAGGAGTGATGGTATCTCCTTCAAATATTAACGTACCTTCCACATATTCTTCGGCCGCAGGATCATTATCAAGAATTGCCAAATTTGGTGGCGGAATGTTTAATTCAAACGTTGATAGTTTTTCTTGATTGAATAAATAATCAGAAGCTTTATTCAAATAGGCTTCATTACCTAAACTACCTATTGTTGGTAAATCCACTTCAGTACCAGCATTTCCATTGGTAAGGTCATCATCAAGTTCCTTATCACACGAAAAAAATAACAATGCAACAATAAATAGGACGATATAGTTGATTTGGTTTTGCATTGATACGGCTGTTTGTGTGATGAACTAAATTACATCATTCTAAGTAAACTTACTTCGTATTAACATTTATAACGGAGGCTTTTTATAGGTTTAAAACATTTTGATATTCATTTAGCGTTAGAATGGTTAATTTTGCAATCTAATACTTCATTCTATTTTGAAAATTAAATCACTCATTTCTTCCTTACTTTTTGTTGTTATAGGGTTTGCTATTCTATATATGTTGTTTCAGCACCAACAAAATGCATATCAAGAAGAATGCATTTTACAAAACATACCCTTAGCGGACTGTAGCTTATTTGATCGTATCGTTTCTGATTTCAAAACTGTAAAATGGATTTGGATCATCGTTATATCAGTCATCTTTATGATCAGTAATATCTTTCGATCGTTTCGGTGGAATCAAATATTAGCAACAGAAAATTATCACATTTCAAAATTCAACAGTATGGCTGCCCTTATGGTCGGGTACTTTGCCAATTTAGGTTTACCTAGAGTTGGTGAGATCGTCCGATCAGGTATCATTACAAAATACGAAAAGGTGCCCATAGAAAAAGCAATTGCTTCGGTTGTCCTAGGAAGGATTATCGATGTAATCTGTTTGTTGCTCGTTATAGGATTAACCTTTGTTTTAGGCTACGACATATTTAAATCATACTTTGAAGATAATTTACAACTAGGCAGTATTCTTTACATCCTAGGACCTATGATTCTTGTCGGGATAGCAGGAATTGGAGCTTTAATTTACATCAACAAACTTAATGCCGCAGGAAAAATTAAGAATAGTTTTATCAAGGGTTTTATCGATCGAATTAATAGCTTTATTAACACTTTACTTTCAATAAAAAATCTCGAAAACCCAGGCTTATTTATTGCCTATTCAATTGGAATTTGGATTTGCTACTATTTGATGACTTATTTGTGCTTTTTTGCTTTCGAACCCGTTTCGCATTTAGGTCCACTTGCCGGATTGATCGTATTTCTTTTTGGAACACTAGGGATGGTCTTCCCCTCTCCTGGAGGAATGGGAAGTTATCATTTTTTGGTCATTCAAGCATTAATCATTTTGGGCATTAATGCTACGGATGCGAACTCGTTTTCATACATCATCTTTTTTGGTATTCAAATATTTTGCAATGTCGCTTTTGGGCTTTTGTTTTTAATTTTATTACCTGTTTTTAATAAAACAAAAACATGATTATTGATAAAATAATAAAAGACAAATTTCAGCTTCAAAAAATACTTTTACACAAAAAGGAGCAAGGTGATAAAATTGTTTTTAGCAATGGATGTTTTGATATTATACATGCAGGTCATATTTGTTATCTTGAAGCAACGAAAGCTTTGGGTGACTGTCTCGTAGTAGGCATAAACTCAAATGCATCTGTGCGCAGACTAAAGGGCCATCATCGACCTGTCATCGATATAGAACATCGATTAATAATGCTAGCAGGATTAGCATCTGTAGATTATGTTATCGAATTTAATGAAGACACCCCATTAGATTTAATAACCCATTTAACACCCGATATTCTGGTCAAAGGTAGTGATTACACGGTCGATCAAATCGTAGGTGGACAACATGTAATAAAAAATGGAGGATCTGTACAAACCATTCCACTTGTTGAAGGATTGTCAACCTCAGACATTATAAAAAAGATACATTCCATTTGATCGCAATTATTCGAACAATTTAAATTTATCGTATGATTATTAACGAGATTATTGATTATTTACACAGTATAGCTCCCAATCAATTTCAAGAAGAGTATGACAATGCTGGCTTGATTGTAGGTGATAAAAATGCTGAAGTTACCAATGTACTCATTAGTCTTGATGTTACCGAAGAAATTGTCGCTGAAGCTCAGGCTTTAAACTGTAATTTGATTGTATCTCATCACCCGATTGTTTTTAAAGGGTTAAAACGATTTAACGGCTCAAATTATGTGGAACGAACGGTCATTAAAGCGATAAAAAGTGATATCGCCCTTTTTGCTATCCATACCAATCTTGATAATGTGTATCAACATGGTGTCAATCAAATGATCGCATCCAAGATAGGATTGAAAAATACTAAGATATTAAAGCCAAAGAAAGAGATATCACATAATGGAGAAAATATTGGAGCAGGAATGATTGGCGAATTAGATCAAGATTTTGAACCTATCCAATTCCTTCATCATTTGAAAAAAAGTATGGCTCTTAAAACATTAAAACATACTAAACTTCTTGAAAAACCTATTCGAAAAGTCGCTTTGTGCGGAGGATCGGGCATGTTTCTACTTCAAGAATCGATAAACCAAGATGCCGATATTTACATAAGTGCAGACTTTAAATATCATGAATATTTTGATGCGAATGACGAAATAATTATTGCAGATATTGGTCATTTTGAAAGTGAACAATATACAATACAACTCATTCACAAACTTATAAGTCAAAAATTTCGTAATTTTGCATCCCATTGTACAAAAATTAATACAAACCCAATAAATTATCTATAAAATTTATGGCAACTAAAATAATACCAGAAGTATCTGTAAAAGAAAAGTTAGAAGCTTTATACGAACTTCAAAAAGTCGATTCTAAATTAGATTCTATTCAAATCCTTAAAGGTGAACTACCAATGGAAGTTGAAGATCTAGAAGATGAAATCAAGGGTTTAGAGACAAGAGTTAGAAAGCTTGAAAACAAAATTGAGGAGTTCAGTACAGAAGTGAAAAATCATAAAGAAAATATCACGACGTCTGAAACATTAATCGAAAGATATAACAAACAGCTTGATGAAGTGAAAAACAACAGAGAGTTTGAAGCGTTAACAAAAGAGATTGAGTTACAGCAGCTAGAGATCGTTCTTTCGAATAAGAAAATTTCTACGATCCAAGCTTCTACTGCTCAAAAAGAAGAGATTAAAACAACCGCTTCAGAAAAATTAGATGCTAAGGTCAAAGACTTAGAAGCTAAAAAAGTGGAACTTGAAAAAATCATTCTTAAGACAGAAAAAGAAGAAAAAACACTTTCTAATAAGTCTGAG
>CALDTZ010000090.1 GCA_937924805.1 uncultured Saprospiraceae bacterium
TGCACAAGATGCTGATTTTGTGGTAAAACCAGAAGTTACGGGTAGCACCTTACTTTCGTTTATTGAAAAAATAGAATCCCAAAGTACGCTTCAGTTTTACTATAGCGATCCCTCTGTAGAACAATATTTACTTCCAAAAACAGATAAAGAAATACCATTAAGAATCTATCTCGAAGAAGCATTCAAGAGCCTTGGTGGTCAAGCGATCATGCGTAATGAAAGTCAAATTTTCATTACTTCCGAAACCACTTTTTCTAGCTCCATTGATCAAACCGTCTATCAGACACGTAAAGAGGTTGCAGAAGTATCCTTGGAAGGGGAGAAAAAAATAAATACGTTTCTCCAAACAAGAAGCGATTATATTGCAAAGGAAATTATTGTAGGGACGCTAAAACAAGGCGTTAATGAATCAGTTTCCACATTAGCTGGTAACATTACGTCAAGTGCAGATCAAGAACCTGTCATCGGTGCTACAATGATTATAGAAGAGTCCGGAAATGGGACATCCACGGATGTAGATGGATCTTTTAGCTTATCTATACCTAAAGGTAAATGGACTTTAAAATTAAGTAGTATCAACTTTAAAGAAGAAAGAATACAAATTGAAGTCAAAAGTAGTGGAAATTTTAATTTTGTTTTAAATCCTGAGGTTGTCATGATTGATGAAATTACGATCACTTCCCAACGATACGATCAGGTTCAAAACACCCAAATGGGGGTGGAAAGGATAACCACGCAATCTATAAAAGAAATTCCTTTGGTTCTTGGAGAAAGTGACATTTTAAAAGTCTCAACTATGCTCCCAGGGGTCCAAAGTGTCGGTGAAGGCGCGGCAGGCTTCAATGTAAGAGGTAGCCCCGCTGATCAAAATTTATTTTACATTGATAAAATCCCAGTCTATAGCACTTCCCATGTTTTTGGCTTCTTCTCTGCTTTTAATTCAGATGCTGTCAGTGAGTTTACGTTATCAAAAAGTAATATTCCAGCAAAATTTGGGGGGAGACTTGCCTCTATTTTTGATGTAACAGCAAAAGAAGGAGATACTGAGTCGTTTAAATTCAATGGTGGGGTAAGTCCTATCACAGGTCGTCTTGTTGTTGAAGGACCTATATTAAAAGACAAACTAAGCTTTATCGTAAGTGCTAGAACTACCTATTCAAATTACTTATTAAAAAGAATTAAAAATCCTGATTTTAATCGGAGCAATGTGTTTTTTGGGGATGGGAGTATAAAGTTAACGTATAAAGTAAACAATAAAAATAGGATTAACCTTTTCGGGTATACAAGTCTGGATGATATTGATTTTGCGGGAAAGTCTGCATTTGAAAATAGTAATAAAGGTTTGGCTG
This sequence comes from uncultured Saprospiraceae bacterium, assembly GCA_937924805.1. Taxonomy (GTDB): domain Bacteria; phylum Bacteroidota; class Bacteroidia; order Chitinophagales; family Saprospiraceae; genus JAHDDO01. The sequence continues at coordinate 1,350 of CALDTZ010000090.1, forward strand.
CTTCATGGCTTCATCGTTTTAGCGACACCCATAACTTTGATCTAAACATGGTTTATAGTTCTTATCATTTGAATGTTGTAAATAATGAAAGTCCTTTATCAGCATACAAACAAAATTCAGGAATAGCACATACTGAATTGCGGTACGATGGTCGGATATTATATAAAGAAAGGCATACATTTACGTATGGTGGCGATTCCAAATTATATAATGTAGACCTAGGGAATATTGACCCAACAGCAGAACAAAGTAAAATTGTTGGGTTGCAATTTGGAGAAGAAAAAGGATGGGAAAGTGGAATCTATTTTAGTGATGAATTTAATCTTAATTCTCGTTTAGATTTAATCGCGGGCATTCGACTAAACCACTATCAATACTTAGGGCCAAATCAAGTGTATACTTATCAAGAAAATGTTGAAAAATCATTTAACTCCATCATAGATTCGACAGACTATGCTTCAAATCAAACAATAGCAAGCCATACTAATTTAGATTATCGTATTGCTGCAAAATTTGCCTTCAGTCCGACCTTTTCTTTAAAAGGGTCATTCAACACTTTACACCAATATATTTTTCTTCTTTCTAATACAATAGCTTTATCACCCAATGATCGTTGGAAATTAACGGATAACAATATTTCCCCTATGTCTGGTCAACAATTTTCCCTTGGCGCATACAATAAAATTGGTGATCAGCTAGAAATCTCTACAGAAGCTTATGTTAAACGTGTTGATAATTTAGTAGAATTTAAAGATGGTGCCAACTTATTAATTAGTAAGTATCCAGAGCAAGATATTCTCCAAGGCGGATTAGATGCTTATGGTATCGAATTTATGATAAAGAAAATGAAGGGAAAATTTAATGGATGGCTTAATTACACCTATTCTTCTAGTTCTATATTAGTTGATAATGGCTTTGAAGGCGGCTCTATTAACTTTGGAGAACGTTATAATGCTAATTTTGATAAACCACATGCATTAAACTTAACGGCAAATTATAAAATAAAAAAGCGGTTGAGTTTGTCGGCAAATGTAATTTATGCAACCGGCAAGCCAATAACCTATCCCACCATTGCCTACGAACAAAATGAAATTCGTCTGATAAATTATACTCTCAGAAATGGCTATCGAGTTCCCGATTATTTTAGAGTCGATTTGTCTTTAAAATTAGAAGGAAATTTGAAATCCAAGAAGCTTATCCATGGGAATTGGGTCTTTAGCATTTACAACTTAACGGGTCGAAAAAATGCCTATAATATCTTTTTTCAGAATAATGGAAATAGCATTTTGGGGTATAAGGTTTCGATATTTGCTCAACCTATATTTTCGGCAACGTATAACTTTAAATTCGGTAATTATGACAACTAAGACGTTCAAATATATTTGTGCTTGTATTACCTTCACTTTCTTTGGAATATACGGATGTGTAGAGCGATTCACCCCTGAACTTACTGATTTTCAGGAACTAATCATAATCGATGGAAAAATTACAAATGAGGCACCACCCTATACTATAAAAGTTCAAACATCTGCGGATCTTTCGTTGGCTACACCACCCTATTTATCCGGCTGTATTGTAACGGTTACATCAAGTGAAGGTGAAGTTGAAGTTTTTGAAGAAGTATCTGAGGGTAATTATCAAAGTAGTGCGAATGGTATGAAAGGCATTGTTGGCAATGACTACAAACTCGAGATTATCACCCCAAATAATAAAACATATCAAACTGAATATCAAACATTATTGGCTTCAAAAGAAATCGACAATGTCTATGAAGAGTTAGAATACAAATATTATTATGATGATGAAGCTGATATTCCTGGCTATCAATTTTATGTAGATGGAACTAAAAACGAAGAAGGTGAAACGAACTATTTATGGTTAATGGAGGCAACTTATAAATACCAAGCAGATTTCATGATTGAATATGAATGGAGAGGTTTATTGAAAGAATTTCCTTCACCAGATTCTCTAAGAACTTGTTATAGAACTTTTACGGTTAAAGATTTGAGCACGTTTTCTACGACTGAATTTGGTAATGCTGAATTTAAAAAGATACCCTTAAACTTTGCTCGTGCAGATCGCCCTCCACTTTCGATAAGATATAGTCAATTAGTAAAACAATATGCTATTTCTGCGGAAGCCTATCAATTTTGGAAAGTCGTTGAGCAACAATTAGATGGTTCTGCAGATCTATATACAACACAGCCTTATCAAATTAGAGGTAATATTAAAAATATAAATGACCATTCTGAAAATGTACTTGGATTTTTTATGGTAGCTGGTGTCACCGAAAAAAGAATTTTTGTTGATGCTCCTAATGTCCAAATTCCAGATGTTATTCCATGTGCGTTTGACTATGAAACCATGAGATTTATTTGGTTATTTCCTGAAAACTTATGGCCAATATATGTGCTCGAAGGACCTGAAGGCTTAGCAACAATGGGGCCTGGTTGTTTAGATTGTAGAGATCTTGGAGGAGAATTAGACGCACCAGACTTTTGGTAACTATGAATATACTAACAAGATATACTTTCCAAATTATCTTCCTTTTACTATTAGGAAGTAAGGTAGAATCGCAAAATAACACCTTGTCATTTGATGATCAACTACCTCAAGAAAAGATCCTTCTGACAACGGATCGTGATCTCTTTATCGTTGGTGAATCTGCTTTAATCAGTATTGCTTTATTAACGGATAATATACCTTCCAATCCATTAAGTAGTGTGGCTTATGTAGAACTATTCGATGAACGAAAAACACCACTAATCCGGAAGCAATTCAAATTATCAAAAGGTCGATCTACAGGTGAATTTCTAATTCCTGACAATTTGCGTTCTGGATATTATTTTCTCCGAACATTTACTAATTACTCTAGAAATTTTGACGAAAATTTTGGGTACAATAAACTAATAAAAATAATAAACCCTGAAACTCAAGGGAGATCCATTGTCATTGATTCTACATCAAATGCATTTGAAAGAATAGATTCTATCCCAAGCGAACCAAAAATAGATTCGAAAATCGAAATTGTATTGGATCAAAACACATTTAAAACCCGAGACAAAGTATCCATGCAATTGGATAACGTTTCATTGTTGCAAAACTATTCTATAACCGTAAGACATGCGAATACAAACATTCGTCGCGACCATCAATATTTATCAATTCTTGAACTTAATCCATGGTTAACAAATGATTTATCAAGAAAATACAAATATCACAATGGAGGATTAATAGAGCCAGAATATCGAGGTGCAAAAATTAACGGAATCGTACGTGATAAAACTACTTTTAGTCCTTTGGTCCTTAAGGTTTGTCAATTATCTGTATTGGGTGAAGAAACCCAGGTCCATCTTGCCATGACGGATGAAGATGGAAGGTTTGAATTTATAACAAATGATATTTACGGGCGAAAGAAATTACATATCGGATTACAAAACGAGCAAACAGAGCGAGCTGAAATTCTTGTTAATAATTATGAGGGATTAGCCTATCCACCCATTATTCCAACGTTATTGCGTGCTAGTAAAGATGAACATACCTTCTTTGAATCCTTATATCAAAACACGCAATTAGATAAAGGTCAACGACCGGATATAATTGAAGCTAAGACAGTATCAAACATTACTCAATTTGATAATACAAATAGTACGATTGACTTTATATCCTTTGATGATGTAGAAGATTTAGTCACTGAGATTATACCCTTTGTGAGTGTTCGAGTCATCGAATCTGTTAAAAAAATTGTGGTTTTTGATCCTGAAAAACAAATATCAAGGAATCAACCGTTAGTGCTGCTTGATAAAGTTCCAGTTCACAATTTTGATGCTTTATTGGCTATCAAAGCTGCAGATATCGAAAAAGTCGAAGTCATTCATTCAAAATACTATCTAGGTGAATATCCTATTGACGGTATTGTATCATTTACATCCATGAATAGGGATTTTGCAGGTTATGAATTCCCAGCTCATACCGCAATATTTGATTTAGATTTAATTGAAGAACCGAGAATATTTCAAAGTAAAAAGTATAATGATCAAAATATCAAATCAAGAGTACCTGACCTAAGATCAACCTTATATTGGCTACCAAACAATGCAGATGAATCATTAACAACGTATTCATTTTTTACTTCTGATTTAGTTGGTCCTTTTGAAATCGTTATTGAAGGTTTTGATAAAGAAGGGAATTTTGTTCGATCAATCTCCAATTTTATTGTTGAAAAATAATATGAATAAAATATTTCTTACATGAACTATAAATCAGTTCAATGATACCCATTTGAAAAAGCAAGGTGATAAATAAAATGATAATTTTAACTAAAAACATGGAACGATTTTATTTTTGTGACACCCTTTAAAATCCTCGTCCTAAGATTATATATTCACTTTAAATACGATAACAATATGTTACAACAGCTTAAACAATTAGCTATTCAAAAATTACAAGAAAGAATGGCAGGAAATCCATTAAATGCAGAATCAACAGGTGCTGCGGCTCAAGAAGGTGCAGGTGCATTGATTGAATCATTAACATCGAAATTAGGTGCAGGAGGTCTTGATCAAGTGAAAGATTTATTTTCAAATGAAGGTCAAGCAATGGGTGAAAATGGAATATTCCAAGATTTACAAGGGAAACTTTCAAGTATCCTACAAGCTAAAGGTATGAATGCTGCAGATGCAGCTGCTGAAGCTAAAAATACAGCTCCAGATTTAATCAATGGATTAAAAGAAAGATTTCTTTCTTCAGCTGATGCAGATAAAGATTTTGATTTAAGTCAAATTACAAACCTATTAGGTGGTAATGCAGGCGGGATATTAAACAAAGTAAAAGATTTATTCTAAGAATATTCTTAAAAGTAAAAAGCCCATCCGTCATCATACGGGTGGGCTTTTTTTATCATTTTTTGTTAAAAGAGCATCCTATTCAAATGCACTTTTATTACCAATCTTAAGATTATCAACACCTGTTGAAATATAGTTAAACATATAATTTATATAATCGATATCTAACGTATTCAAAATTTCACCTTTTACATTAGGAATAAAATAAGCAAGGTCATTTTTATTTACTTTACTAATTTCATTCTTAAGCGGTGATGGTGTTCTATTTAAGTAATCCCACTTATTAAACAAGATACTATTTGCAATGGTTGAATGTTTGTGTAATCGATCATTTTCAATCGTATAGACATGAATAATATCTAATAATTGACTTCTTGTTAAGTGTTCAAATGAGGTTACATCTTCATCGTAATCAAAGAGTACGTTAAAATTGTTCAAGCCTATTTTTTCGACTATCATTTTTAAGGTTAATACACTTTCCAAGACTTTACAATCAGCGCAATTATCGTCTACTTCTACAAATAAATTAACGATACTGTCACAACCGTTCGATGCTTGAAGAGTTTGAATAAAATCACCTCCGTCCAAAAAGACATCTCCATTATAAATCAAAGTATCGTTCAAACACAAAATAGCTTGATCATCTACATTATAAGTTGGAAGTAAAGAAACATCGATTGATAAAATACTGTCACATCCAACACTATTTACTAAGGTTTGATTATAAAATCCTTCAGCATTAAATACTTCACCATTCACTTCAATATTCTCGCCGGAACACAAACTAAAGCTTAAAGAATCTCTTGTCGGGTTTAATATGCTGATTGAAACGAATAAAGTACTGTCACATCCATTTGTTGCAATTAGTGATTGTTCAAACTCGCCCATTTCACTGTAAGATTCACCATTTATGACTACCGCCTCTCCATCGCAAATGGATTGATCAATTTGCCCTTGTGGATTGTCAAGAAAACTTAAATTTAATGTCAATATACTATCGCAACCATTACTTGATTCCAAGGTTTGGGTATAGACTCCATCTATTGTAAAACTCTCACCATTTAAGGTTGCCGTTTCTCCCTCACAAAACGTCATCATAATATCAGTGGACAAAACGTCAAGTACTTCCAAATCAAGGAGAATGATACTATCACATCCTTCCATCGTTGTCATTATTTGCTCATAAATTCCCGCTTCAGTAAGCGTTTCTTCATTAAACTGGAAGCTATCGCCTTCACAAATTTCTGCTTCAAGATTTGTGGTTATCACTTCATTTACAATTAGTGTAACGATTTCAATACTATCGCAACCACCTGATGAAACAAAATTTGCCTCATAAATTCCAGATGAAGAGTATGTCATTCCATCAAATTCGAAAACGGCCCCTTCACAAATAAAAACTTCGTATTCATTTGAATATGTAGGTTCAAAATTAATTTCGTATGTATCTATTGTTTCGCATCCGTTTGAATCTAGATTACTTACTTCAACGATCTGAGACGTAGAATATTGATTATCATCGATTGTCACAATTTCACCTTCGCATGCATTGATAGAAGTGAATCCTCCTGGTTCCCCATCTAGTACCGTCAAGAAAACGGTTACTGTACTGTCACAGCCATCTGCCGCTTCAAGAAGGATATCAAACGTACCTGTTTCGGTTAACGACATGGATCCAACTTCCAATGTATCACCAGAACACAATGTAAAATCTAAGGTAGAAAAGTACTCAATTGCTTCTACTGTATATTGTTCTCCATTGTAACAGCCATCTTCATTTGTAATCACGATTTCATAAACTCCTTCAAAGTCTCCTGTATTTGGAACAAGGAAAGATTGATTGTTTGCACCAACAATAGCAACCCCATCTTTATACCACTGATAATCACCTGCAATATCATCAGATGTTGTTAATGTTAATGTTCCTTCACACAAATTCCCGTCAACATCCATTAAAGGGACCCCAAAACTTGAAGATTCTGCTAGTACTAAATCATCAAAGAAAAAATAAGGATCCAAGTTTACATTAGGATTAATAGCACAATCAGGCCCCAACACAATAGCTGTATATGCTTGATCCGCCATAAATTCAAACTCTGCATCTACCCATTCATTTTCACCACTAAACGTCATCGAACCTAACTGAACCCATCCAGGACCATTAGTAGGACAACCAAAATTTTGGTCATTACCACCAAAGGGGATATTATCGCAATCTGTTGTTGCAAATACGGCCATATCAAACGTCATCGAACCGGGTTCATCATGAAAACCTACGAAAAAATCTAACATGTAACTTACACCCGGCGACATTGCTTGTGTCAAACAAGCACCCGTATATTCTTTAAAATTAGTACTCCCTGGTTTACCATCTCTAAATCCAATACCTCCCTCACCCTCAGGTGGCGGCAATGGCATCTGATAATTTAAAAAAGGATGTGCGGTTATTCCACACGTATGCAGATAATCCGTTGTTGGAGTAGAAGCTTGAATCCAATCAACAGCGCACGTAAGTTGAGCTTCTGCCGTTGGACAGCAAGTCATATCTTCAAATGATGGATTTGGAATCAATGAAGATGGAGAAAAAACAATGCAAGTACAATCATCGTCATTTAAATCAATCAATCCATCGCCATCATCATCAATGGCATTATTGCATATTTCTGTAATCTGACTAAGGAGGGAATCGGTGCTAACGAATGCTAAGCAAAGCAGCAAGCTCATTCTTATCAATTTCATGTTGGTCTATATTGGTTATATCACTTAGCTTATATAAGCTAATCTCTATATATAAAGATATTACAATTTTCTACATATAGAAAAATATTGAATACAACTTTATTAAATATATAAACGAACACCAGAAGACAATCTGATTGTGTACTAAAAATGAATAAAATGTTGAAAAAGTTAGCTTTTTGAAGAGAAAGAATTTAGCCCCTGGTGGGATCGAACCACCATCTACAATTATTAAAGAATACTGTCATTCTATCCATTGAACTAAGGGGCCATAATCCTATAATAGCTAAAATCGATACTACAAAGTTATAAATTATAATTACCCTTGGGAATTTTTTTTAGCTAATCTTTATAAAAAATTTACGCATTGCTTAAGGTTACCCATTTTTATTACATTTGTTTAGTAAAACATATTTAAAAAAATAGTATATAAATTATGAAATACCTTTGTCAAGCTTTATTCTTAAGTTCATTTATCCTTTTTATTGGGTGTAAGTCAAATACTAAAACGGTCATTGAATCAAATGGAATGTTACTAAAAGACATCACTCAACAAGAAGCAAAAAAAATGATCTCTGAAAATAAAGACCTTGTGATTTTAGATTTAAGAACGGATAGTGAAGTCGCTAAAGGAATGATTAATGGTGCCGTACAATTGGATTACAAAAAGGAAGATTTTAAAACTAAACTTGGCACCTTAGATAAAGATAAACCTTACTTAATTTATTGTGCATCTGGTGGGAGAAGCGGTAAAACATTAAAAATGATGGAAACCCTTGCGTTTAAAGAAGGTTATAATCTTTTAGGTGGTTTCAATGATTGGGTAAAATAACTCAACTTAATTGTTTACTTCATTTTGTTTTTTCTGTTAACTTTATGAAGCATATACTTTGAACATTATTTGTATCTAAAAATAATAAACACATGAAAAAATTACTATTACTGTCATTTCTAATTGCCTCTTCAAGTATGTTAATTGGTCAAAGAGCCGCAAAATTTTATTGGTTTGATGTAGGAGCAAAAGTTCAATATGGTGGTGCCATGCTTTGGAATCAAGCGGTAAATGATAGTCAAGAATTTAATTATGATATTGGATCTGGCTACTCTGTAGGCGGTAAGATTGGATTAAATAAAGGTACGAATGGATTTACGATAGATGTAATGGGAGGAAGTGCAAATCAAAACTTCGAAGACAATGCAGATATGACAAATAATATTCGTGCAAAATGGAATTATCTTGATCTATATCCATTGTATCGAAATAATAGACAACTGGGTTATGTAGAAATTGGTCCTAAATTTTCATTCATTCAAAGTGTCGAAAATACAGTCGGTGAAGGAGGGAGTTCTGATGTTACAAAATCTTATGAAGGAACGAATATTGGTGCCGTTTTAGGTTTTGGAGCTTATTTTATAGGTAGTGACAATCGATTTAGTGGGATTTTCGGGGTAAGAGTCGAGTATGGTATTACTGATGTTGTCAACTCTGATGGCCATGTAGATGGATACCCAGTTGTATTGCCAACGCTTAATGATAATGGTGTGACATCTACTCATCCTGTATTTGCAGGATTGGTTTTTGAACTAAACTGGGGATTAGGATACTATGGTAAAGCATCGTGCGGTGGCCGTTCAAAATTTATTAAATTTTAAATTGAGGCTTGTTCGATAAATTCTATGTACACATTACGTAAACGTATTTATCTACCCTACCTTCTAATTCTATTTGTTAGCTGTAATGCATCTGTTAAAGATTTAAGCCAACAAAATATACATTTAAAAAAAATAGGACCATTTCCGGCACAATTACAAGAGTGTTCTGGAATGGTCTTTTTTAATGATAATCTGTTAGCCCTTAATGATTCTGGAAATACAACATCCGTATTTCAAATAGACCCTTCAAACGCAGACCTATTAAAGGAAATTAAACTAAAAGGCGTAGTAAATACAGATTGGGAAGCCATGTCATTAATTAATGATACTTTATTAATTGGCAATTTTGGAAACAATAAAGGGCATCGAAAAGATCGCAATATTTACCAATTTTTGACAAATACAAATTTAGATATTCGATTAAACCAATCTTACCCTTTTATATTCGACGATCAAAAAGATTTTCGCAAACGAAAAAAACACAATTTTGATTGTGAATCAATGGTCTCCATTGATGGCCAATGGATATTCTTTTCAAAAAATAGGCAAGATACTTTTACGCATGTTTACCATTATAACAAACAAAAAGGTCGAGCTATCAAAATGCAATCCTTTAGTGTTCCTGTCCGCGTAACAGATGCGTGCTATGTTGAGGATCATAAAAAAGTGTACCTCTTATGTAATGTTGTCAAGCATGGAAAAGAGCTCGTTTACATCAAAATTTTGAAGGTAAAAAAGAATCAAACTTTTGAAGAAGGACCTACGATTCCATTAGCCATTCCAGAACAGGCAGAGGCAATTTGTTATGATGGCTCATCTTTCTATATCGGCACGGAAAAGGAAACAACCTATGGTGGCAATCTTTATAAACTAAATTTTAAAAAATAAAAGCCCTGCAAGCTATACTTACAGGGCTTTAGACTTCCAAGCTTGCTATACCTATCTTACTTTTTTCGGTAAATCAACCCTCTTCTGATCACTTCTTTCTTTTCCAAATGTAACACTGGCTCCTTCTACACAGAAATATAGTTCATCATAATATCCAAAGTATCCATTTGATGATGCAATCACCTGATTACTTTCGTCTCGAACTTTGATATATCCATTTCCATAGTCGCAGCAAATACCATCTCCGTATGCATCATCGACATATAGCACATAACATCCATTATCGACACAAACTGACTTTGTTTTTAATTTATTTGCTTGGCTTGTTGCATATGGACCTCCACTTGATATAACAGATCCAGTATTATCATCAACCAATTCCCAAGATGTTTCTTCAGGAAAGTCATCTAGTTTTATTTGAATTTTTACAGTATGACAGCCCGTCTCTTCCTCTTCTTCTACATCTTCTGTCGTAAATGTTTTTGCTGCAGTAAACCCAGTCCATGCGGAAGGACATTTAGTTCGTACTTGATACGTATAATCTGTCCCACTTAACAAGTTTGTAATTGTTTTAGAGTTGATTGTTACACCTCTGTATTTCCAACTTGATGTACCTACTTCTTTATATCTAACTTGGTATTTAATTGCATCAACAGAACTTGACCATTGAATTTTTGCCGAAACAACCGAAATATTAGTTACAAAAGTTGAAGTTGGCTTCACACACTCCTCTTCCTCTTCCTCTTCTTCTTCCTCTTCAGCTCCTCCTCCACCATCCGAGTCACTTATGACATTTGTTGCATTACTTGTCAATATATTCAGACTAGCACTAATGTAGTTTTCAACTCTATTACTTTGACCATTAGAAAACATATACATGCAAGCATCATCAACATAATCCATATAATTCATTGATAAATCGTTACTACTGCAAGATGATACTGGCACATTTGGACAACCATAATGTATTGCCGACTGTGAAGGTGTATCGCCAACATTATCATCTGCACTGCAAGATTCACTTGGACCCCAGATATGATCTAAGTTTAAATAGTGACCTAATTCATGTGTCAACGTTCTACCTAAATTGTAAGGAGCACTTGCCGAAACACTACCACATCCAACTCCAGTTCCAAAAGCATTCGCATCGACTACTACACCATCACCGTTTCCTGCTCCTCCTAGTGGAGAGTAACCTAAATATCCCGTATTTGGTATGATGTAAAAGTTTAGGTATCCACTCCAGTCCGCTTCAAAATCCCCTGAAGTTTTATTTATTGTAACCGCTTTGTCTCCATCTGATAAACCATACCCTGATGGATGATTCTTATCTGCGAGAACAAATTTTACACATGTTTCCCCATTCGAAATTCCAGGGAAACTTGAACTATTTGTAACCCAAGTCGAAATATCAGTATTTGTTCCTTGGAAATCATTGTTTAATACATCAATTTGAGACTGCGCCAAATTAGTTAAACAAGTAGCATTTGGTGAGGTTACTGACTGGTAATGAACAGCAACAGGAATTACAGTTGGATCAGCACAAACAGCTCTTGTTCCTAGATTTGATTGATTAAATGTTTCAAACTTATTCATTCGTTCTGAATATGCTTTTTGATACGATGGATCTTTTTTCAGCGCTGCCATATGAATTTCCATTCCACAATTTCTATGCGAAAAACTATGTTCATGCTCTATTTTTCTATTGTCTTCAACAAGAAGGTCATCTTCGCACGATTGAAAAGTGAACATCAGACTTAATAGTAACATCCATAATAATGAATTGACTTTTACATTTTTCATAAATAATAATTTTGATGGTTTAAAAAAGTGTAGATGAGTAGTCATATAGTTGGTTTGTATAAATCGAATTTATGGCAATCTTTGACGTCAAAACAGCTACCTTATACTTCTGAATTGATTTTTTATAGAAAAGGATGTTTTTATTATACTTAGCTATTTACATGTGCACCAAACATGACGTACATTTATATTACTTAATATAAAAATTGATGTCTAAGCGATTTGATACGGTCTTATATAATCCTCTTTATCGTATAATCAGCCACTTAACTTTTTGGTCGATCATATATATAGATGAAATACTCGCCGCTTTTGGCATTACACCAGCTTATGAAGAACCATATACCTTATTGCCCTATGTATTTTTAGATATGTGTTTAGTTTATCTTGTTTTGTATTGGGTTATTCCAAATTTCTTTAAAAAGAAAAAATACTTCACTTTTATCATTATTACGTCTACCATAATTCTACTAGACACCTTTTTATCATCTTATTTCGATTTTGACAATGGATGCCAGGATTGCAGCTATGTTGTTTATTTCTTAGAAGTATTCCTAGTTAATTCGAGTATGTTTGGTCTAGCGATTGGTTTTAAGCTTTTTAAATTTTTTTACAAAGAAAATATTGAAGTATCAAATCTTAAATCACTACAACAGGAAACAGAACTTTCATTCCTTAAAAATCAAATAAATCCACATTTCCTTTTTAATGCGCTTAATAACTTATACGTTATGGCTCAAAAGAAAGATCAAAATCTACCTGATTCCATTCTAGATTTATCCGATTTATTGCGTTATCAAACCTATGATTCAAATAAGAGTTTTGTCTCTCTAAAAGAAGAATTAAATTTTATAAAAAACTATATTGATTTTGAACGAGTTCGTAGGACAAATTTAGATATGATTCATCAGGTAGAAGGTCAAGTCCATCAATTAAAGATTGCCCCTTTATTATTGCTACCAATGGCTGAAAACGCCCTAAAATATAGCATTACTTCCGACGATAAAAAAATGAGTATCCAAAGCTTGGTCAACATTGAAAAAGAAGAATTCGTATATTATGTTTCTAATACGATCGGCAATAAGAATATGGTAAATAAAACTGCCTATAGTGGGATTGGACTTAGTAACTTAAAACGTCGTTTAGCATTAATCTATCCTGGCAAACACACCTTAGATATTTCCAATGACGGAAATATTTATGAAATACGACTTGGTATCTCTATTACTGAATTGACATGAGTACAACATTAACATATATTATCATTGATGACGAACCTTTAGCAAGGGAAGGCATTCGGCTTAACGCTGACAAAATTCCTTCCTTACAATACATTGGAGAATTTGGCAATGCTATTGAAGCTTCAAATAATTTGACAAAATTGAAGCCTGATATTTTATTTTTAGATATTGAAATGCCGGGTATTTCTGGTTTGGAATTTTTAGAAACGATCCAAACAGAGGCCCTTGTTATACTTACCACAGCTTATCCACAATATGCATTAGAAGCATTTGAACTTAATGTTGTTGATTATTTAGTAAAACCTATTCGAATCCAACGATTTTTTAAAGCAGTGAAAAAAGCAGAGGAAATTCATTTTCTTCGATCTAAGCAGCAAGTCGAAATCGAATGGGCGAATGAATTTGTTTATATCAAATCAGACAGAAAATATGTCAAACTTTTTTTGCAAGATGTACTCTTTATCAAAGGCCTAAAAGATTATGTAATCGTCCATACAAAAACAGCAAAATATATGACAGCCATGAATATCAAGAGGATCTTTGATCAATTACCAAAAGATATTTTTGCTCGAGTCAGTAAATCATATTTAATAAATGTTGAAAAAATAGAAAGCATAGAATTAGATCTCATTTGGATTTCAGGAGAAGATATCCCCCTTGGTCCATCATACAAACAAGCTTTTTTGGAAAAGCATGTAAAGTCAAAACTTATCGATCGGAAGTAACATTAATCTAAATCGGCTATATTCTTTATAAAACACGTTGTATTTTAGGAATATTTTTAAATGCAAACCGACCCTATGAGATTATTAATTCTTTTTTTTTGCTTAAGCTCTTTAAGCAGTTTTGCCCAGTATACATTTACCCATACCCAAGATCTTGAATGTACAGAAGTAAAAAGTCAAGCAAGGACAGGTACTTGTTGGAGTTTTGCAACAGCCTCTTTTATCGAAGCAGAGTTGATTAGGCAGGGAAAAGGCAATCACAACTTATCTGAAATGTTTGTAGTTCGGAATATTTATTCTGATAAAGCAAAAAATTATGTACTGCGGCAAGGAAAAGCAAATTTCTCTCAAGGAAGTTTGTCTCATGATTTAATTCGAATGATTGCAAAACATGGAGCAATTCCAGAGGCTCAGTATTCAGGATTATTGAAGGGAGAAACCGCACATAACCATAGTGAAATGGAAAAAGGACTTGCTGGATTTCTTGATGGAGTAATAAAATCCAAACGATTAAGTCAAAAGTGGCCTAATGCCGTTGAATCTATCTTAGATACCTACCTGGGACCTGCTCCAAAAGAATTCAAATATGAAGGAAAAAGCTATACCCCATCTTCCTTCGTGAAATCACTTTCTATTAATCCAGAAGACTACATAAGTATTACTTCTTTTACGCACCACCCTTTTGATGAATCATTCATATTAGAAATTCCAGACAACTACTCAAATGGTCATTTTATGAATATGCCACTGGATCGAATGATTACTATTATCGATGATGCTATTTCAAAAGGATATTCTATTGCTTGGGATGGAGATGTAAGCGAACCTGGATTTGATGCAAAACAAGGAATTGCCGTATTGCCAACGGAAGAAAAAAGAGAAGATCTCTTTAAAAAACCTGGTAAAGAAGTTGAGGTTACTCAAAAGAAAAGACAAATGAATTTTGAATCATATAACACCACAGATGATCATTTAATGCATATTGTCGGTAAAGCAAAAGACCAAAAAGGAACAGAATATTATATCATAAAGAACAGCTGGGGCGAAATAAGTGAATATAAAGGGTTTTTATATATGTCTAAAGCGTATTTACAGATGAAAACTGTAGCTATAATGGTTCATAAAGACGTTATAAAATAAACAAAACTGTCTGCTATAAGGTTTAATAAAATATAAAATCATACTTGAATAATCGTACTTTACAATTAACAATAAAAAGATATAGAATGAAGACCATTTCTACTCAATTAACATTCGCATTCATGATGTGTATTTCTTACAACATGTTTGCTCAATTTGAATTTACAAATTCCAACCACTTACTTTCAGATAATGATTTCCATAGCGGTGTTGCGGTCGCTGTAGCTGATGCAAATGGAGATGGATTGGATGACATCATTCGATTTAATGAAGGAAATGATACACACATCGAGTATCAAACAGTTTCTGGTCGTTTTTTCACAAAAGAGCTTGGTGCTATCTCAAATGGTTCAGCTTGGAGTACGGTGGTTGCGGATTTAAATAATGATGGTCATGGTGATATCCTTGGTGGAAAGTATAGCGGGGTTACTTTAATGACTTCAAATGGTATTGGTGAATACGAAACAAACTTTTTGGAAGGTTTCTTTTTTGCTCAAAATGCAAATTATTTTGACATCAACAATGATGGCTACTTAGATATATTCGTTTGTGATGATGATGCAGAAAGCAATATTTTCACATCCAATGGGGACGGAAATTTTTTCCCTGCTGATGAGTGGATAGACATGAGGACGGTACCAGAGTCAGACAATTCGGGAAATTATGGTAGTATATGGTGTGATTTTGACAATGATGGTGATACTGATTTGTATATCGCTAAATGCCGACAATCTGTTAATGATCCAGAAGATCCAAGACGAGTTAATGCGTTATATGAAAATGATGGACAAAACAACTTTACTGAAACAGCAGGTGATTATGGCTTAAAAATAGGATGGCAAAGTTGGACAGCATCCTTTGAAGATATTGACAATGATGGTGATTTTGACTGTTTCATTACCAATCATGATGCACCAAGTCAGCTCTTAGAAAATGATGGTACTGGGCATTTTACAGAAATAACAGAAGAAAGCGGCATTAATTATGAAGGTCTCGCTATTCAAGGTGTCATGCGTGACTTTGATAATGATGGATTTGTAGATCTTATCATTTCTGGAACTTCCGCATCCATTTATAAAAATAATGGTGATAAAACATTTACGGAAATTATGGATGTCTTCGATGAAGAAGATATAGAGTCTTATGGAATTGGCGATCTAAACAATGATGGGTTCTTAGATATATATGCAAGTTATGCGGAGATTTTCACTAACCCGACTGATATTGATGATGTATTATGGTTAAATGAGGGTAATGAAAATAATTATATCAGTATTGGACTTGAAGGAATTGAAAGTAATCGAGATGGAATTGGTTCAAGAATTGAAATATATGGAGAATGGGGAAAGCAAATAAGAGAAGTGCGTGCTGGCGAAAGTTATGGAATATCGAATAGTTTATGTGCTCACTTCGGATTAGGAGCAAGTACATCGATCGATTCTGTTATTGTAAAATGGCCTTCTGGCACCATAGACAAATTGGAAAATCCTACGGTTAATCAATTAATACAAGTTATTGAAGGTACATGTACGTCTACTTTTGTGACTACTTTTGAAGAAGATAAATTCATTTGTGAAGGGCAAAATATCACTGTGGGTGCTATTTCTGGGGATTCATATTTATGGTCAAACGGGGCTACGACACAAGGAATTTCCATTACAGAACCAGGCGTATATTCAGTTACCACCTTTTTTGATGATGGTTGCTCTATGAGATCAAATTCTTTTGCGGTTTACTTATCAGGATCTGAACTTTTTACTATCGGCGACGGTGATATTGTTGCTTGTGAAGGCGAACTTGTTACTTTAGACGGGCCTGAAGGTGCATCATCCTACCAATGGTCTTCCGGTGAAATCACACAAAATATCGATATTACCTCATCAGGGTCATATTCTCTAACCATTACGGATGCAGGTGGTTGCGAAACCTCATCGGAAGCTATTGAAGTGACCATTCTTGACGTTACTCCATTAACGATCCAATCCGTCGATTTTGATGAAAAAATAGGCAGTATTGCAATCATTGAAGCCACAGGCGATAGCATTTTATGGTTCGATAAAGAACTAGCAACAGAACCAATAGCTACAGGCTCTATATTTGAAACGCCTCCAGTTTTAGAGTTTCAAGTGACTTACTGGGTTGAATCACAGCTTAATTACGAGGATGAGCCTTTTTGTATTTCAGAAAGAATAGCTGTTGTACTCGATGTTACTTCTTCAACTGAAATGATACAAGGCATTGAAAGTATGGACCTCTACCCCAATCCTGCATCTGACTTGGTTATTATATCATTAACCACGAATGAATCGTTTGATTGTGAAATACAAGTAATCAATGCATTAGGACAGTTCGTTTCTAAACCAATTCAAAAATCATTGACAATTGGCGAGCAAAACATTGAGCTAACCATTAGCACTTTACCAGCAGGTACATATCAAATCCAAATGTCTTCATCGAACGGCGTTATTACCAAAGCATTAATAAAGAAATAAATGAACGATTATATTCAAACTATCCTTCTTTTTATCATCGTGTCTTCAAGTAGCCTTTTTGCTCAAAACACGATTACCTTAGATAGTACTATTTTAACAGAAAGAGAAGTTGCTATAGGCATACAAGTACCTTGGGAAATAATTTATGGACCAGATGATCATCTATGGGTTACTGAAAAAAGAGGCCGAGTACTCCGAATTGAACCAGAAAGCGGTAACACAACTACGGTACTAAATATCCAATCAATCGTTGAATCTGGGTCAGAGCCTGGATTATTGGGTATGGCATTACATCCTGATTTTGAAGCAACGCCGCACGTATTTTTAGCTTACACTTATGTTGAAGGAGGCTTCAATACGTCAGAGAAATTGGTTCGATATACCTGGAATGAAACTGAACTCGTTGATGGAATTGATATTCTTACAGGAATCGATGCTGGAGGTATTCATAATGGATCAAGACTTCTTATTTCAACTGATAATAAAATATTAATGACAACTGGTGATGTTGGTAGTGCTAATAACTCACAAGATATGTCGAATCTAAATGGTAAATTATTACGTATCAATTTAGACGGTAGTATTCCTGAAGATAACCCGATGCCTGGAAGTTATATCTATTCATACGGACATCGAAATTCTCAAGGACTAGCCTATGGACCTAATGGTTTATTATATTCATCAGAGCATGGAGCACAATCATCGGATGAATTCAATATTATTGAAGCGGGACGAAACTATGGTTGGCCAAATGTAGAAGGTGCATGTAACACAAATACGGAAATAAATTTCTGTGAAACTTTTGACGTGAAGGAGCCTTTAGGTGAATATTCCCCATGTGTGGGTGTCAATGGAATATGCTATTATAACCATGCTGCAATCCCAGAATGGGAGGGAAAAATGTTAATGGCTGTATTAGGAGGTTTTGTTAAAGATCCTAGAATTTCAGTCCTTGAATTATCTGACGATGGGTTAAGCGTTTTAGACGAAAAACAATATTTTGACGATTATGGACGGCTACGAGATGTCTGTGTAAATCCAAATAATGGTGCTATCTTTTTTGCAACAAATGGTAACAATTATCCGAGTAGTGGGCCAAACAGAATCATTGAATATCGAAATTTAGGAAGTGGTGTTTCAAATGATGATCTAATACCTGCGGATCAATTTATTAAAATCTATCCGAATCCAATTTCAAGTGGGGCCTTATTGAAAATTAGCTTTTCTGAAAGCTTCATCGGCCAAACATTTGACATCATTGCGTTTACGGGTGAAACGGTATCCACCATCAGCATCGAAAATACTGAAATGAATGTACAACTTCCACAGATGCCGATAGGTAATTATTATCTCAAAGCATCAAATAAAAATGGTACCATTACTCAAAAAATAATAGTCCAATAGTCTTTGAGAATTAGCACAATATCCGTTATTGCTTTTATTCTTGGTAGTATTTTTTTACTATCCATGGTTACGTCGAATCCAAAAGACAAATTCACCTTTCATACAGAGGCGGAGGTTCAATATTTTGCGGCTAACAATCTGTTAACCATTGATTCGAGTGTTATATTCCCTACGAGTGCAAACTGCAGTGGATGTCATGGACATGATACTCAAATGAATGGTGGCATCGATGAAGAAGGCAATGATGTAAATGTGCATGATGCATGGCGCACCAGTATGATGGCAAATTCTGCCAAAGATCCATTTTGGAGGGCTAAGGTCAGTCACGAAATATTAGCAAATCCAAACCATAGTTTAGATTTACAAACCAAATGTACCTCTTGTCATGCTCCACAAGGTCATTACACGGCCTTACTTAGAGGAGCTGAACATTATACGATCGAAGAAATGCTATTGGATTCTACCGCTTTAGATGGTGTATCCTGTGGTACATGCCATATGATAAGTGAAGAAAACCTAGGTAAACAATTTTCCGGTGAAATTACGTTTGATACAAATCGGGTCATTTACGGTCCTTATGAAGATATATTTTCAGCACCGATGGACCAATTCGTTGGGTTCAAACCTCTCTATTCTGAGCATATAAACGATGCAGGCATCTGCGCTTCATGCCATACGTTGATAACCAAATCTGTGGACCTCGAAGGCAATTATACGGGAGAAAAATTTGTAGAACAAGCAACGTATCATGAATGGCTAAACTCTGCTTACAATGATGATGGTGACGATCCTAAAACTTGCCAAAGTTGCCATATGAAACGTATAGACGATGAGGTCGTGATTTCTAATAATTATTTATTCCTTGATGGCCAATCACCTTATGGTCTGCATGATCTAGTCGGTGGTAATGCAACTATGTTAAAGCTCATGCGAGATAATAAGGAAGCCTTAAATATTAACGCCGAAGATTCACTGTACCAAAAGACGATCGACAAAACACTTGAAATGTTGATTTCCGAATCGATCGTTTCAACGTTACAATATGATACAGTTGGTATTGACACTTCAATATTTAGTCTTTCGATTACAAATAATACTGGTCACAAATTCCCATCTGGTTATCCGTCAAGGCGAGCCTTTGTTCAATTTGTTATGGTTGCCGAAAATGGTGACACCCTTTTTACGAGTGGAATGATTAACGCAGATTTCGAAGTTGATGGCCAATTAGAAAATGAAGAGGAACCTCATTTTAATATCATAAAAAATGAACATGAGACACAGATTTACGAACTGGTTCTTGGAGACGTAAATGGGGATTTTACGACATTACTAGAACGATCTTATCAAGCATTGAAGGATAATCGAATTCCTCCTAAAGGATTTACGACGACACATGCCTCCTATGATACGACCAAAATTTATGGTGAAGCATTAGGTGATGAAGATTTCAATATCGATAACGGCATTCAGGGAACAGGTCGTGATATCGTTCATTATCATGTCCCTATGAATGGATATGTAGGTTATGTAAATGTGTATTCTAGAATTTATTATCAATCCTTACCCCCAAAATGGATGGCTCCAATGTTTTCTGTTTCAAGCCCTGAGATTGATGCCTTCAAAACAATGTATTATGAGGCTGATCTTAATCCTATATTAATGTCTAAAGATTCGATTCTAGATATATTTATTGAACCCACTTCTAGTATTTTTAATGAAGTAACAGATGCTAAGATCGTTCTATTTCCTAATCCTACTACCCTTGGAAAAATTCAAATTCTAACAAAGGAAATCATTACTTCGGTTTCTATTTATAGATTAGACGGCAAAGTTATTTCCACTCAAAATCCAAAAAACGCAAGCATTACTTTACCGCAAGAGAAAGGTCTCTATATCATTACCGTTACAACACCTAAAGGGATAAAAACCTTCCAAATACTAAATCACTAAGTCACTAATTTTAATATTCGGTTTCCCATATTGTCGTTGCTATACTATGTTTTCTAACCAAACGTTATTAGTAAGAACTTGACACCAAAATGAAACGTATCCTTTTCATTCTTGCTTTATTTCCTACGATTGGCTTAGCTCAAATTAATGCCATTAAGATGGACCTTAATGGGCTTATTGTAAAAAGTTATCAGTTAAGTACCGATATTGATATTCCAGCCTTGCCCAATTATGAATTCATGATTCTTTGTGGCGTTTACAATCGAAATATTGTAACTGAGCTAAACCTTAATTATGGTACTACGATCCAGTTTGATCGTTGGAGAACCAAATGTAGAGCAGTAGGTCAACGAAAATTTGAAATAGGCAAACCCAATATGTATCTTCTCATAGGGCCTGCTGTTCAATACGATCACACTTTTTATATAGAAGATTCATTCTATGAATATATCGACCCAGAAACCAATAGACATTTAATGGAACCTTCTTCAAGAAACGATCTATATCTTGGTATTCAGACAAGTATTAAAGCATATCTAAATAATAATCAGCGCTTTTTTATTCAGCCAAGTTTATTTCTTGCCGTGGAGACATCTAACTATTATCGAACGAATTCCATTGCCCAAGAGTTGAATGCAGAGTTAGGATTATACCTAGGATATAGATTTTAAATATCATCCATTTTAAAAGAACAATATTTGAGGGGCGCTGTTAATTCTATATGAAAGTATATGAATTAAAAAAAGAACAATTTCTTAATATTAGTTTAGATAAAGCATGGGACTTTTTTAGTTCTCCCAAAAATTTAAAAGAAATTACCCCTGATTATTTGGGTTTCAAGATAACCTCAAAAAATCTTGAAGACAAAATGTATGCTGGCCAAATCATTTCTTACATCGTAAAACCTATTTTGGGAATCCCCATACGATGGACGACAGAAATAAATCATGTGGACGATAAAAAATACTTTGTAGACACACAAATATTTGGTCCTTATACATTATGGCATCACAAGCATTTTTTTGAGGAACATAATGATGGAGTCCTTATGACTGATATCGTTCACTATGCTATGCCCCTAGGATTCTTAGGACGGATTGCTCAACGATTATTTGTAAAAAATCAACTCGAAGCCATCTTTGCTTATCGCGAGCAAATAACAGAAAAACTATTTAATAATGATCAAAACAATGTTTAAATCGCTTTAAAAAGCTTCAATTATAGAAATAAAATCATCGGGATTAAGTGAAGCACCACCGACAAGACCGCCATCTACATCTGGATTTGAAAAAAGTGCTGAAGCATTTACAGGCTTTACAGATCCACCATATAAAATGGACGTCTGCTGAGCCAATTCATCTCCGTAGACATCTTTAACTAAACTACGAATATGAGCATGCATATCTTGTGCTTGTTGAGCACTTGCAGTAACGCCTGTTCCTATTGCCCAAATCGGCTCATAAGCTATAATAATATTAGCCATGTCAGAAGCATCTAACTGCAAAATACTTTCTCTTAATTGATTTCCTATAAATTGATTTTGCTCATTTTCTTCACGAATACTCAAAGGCTCTCCACAACAATAAATCACTTTTAAATCATGAGATAACGCATGGTTTACTTTTTCTAAAATCATACTATCTGATTCTTTAAAATATTCTCTTCGCTCCGAATGACCTAAAATAACATAAGGAATGTTGACGGATTGCAACATAGGTACCGAAATCTCTCCCGTAAAGGCCCCAGACAATTTATGATGGCAATTCTGTGCAGCCAATGTTATGGATTCATTGGAAAGTAAAGCTTGTAATTGACTCAAATATATTGATGGAACGCCAAGGATTACAGAACAGTTTGGATGGACAACTCGAGTATTTAAAGCCTCTACGAGCGCTTTAGCCTCATCAAAGGTTAAATTCATTTTCCAGTTACCAGCCACTATATTTCGGTTCATATTTTAATTTTCTAGAGCAAAGATATTGAATGCTTAACAAATGGTCAAACAAATTGACTAACCAGGTTTATCTCACCTTAATTATTTTTTATTTAAATGCGTTTTTCTCGAATTGGAAATAATATTCAATTTATCTTACTCGCATATTCAATAAAACAAATAGCATTGAAAAGTAATACAAAAGCTTTAATTAATAAATTGGAAACTTTCGTTTCATCTATACCTAAGAAACGAAAAGAGACCTTAAATGAGTTGGCTAACTTTATTAAAGTATATCAAAAAGACAAAAGTGTATTAAACCTCATTTTCGTTTGCACGCATAACTCTAGAAGGAGCCAATTAGCCCAATGTTTTCTTAATTTAGCATTTTTCCACTATGATGTTCATGATTTCACCGTAGATTCAGCTGGTACTGAAGTTACGGAAACAAATCCTACCATCATTAACGCTCTTTTGGATCTTGGTTTAGCCATCAAAACAAATAAAAATGGACCTAATCCCAAGTATCAAATTGAAGCTATTCCTCATCAATATTATTATTCAAAAAAGATTGATGATAAAATAGTGGAAGAAAAAAGTATGGTCGCTATTATGGTTTGTGATGATGCAGATAAAAACTGCCCTATATTACCTAACCATGTCCACAGATTTTCACTCACCTATCAAGATCCTAAAGTATATGACAATACCCCTCAAGAATTGGAAATGTATGTAAAAAAAGCATTAGAAATCGGAAGTGAAATGTTGTACCTGAGCCAACAATTAACAATCAGTTAAACCTTATATTGACTGCATCTTGATTCAAAAGACTCTTTTGCAAATTGATACAATTGATTATCAAAAATATTCATTGATCTTATACGGGTTAGGATGCTATGATCTGCTTCTTCTTTCGAATAATTTCCAACATTAGATTGAATAGACTCTATCCCTTTCCAGGATTCCATAGCATTTAATAGATTTAAAGAACGTTGGTATTGTTCTGTAATACCAAGAAAGTGTAGGTTCTCGATATTCTTTTTGACGGTATTCCAATTTCGTTTCTTTATATCAAAACCAAGAAGTCTTGATTGTTGAAAAGCCATTTGGGGACCAAATTGTGTCAATATATCATGGATATCTATTTCTTTAAAATTTTCATTTTTCGTTTTTAAATGATAAATATTGGAGATGATACGTTCCACTGGATCACGTAAAAACGTATAAATCTTAGCATTTGGCCAAATACTTCTTGCAAAATTGATATCAAAATGCCCAAGCAGCCATGTCTTTTCGATTAATCGTTTTTCATAGTTTTCAAAAAGGTTGTTATTTGCTAGGTAGTTCCCTTTATTTAAAATCGTTTTTTCAAAGTAATTCGGATAGATTTCTTTTTGTAAGAAAGAGTTGTAAATGCATGTAATAAAACTATTTCCAGCCGTTTTGGGAATATGAAGGAAGATGCGTTTATTTGATAGATTGTACTTTTTAGAGATCAATTTCTCTTTTAAATGATACGTTAAATATTTTGCGTTTTTTATTTGCATAAGATCAATGCGTAAATTATTAAACTAAATTAAGTATTCTCGTATTTGGCAACATATTTTGTAATATTGTAATTACGTGATATCTCAAAAATCCATACAACAAGTAATAGACACATCGCAAGTGGATGATGTCATCCAAGATTATGTTAACCTTCGAAATCGTGGTGTAAATATGATCGGGTTATGTCCTTTTCACGATGAAAAGACACCGTCCTTTACCGTTTCGCCTGCAAAGAATATTTATAAGTGTTTTGGTTGTGGAAAAGGTGGTGGCCCTGTACAGTTTTTAATGGAGCATGATCAATTGAGTTTTCCTGAAGCTATAAAAGCACTTGCTAAGCGATATAATATTGAATTAGAGGAAACTAACCAGCTGAATCACGAAGAAATAAAAGAAAAACAGCTAGTTGATAGTTTAATGATTGTCAATGAATATGCTTTAAGCTATTACGAGGATTTACTTTGGAATTCTGATGCCGGAAAGAGTATTGGATTGAGTTATTTCAAAGAGCGAGGGTTTAGAGAAAACATCATTAAAAAATTTCAACTTGGTTATGCCAAGAATAGCTATGATGGTTTTACTAAAACGGCAATAAATAAAAAATATAACATTGAGCATCTTCGAGCGGTAGGTTTAACGAGTCGAAAAGATCTTGATTTTTTTCGAGACAGGGTTATGTTTACGATCTCTAATGTGAGTGGAAAACCCATTGCATTTGCTGGAAGAAGTTTGACAACAGATAAGAAGTCTCCAAAATATATAAACTCTCCAGAATCCCCACTCTATAACAAACGGAAGATACTGTATGGGATTCATTTGGCGAAAGCTTCAATCAGAAAACAAGATGTTTGTTACCTCGTGGAAGGATATACAGATGTGATAAGTTTACATCAAGGTGGTATCGAAAATGTAGTGGCTTCATCTGGAACTTCTTTAACGGAGGGGCAAGTCCGATTAGTCAAACGATATTCAGACAATATAACCTTATTGTATGATGGTGATCAAGCTGGAATTAATGCCGCTTTACGAGGTATGGATATCATTTTGTCTCAAGATATGAATGTCAAATTGGTGATTCTTCCAGAAAATGAAGATCCTGATTCATTTATGCGATCTGCTGGAAAGAGTGGATTTGAAGAGTATATTAAAGCAAATGAGAAAGACTTT
>CALDTZ010000091.1 GCA_937924805.1 uncultured Saprospiraceae bacterium
AAACAAGGAATCATTTGTCGTTTCGAGCTGATTCAGGATGTCCTGAAATTCTTTGCTCAAACTCAAAGGCTGCTTTTTTATATTAATAGGTGGGTTGTCCAATGTTTTAAATTCAATTAATAAATATAGAAAAGTTAAATATGTAATTGGATAATTTCGACCAGAATAAGAAATTTTAAATAAAAAAAGAATAGTCTACCTATATAATCTTTTGGTTAAATTTATAAGCTTGTCTATTTCGACTAAGCGAAAATTAGTACTTTTCGGTATGAAATATTTAATCCTGTTTTTTTCAATTTTGTTTTTATCTACCTCTTGTGATAATATGGATCCAGGAGATTCGAGTGGAAATGGTAATAACCTTCCTGAATTCACGGATACTTTGCGCTTTGCTTCCTATAATGTTTCACTATTTGGAAAACAAGCAGGCGCTATTAAAACCAAATTAGCAAGCGCAGAATCACATGTCCAATTTAGAAAGTTAGCGGGCGTCATTAAAAGTGTACGACCAGATGTATTGGTGTTAATGGAAATCGATTACGATGAAACAGGAGAAACATTAGAACTTCTAAATACCAATTTGTTAAACAAAGACTTAGATGGATATGATGCAATCGATTATCCGTATGCTTATCAAATTGAAAGTAATACCGGCGTTTTAGCACCCGTAGATATTGATGGAAATGGGAACGTCAGTTTGCCTAATGATGCATTTGGTTTTGGTGTTTTTGAAGGGCAATATGCTTCAGCTATTCTTTCTAAATTTCCTATTGACGTTGAAAATCAACGAACGTTTAAAAACTTTTTGTGGAAAGATATGCCCGATGCAGCACTTCCAGAAAATGCAGATGGATCAAGTTATTACACAGAGGAAGCATTAAGTGTTTTTAGGCTTTCATCTAAAAACCATATTGATTTGCCGATCAAGATAGCTGAAGGCGTCGAAATACATGCATTGATTTCTCATCCAACACCACCCGTATTTGATGGAGTAGAAGATCGGAATGGACGGCGTAATCATGATGAAATACGATTATGGGCAGATTACTTGTCATCGGCATCTTATATAAGTGATGATAATGGTGTAAATGGTGGCTTGTCGGATGAATCAAAATTTATTTTATTTGGAGACTTAAATGCTGATCCTTTGGATGGAGATTCATATAATCAAGCAATAAATGCGTTGTTGACTCATTCTAAAGTTAATCAAGAAGTTACGGTTGGAAATTTGATACCCTCTAGCATTGGAGGTGCAGAGCACAATCAAAGTTCTGGTGATGTAGGTGACCCTAGTAATGACACTTCCTTTTTTGGTCTTCGTATTGATTATGTAATACCATCGGCCAATTTAGAAGCGATAGATAGTGGTGTTTTTTGGCCAGCTACAACTGAACCAGGAAATGAACTTATTAAAGATAAAGGAGCATCTGATCATTTGCTTGTTTGGATTGACGTTGTATTTTGATATAATTTTATAATATTTGTAGGTATAACACCTAAAAGACAGTTTTTAAGCTGATTTTTTTAGAAATTGTTAGACGAATGATGAACACATTTAATATTAAACTTTTAACCACCAACCACATGAATAAATTTTTACTAACTTTTTTAACGATTTTTGGTGCATTAGCTCTTAATGCACAGTGTAGCGAACTTTTTTTCTCAGAATACGTAGAAGGGTATTCGAACAATAAAGCATTAGAGATTTATAATCCTACACAGTCTGCTGTAAACTTATCAGACTATTCAATTGCAAGATTTTCTAATGGAAGTACAAGTGCAGGAGATACTAAGGTTATTTCGTTGCCGAATGTAATGTTAGAATCAGATGATGTATTTGTTGTTGTTGTCGATTTGATTGATACTACGTTATGGGATTCTCAATTTGATAAGCCGGCATGGAATGGATATAATGTGATTGATACGATATTTGATGCAGTTACTGGAGAAGCTTTATTAGACGATGACGGAAATGTACAAATAGGGCCAATTTATGTAGATGGTTCTGCCATTTTTGGTACAGAATATAATGAGGAATATGATCTTCAATGTAAAGCCGATGTCTTCCTTTGTCCAGATTATGATACAAACAACACTATGTATTTTAATGGTAATGATGCAATGGCACTTCTTTTAGGTGATGCTGTGGCGAATGATGGATCAAATATTTTAGATGTTATTGGTGTGATTGGAGAAGATCCAACAAGTTCAATTGAAGAAGATGCTTGGGTTGATGTTGATGGTGGATGGGTAACAAAAGATAAAACGATCGTTAGAAACTATGCGGTTGCTGGAGGAAGAAATGAACCGAGTATGACGGTAGCATCTTTAGGTGGAACCTTCGTAGGGGCTGAATGGAAAAAATATAACAAAAATGATTTTAGTTATCTAGGTATACACAAAAGTGTATGTAATGCTGAAGAGACGCCAAATCAATATAGTTGTTCAACAGGTCCAGTAAATACAAATCCAGTGAATCTAGTTGATTTTAATGTTTATCCAAATCCAACCTCCATTGGAAGTATTGAAATTCAATCCGAAGAGTCGATTGCAAGTGTTGAACTAATTAATATGGTAGGACAATCTGTGTTAAAGCAACGAATAAATCATACTTCAAAATCTACGATGATTGATTTGCAAAATATGGGCTCCGGAATATATGTCTTGAAAGTTCAATTTAATGGCAACATGATTTCAACAAAGAAATTAATAGTAGAATAAAAATTTAGAAGGGTAAAACAGTTCGTTTTACCCTTTTTCTTATCCTCTAATTGATAACTAACCTGATAATAATGCGATTTTTTGGATCAACCTTGTTGTGCTTTTTTTCATTTTTCATATATGCACAAAACAGTACATTAACTGGAATTGTTTCGGATGAAGTTACTGGTGATCCGTTAATCGGGGCCACCATAACTATAGGTGATATTGGCACCGTTACCGATTTTAATGGGCAATACACATTGTCCCTTACAAATGGAGCTCACGAAGTAGAAATTTCTTATGTAAGCTATTCCAATAAGATTATGAATATTGATCTTCAAGGAGATCAGACGTTAAATATTGCATTAGGTTCAAATTCGGTACTTACCGAAGTTGTCGTAACTGCTGATATCGCGATTGAAAGAAAAACACCCATAGCTTTTTCAAACATTCCTACGATTAAATTAGAAGAAGAGTTAGCTGCTCAAGATATTCCAATGATCTTAAATTCGACACCAGGAGCTTATGCAACAGAGTCGGGTGGAGGAGATGGAGATGCAAGGATTTCCATTCGAGGATTTGATCAGCGATATGTAGCTGTTATGCTAGATGGAATTCCCGTAAATGATATGGAAAACGGAGAAGTTTATTGGTCGAATTGGTTTGGTTTGGATTTGGTAACACAAACAATGCAAGTTCAAAGAGGTCTAGGTGCTTCAAAGATTTCAGTACCTTCAGTCGGTGGTACAATCAATATTCTGACAAAAGGAATTGATGCTAAGAAAAGTCTTAAAGTCAAACAAGAGTTTGGTAACAATGGGTACTTTCGGACAACCCTTGGATTAACATCAGGAAGATTGAAAAATGGATGGGGAGTATCGCTAGCAGGATCATACAAACAAGGAAATGGCTGGGTCGATGGAAACTTTACACAAGGTTATTTTTACTACGGTAGAATAGATAAACAATTGGGGAATCATCTAATAAGTTTAACAGGGTTTGGAGCTCCTCAACAACATGGACAGCGCCCATTTTCACAAGATGCCGCATTGGTAGATGCTGATTATGCTGCTCAACTTGGTATACCATCTGAAACCATTAATGAATTAGCGGTTAGCAACCAAGGAAGAAGATATAATGATACGTGGGGATTGTTAGATGGAGAACAATTTAATGTGAGAAAAAATTTCTATCACAAGCCACAATTCAATGCAAGACACAGCTGGCAAGTAAATGAAAAAGTGTATTGGTCCAACGTAGCTTATCTATCCGTGGGAAGAGGTGGTGGAACTTCTGATGACGGTGTTTCAATAGAATTAACAGAGGATAATCAATTAGACCTTGATGGGGCTGTAGCTTCAAACCAACCTTCAATATTTAATCCAGATGGGATCTCGAATGTGATTATAAGAGCAAATAAAAACGAACATATGTGGTATGGTATATTATCAACCGTTCGTTATGATATGAATGAGTCATTTACATTATCTGGAGGAATTGATGGAAGATCTTATAATGGAGAACACTATAGAGAAGTGTATGATTTACTTGGAGGTAGTGGTTGGCAAAAGGGATCTGTAAATCCGAGTCAGCCTGTCCTTGGTGTAGGAGATCATTATGATTATGATTACACTGGAAAAGTTCGAAGTTATGGAGCTTTTGGACTACTAGAATTTACCAAGGGTAATTGGTCTTCATTCGTCAATGTGTCCGCAGCCCAATCACTTTATGGGTTTAAAAATAATTTCACATTATTTGAATTACCTTATGAAGATGTAAATAGCTTTACTTTAAAATTAGGAGCAACGTATAATTTCAATGAAAGAAATGGAATATTTTTTAATACAGGAATTTTAAACAAAGCTCAACAATACAAAAATGTTGTCATCACTAACTTTTGGACGGATGACTTAGACGGTCAGATTGCCAATAATTTTGAGAATGAAGATATAAAAGCAGTTGAAATGGGGTACAATTTTAAAAGTCCTCTTTTTTCTGCAAATGTAAATGCATATTATACAATTTGGGGTAATAAGCCATTGGATCGATTACCTAGTATTCCATTAGATGCTGGAGATCCGGAATCAGATAGAATCCCTGTTAATATACCAGGTATTGATGCACTTCACAAAGGAGTAGAGGTTGATTTCGTATTTAAACCCATAAAAAAACTAGCGATAGAAGGTCTTGCATCGATTGGAGACTGGACATGGACATCAGGTCAGGTTGTTGAAGGGGTATTACCTAATGGAGTCCCCTATGAATATGAGTTTGATGCTGCCGGCGTTCATGTTGGAGATGCTGCTCAATTTCAAGTCGGAGGCCAAATTAGATTCGAACCATTTAAAGACTTTTATGTTAAATTAAAAACAACGTATTTTGATAATAACTATGCGGATTTTCAACCAGAGGATTTGCAGGGTGCAAATGGAGGAAGAGAATCTTGGAAAATGCCTGCGTATTCATTTTCTTCATTTCATACTGGTTACTATTATAAGTTCGGTGAAACAGGAGTAAATTTGAGATTTAATGTCTTGAATTTGTTCGATGATATATATTTAACGGATGCAAAAAACAATGACGATTTTAATGCAACAGGTTCAAAAGATTTTGACGCAAAATCTGCGACGGTATTTTATGGTCAAGGAAGGAGATGGAGTGTGTCTGTTCAAGCAAATTTTTAAATAAATAAAAAATATATAATGAGAAGCATTTTACTTTTATTAGTAGCCGTTTTTGGATGTAATTTTAGTTATGGCCAAATGGATATTGCAGATGCAAGGTCAATGGCTGAAGGTACTGAAGTTACGATTACAGGAGTTGTAACAAATGGCGGAGAATTAGGAATTATTCGATATGTCCAAGATGAAACCGGAGGAATTGCTGCTTACCCTGGGGCAGGATCAACTGGAGATTTTCCTGATGATGTTCAAAGAGGAGATATGGTGGAAGTGACAGGTGTACTTAAGATTTACAACGAATTGTTGGAGATCGATCCTATTTCAGATTACACCGTAATTTCATCGGGGAATGCAGATCCTGATCCAGTTATCGTGTCACCAGATGGAATCGCGGAGGATGTAGAATCTCAGCTTTTAAAATTAGAAAATATTAGCTTCGCTGCTGGAGGAAATACCTTTTCTGTTGGTAACTATGAGATAAATGCAGGTGGAGAGTCATCTGAAATATATATCAGAACGAATCATCCATTAATTGGCACAGAAATACCTTTAGCGTCTGTAAATTTAACAGGAATAGCTTCTCAGTTTAATAGTATTTATCAATTGTTACCAAGAGATATAAATGATATCGAAATTGCAGATAACTTTTATTTGACAAAATCGCCTAACCAATCAAATATTTCAACAACAGGTTTTGATATTGAATGGGAAACGAATGAGGCAGGAAGTTCTATTGTAAGATATGGAACGACACCTGCAATGGGTGATGAAATGATAATCCCTGGTCCTACGACAAGTCACAAGGTTGAATTAATGGGTTTGGATGCGTCTACATTCTATTATGTTGAAGTTGCATCTGATAATGGATCATCAGAAGTTGCATCTACTCAACAAATTTATAGCACAGCGTCTACTTCTTCAGGGGAAATGAATATTTATTTCACTTATGATGTAGATGGAAGTTATTCAACAGGTACCTATCCAACAGGTATATCAGGTGCATCTATTGAAGCGGCTATTATTGGTAAAATTAATAATGCTCAAAATACCATTGATGCTGCATTTTACAATATTAATAGAGAAACAATTGTAGCAGCTTTGACAGCAGCCCTTGAACGAGGTGTAATCGTTCGATATATTGCCGATAATGAAACAGCAAATTTAGCCTTAAGTGACCCTAGCCCACCATTTCCAGTTATTCGTGGGAATTCAGATGGATTAATGCATAACAAATTTTTGATAATTGATGAAGCGGATAATGATAATGCTTGGATCATGTCTGGATCAACAAATATGACTTCTCAAAATTTGGTTAATGACTATAACAACATGATCTTCATTCAAGACAAATCATTAGCACAAGCTTACAAAATTGAATTCGAAGAAATGTGGGGATCAGAAGGTGCTGATCCAGGTGTATTTAATGTTGCATTTGGTCCAGACAAAGCGAATAATACGCCTCATACATTTATGGTTAATGGGACAATGATCGAATCCTATTTTTCACCTTCCGACAACACTACGATAGCTATATCAAAAGCAATTGAGTCTGCAGATAATGATTTGCAATTTGCGTTATTGACCTTTACAAATAATGAATTAGGATCAGCAGTCGTTGCTTCTAAAAATAATGGAATTGATGTCAGAGGTATTATAGATAATATCAATGATCAAGGATCTGAGTATGATTGGTTAATAAGTAATGACGTAAATGTAACGCCAGATAATACGACAGCATCAACGCATCACAAATATTGTATTGTTGATGCAAATGGAAGTGATCCAAGATTAGTTGTAGGATCTCATAACTGGTCTGCAGGCGCAGAAACGAGAAATGATGAAAATACATTAATTATTCATAGTCCGAATGTCGTCAATGTATATCAACAAGAGTTTGAAGCAAGATGGTGTGAAGTACAAGGTGGTAGTGCATGTGTTACCAATGTTGACGAAGCATATTCTATTGAAGGAGTAGATATGCTTATCTATCCTATGCCATCTTCTGATTTTGCTAATATATCCATTACACTTGAGGATCAAAAAGATCTTTCAATCAATATATTTGATATGAAAGGCAGATTACTACAAAGTACAATTCGAAATAATGTAGCACAAAACTTTAGTCATAAGCTTGATTTAACGACCTTCTCTTCTGGAAGTTATATTGTACAAGTGAGGGTTGGAAAAGACCAAATGGCTCGAGTGATTGAAGTTGTAAAATAGTGCCTACGGACCTTATTGATCCTACTCCGTTTTTTTGTAAGACTTTCATAGTACACCATCATAAGTGTACTATGAAAGTTAATACGGATGGTGTTCTTCTTGCTGCATGGGCCGAAACTAGTGGAAAACAGCGTGCTCTTGACATTGGTACGGGAAGTGGTATCATTCCGCTCATTTTGGCTCAAAGAAATGCTGAATTGTATTGTGATGGGGTTGAAATTGATGTTTTGACAGCTCAGCAGGCGGAATTAAATGCTAAAATTTCAAAATATAAAGATCGGATAAGAATCCAAAATGAAGCTTTACAAGTATTGAGGCCTAAGGTGCTTTACGATTTAATTATTTCTAACCCACCTTTTTTTTCAAAAGGAAGTATATCTCCACAAAAAGGTAAGGCCATTGCAAAGCATTCAACTACATTGACATTTAAGGATATTACTGATTTTTGTAAAAAATATCTAAATCATCAAGGAAACATAGTTATGATTATTCCATTTGATAGGGTAGAAGAGTTGACTCGTTTGATGGATAGTGTAAAGTTTTACACTCATAGATTATGTCGAATTTCGAGTTTTAAAGAGAGTCAGCCATTTAACGCTATGGTCTCGTTTCAAAGAGAAAAGCCAGCTCAAATTGTTAGCGAACATTTATATTTATATAAAGTAAAAAACCAATACTCGAAAGAGTATATTGAATTGGTAAAAGATATTTATATTGGAATGTAATCATAGATAAAAAAAAGAGCCTGATAAATTTCAAGCTCTTTTTAGTTTTTGTTCTTTACAACCATTCTAGGTTGTTGCTTAACGTGCAATTGTTCGTCTCTCTTTGATGATACTTTTAGCAACATGTAGGATAGATACATCTTCTAAATGCACGATTCCTCCACCTGGGCCAGGTTCAATGTTTAGATTTATAATAGAGCCTTCCTTGTAATTTTGGGCTCCAAAATAATTTCTCACGGTTTGTTCTTCTATATTAAGTTTTTCTGCAATTCTAGAAACACTTCCTGTTGGAAGACTGTGCTTAATTGATCGTAATTCATCATAGCTGATATTCATAAATAGTTGGAGATTTAAGTGGTTTAACAAATAAAATTGCGTCCTTATAAATCTAATGAAAATTTATGTCATTTTTGCAATAAAAGGCAAAATTAAAGTAAGTCGCCTATAAGAAATTATTTACATCATGCATTGGTAAACCAAAAGCATCAGCTACACCTTGAATTACAATTTTACCATTTATAATATTTAGGCCAGGTTTAAGTTCGTCATTGTCTTTACAAGCTTGTTTCCACCCTTTGTTGGCCAATTCGACAGCATAAGGTAATGTTGCATTTGTTAATGCGATCGTAGACGTGTATGGAACAGCACCTGGCATGTTAGCCACACAATAATGAACGACCTCATCGATAATAAATACAGGATCTTCGTGAGTTGTCGGTTTACAAGTTTCGATACAACCTCCTTGATCTACAGCTACATCTACCACAACAGTTCCTGGTCTCATATCTTTAATCATTTCTCTTGAGATTAAATTTGGTGCTTTAGCTCCTGGGATTAAAACGGCGCCAACGATTAAGTCATGATTCTGGATATATCGCTTAATGTTATACTCGCTAGAAAAAACGGTATCAACATTTGGAGGCATAATATCTGCTAAATATCGTAGTCGTTTTAAGTTTATATCTAATATTGTCACGTGTGCACCTAGGCCAGCAGCCATTTTTGCCGCTTGAGTACCTACTACGCCACCACCTAATATTAAAACTTTTCCTCTTGGTACTCCCGGAACACCACCTAATAATACACCTCGCCCTTTCATTGGTTTTTCCAAATACTTAGCCCCTTGTTGGATAGCCATTCTACCCGCGACTTCTGACATGGGTATAAGTAGAGGTAACTGTTGATCCTCTGTCGTAACCGTTTCGTATGCTAAACAAATTGATTTGTTTTCAATCATAGCTTCCGTTAAAGGTCTATGGGAAGCAAAATGGAAATACGTAAAGACCAATTGATCTTCTTTTATAAGTTTATATTCTTGCTGAATAGGTTCTTTAACTTTCATGATCATCTCTGCAATATCAAATACCTCCTCAGCTGTATTTAATATTTTAGCACCTGCCTTAATATATTCCTCATTCATTAATCCAGAACCTTCACCTGCATTCGTTTCTATGTATACAGTATGACCTCTTTTTGTAAGCTCTAAAGCCCCGGCAGGGGTTAGTGCGACTCTATCTTCGTTTGTTTTTATTTCCTTTGGAACACCGATTATCATGTTAGGTTATTTTTTAATCAAATATATAATACGGAAAGAACATTATTACACATTTGGATAAAATTATTTAACACATTATTGCTATGTATAAAATGTAGTAGTTTCAATTTTGGAACGAATTTAAAAGGTTACTTGTCAAAAAGTATATTGTCATCTGATAGAATCGTTTGGTTTGCACGTGATGTGAAGAGGGGTGTTGTTTTTTGAGTTTTAAAAGACGGTCTTTGGATAGAAAAAATCAACACAAAAAGAAAGGGCATAAAAAAAGCCCG
Source organism: uncultured Saprospiraceae bacterium (assembly GCA_937924805.1). GTDB lineage: Bacteria > Bacteroidota > Bacteroidia > Chitinophagales > Saprospiraceae > JAHDDO01. Next base: position 10,160 of record CALDTZ010000091.1, read on the forward strand.
TGAGAGGAATCACGGGCATACTCAATTTAATAACCAAAACTCATATTCGATTATATACTTCCAAATACTATGCCAAATATGGACATATAGTTTTATATGACCATTTTAAAAATAACGTAACGAGTTTGAAGGGTATGTTTTAGATAGAGAGATTTGTAACATATAAAACGATAATCTACGAATGATTGCATATTCCATTTATGCCCATATGATTAAATGGTAAAAAGTAATATGTTAAAAATACACTTTGGTCTAAATATTTCTTTAGATGGAAACCTTACTTTCTATCCCGAGGAATGAAGAAAAAATGATTTTTCAAATTTCTCTATTCTTATTTAGATTAATTTAAAATAAGAAATATATTTGCATCACAAACCGCAGGTTAATGATGAAGGCTATAAGTACTGGGATTTTATTTCTACTGATCGTTGGTTTCGGAAAAGCTCAAACGATAAACTTTGATACCGATCGATCCATTTCAAATCTTTATATAAAGATGTATGGTGAGATACAATATTACCAACCTGTAAACTTAGATCAATATGCAGTTGGTAAATTTGATGCCAAGCGCTTGGTCGCTTTATTCGGTTATCAGTTTAATAAGAATACGCAATTTATTACTGAGTGGGAATTGGAACACGCAAATGAAATGTTTGTTGAGCAAGCATTTATCAAACATAAATTGAGAAGGAATACGAATTTGAAAGCTGGAATGATCCTTATACCAATGGGTCTTGTCAATGAGAATCATGAACCGACTCAGTTTTCTTCCGTAGAAAGACCCATCATAGATAAATTATTGGTGCCTACTACATGGAGAGATATAGGAATCGGATTACAAGGAATTTGGACAAACACATCTATAAAGTATCAGGCATACTTGGTCAATGGGTTAGTTGGATTCAAAAATGATACTGGACTCTTTAGATCAACAGATACTTACCGAGGTGGCAGACAAAAAGGAATAAAAACGATCATGTCGGGATTGCCAGCATTTAGCGGACAACTAGAATATTTTGGATTGCAACAAACGAAAATTGGATTATCTGTATACTCAGGTTTTTCAAATACCGATGCCTACAATGGCTTAGATCGAAAGGATGTTGAATCCATTGCATCAGCAGATAGTACTAGGATTTATAGTACAATGATTGGATTGCATATGACGACCTCTTGGAAACGACTTAATGTTAAGTTACAAGCAATTGTGTCAGTGAATAACAATACCGATGCTTATAACCAACGTACTGGTAAAGATCTTGGCAAAGTTCAATCAGGCGCTTATATTGAATTGAATAGACCTGTAACTAAAAACAACAAACTAGTACTTTTTAGTCGGTACTCTTATTTTTTGCCTGAACTTGGAGAAACAGAACAGTCAAATAGTGAATTTGTGCAACATCATTATTGGACAAATGGAATGTATTATACCTTAGCGAAAGGTGCAATGCTAAAACTCGATTTGCAATGGAGGGATTTTCAGAATAGAGATGAAGATTTAATGACAATTAACACAGGAATTGGGGTATGGTTTTAAAAATGATAATGATCGGCTTTACCTTTTTAGGACTAGGTGTAACTCAGCTTAACCAAGATTTAATAAAGGTATATCAAAAAGATATCAGAAAGACATTAAATAAGTTTTCGATTATTGATAAAAAAGAAGAAGTAGATTTTAAAAAACTACAATATTCAGATGCTCAGCCTTTTTATTCTTTTGTAAATAATGAAGAGCAACTTTTTTATTTGTTTTTAAATGAAGTGAGATCATGTAATTTGAATGGATGCACTGGGAGCTTGTCAAACAATACTCAAGAACTTGAAGGCGAATATTTTGATCTTGCCATCTTATTAGATCAATCTGGTGATATTAAGTTCGTGAAAATGCTTGATTACTTTTCTGACTATGGTTACGAAATCGGATCTAAACGATATTTATCCGAATACATTGGTAAGAATGTTTGCTCTAAGAACATTGAATCGGTGGATGGCATTTCAGGTGCTACAGTATCCTATAATGCGCTCCAACAATCCATTTTTGATGCTTGTTCAAAATTACAAAGCATAGATGATCAAACGGTAGAAAAGTAGGTTTTCTAGAAAAACGAAGGACACCACAAGTAGCATGCATATTTTAAATAAAAGCGATGTTTCTCTCATTACAAATTCCCACAAATAAAAAAAGCTCGAGACTTCTCTCGAGCAAAAACGAATTTTACAATTTAATAACCAAAACTTACACGATGTAAATATATAACATATTATCATAAATCACAATATGTAATTCATTGAATTTAAGTTTATTACTTATAATTAATTTATTTAATGTGTAATTGTATTGAGAATGTGCTTAGTACATATCTTATCTGAAATCAAATAATTTAATTTTAACATTTCATGTACTAGGGAAAGGTTCATTATCTGGTAAAGAGGTCTATAAATACTAGATTTATTGTTCTGTTAGTATTGTTGTCAGTAATATTGAACACTTGCATGGATGCACTAAGATGGTGTTTTCAATGGATAGATTATGGCAAACTATGTTGACAAACAATTAGGTTGTTAAAAAAATCGAGTTTAAGCGAAGTATTTTAACCATTTGGAAGTTTAAGAATTTTTTGGGTGTGTAGCAATCTCAGATAAATAAATAAAAAAAGCTCGAGACTTCTCTCGAGCAAAAACGAATTTTACAATTTAATAACCAAAACTTACACGATGTAAATATATAACATATTATTATAAATCACAATATGTAATTCATTGAATTTAAGTTTATTACTTATAAT
>CALDTZ010000092.1 GCA_937924805.1 uncultured Saprospiraceae bacterium
CGTAGCTTATGTAATGAAGAAGTGTCCTGAGTTATGTATTACAGTACAAGGTCATACTGACCAAAGAAGTAATAATGACTACAACACAAAGCTTTCTTACAAAAGAGCACAGAGTGCGATTGATTATTTAGTTGAAAACTATGGTGTACAAAGAAGTCGTTTAAATCTAATGTATGGTGGTGAAGAAAATCCAATGATTTCATCTCCAAATTCAGAGGCACACCACTATATGAATCGAAGAGTAGAGTTTAGAACATGTGAGCCAAATGATTTTAACATGAGTGAGCCAGCGGCTAATTCAGTTACTCCAAGTGCAAAATCTGGTGAAGTAATAAGAGATTATAACAATGGGTATAAAAGCTCTGGTTATTAATAAATAACGATTACGATAATATACATTAAAAAGAGCCAACAATTTTTGTTGGCTCTTTTTTTATGTCTGTAAGTAAACATCATCGACTCGTTTTCTTCGCGAGTATTGGTTTTAATATTTCAAAAGAGAATCTACCAAACCTTAATTCACTTTTGATTGAAGACATGTTTGATAGCTATAGTTTATTAAGTCATTGATTCATTTGTCCTAACTGCTATTCGAATATAAATATTTATGGATCCTGAAAGATCCCTTATTCCAACTATGTAGAAGATTAAATTTAGAACGAATAAGCACATTTATTCATCGTATAGATCAAATGATATACATTCATGATATACATTCATGTTTTAGACTAGATATTTACAATAAATAAAATAAAAAGAAGGCAATGAATATTTCATTGCCTTCTTTTTATTTTAAATTATATAAATAGAGACTAATCTCTAAGTTTTGATAGCAGTCTTAAAAATTCAATATACAACCAAACTAGGGTAACAAGTAGCCCCATGCCGACGAACCATTCCATATATTTTGGAGCTTTTGCTTCGGCACCTTTCTCAAAAGCATCAAAGTCGATAAGGAGATTGAACGCCGCCACTCCAATAATCAATAAGCTAATGCCAATTCCCATGGGTCCTGAATCATGCAAGAAAGGAACATTGAAACCGACAAATGAGCCAACGATGGATACTAAATAAACAATCATAATTGCGCCTGTTGCCATCATAATCCCCATTTTTAGTTTTTCTGTAACTTTAATTAATCCAGATTTGTAAAGAAGAAGCATCATGACTAATGTACCAAAGGTTAAAGAAACTGCTTGAAAAACGATTCCTTGAAACATACTTGCATACATAGCTGATATGGTTCCTACAAATAGACCTTCAAGAGCAGCATAAATTGGTGCTACAGTCGCTGAGGTGTGTGGCTTGAAAGAAGCAAATAAAACGGCTCCTAATCCACCGAATAAGCCTACATATAAAAGTAGGGTAGAAGGCATCATATAACTTACGACCGTTGTCATTAACATGATACCAAAAAGGATTAATGTTTTGTTTACTGCTCCATCTATTGTCATGGTATCTTGATGATCTATGACGAATGAGTTTGTATTTTGAGTTAACTTGCCATTTGACAAGATTGGATTGTTACTTTTTAGAAAATTTGACATTATTTATTGTGGATTTAGTTTGTGGTAAGCTTCTATGGTTTCTGTAATTTTTTCTCTCCTATTATCAGGACTCGGATGAGTACTCATTAATTCAGGTTGTCGATTTGGTCCTGCGGATTTTTCTAGTATATCCATAACTCCAAGCATAGCATAAGGGTCATAACCCGCTTGAATAGCAAGTACAACGCCTATTTCGTCTGATTCAAGCTCTTGTTCACGACCATATTTCATATTTACTAAATTACCAACATATTGTGCCATTTGTCCTGCAGATGGATCACCTGCACCTAATACAGCCGCCATCGTTAATCCTTGAGTCAATTCCATTTTGGCCATTCTTTCTGCGCCATGTCTGTGAATGACGTGACCAATTTCATGTCCTATAACACCTGCTAACTGATCTTCGGTTTCAAACTTTGAAAATAAAGCTTCCGTTATAAATACTTGACCACCAGGTAATGCAAACGCATTAATTACATTCGGGTCACGGAGCAAGTGAAAGTCATATTGATAATCAGATTCTACAGCTAAATTTGTTCGTAATAATTTTTGGCCTACTTTTTTGACATAGACCTGCATACGTTCATCTGGATGTAAACCTCCATGTTGTTGGACCATTGCAGGCGTTGATTGTAGCCCAATGGCTATTTCTTCTTCCGTAGTTAGGGAAATATGTTGTTTTTCTCCTGTTATTGGGTTTATCTGACTAGTGCTATAGTATTTTACCAAGGCATATCCTGCATATAATAGCCCTATAATCAGCATGATTTTTATTCCGCCACTCCTTCCTCTTGATTGGCGACCATATCCTTGAGGTTGAGTATTTCTTCTTTGGTACATGTAATAGTAATCTGTTTATTATAAAAGGAAAGAAACCAACTTTTAGTTTCTTTTTTTAAGTATTTCGAGGTTAAAGTTAATTTATTTTGCAGACCGAATTGTTGTACTTCGATTGATCCAACATCCAACTTTGAAATTTTCACCTTTTTTAAGACCCCGAATGAAAATGTCTTCTCTCGATGGCATATATTGGGTGTATTGTTTAATCCATTTATTTGCTTCAGTTGCAACAGATGGATCAATATTTTTTGCTTTGTTAAAAGCATCAATCGCAGGCCAAGTAACGATTTGACTATCCCAACCAGTACCTGGGCCACAGATTGGACCTGAACTAGCATAAAGCTTACCTATAAGTATATATGGATCGCCCCAATTTGATTTGATTTCTGCCGCTTGTAAGGCATATTTTCTAGCCTTGGTAAAATTCTTGACATCTGCGTAATAGATTTTTGCGATAAGTAAAATATATTTTGACTTTTTATCAATATCATCTTTACTTGCTGCAAAGGATTCAAAAAGTTGAATCGCTTCAGCATAATTCCCTGCTTCATACGCATTATACGCTTGTCTTAATGTACTTTCTTTAGGCGGTGCTACATAGCAATTTGTTGTTTTTGCGTTTTTGATTTCTTGTACAGCAACATCATTTTCATCACAATCTCCATAAAGCATTCGTCTGTAGGCTAAATTTATTACCTCACAATCTGTAGGGTTTTGTTGAAATTCTTTATAATATTTTTCTTTGAAATACGAACATGGGTATAAGCCTTTAATGCCCTCTAAGTTCTCTAAACGGGGAGGAGCATAATCATTTACGATTTTCCATGCTTCACAATCTTCTTTGCAATTGGCAACACCATACTTTATTCCATTGAGAAGTTTTTGTGCGTAATTACCCGCTTCTTCTTTAGTTATTTCCTCATTCACTGCTTTATCAAATAATATTTTAGCAAATGGGTTTGCAATAAAGTAGTCCATTTTTTCACCTTTACCATCAATTGCTTGTTTGAAAAGGCTATAAATTTCGTTTTGATCGCTATGATCAAACATATAATAGTACATGTCAAATCCTTTGCGACCTGCAATATAAGCGGGGTCTCCAAAGCACTCAATACGTTTATTATAAATGGATAATACTGAATCTTTAAATGCTGATTTTTGGGCATCTGTTGATGCTTGTGCATAAAAGTGTTTATACATCTTCACGCCATCATCAAATTGATATTTAATTCGGCCATTGGCTGCGGGAGCATTGTAATAAGCTTTTTCCCATAGGGGTAGTGCCTCATCATATTTTTCCTGTTTAATTAGATCTTTATACAAAACATAAGCTGTTTCAACTTGATCCTTTTTTGATGTTGGAAGTTGATTTAAAGTCGCACAAGGACCAATTTCTTCAACTTGTTCAGGCTCATGTTGAATATTGGGTTTTTCGGTAATGACCTTGGTTTTTTTAGGCGTACAAGAAAGTACAATAAGGAATAATAGCAGACCTAAATATCTCATGGTTGGGGTTTTAGTTTTATGTGTTTTATACGTTTTACGTAAATAGGAATGAATCTGTTTTAAAAGTAAAGAAATCTATAAGCTATTACAAGTCTCTACCTCCATTTAGTAAAACCATATGATTATTTTAAGCTGTTTGTGATGATATTTATTCTTTATATTAAAGCCTTGATGGATAGACCGTTTATTTTAGGCAATAAAGCCTTATTTTATATTACATTTGCAGCTTAATTTTTTTACATGATCACAGTACAAAACCTATCCTTACAATTTGGAAAAAGGATTTTATTTGATGAAGCAAATGTATTTTTTGGTGCAGGAAATTGCTACGGAGTAATTGGAGCAAATGGTGCCGGGAAATCTACTTTTCTAAAAATATTGACAGGAGATAAGGAAGCAAACAAAGGAACCATATCATTAGAGCCTGGCAAACGAATGGCAGTGTTAAAGCAAAATCACTTTGAATACGATGAAGTACGTGTGATTGATACGGTATTAATGGGCCATCAAGTTTTATGGAAATTAATGCAGGAAAAAGATGCAATTTATGCTAAGCCAGATTTTTCAGAAGCGGATGGTATCAAAGCTTCTGAATTGGAAGCAGAATTTGCTGAAATGGATGGATGGAGTGCAGAGCCGGAAGCAGCATCTTTGTTAAGTGGAATTGGGATAAAGGAGAGCGACCATGAAAAATTGCTTAAAGATCTTAACGGTAATCAAAAAGTTAGGGTGCTTTTAGCCCAAGCATTATTTGGTGATCCTGACATTTTAGTTCTTGATGAGCCTACCAATGATTTAGATATTGAAACGGTAACTTGGTTGGAAGACTTTCTTCTTGATTTTAAAAATACCGTAATTGTCGTTTCTCACGATAGACACTTTTTAGACACGGTCTGTACACATATTGTAGATATTGATTTTAGTAAAATAAACGCTTTTGCAGGTAATTATACCTTTTGGTATGAATCCTCACAATTAGCACTCAAACAAAAATTAGCACAGAATAAAAAATCGGAAGATAAACGAAAAGAAATGCAAACGTTTATAGATCGATTTAGTGCAAACGCATCAAAATCCAGACAGGCCACATCGAGAAGAAAAATGTTAGAGAAATTGACATTTGAAGATATTAAGCCGTCGTCAAGAAAGTATCCTGGTATTATTTATTCACAGAGTAGAGAAGCAGGGGATCAGATTCTTTCAATAAAACAATTAAATTACAGCCTTGATGGAGTGCCCCTTTTTAAAGATGTTGACTTTACAATTAATAAAGGAGATAAAATAACGATTCTTTCTAAAGATAGTCTGGCAACAACAGCATTTTATCAAATTTTAAATAAAGAGTTGACTCCAGATTCAGGAAGTTTTGAATTTGGTCAAACGATTACTACATCTTACTTACCAATCGAAAACGAACGATTTTTTAGTGATGATCCAATGAGTTTAATGGATTGGTTAAGACAATTTTCAGAAAATAAAGACGAACAATACATAAGGGGATTTCTCGGGAAAATGTTATTCTCAGGAGAGGAAGTGCATAAAATGTCAAATGTACTTTCTGGTGGTGAAAAAGTAAGATGTATGATATCAAGAATGATGTTAGCACAAGGAAACTTGCTTATGATTGATGAACCAACTAGTCACTTGGATCTTGAAAGTATTACGGCTTTCAATAATTCATTGATAAATTTCCCCGGAACAATAGTATTTACCTCTCATGATCATCAATTTACTCAAACGGTAGCAAATCGAATTATCGAAATTACACCTAATGGGATGATTGATCGATTAAAAACATTGGATGAGTACTTTAAAGATCCTGTAATTAAAGAATTGAGAAAAAAATTATATCAAACGAATGAGGTTTAAAAACTTCTTTCTAAGTTAGAAGTATAGCGATAAAAAAAAGCCTTGATACAAAGTATCAAGGCTTTTTTTTATCTATTTCGTTAAAATTTATTTGAACTGAACTTTAACCGTTTCACCAATCCAACAACCTACTTTTACACTTTGACCTGCAGAGATTTTTCTCATAAAACCTTCTTGTTTTTCAGGTAGTGAAGGTCTATACTTTGCAATTCTAGAACTTGCATCAGCAGCAGATTCTGGATCTATACTTTTTGCGTAAGCATATTTTTCTATAGCAGCAGTAATTGCCAAACGTTGATTCCAGTCATCACCACAAGATCTTGCCGTTCTTCCATACATATCACCAATGGTAATATATGGCTTACCCCATCCTGGTCTTAGTTTTGCTGCCTCAAGTGCATTTTTTCTTGCTTTACTGTACTCTTTAAATTCTGAGTATTGAATCTGAGCTACTGAATGTAAATAACTTGCTTTTTGGATCATATCAGTTTCTACAGAAATAGCTTTTTGATAGTACTCAACTGCACCTGCATAATCGCCCTCTTTTCTTAGCTTTTTTGCATACTTAGCAGGGTTGTTCGTTTTATCAGCGGCTAACATCTGAGCATTCGTTTCATTAGCATATTTCTTCCACTTTTTATCTAATTCCATTACAAAGGCATCTGATTCATCACAACCTTGTGCTTTTAATCTAGCCAATGTTTTCTTAATCACATCGGGATTATCCGGATCAGCATCGTACGAGGGTTGTAATTTATTTTTAAAGAACGCACAATCAAATATTTCACTTTCTATAGCTGAATAATGAACTCTAGCATTTTTCCATGCATCATCAAAATATGTTGAATAAGTATCATTATTTTCTATGTTGTAATTAGCAACGCTTTCAATCGTTTGATAGATTTCAAGTGCTTTTGCTTTGTCTAAAATTCCATTTTGATATTGGTATACAGCAATTTTTGCTAATGGATCAAAAACGATGTATTCCGTATCATTTCCTCCCAATGCTATTGATTCCATGAGTACTTCATAGTTTTTTGAATAAACAGAATTCAACGTATAGTACATATCGTAACCTTGTCTTCCTCTTAAATAGGAGATTCTTTTTTCGATACATGCATCATCTTGACATTTGTCAGACATAATGCTTTTTGATCTTGTACATTCTACTGCTTGATCATACATCTCTACGACTTTAGCTTTAAATTCAGTCTTTTGGGCTTCATCTGTTGCATTTTGAAACTTATTAAGATAAAGTTTTGCACCATCTGTCATATGGTAATCTCTTTTACCATCGGCGCCGGGAGCAATAGCGAATGCTTTTTCCCAATTTTCAAAAGCGGTTGCAAAATCTTCAGCTTTAAGAGCAGTTCTGTAAATAGAATGAGCGTCAGAAGCTTCATTTTCTTGTGGATGTCCAACCCAGTTTTCACATTGCGCAATTCCCATATTGGCAATAGAAAGTAAGATTATGGCTGTCAAAAAGTTTCTCATAAGGTGGTGTTTATTATTTGGATAATGTTTTTTCATACTCTTTAGATGTAAAAATTGGGCCAAAAGTTGCGTTTGAAATCAATTTTATGATTTAATTATATTTTCGTTTCAAGAACCATTCGTCATCATTAAAGCTAAATCCGAAACGTAATTCCATATAGTTTTCTACAATTACAGATCCTCCTTTTTTTCTACCTAGGACGATATTTAAATCGGCGATAGACGTTTTTCGTTGATATAAGAATGGTGCACCTAGTCCTGCAGTAATACCAATATTATCAACTTGTTCACCACCGAATGAAGCCGGTTCTGTTTTCATAAAGAATCCAACTTTATAAGATACCCGACTTAAGAAATTTGTGATGGATTTATAATTTGGAATATAAAAAGCTCCCATATTGATTGAATAGGTGTCAGCTAAATTTTCTTGATTCGCATCATTTGAATATATAGACCATGGTGATTGTTCATAAGATACACTTGCTCCCCATTTGTTACCTTTTACATAACTAGTACCAAAACCAATTCTACCAGGAATTTTCAACTTTCCTTCTTGATCCGTAATATTTGTTAATGTATCCGTAATCACGCTTGCATTTGCGATCGTAGGTACATAGAAGTTTAATTCAGTAATACTAGCCGTAGTATTAAGATTTGCATTTGAAGAATAGGTTAATCCAAAATTAAAATTATCTGAAGGTATATTTGGGTTAACCTTTCTTTCAGCTTTATTTAATTCGTGGCTATACATCAAACCACCATCAAATACAAAACCATTCATATTATAGAAGCTACCAAAAGCAGTATTGAATACATTCTGAATATCTGGGAAATTAATATTCTTTTCATAGCTAATCTTACCAAAAATATAACCTAGGTTGAAACCTGCAGAAAGATTTTTATAGTTACCACTTAAGCCTATATGTGCTTTTGTTGTTCCTCCAAATCCGGTATAATTTCGCTCGAGTAGTCCGGCTTCACCGATCGTTTCTGTCGATGTGATGTTATACCCGACTTTACTATATTGACGCATGCCAATTGCCATTCCAAGATTATAGTCTCGCTTAATTGGATTTAAAGCCTTATTAATGGAGTTAAACAAGGGAAAGGCAAGACTCATATAATCAAATCCTCCTGTCCAATTTTTAAAATCCAAACCTCCTGTTTCAGCTACATAGTATTTTGCTGATATTCCAATATCGAAACTTGTTTTCGTTAAGAATGAATAACTCGCAGGGTTCGATGGATTCGCTTGAACATTATTAAAATAACCAATGGATGCATTCCCCATTCCGGTAAGGAATGAATAGTTCGGTGTATACAGATCTCCAATTCCATAGCGTGAAAAAATGGAATTATTCTGTGCTTGTGAAAAGCACAAAATTGGTGTTAATACCATGATTAGAACGATACATTTTTTAAGCATTATTTTCATTTAAATAATTTAGTCCGTCTAGGATTAAAAACGGATGCACAAATATCTTACTTCCTAGCAATTCTACAAACTCTAAAGCGCCTCCACCCGTTAAAATAACCTTAACATGCGGATGTTTTTGCTCTATTTCCTGTATAAAACCCAAAATTTCAAAATATATTCCATAAAAGGCACCATTTTGTAATGCCATTTTAGTACTCTTTCCTAATAACTCTTCATTATAAGCATCTTCAACATGTGGCAATTTAGATGTCATTTCATGCATCGCTCGAAGTCGCATTCGCATTCCTGGAGATATATTACCGCCCTCAAAAATGTTTTTTCCAGATAAAAAATCAAGCGTTATACATGTACCAATATCAATAATGATACAGTTCTCATTATCAAACATTGATTTAGCACCTAAAGCCGCTGTAATCCGATCAATCCCTAAGGTATGAGGTGTTTCATAATTAAGTTTGATGGGCAGCGTCGATTCATGTGTTATAAATTCAATCGATTCAATATGCGCTATCGTTTCCATGATCGCTGTGTTATCTTTACGCACAGTGCTCAGGACCGCAGATTTTATTGAATAATGACCCAGAAAAGGAGCGAGTTGATCAAATTCATTGTTCATTACTTTTATGTAATCAACCATTTGAGGACCTTTGTAGACCGCCATTTTTACTTTACTGTTCCCTATGTCTACACAAAGATTCATTAGTGTTTAAAATGTCTTACTCCTGTACAAACCATTGACATCCTTAGTTCATTGCACTTTTCGATACTGAGTTTATCATTAATAGATCCACCTGGTTGAACGACTGCTTTTACACCTTCGTTTCCAGCTATCTCTACACAGTCTGGAAAAGGGAAAAAAGCATCTGATGCCATGGAGGATCCGTGAATGTCAAAATTAAACTTCTTCGCTTTTTCAATGGCTTGTTTACAAGCATCAATTCTTGAAGTTTGGCCGCAACCCATCCCTATTAATTGCTTGTTTTTTATTAATACAATCGTATTGGATTTAAGATGCTTCGCACATTTGTTAGCGAATAATAAATCTTCCATTTCTGCATCTGATGGTTTGATTTTAGTTTTAACTTCAAATGCATCTTTACCTTCTATTTGTTGGTCTAGATCCTGGACAATCATCCCATTAAGGATAGATTTAGCTTGTCTTTGCTCTTCTGGATATCGATTTAGTTTTAGAAGAACTCTTTTCTTTTTCTTCATTAACAACGCTTGCGCTTCCGAACTAAAAGAAGGAGCAATTAATACTTCATAAAAGATTTTATCAATCTCTAAAGCAGTTTCTAAATCTACTTCACTGTTGAATATAAGAATTCCTCCAAATGCAGATGTCGGATCACCAGCTAACGCATCATTCCATGCTTCTAAAGCTGTAGTTCGAGTTGCAACACCACAAGCATTGGTATGTTTGAGGATACAACATGTTACTGGATCATTTTTAAATTCTTTCATCAATAAGATCGCTGCATCTACATCGACTAAATTATTAAAAGATAGATCTTTACCTCCTAATTTGTGGAACATCGCCTCCATATTTCCAAAATAAAACCCTTTTTGATGTGGATTCTCACCATAACGAAGAGGTGTTGATAAGGAATGAGAGATATTTAATCCTTTAGACTCAAGCATATAGGATGCAATGTGCGTATCATACGTTGAAGAAATGGTAAATGCTTTTGCCGCTAATGTTTTTCTTTCGTCAATAGTAGTTTCGGCCCCATTGTCTAAAATATCAGCTAAGTGGTGATATTCATTTTTTGAAGGTATAACGACGACATCATTATAATTTTTTGCAGCAGCTCTTATAAGTGAGATACCTCCGATATCTATTTTTTCAATAATTTGCTCAGCATCATTTGTACTTGCAACGGTTTCTTCAAATGGATATAGATCGACAATAACTAAATCAAAAGGTGGAATGTCAAATTTTGATAATTGCTCTAAGTGGTCATCATTACGTTTTGCTAAAATTCCACCAAATACTTTTGGATGTAGTGTTTTTACTCTACCACCTAAAATGGAAGGGTACCCTGTGATATCTTCTACTCGGATGAGATCTAATCCAAAGGGTTCTAAAAAAGCATATGTGCCACCTGTTGAATATACTTTTACGTTATTTTTTTTTAAGCCATTAACAATGTTTTCAAGACCATCTTTATGAAAAACAGAAATAAGGGCTGAATTGATTTTTTGGGTATTGGACATCTTAGGTTTAGGTTAGTTTTTTAGGCTTGCATAGTATTCATTGTAAGCCAAGTGAAACAAATCGCAAATATAGTATTTTAAAACGTTCATTGGATGAGCATTTTAAGCAGTTATTATTAAAAATGGATGTTTTTGTTTTATCGACTTTCGGTATGTAGTTTTTATCCATTATCTTAAGTAACAAAACAACAATCATGCGACTGTCTTATAACTGCCTTTTGCTATTAATGATCGGATTCTCAACTCAATTAACAAGTCAATGTTTAGGTACCTTCTATTGTGGAAATAATTTATCACCTGTTATGCAACCTACAACAAATCTCGGAGGAGATTTCGATTATACATGTATTAATTCTTGTTTAGATTCATCTTCATTAGAAAATCCCAAAAACCTGTGCGATTCAATTGAAATTCCAGTAAAATGGTTCAAAATCAAAACAGATGTTAATGCCGCTCAAATTTTTATTAATGTCACTACTAAAGGTCAGTGGACTCCATTATTTGCCATTTTCGAAGGACCCTGTGGTCCAGATTTGCCGCCAATTAATACTGAAAATCTTCCTGGGTGTAACATCGATTGGAGTAATAAAAGTCAAATAAATCAACCAATCAGTGGGAATACGGAATACTGGATCGTTGTAGGTATTGATAAAGCAAACAATGTGGATGCTTTTGAATTTGATCTTTGTGTTAGCACGACAATTACTCAGATAATATGTATCGGTGATGGCGCATGTCAGCAATCAAATTTATCTGTTGTATTTCGAAGTGGAGATCCTGATGGCGCTTTGGGACTATCATTAGAAGGACCTTTTAAGCCTGACGAAACCATTACGGTTTGCGGCGACATTTTTTATGATGCTACGGAAACGGGGGTTGATTGGTTTATTGGAATGTTACCTTTTTACGATGGTATACGTGTACCTACAAGCTATTTTGCATCAGCACAGATTACGGGGAATGGACAATTGGGAAAATGGTTTGATGATGGGATACCAAAAATTCAAGAAAAAGTCAATCATCTTTGTATTAAGCAACTTCCTTTTGGTAAAATGCAATTGTGCAATGCACTATGTATGCCTTGTGATTGTGAATTAGGATTGGAAATAGATACTCCTATGCCCGGTGGTTGGTTTTGGCTTTCGACTGGAGGAAACGCTGGATGTGAAAATGATGGAACACCACAAGAAAGCTGGGGTATTGGTTCAAGTATGGCAAATGTGAGTTTTTGCCTTGATTTAATCGTTGATTATCCAGATGTATCCGAATCTTTAGAATCAAAAATTATGTTTGGCGTTCAAACGTTTTCAGATGGAGTTATGGGATGCTGGGAAGATCCCGTAGGTGAATGTCTTATCGATGAGCCTTTTGTAAATTATTGGGACGTTGATTGTGGTACGGAAGATTTAGATGGTGATGGATACCATAATTATTGTGATTGCGATGATAATGACCCTCTGGTTAATGCGATTTCAGAAGAAATTTTTAATAATGAAATAGATGAAAATTGTGATGGTATAATCGAATATGACCTTGATGGAGATGGTTATAGTAGCCTAATTGATTGTGATGATACTAATATTATGATTAATCCCGGAATGGTTGAGATACCTTATAATGGAGAAGATGACGATTGTGATGCATCGACGCCTGATGATGATTTAGATGGGGATGGCTTTGATTTGGAAAATGACTGCGATGATATGAATCCAATCGTCAATGAGGATCAAATAGAAATCTGTGATGGAATTGATAATAATTGTGATGGAGAAATTGATGAAGGGTTTGCAGGGTTTGTTTTTTACTTGGACGAGGACGGAGATGGTATTGGTTCGGAGATTGATACGTTTACCTGTTTTCAGCCGGAAGGGTATGTTTCTTTGAGTGGAGATTGTGATGATTTAAATCCTGATATTTTTCCATCAGCAATGGAAGTATGTGATAGTCTCGATAATAATTGCAATGGTGAAGTTGATGAAGATTTAACCTTTGAAGTATATTACTCAGATGAAGACATGGATGGTTACGGTGATGATGATTCAGCCTTTGAAGATTGCCTGCAACCACCGAACGTGGTAAGTATTGGCGGTGATTGTAATGATGAAAATGCAATGATTAATCCTGGTATGGTGGAGATACCTAATAACGGGGTTGATGAAGATTGTGATGGAGAGGATTTAATGAGTAATGTAAGTCGATGGAATCACGAGGAAATATTTCTTTTATATCCAAATCCAACGAATCGATTTCTCACTCTAGAATTTAAAACTTCAAATAGTTACAATATTGAAGTCTATACATTATTGGGGAATAGAATATTAATTTTTTCAAATGTTATTAATAATTTTGAGATGGACATGGAAGGATTAGAAAGTGGCATTTACTTTTTGAAATGTTCAAACTCAGAAGGTGAACTATCGATTCGAAAAATTGAAATTATCCAGTAGTTATGAATCTAGAAAAATTAAAATATCCAATTGGGAATGTTGAATTTCCAACAAATATTTCAAGTAAACAAGTAGAGGGATACATAAAAGACATAAATGCTTTTCCTCAAAAAATGATTGATTTAGTTAAGGATTTGTCCATAGAATCATTAAATCAAATGTATAGACCTGGTGGATGGAAAATTAAACAAGTTGTGCACCATTGTGCAGACAGTCATATGAATGCCGTCATTCGTTTAAAGTGGACCTTAACAGAAGATGGACCAACCATAAAGCCTTACATAGAAGAAAAATGGGCTGAATTAGCTGATGGAGTATCGGATGATATTTCTTTTAGTTTATTGCTATTGCAAGGTATTCATCAAAAGTGGAGTTTGTTGCTTGATGCACTTTCAGCTGAGGATTTGGATACATTCTATATTCATCCGACCGAAGGAATTACATTCACGATGAAAAAAATGCTTTGCCTTTATGCTTGGCACGGTAATCATCATTTAGCACATATCCGTCAAGCACTAAAATATAAAGGAGATTTTTCTGATTTAGCTTAGATTTAAAATATTACCCATGCTATAGCAAACCCTACACCTAGGTTCATATTTGTCTTTTTCACCAAGAACTACGGTTTCATCTTCTTCACTTAACCGATAGGAGTGTGTGGCTAGACTTCCACAATGAGGACAGATCGCATGCACTTTGGTAATGTATTCTGCTGCTGCTAATAAATTAGGAATGGGCCCAAATGGCTTACCTCTAAAGTCCAGATCGAGTCCAGCAATAATCACTCGTATTCCTTTAATGGCTAAATGCTGAGTAACGTCAAGTAGATCTCCATCAAAGAATTGAGCTTCATCAATACCGACAACATTGACGTCTTGCATAATTTCCTTGAGAATGTCTTTACTCTTTTCAACAGGATATGAATCTATCGCGTTTGAATCATGGGATACAACATTTTTTACATCGTATCGAATGTCTTTTTTAGGCTTAAAAATTTGTACCTTTTGGTTGGCAATTCGAGCTCTTTTAATCCGCCGTATCAATTCCTCGGTCTTTCCTGAAAACATGGAGCCACAGATAACTTCGATCCAGCCACTTCGTTGGCCTTTGAAAGACGGTTCTAAAAACATTTTTGGAAAATTTTACACTAAATTATCAAAATTACCAAGAGTGAACCGCATTTTTGGATCAAGAAAGTAGAGATGTTTTCTTTTTTCAGATAACTACAATTATCACTTTTAAATATTTTTATAAATCACGTTGTTTGTCGTTGTTTCTCACCTTTTTGAACAAATTGAAAAAAAATACAAATATTACGGAATATTGTGTGCTTCCTCAAATTGAATCTACTACTATAGAAAAAGCACAAGAACAATGCTTATTTCATAGATGCGATAGCTGGTGATATAGAAACCTACGAATGTATGTTACGGATGGAATTGTATAGAAATATCTTAATTGTATTTTATTAATTTAGAAAGCTTAAGGATTCTTGATGTATTTTTTTTTGTTTTCAAAGTCAAAGCATCCTAATAAATAGAGCAAATGAAAGCTTCAATCCAGCCACTTCGTGATACTTATAAAACAATTCTAAAATAATTATAGAAAAATTTGCTGTAAATGATCAAAATTTAAGAATCTAGCATACTTATTCTAGCGCTGAAAATATGGTCCTGACAATGTGATACTAGAGAGCAAGCCCAAACAAATGGTAAATGGTAGTATCTTAGGAAAATAACGGCCCCCTAGTTTAGATATATCTCAAATTGGGTACTTTAAAACTACTGTTTAATACAATTCGTAACAAAAAACAAATGAATAGAGTCATTTTACTTTTCGTTTCCTTTTTAATTATTTCTTCATGTGGGTTTGACTCTATTGATATACCTGCCCCCCCGATAGAAGAGCCAGAGATAGATTCAGCAATCATCTGGAAAGTACCTCTTCACGAGGATACAATCTATGCTCAATCCATTGATCAGATTAGCTTATGTCAAGATCGAATCGTAACCTCTATGAATCCTTTAAGTGTTTTTGGAAATGAAAAAGTACTTTGCTATGATACTACAGGGAATATGCAATGGACTTGGGATAATTATGAGTCACAAAATGGTAATGCACAAATTAGCGACGAAGGGTCCGTTGGCAATAATTTCTTTTTTACAACTTTTTATCAAAATTATTGCTTAGACATAGTTACAGGAGAAGAAAAATGGAGATTTATAACAGAAAAAGGTGATCCTAGAATAAGCGCCAGTAATAATCTAATATTTAAACCTATATGGTATGTAGCAGGAGCACCAAAGAGTGATAGTACAGCTGTATATATGGCTGATGTAGAATCTGGAGATTTTCATGAAGTGTTTACGATTCGAAAAACAGTTGGTGATGCGGTTAATATTCCAGTAGTTTTATCTTATACTGACAATCAAGGTGATACGATATTAGTATTTCAAAATAATACTCTTTATGTTTCTCCTTATTCTGAAACGATAGATTTATATAGCTATAATTTATCAAAAAAAGAATTGAATTGGCATATTGAAGATATAGAAGCAGAAAGTTGGAATGTGAATAAACCACAGATGGATGAGGACAATATTTACTTTGCGACGAAATACAGGATGTTTTCATTTGACAAAGAAACGGGCACTATGAATTGGGAACGATTAATGCCGCATGATTTTCAAGGTAGTAATTATC
>CALDTZ010000093.1 GCA_937924805.1 uncultured Saprospiraceae bacterium
GAATCTAGAACCTAAATAGATTTATGTAACTAATTAAAATATTTTTTAATAGGGCTAAGCGTGTATTTGGTGAATACGGCTTCCCAAACAGTATAACAATTTTAAAAGGATCTTATTATGAAAACAAATCTTTTAACCTCACGAGGGTTAAGGATCTATCTAAGTATACTACTTGGTAGCTTCTTATCTATTTACTCTAACTTGGATGTAAATGCACAATGTTCACTCGCTTGTAACGGTACGACACAAATTTCTTTAGACTCAGATTGCACAGCAGAAGTAACGCCAGCAATGATATTAAATGATGACGCATCGTCTTGCCCGACAGGTTCGTTTATTGTTGAAATACAAGATCACTATGGAAATGTTATACCTTTTATAGCTGGCCCAAATGGATTTCCACTTATTGATGGTTCATTAATTGGTGAAGATGTAATTGCAAGTGTAATTGATGTAGTTTCTGGCAATTCGTGTTGGGGAGATATCATTGTAGAGGATAAAAAAGGTCCTTCTACAACAAGTTGTAATACACCACAAAATTTTTCATGTGCTGAATTTGCAGAGTATGAAGGTCCAGTCTATACTGATTGTGAAGGTGAAGTTGAACCTATACTTATATCGGAAGCTATTACTCCTTTAAACTGTGATGATGATTTTGTAAAAACGATTACTAGAGTTTATACCGCTTTTGATCAATATGGAAATGAGGCTGATCACTGTACTATAATTTATCAATTGGAACGAATTGATACAAACTTAATTACGTGCCCTAAAAGTTTCACTGTTTTTGACGATAATGCTTTATCATGTGACGGAGATTGGACTGATTTAGCTTGTGCTTCACAATGGGAATTAGATACAGATACTGATGCTGATAATGTATTAGATGCTGATTTAAATTGGGATGATAATGGTAATGGTTACCCTGATCCACAGGAAGTGGGTGTACCTACTTATAATGGAGTAGATCTATGGCCATTAGATCCTAGTTACTATTGCAATATTGGAGTTTTCTATGAAGATCTAGAATTGCCACAAATCGGTTGTGTTAAGAAGATTATGAGAAGATGGGAAGTTAGAGAATGGTGGTGTGGACAAGAAATCGTTAAAGTTTGTATTCAAATTTTAGAGATTGCTGATAATGAAGCACCAACGTTTACTTGCCCAAATACTGAACTATGTGTAGGGTACCATTCAATTTCTACAAATGTTCATGGGTATTCAATGAATTCACCATTTGGTACTGTAGATTGTGCAGCTGAATATTACCCAACCATTCCTACGATTACGGATAATTGTGGTACAACTTTTAGAGTTGATTATACTTGGGCTGATGGGACGATCCAAAATTATGATGGAACGCAGGCTATATTATTGCCCTTAGGACAAAATGAAATAACAATTACTGTGTATGATGAGTGTTATAACTCTACAGAATGCACTTACATTATAGAGGTAGTAGATAATACTCCTCCTGTGACTATATGTGATGAATTTACTGTAGCATCATTAACAACTAATGGTGAGGCAAAAATATTCGCTACGACATTTGATGATGGGTCGCATGATGATTGTAAGTTGAAGAAGATGCTTGTAAGAAGGATGTTACCTGAAAATGAAGATGAATTTAATTGTGATTGCCACCAACCATATTATGAGGATATGGACTTCTTAGGTGAGCTTGATGGACGTTTATATTATGCTTCACAAGGAAATACAACATGGTTATCTGCTCTTAAAATGGCTAAATCTATGGGTGGATATTTACTACAAGTTGACAATGCAGCAGAACATGCATTTGTAGCAAATGCAGTAAATGGTGCTTATCCATATTATTTTGATTATAGTGATCAAAATTGTGATAATAACTATGAACTTCACAATGGATTTAATACTTCTTATGCAAATTGGGCAACAGGATATCCTAACAATGCATTACCAGGAAGATTCGGCCAAGTAAATATATCAGGCGATTGGATCAATGTCTCGGGAGAAACATTAATGGGTAGATACATTATGGAAGTCGAAGATCCATGTACATTTAGCCATGCAGCTATCTTTTGTTGTGATGACATTACAAGTGATGGATCAAATCACATGGTCGTATTTAGAGCTATAGATTACTACGGTAACTATAACGATTGTATGGTAAATGTTGAAGTACAAGATAAAATTGCTCCAACTATAACATGTCCAGCTCCAGATTATGTTCAATGTGACTTTTCATATTCACTTGATCATTTAAGTAATTACTTTGATGGACCTGTTTATCATGATAACTGTAATGCAGTATTGGATTCAGTAATCGTAGAAAATTTAAACCAATGTAATATTGGATACATAGAAAGAACATTTACGGCAACAGATGATTATGGTCGATCTGATTCATGTAAGCATTATATTCACTTTAGTAATGATAATCCATTTACAAAAGATGAAATTACATGGCCTGCAGATTTAACAATCTATGAATGTACAAATCCCCAATCATTAAGTCCAGATATGACGGGTTACCCAACCTATGATGATGATCAATGTGACCTTGTCGGAGCAAATTATGATTCAGAAATCTTTTACTTCAATAATGGAGAAGGTAGTGCTTGTGCAAAAATTTTAAGAACATGGACAGTAATTGATTGGTGTCAAACAACAAATGATGGTGATTTTGTTACATGGGATAGTGTACAAGTAATTAAAATACATAACCTTGAAGATCCTATTATTCAAGAGTCATGTGATGAATTAGTAGAATGTACTTATGATGCAACTTGTACGTCAGGTTACATAGAATTGATAAAAACAGCTTTGGATAGTTGTACATTACCTGAAAATTTAAGTTGGTCATATCAGGTAGATTTAAATTGTGATGGCTCTTTCGACACAGCTCAAGAAACTACAGTTCAAGGGAATGGAAATAGCGCGGATGCAAGTGGGGATTACCCTATAGGTTCACACTGTATAATTTGGTCATTTGCAGATAGATGTGGAAACGTAGTTACTTGTATTCAACCATTTTCAATTATCAATTGTAAAGTACCAACACCATACTGTTTGAGTGGATTGGCTGTAGATTTAATGGCAATTGATACAAATGGAGATGGTAATACTGATTTTGGAATGATTGAGTTATGGGCGTCAGATTTTGATAATGGAAGTTTCCATCCTTGTGGATATCCAGTAATACTATCATTTTCTGCGGATACTTCAGAAACAAACTTCACATTTGGTTGTGAGCATGTTGAACCAAATGTCCAAGTTGAAATTTGGGTTTCTGTAGCGTTACCAGATACGTTGTTACAATCATTCTGTTTGACTGAAGTTGATATTCAAGATAATATGAATGCTTGTTCTGAAACATCAGGTGGTGCTAAATATATGATTGATGGAAATGTATCAACAGAATTAGAAGAAGATTTAATAGATGTTGAAGTTGAATTATTTGGAGCTGATGCTTTCGAAATGACATCTGAAACAGGAAATTATGCTTTCCCGGAAATGGGCGAAGGGAGCAGTTATGCGGTAATTCCTAATAAAGAAGATATCTACATTAATGGAGTTTCAACAATTGATATAGTTCATATCCAGAGACATATTTTGGGTGTTCAAGATTTAGATTCTCCTTACAAAATGATAGCGGCAGATGTAAATCATGATGAAACAATTTCAGCTCAAGATTTATCTGATATCAGAAAATTAATTTTGGGTGTGAATGAAGGATTTGGAATTCATAAAGCATGGAGATTCGTTGATCAAGCTTATGATTTTATTGATCCTACGAACCCATTAAATGAATCATTTACTGAAACATATGATATCCCATCTTTGAATAATGATATGAATATTGACTTTTATGGAGTAAAATTAGGTGATGTAGATAATTCTGTTGAATTGAATTTAGCGAATGCTGGTACGGATAATCGTTCTGATGATAATTTTGTTTTTGAACTTGAAAACAAAGAATTCACATTGAATGAAATTATTGAAGTACCATTCTATACTAAATCAGAAGCAATTCTTGGATTACAATGGACATTAAACGTAAATGCATCAAGTCTTGAAATTCTTAGTATTGAATCAAATCAAATAGAACTAAAAGAAGGTAACTTGAATTTGGCTGACGTTAATAATGGATTAGTTTCTATGTCTTGGAATGCTACCTCTGAATTTACAATTGACGTAAATCAACCATTATTCACGGTTGTTCTAAAAGCAAAAACTACGGATAATTTGCTTGGAAAGATTGAATTTAATTCTTCAATCACTAAGGCGGAGGTTTATAATGCAGATTTTGAATCAACGAACCCGATTATTGAATTTATCGATGGTAATGGTAATGTAGAAGCTTACAACTTTGCTTTGTTCCAAAATACACCAAATCCATTTGATGGAAGCACATCGATTGAGTTTGTAGTACCTACGGAATCTCAAGTATCATTTACAATTACTGATATTACAGGGAAAGTACTTAGAAGAATTAATAATACATACCCTAAAGGAAAAAATATACTAGTTCTTGAACAAAAATCATTAGGTACATCCGGTGTGCTTTATTATCACATGGAATCCAACGGATTCACTGCGACGAAAAAAATGATTGTTCTTAAGTAACTATAAAGAATTACTGTTTTTGGGATGGGACCCCTCTTTAAAAAAGTTTAAAGGGGGTCTTTTTACGTCTAAATCAAAAAAAACATTGAACTATTTTAATACCTTTTGTTTTATACCTTAGAGTACTATGAGTAGAATATTAGCAATTGATTATGGAATGAAACGATGTGGTTTAGCTGTAACAGATCCTTTACAACTTTCTATAAACCCATTGCCAACAACATCAAATAAGGAACTTTTGAATTATGTGTTAACCTATTTACAGAATGAAGAAGTATCAACGATTGCAATTGGTGACCCAAAGCACAAAGATGGAAATCCTACGTACTTAAAAAAATATATTGATAAATTTGTAAAATTATTAGAAGAACAGCACAAAAAAGAGCTGTGTATTTGTTTTGTAGATGAATCGTATAGCTCATCTGAAGCTAAAGAATTAATACTTGAAATGGGTATTAAAAAAAGTAAACGTAGGGACAAATCATTAGTGGATCAAGTAAGTGCGATGTTGATTTTAAAAAGATATTTAAACTTGTATTAAGATATGATTTTGCCAATTTATGCATATGGAAACCCTGTTTTAAAAAAAATAGGAAAAGAAATAGAGAAATCTTATGAAGGACTTGATTCCTTACTAAAAAACATGTGGGATACTATGTATAATGCAAAAGGTATTGGTCTAGCAGCACCTCAGATAGGCAGAGATATTCGATTGTTTATCATTGATACTAAGCAATTAGAAGAAGATGAAAAAGGTTTAAAAGGTTGCAAAATGGTATTTATTAATGCTGAGATGTTGGACGAATTTGATGAAGTAAAATCTTATGAGGAGGGTTGTTTGAGTATTCCTAATGTAAGGGGTGATATTGACCGGAAAAGTTCAATCAAGATCAAATATTTGGACGAACAATTTAAAGAACATATAGAAACATTTTCCGGTTTAAATGCAAGAGTTATTCAGCATGAATATGATCATATAGATGGAAAATTGTTTACTGAAAAATTAAAGCCGATTCGAAAAAGAAGAGTACAACGTAAACTTGATAATATTAGAAAAGGAGATATTAAAATAAGTTATAGAATGAAATTTGTTTGATTACTTTCGACCAAAATCAGCAGGAATTTCTCCCCATTTTTTTGTTTCCCACTTTATGATCTGTGTCTTATAGTCATGGTCGTTTAACCATTTTTCTGCCCGAGCAACCAAGTCAAATATTTTTTCATTTTCAGAAACTCTAGCCAGTTTCGAATTCATTTTTTTCTTTCTAATCCATGCCATGGCTGTTCTTGAATCTGTATAAATTGCGGTGTTTTCATTTTCTTTGGCATATAACAAAGCTAACCCATGAACTAAAGCCAAAAACTCGCCTACATTATTTGTTCCGTGGTCAAAAGGACCCATTCTGAAAATTTCTTCTCCTGATATAGTTATAACACCTCGATATTCCATTTTCCCTGGATTACCACTGCAAGCAGCATCGACACTAATGCTGTTTTTTATTATAGGTATTTTAGATTTAAGAATGGTTGATTTTTGGTTAGATGCGTTTTGTTTTGAGTATGCATGATACCCCATTCGATAGGCTTCTTTTGCTTCAAGCTCGGTAGGAAAAGATTTATATTTTGCATTAGGAAAAGCTGTTATTTCAGCTTTGCATTGATTCCAAGTGCTATAAATACCAGGATTTGCACCTACCCAAACAACATAATATTTACTTTTGACCTTTTTACCCATTTTGCGAAGTTAAAGAATTCCATGTTTATTGATACACACGCACATTTATACTTAAAAGAATTTAAGCCAGAAATTGAACAAATAATTAATCGTGCTAAATCAGCAGGTATTAAACGAATTTATTTACCCAATATTGATCAATCTAGCATTGAAGATGTTTATAGTTTAACGGATGCATATCCTGATCTTTGTTTCCCCATGATGGGCTTACACCCTTGTTATGTCAAAGAAAACTATGAAGAGCAATTAGCAATCATAAAGTCGCAATTTGAGAAAAGAAGATTTAAAGCGATCGGTGAAATTGGGATTGATCTTCATTGGGATTTAACGTACCAAGTTGAACAAGAATTGGCTTTTATTGAACAGATAAATTGGGCTAAAGAATACAATTTACCCATAGTTATACATTCAAGAAAGAGTTTGCATAAAACAATAGAACTAATTGAATCGCACCAAGATGGTAATTTAAATGGTGTATTTCATTGTTTTAATGGATCTATTGAAGAAGCTAAGAGAATTCAAAAAGTAAACTTCAAAATGGGGTTAGGTGGAGTTATAACATTTAAGAATGCGGGTCTTGATGAAATGTTG
>CALDTZ010000094.1 GCA_937924805.1 uncultured Saprospiraceae bacterium
CTACAAAAGTGATCACTCGAACGTGGAAGATAGAAGATGCTTGTGAAAATGAAACGACTTGTGATCAAACCATCACAGTAGAAGATACGACTGCGCCCATTATAATGTGCCCACAAGATATTACCATTGAATTTACCGAAAATAGCAATGATTTAGCAATAACCGGTGTGATTACCATTTTATCTAATGATTGTTCAGGTAATTTTGATATTTCAAATGCTACCCATTTAGACGTAATTACTGAACTTGATTTTTGTAATTATCAAATAGAGAGGACATGGCGTTTTTCTGATGATTGTCAAAATGAAACTAGTTGTAATCAAAGTATTGTAGGAGCCGATTTAACACCGCCAACTCTACTTGAGTGTCAAAATATGACTCTTTATCTTGATGAAACATGTAAGGGGGCACTTAAACCTGATATGGTTTTAAATGGAGATAATCTTCCTTGTTTTGAAACATGTAGCATAAAAGTTTATGATATAAATGGGACACAAATTGAAAACACATTTGATATTGAGGATTATGGATTGGAATTCAATTATGAGGTTTGTTGTGAAGACTTATGTTGTGAAGGTACTTTCAATATAGGTTATATAATTCCGCCGACATTAACTTGTCCTGAAGAGATGATAATTTCTTGCAATGGATTAGAAACGATTGAACAATTTATTACTATTAAAGATTATTGTAGTAGTAGCACTTTGGTAATGAATTTTGAAGATGAAAAAATACTTGGATGTAATAGCGAATATATTTCTGAAGTAACAAGAATATATTATGCTAAAGATACCTATGGTAATATAAGTAGTGAGTGCACTGTGAAGATGTTTTTAGAAAGAGTAGATCTTAAAAATATTCAATGTGCTGAAGATCTTTTAAATTCAAACAATGAAGCATACTCTTGTAGTGGAGATTATTTGAAGGATCCTTTTGGAAACCCACACCCTAACCATTCGGGATATCCTACTTATTTCGATGATATTTCAGGAATGACGTTAGAATTGAATCCTTTGACAATCAAAGAGATGTGTTACCTTCAAATGACATACATTGATCAAGTTTCAGCTTCAATAAATTGTGTAGAAACAATTACTAGAACTTGGACAATAACAGAGAATTATTGTAGTGAATCGAATAGTAAAAATTGTATCCAATTGATAGAAATAGCGGATATCGAAGGCCCTTTATTCATTTGTCCAGCTGATATTACGGTTTTATCAACTGAAGATTGTGAAGCAATGGTAACATTACCTAGTGTCATAGCAACAGATGGTTGTTCTGAAGTTGAAAACACAATTATAACGCATAAGAATGGCTCGATTTTTAATAATGGAGGTGAAGCTAATTTTGAGTTTGGTGAAAATATCGTTACCTATTCCGTATTAGATGAATGCAATAACACTTCTCAATGTACAATGAATATAACGGTATTTGATAATGTGGTTCCTACAGCGGTTTGTGAAGCAAATATTGTTGTTTCACTTACGGGTGAAGGAACTGGTACAGCTGATATGCATGTATTCGACAAAGGTAGTTTTGATGACTGTTCTATGGGAAGCATGGCAGTAAAGCGTCTTGAAGATTATTGTGATAACCCCGAGAATCTAATTTATGGGAAACAAGTATCATTTTGTTGTGAGGATATGCAGGAACCGATAGATGTTATGTTGGGTGTATGGGATATGACAGGTAATTATAGCAATTGCATGTCTAAAGTCAAGGTACAAGACAAACGGATATTGAGATTAGACTGTCCAGAAAATAAGTTGGTTGATTGTAATCAAGAAATAGTTATGGACAACATGGATGGAGTATTTGGTGAGCCAACGTTATCAAATACGTGTATAACTAAAGAAAAAATATTATACGATATAGTAGACAATCGAGGAGACTGCGGGATTGGAGAAATTATCAGAAAAGCGCAAGTCACGAATGAGGCTACTGGAGAGCTCTTCTCATGTGAACAAATAATTAAGATTGAAAGTGATCAATCCTTTAAATTGGAAAATATTGATTGGCCTTTGGATACCGTATTTGTTGATATGTGTGATACAAGTAGTTTGAATCCTTCTTTATTATTCAAGCCATATAGTACGCCAAGTTTCAATAATGATGGATGTGCGTCGTTAAAATTTAGTTTTAATGATGCTATGCAAGCAAATGAGGATTGTTATGAAATGCTTCGAACATGGACCGTTACAGATCTTTGTCAGCCTACCGATGGATCATTTAAAAAGTGGGAATATGTTCAGTCGTTTGAAATGTTGAATACAAAAGCACCGAATTTTGTTAGCTGTACTTCAGTAAGTATAAATGCTGTAAATGATGATTGCGAGACAATTCCGGTTTCGGTATTAATGGAAGGTCTAGATGATTGTACTCCTGCAGATGAATTAATCTACCAATATGATATTGATTTTAATAGTGATGATACAGTTGACTTAGAAGGTAATTCAAATTCATTTGAACGTATCATTCCAATAGGAACGCATTTAGTTATATGGAAAATTGCTGATAATTGCAATAATGAAGAAAGCTGCATTCAAAAAATTGAAGTGTTAGATAATACAAAGCCAATTTCATCTTGTAAAGAAATAACAGTTGCTTTAGAAGGTGTTGATTTTGTAAATAACGAAGCACTAGCATTAGAAGGATCAAATAATTTAGATGCTACAGATAGTATTCCAGATGGATTATTTGACAACGAAATGAGTATAATTTCAGCTTTTGAATTAAATGATGAAAGTATAAACCCTTGCATTGAGTCAGCGTTGCACTTTAGTTTTAGTTCAAATATTGAACATGATACATTGATCGTGAATTGTACAAATATTGGTTCAAATGAGGTAACCCTATATGTAACAAATGACCTTGGTATTCAATCTTTTTGTGAAACAGTCATTCATGTCATTGATACGAATCAAGTTGATATTTGTTCAGCTGAAATGTTCCGAATCCAAGGAAATATTTCTACATATAAGGGAGATATGGTGAATGATGTTGAAGTTGAACTTCAAGGAATGATAGCGATGTCTGAAACCAATGTCGAAGGCGATTATATGTTTGATAATGTGGCTGCGGATGAAAATTATGAGTTGGTACCTACAAAGGATATAAATCATTTAAATGGAGTTACAACATTGGATATTATTTATATTCAAAGACACTTACTTGGTCAAGAAAACCTATCGAACGTTTATGATTATATAGCAGCTGATGCGAATAATAGTGAAACGATAACAGTTCAGGATATCTCCGAAATAAGAAAACTTATTTTAGGTGTAACAGAACGTTTTCCTAATAACGAAAGTTGGCGATTTACTGATAAAAATCAAACGTTTCTTGATGAGCAAAATCCATGGTTTTCTGGATTGTTAGAAAGTTATGGTATTGCGCCATTATCAAGTAATATGAATGTAGATTTTATTGGTGTAAAGGTGGGTGATGTCAATGGAAGTGTAGAGACGGGTTTAGCGGTTAATGAAATTGAAAACAGAACTAAACGTGAATTTGGCCTTAATTATGAAGTAATTGGAAATGAACTATTCTTTTATGCTGCATCGGAAGCAAATCTATTTGGATTTCAAATGTCGATAGATTTAAAGGAATATCAAATTCAAAATGTCCATTCTAAATTGCCAGGATTCACTATGGAAAATGTTCATATTGGCTCAAACGAATTAAACATAAGCTACCATAATCTAGCATTATGTTCTTTTCATGAAGGTGCAACCTTATTTTCAATCAAAGTAAATACACCGATAACAGGATTAGTATTAACAGAAAAGTTAAATGCTGAAATATATGATGAGGATTTATCAACGATGTTGATTGTATTAAACCAAATTGAAAATGAAGAAGTAAATAAAATTTCTAATTATCCAAATCCATGGACAGATCAAACGACGATTGAATTTGAAAGTGACCACAAAGGTGAAGGTGAATTATCTTTTTATACCCTTGATGGAAAATTCAGTTTCTCATCCATGGTTCCAATTGAACCAGGAATTAATAAATATAATATTGAAAACAACCAATTATTGTCAGGTGTAATTATTTATAAAATAAAAACTGGAAATAAAATTTATACTGGTAAAATGATGAAATTAGAATAATCCTAAGTAGTAAAAATTTAAGTAAATCATTGATAAACAGCATGTAAAGCTTTGGCAGTGATTGATGGGTGTTAACACTTAGTAGGTGTGAAAAGGGTCAAAATAACATATTTATAAAATTCTATATGTTAAAAATCTTGACTTACAGATAGTTATGTTGTTTATTATTGTATTTTTGTCCATAAGTGCAGAAATTCAGTCTGTACAACGATAACCTTTTACTGAGTGATATTAGAATCCTAATATTTTTTAGGCTTTTAATTGAACGCATGAGACCATTTAAAAATCCGGCCATTCTGGCTATAGGATCACTAACAGTGTTAATGATCTGTATTTCTATTTTTGGTAATTCAACGAATCTACTTACTAAGGATTTTGACAAAGAAGTTGAAGTAAACTTAATTAGTGTTGATCATATTAATGAAACATACCAAAATTATCAATCTGCGGATTGTGAACTTGAAGATCATTTTTACGAGAAATATGTAAAAACGAAATCCTCGTTTATTAATCAAATTAAGACAATTAAAGGTCTAGATACAAGCGAATCTAGTAAATCTTCTTTCATGGGACCAGGTGAGTGTCCCAATATCCAAATTGTGGATTTAAGAGAAATAGCTGGATTTCCTCAAGCGGATAATCTTAATGTTTGTGGAAACCCTGATACTTTATCTTTTCTAATTTTTACGGATGATCCAGGCGCAGTGGATGGTTTTGAAATGACCATAAATATGATTCAAGGTATGCGTTATGCTGGCTTTGAAGATACACATAATGGAGGCTGTACAAGTATTTCTAATTCAGATGCTGACATTAATTCGCCATCATTTGTAGCGAATGGAGTTACCTGTGATGATATTTTTGTAGCCAATATAGGAGTAACTGCAGATTGTAGCGTTGATATAGAAAACAGTGAATACATAATAGAAATAGAGTATAGTTATTTTTATTTTCCACCATCTGGTGCTCCAATAAAATGTAGTGGAACTCATCTAATTGAAGATGCTTTTAATTCGGCTTTAAAGGAACCTGTACTTAATATGGGTAGTCCAAGTCCTTTAAACAATACCGTTACAGCATTAGGTTCACCTTCATGTCAAAATATTCAGATATCGCAAGATGGTCTACAATCATATCTCAACGAATTTGAATTTGCAATTTGTGGAGTCGATATGGGAACATCGAGCCCAATCAGCGTTTCTTCATTGACAGCAAATGGGATAGATATCTTCTCAGGAGCGCTATATAATCCAGTTGATAGTTCAATGACAGTAACCGTAGATAACAGTGTTTTTCCAGCGAATGGTGCAGAAAATCCTCTAGGAGAACCAAACCAATTTGATACCGATGAAAAATTAACAATACAAGTTTGTTACGAAGTTGCAAATTGTCCAAATGTTAGTGATATTCCTTTTTCTTATAAAGCATGGTATGGTTGTCATGA
>CALDTZ010000095.1 GCA_937924805.1 uncultured Saprospiraceae bacterium
AGAAAATGATCCTCCTACAATAGTTTGTCCAGCAAATATGATCGTAGAATGTTTTGTCGATATCGCAGTTGATCCAGCAGATGCAGTAGTAGTAACTTCTTGTACATTAGGATTCAATACAGTGATCACAGGACCAGTACAAGTAGGTGCTGATGATTGTCCAGGTACAACGTATACTTATACTTACACAACAACAGATGATTGCGGAAGAACGGCATCATGTGAGCAAGTATTCACAATTCAAAATTTGGCTCCAATTATTACTTGTCCAGCTGATGAGGTAGTTACTTGTTTCGAAGATATCGTTGCTGATCCTTCAAACTTAACAGTAATCACCGCATGTGGAATGGACTTTTTTGCATACGTAAAACAACCATTAATCACAGGAGGAATCCCAGGTTGTGATGGAACAGTTTATACTTACATCTACAAAGTGACTGATGCATGTGGAAGAGTTTCAGAATGTCAACAACAATTCTTGATTCAAAACGATGCACCAACGGTAACCGTACCTGCAGGTGGAACAGTAGAATGTTTTTCTGATATCGTTGTATCTACAGCTGATGCTACAGTAGTAGCAGATTGTGAAGGTGACTTTGTAATTAATGTATTAGGTCCAGTATTATCTGGCCCAGCAAATTGCCCAGGTACAACATATACTTATACTTACCGAGTAAAAGATTTCTGTAACCGTACCGTAGAAGTAGATCGAGTATTCACAATTGGAAATAATGCTGCACCAGTAATCACAAGTGTTATTGAAACACAAACGACAACTTGTCTAGCAGGAGTAAATCCAAATGAAAATTTCATTACTTATGAAACGTCATGTGGAGATGCAGCAACAGTAAATATAGCTGGCCCACAAATCATAGGAGCAATGGATTGTAATGGTACGCGTTACCGTTATACTTATACTGTAACAGATGCATGTGGAAGAAATTCTGCTGCAGTAGTTTTGGATTATGTAGTACAAAACGAAGGACCAGTATTCGCTGGTTGCGAAGACGAGCAATGGTTACAATTCAATTGTGAAGATTACGGAGGAGAAGAAGGAACGATAGCGGCTATTGAAGCTTACATCGCATCAGTCTCAGCTACTTCAGCATGTGATAGTGATTTGACAGTTTTCAATAACTTCAATTCAAACAATATCAATACTTGTATCAATAATGGAATCAACACGATTACATTTAGAGCAACGGATAATTGTGGAAGAACGTCATTCTGTACAACGACTTATGTAGTAACAGATACGGAAGCACCAACAATTTTTGAAGAAGCTCAAGATCACTGGGAAATTTGTAACTACGATACACCGTCTAATTTTGATGATTGGGTAGATAGTTATGGAGGAGCAGCAGCTTATGATGCTTGTTCAAATGATAATGTATTCTGGTCAACGATTCCTTCTAACCCATCATTCAATTGTGATGGAGCAATGGGAGTTACTTCAGTAACAGTAACATTCAGAGTTCGAGATAATTGTGGAAATGTTTCAACGACTACAGCAACCTTCAATGCCTTTATGGGTGGAGGAGATATAGACAGTCAAGGAAATGAGTATGAATTAGGAGAAGATAATTCTTCTGAAACAAACTTAGACCTTACTTCTCAAGATGTAAATGGAGTCGTTGCAGGTGAAGCGTTTACGCTTTATCAGAATCAACCGAATCCATTTAAGGAAGCGACTGTAATTGGATTTAGTATTCCAGAAGCAGGAGTAGTAAGTTTGAGAATCTATGATATGTCAGGTCGATTAGTCCACAATCAAAATGGAGATTTTGCAAAAGGATTTAATCAGTTTGATTTAAATGGAGCAGATTTGCCAAGTGGTATTTTATACTACCAAGTAAATACAGCAACAGATTCTGATTCTAAGAAAATGATTCTTTTGGATTAAAAGATGATTGTTTTCAAGAGATAAATTTTTACTTACCCTAAGTATTTAATCGTCTATCTTTTGAAATTTTTAAAAATATACCGCTCTTCAGTATTGACTGGAGGGCGGTTTTTTATTTTGTGAAAAAGTGAAAAGAGGAAACAAAAGGAATGCAGTCTTTAGTAACTGCCATAGAATTTTGTTAACAAAACATTAATTGTTACTTTTTAAAAAAGAGTCAGTCATAATTTTTGGATGACCTCAATGAAAAACTTACACATACCTCTCATTCTTTTTTTTCTGTGGATAGTCTCTACACTTTCCGCACAAGATTTTTCCATTTCAAAAAAATATTTCACAGTTGAGGATGGCCTTTCTAATTCACAGGTTCGTGATATTTATAAAGATTCTAAAGGCTTTATGTGGTTCATTACTTCCGCTGGGGCTGACCGATACGATGGTTTAGATTATGTACATTATCCGGCAAATGCTGAGGTACAGGAATTATCGGGGTACAGTAAAGTTTGCGAAGATGTTGATGGAAATATTTGGTTAGGCAGCAGATTGTATAGAGTTTATCATGATGTTTATAATAGTAATTATTCTTTTATCTCTATTCTCAATACACAAAACAATCAACTAAAATCCTTCGAAGAGAAATTCCCAGATTGTCCTTTTTCTGTTTCCAATATAATGTATATACATCAAGACGATCAATATGTCTTATGGTTAGGTTTAGCTAATGGACAGGCTTGGAAGTTTGATGGCCAATTCCATAAGATTTATGACAATGGAAATCAATTTCCTATTCTCACAATATGTCCTTCTGCTTCAAATACCGTCACTTTAGGAGTGGAGAATAAAATCTTAGAAATCAATGATAAAGGAGAACTCATAAGTACAGATGAAGTCCCTGGTAAAATTATGAATCATTGGGTAGATAAAGAAGGAAGAATCTGGTTGTACTGTGTTTCGAACAGTGAAACTATTGATCTCAATCATTATTTTTATGTAAAGAGAAAAAGTGAAAACTTCCGCCCTTTCTTTGACTTAGCCGATGCTAAG
The DNA here is from genome assembly GCA_937924805.1 of uncultured Saprospiraceae bacterium. Classification (GTDB taxonomy): domain Bacteria; phylum Bacteroidota; class Bacteroidia; order Chitinophagales; family Saprospiraceae; genus JAHDDO01. Next base: position 2,948 of record CALDTZ010000095.1, read on the forward strand.
TATAATTATTTGGATACTCAAAATCGATCTATATTTAGTGAAGATGAACAAGGTCGGATATGGATAACTTTTACAACAGGAACATTCATTTTTGAAAAATCAGGTAAATTATTTTATGACTTATCCAATGAGATTGGAGAGCCTGGTATGATGAGATGGGTAAAGCATAATAGTTTTTCTGATAACTTAACTTGGTTTACCACCTCGGAAAGTAATAATCAAGGTTTGTTTTCATTAAGTCTAGAAAAAAATAAATTTCGAAAATATCTATCTGACGAGAGTCCACCTTATAGCTTAAGAGGAATAACTAATATTAATGATAGCCTGTTTAAAATTAATAGCTATCGAGGAGACCTGACGTTGAATATCAACAACGGAATTTCTAAATTATTGGCAGAAGTAGAATTTAAATTCATTGGACTGGGGGCAATTAAAGATTCTTCCGGGATAATTTATTCTGGACAGCATAGCCCTTTTGTAAGTGTGTTTAATCCTGAGAGTAGAGATGCTACTTATTATAAACTAAAAGATAATATTGGATCGGCTGTTCTACCTTTTATTGACAAGAATAATAATTTTTGGCTAGGCGGAACTAAAGGACTAGGTTATTTAAATCGGGAGAAAGATAGCCTGATCGTTTTTCAAAAGTATAATGGTTTTCCTGATTTGAAAGGGAAGGAAATTTTTCATTTTTATGAAAATTTAGATGGAATATGGATAGCTACTTCCAATGGCCTTTATTTGTTAAATCCAGAAAAGGGCATAGTTGGCCATTTTAATAATTTTTCATCTAAAAGAATCTCATATATCTATCAGGATTCAGATGGAATTTATTGGTTGGGAACAGACGCTGAAGGAATGATAAAGTGGAATCGAAAGCAAAGGGGAATTAAAAATTATACAAAAGAAGATGGACTGTCAGATAATGCGATTCATGCTATTTTTGAAGATGATTTTGGAGCTCTTTGGATGTCTTCTAATTATGGGTTGATGCGGTTCGATAAGTCTACAGAAAAAATAAATAGTTTCTTTGAAAAGGATGGAATTGCCAATAATGAGTTCAACAGATGGTCTTATTATCAGCATTCAGATGGCTCTCTTTATTTTGGAGGAGTTAATGGTTTGACTATATTTCACCCTAAAGATTTTGATTTTAAAAAAGAGGAGAATAAAACAAGACCAGTCGTGACAAAGTTTGAAAAGCTAGATGTTGAATCTGGAGGGTTGGTCAATCAAACTTTATCTTTTATTAAAGAAAAGAAAATCAATTTAAATTCAAGAGATAAATCATTTATAGTACACTTTGCAAATCTGGATTATAGCCATATGGCAAATAAGAGACATGCGTATAAAATAGTTGATCTCGATGAAAAATGGATTCCACTTGAAGAAAATTATGTCAGAGTCAACCAATTGCCTTATGGAGATTTTAATCTAAAAATAAAAAGTATTGGTAGGGGAGGTGCTTGGAGTAATGTGCTTGATATACCAATAAATGTTGCGACCCCTTTTTACTTAAATTCAGGATTCATTGCTTTTTCTATTTTAGGTTTTTTCGGTTTAGTTCTTGGTTTTATTCGCTATAGAACTTATCATTTTAGAAAGCGAGCTGAAGATTTGACGATTGAGGTTTTTAAAAGAACTCAAATTATAGAGCAGCAAAAAAACGAACTGGAAAAGAGTAATAAAATTAAAGGAAAATTTCTCCGTCTGATTGGACATGATTTAAAAACACCGCTTATTTCACTCAGCGGAATGGCTCAAAAGTTAGAGTTTTTAATCAAAGAAAAAAGATATGATGATATTATTAAATTAAGTGAATCAATTGATAAGTCATCCTCTAATATGACCATGCTTTTGGATAATTTAATGAACTGGGCTTTATTGCAAAAAGATGAAATTCAAATACATCCAGAGAGCTTGAAATTAAGTGAAATAGTAAGTGAGATAACCACACTTTATTCGGATGTTGCTGAAGCGAAAAAAGTGCAATTCGATATAGAGGAACTTGAAGAATTTCAATTATTTGCAGATCGCAATGCTATGTTAGCCATCCTTCGAAATCTTTTTGATAATGCCATTAAAAATACTCCAAAAGGAATGACGGTAAAATTAAACGCTTCTTACGAAAAAGGAATGACGAGGATAGAAATCGAGAATTCTAGCGATTTTATTAATGAAGAACTATTTAGGAATATCATGAAAAATAATGACCCTACAATACAAAAAAATACAGGAGGACTCGGATTATTGATCTGTAAAGAGTTAACCGAATTGAACGCCGGTACCTTTTCTATTTCTAAAGTAGAGGGAATGAAAATAATCGCAAAGCTAGTTTTACCAAGATCAGAAGCATAATGATCGATGTTTTATAATTCTTAATTTTCATGTTTGGATATCAGGTTAATGTAAGTTATTAACCTATGGCCTAAAAAATCTTAAGTAAAAGTCTCATTTTAAATTTTTTATTTAAATTGCGACCCCATTCAATTATAACACATCAAAAGATCATAGCCCCTTGATCCCTATTGTCTATTTAAATAAAAATCATTAGGTAATTTTCACCTTAGTGCAACTATTTACTTTTGTTGTTCTATGGTTGAATAATAAAAATGCTAAAAATGAAAATTTTAATCGTAGAAGATGATTTTTCATTAGCCTTGGAAATAGAGATGTATTTAAAATCTTTGGGCTATACTAATATTGCAGTCACGGATAATGGCAAAAAAGCGATCAAAGAAGTTGAATCCGGAGGCTATGAATTATTGATCGTTGATGTGAACTTAAATGGCGATTTTTCAGGAATAGATGTGGTTAATAAAATTGCAGATAAAACGATTCCCGTCATTTTTATTACCATGCTTAAAGATGAAAAAACTTTTCAGGAAGCAATGCTTACTAGCCCTTCTGGTTTCTTAATAAAACCATTTGATAAAGTTACTCTTCAAAGTTGTATCGATCGTGTATTTGATCTGAAAGAAAAACAAATGGAGAAGTTGGAAATTAAGAGCGTAGTATTAGAAGATAGTTTTTTTGTCAAACAAAATGATGTGCTTAAAAGAATTGAGTTTGATGATATTCTTTGGATCGAAGCAGATGGCAATTATATCGAATTGCATTTGGATGATAAAAGGTATGCCACAAAAATGTCTTTGACCAAAGTAGAGCAGAAAATAGATGCTCCTTACTTTGTTAGAGCGCACAAAAAGTTCCTTATAAATATCAAAAAAATTGACTCGATTCCTTCTTCTTCCGAATTGATAATCAACGGTAGGAATATTCCGATTGGGTCTAAGTTTCGTTCAGCCTTACTGAAAAAAATTGAAGCTGTTGATTATTGATTTAGACTATGTTTTGCCTGATTCAGCTCCTTTCGTCACCTTCGTATTGTTTTCTATCCCCCATCTATATTGGTTTTCTGTTTTTGAATATAGCTTAGTCACATTATTGCAAAAGTAATAGCTGAATATATTCAAGCATATGCCTCCTTTAAATATTCTTGTTTTAGAAAATGATAGCTCGTTCGCATCCTCTCTCAAAATTAATTTGAAGAAATGGGGCTTACTTGATATTTTTATTTTTAAAAACCCTAATGAGGCTTTTGTTTATGTTCAAAGTAATAATATAGATCTGATTATTACGAAGCCTACCTTGACCGAAAATGGAGACGGACTCGAGTTTGGAAAAAAAGCTTCTAACAAATTTACCCCCATAATTTATATTGCTGAAGATTCAGAAAATCAATTTTATGAGGAAGCCAAAAAATTAAATTTGCTTTCTTTTATTGCCAAGCCTTTTGATTATAAAACACTTTATGCTGCGCTGAATTTTTACTTTGATAACAAAGAGAATTTCCTAATTATTAAAAGAGGGAAGAATAAAATCAGAATAAGATATAGTTATATTCAGTGGATAAAATCATCTGGAAACTATTGCATAATTCGTGCTGGGGAATCAGAATATTCGATGAAGATTTCTTTATCAAAATTGAAAACTACTTTTCTTGATAATAGTTTCATTCAAGTTCATCGAGCATTTATCATTCGTATTGACAAAATTGATGACATTAATGTAAAAACGAATGTGGTTAATATAGAGCAATCAAAAATTCCCATAGGACGTAAATATCGTAAAGCTTTTTTTGATAAACTCGATATTATTTAAAAACTCGATTTATATTTTGTCACCTATTTAAAGTATTCTATCCCTTAAAATCATTTTTTGCACCTTTTTTAAATACCTTGAATACTCACTTCAGCAAAGTGTATATATTGTCAAGTAATTTTAAGCAAGATATACTTCTAAGAAATTTTAGCATAGATTTTCCCTAAAACTGATTATTATTCTTTGTTCAATGCGAATGTCTATTGCATCATAGCGTTTGGAGCAATGTTGATAAATAAAGATTTTTTCAAACGGTTTTCTGATAAACTGTTATAATTGGTTATGGGGTCGTCTCTCTTTAGGTAAAACTATAGAGAGACCTTTTTTTTGGAGAACTTCGTAGTAGAGAGAAACTGTTATGATAATCCTTTGCAAGATAAGTTTGCCATCTGACTGCAATTATTCTGCTCTACAATTGGTTCGAAAGCCTAAATTGAATCTAATAAAAATTATTTCTTTCCTTTCTTTTTCCTTGTTATTACTCATATAACAGATTAGTTTCATATAAATATATTACATATTTATGTTTTTGGTAATGTTTTTGCAAGAACTTGTTAAGATATTAACAAAATACGTTATTCCATGAATCACTATATCACACTAATAACATTATTTTTACTTTGTACTTTTTCTAAACCTATTTATTCTCAAGGGGATTTTAATGGCCCTTCAGATAAATTAACGCTGGCTCATGCTGGTCAGGGGATCACATTTCAAGAAAAGGGAAATGTTACAAATCAAAACCTTGTGAAAAATTCTACGGTAAGAATAGGATGTGCGCATGGTGATTGTAATGAGGGTGTTGGGGTTTTGGAATACGCTGATGGCAGTAAATATGAAGGTAATTTTCAGAATAGCGAATTAACAGGGTATGGAACCTGGTATTTTTCAAATGGCGAAAAATATGTTGGTATGTTTCACCAAAATTACTGTCATGGTAGAGGTATTCACTATAAAAAGGATGGA
>CALDTZ010000096.1 GCA_937924805.1 uncultured Saprospiraceae bacterium
TTTAATAAGTGGCCGAATTTTTCACTTTTAGTTTCCAAATAGCTTTTATTAACTTCATTGGATTTCATGATAAGTGGAATTCTAGACACTAAATTAATAGAGCTTTTATTGAAAGCAGCTATTTTCTCTGGATTATTCGTCAATAGACGTACATTTTTAACCTTTAAAAGGTGTAACATCCGTAGAGCGACGTCATAATTTCTTGCATCCGCTTCAAAACCTAAATGTAGATTTGCTTGATGTGTATCCATTCCTTCATCTTGGGCATTATAGGCTTTCATTTTGTTGATAAGTCCTATACCTCTGCCTTCTTGACGTAGATATAAAAGAATTCCTTTTTCACGACCGATAAGTTCCATCGCCTTATTAAGCTGAGGGCCGCAATCACAACGCTTGGAGCTAAAAATATCTCCAGTCAAACATTCAGAATGCATTCGAAGTAATATATCCGATGATAAATCAATATCTTCATGTACCATGGCTATATGCGGCATTTGTTGGGTTTCATCAATTGCGAATGTGATGATATTAAAATGACCAAAGTCCGTTGGTAGTTTTGATGTAGTTAAAATTTGTATTGCCATAATTGTATCAATACTCTTTAGAATGTATTTCCCAGTAGTTTTGTTCTTCGATTTCATTAATTATTGTCAAATAGTTAATATATCGAAGCTCACTGATCTCTTCTTCCTCAATTAAATTCTTTACAGCACAAGCGGGTTCTTTTCGATGCGCACAGTCTGAAAATTTGCAATTTGAAGAGGCAATAAAAAACTCCCTAAAGTTGTGCGCAACATCTTTAACTTCTAAGTGATTAAATGATAACGTCTTTATGCCTGGTGTATCAATTATATTACCACCAAAGTGCAAAGGGAACATTTCGGCAAAAGTGGTTGTGTGTTGACCTTTTCCTGAAAAATCAGAGATTTCATTGGTTTTAAGATCTATTTTATCATCTAAGGCATTTACTAAGGTCGATTTTCCGACACCAGATTGCCCAGCAATTAGGGACGTTTTATCTTTAAGAATTTCTTGAATTACTTCAAGTCCTTCTTGTTCTGTTGCAGAACAAAGATGACAATGATAACCTATTTTTTCATAAATCATTTTGAGGTATTCATACATCAAAAGATCCTCTTCACCGTAGCAATCTGACTTGTTGAAAACGATATGTACGGGTATATCATAAGGTTCGGTCATAAGTAAAAAGCGATCAATGAAACCTTGTTTAAGATTTGGCTCTCGAATGGTGACAATGAGGACAGCAAGATCTACATTTGACGCTAGGATATGTAGAAAGTGCTTTTTTCTAGGTGATTGTCGTATTACGTAGTTTTTTCGTGGTTTTATTTCTTTTATGGTCCCAACATTTTCATTATTGGCCATTTCAAAACCAACGACATCACCAACAGCTACAGGGTTTGTTAACTTTTTACCCGACAGCCTAAATTTTCCTACAATCCTACAAGGTATAATCTCATTGGAAGGCGTTTTTACATCGTACCAGCTACCTGTTGATTTTATAACGATCCCTTCAAGCACTAAGCTTCTGTATTTTGAAATGAATGAATAGCAATAGACATATCAGTAATTAGATTTGGATCTTTTTCGATTGCATTTCCGACAACAATAACATCAGCTCCCGCTTCTACATTTTGCCGAGCTTTTTCTGGTGTTTTTATTCCTCCACCTATGATCAAAGGAACATCAATAGTACTGCTTACCGCTTCTATAATTTCGGTAGAAATGGGTGTTTTAGCACCACTTCCCGCGTCCATATACATCATTTTAAGACCGAGTAGTTCACCAGCGATAGCTGTACAAACCGCTACATCTTTTTTGTTTTGTGGTATTGGCATTGTATTACTCATGTATTGTACTGTGGTAGGAATCCCTCCATCGACCAACATATAGCCAGTCGAGATTACCTCGAGAGGACTTACTTTTAAATAAGGAGCAGTAATGACATGTTTACCAATAAGAAGTTCTGCATTTCGACCTGAGATAAGCGATAGAAATAAAATAGCATCCGCTTTGTAACTGAGTTGAAAACTATTTCCTGGAAATAGTACGGTCGGTATATCACATGCTTTTTTGATATTGGATAATAATTCATCTAGCATATTATTTACAATCAAACTGCCACCAATAAAAAAGTAATCAACATGAGCATCTTGCGAAAGACGGATGATCTTATCAATATCTCGAAGTTTGAGTTTGTCTGGGTCTATAAGCACAGAAAACTTCTTTTTACCTTCTTTTTTTGCGGTCTGTAATTGTTTGTAAATGGACATATTATCCTCTGATATACATCAAAGATACGCATTATTGAAATGGGAATCCGTTAAGAAAAATCGAGAAGAGAGGAAATAATCAATTAAAATATAGTGACAAATGAGCTATAAAATCTAGGTATTTGTTCTATCAAGCATCTTGATAGTGTTAATTTCTTACAAAATAGGTGTTAAGCACTAAAAAACAATATTTATGTTTTGGCTTGTTGACTTGTTGACGTATTATTGAATTTATTATACAACAACTAAAATGTTTAGAAATGACAATTAATTGTAATGGAGTTCCAAGCCAGGAAGAATTTTGTGAACTAGTAGATCTTTTATGTTGGTAAAGTATAAATATTATTATTTTCTTTTTATTCTATTTATAGGATGTCCACTCTTATCCCAAGATTTAATTGGTGTATTTGAAGGACATAATAGTGGGTATCTTATTGATAACGATATTCTTGTTTTTGAACATGAAATAATAATAGAGAGTGAAGGAATTGAGATTGTAGCATTCCAACAATGGGATGGTTCAAAGTGGAATAAGGTAAATAGTCTCGAATCTAAAGAGGATTACATAGGTAGTTATATTGCAGATTTAAAGGTAAGTGGTAATGGAGAGTTTGTTGCATTAAATTTGCGTACTTCCTTTGAGTTTAGTGATGTGGTTATTTTGCACTATACAGATCATGTTTGGGAAGAAGTAATGAGATTTGATGATGTTTTGTATTGCAGTATTTTCCAACGCTGTTTTAATTTTGAATTTTTTGATAATGGCAAATCAATACTTGTAACTTTTTGTGAAGGGCAAATAATGAATAATTATTGTCATTTAAAGTTTGAAACCTATGAATTTAATAGTCAAACCAATTCC
>CALDTZ010000097.1 GCA_937924805.1 uncultured Saprospiraceae bacterium
CATTAAGAAAAATCCACCATCTTCACAATTGGCTTCGATATATGCAATGTACTCTTCATCTGTATCAAAAGCGGGTGCCTCTGTAATACATAAAGGTAATTCTACTCCACATTCTTCAAGTAAACCCATGAAATCTTGTAAGGTTACCGTTTCTAACTCAGTAAATGTAAATTCACAATCTCCAATAACAAAAGTAGAGTCACTAAATTCCCAATCTTCACCTTCCCATTCTTCTTCTTCCCAGTCATCACCTTCTCCCCATTCGAAATCATCACAATCAACAACTGTATAATCTACAAATCCAAAGCAATCGGCGTGACATTCACTTGGAACCCAAGTTGTAAATTCTTCATTTAATAATGTATCAATAAAAGTGATACAAATACCTTCTTCTATATTTTCTTCATCACACTCGCAATCGGCGAACTCATCATCACAGTCCTCTTCTCCAGTCCATTCTTCACACGCTACCTCAACAAAATCTGTCACACCAAAACACTCAGCCCAACATACACTTGGAAACCACTCAACTAACGTATCACCAAACATCTCATCGACAAGCAATAAACATACTCCTTCTCCAAAATCTTCTTCACATTCGCAATCTACCCACTCATCTTCACCTTCTTCATCGTCCCAATCATCGCCTGTCCACTCTTCACAATCAACAACTACATAATCTGTCACACCAAAGCAATCAGCCCAACATTCGCTTGGAAACCATGTCGTTATTGTATCACCAAACATCTCATCGACAAATAGTAAACAAACACCCTCTTCAAAATCTTCTTCACAATCACAATCTACCCACTCATCTTCACCTTCTTCATCGTCCCAATCATCGCCTGTCCACTCTTCACAATCAACAACTACGTAATCTGTCACACCAAAGCAATCAGCCCAACATTCGCTTGGAAACCAACAAGTGATTGTATCATTTACAAATTCATCGAAATAGGCTAAACAAACACCTTCCTCAAAATCTTCTTCACAATCACAATCTGCCCACTCATCTTCACCTTCTTCGTCTTCCCATTCGTCATCAATATCAATGTCGAATTCAAAGTCTATCTCTACATCATCACAATTAACAATTTCATACGATGATGCTTCCAAGCAATCTAAATAGCATTCAGAAGGAGCCCATATCGTGATAGCATTTAAAGAATCTAATTCCTCAAAGTCGAAAGAGACAACAGCACATACGCCTTCATCAACTTCAGTTCCCTCACAATCACAATCCCATGATTGTGCCGAAGCATTAAATGCAAGAATCGCAAAAACTAATGTAAAAAAATGTTTAAAAGTCTTGTTCATAATAATTTAATTTTTTAATGTTTAAAAGTTCAGTTTCTACATGTATATTATCGTTAGAAAATATATTCGCTGCAAAAACCTACTAAAAAACTTTTCCTACCTGTATTCCAAAACCAATATTACTAGTGCTAACGGGGTTTTCAGCAAATAATCTTTTTGAAGAAGAAATTGCAGAGGTATGTAATCCTATATAAAACGAACGAGAAAGCATATAATCAAAATGGATGATTGCTTGCGTACTCCACGAATCTTGAACAAAATGATCAAGCTCAGAAGGTAATGTAATACCTCTTTCATTACGTAATTGGGGTGAAATTTGATTCAATGCAATTTGATACGCAAGACCCATTTTAGCTCCGATACGAATGCTCTTGCATCTGTGTTGATATCCAAGAAACAACGGGATTCTAACTCTCTGCTGAGAGACAAAATCAACCTCTCTCGTGTGCGTTGTTTCAAGGCCTTCAGCTTGACCTAGAATAGCGGTTGTATCTAATAATGATACTTGTAATGAAAGTACTTGTTGATCTCGAGTTGTTACATTTGAATGATAATACGATTGCTCTATTTTATAATTACTAAAATCAAATATTAACCCAGTCGAAATATTCCAATGACCCATATCTTTTTGAATCAATGCTGAAGTTTGAAGTGACTCCAAACCTTCAATGGTGAAATCATTGACTTGATTATCCATTAACGCCAATTGATCGTTTGAAATCAATACTATTGATTGCAAAATGTTTAATGAAAGCAAAGATCTCGAGGATCTTTTTTGAAGATATTCACCCATTCTTAAATCCAAATTTCGATCGTTCTCGTTCAAAATATTAGATACTATTTGATTGGCAAGATGCTCTAATCGTACTTCTTCATTATGCGAATTAACCGGCTGTGAAACGGGCGATTTCTCAACCTTGGCGAATTCATTTTTTTCAGATTGATTTGTCATTATTGTTGAGGAGATATTACCGGTGCGGCTGACAACTTCTACTAATTTATCAATTTCATTAGCAACTACCTCCTTGTATTTACGATATTTATCTTTCGGCAAGTTTTCTCTATTTATTATTTCCTTTTCCGCATCTATCCATTTATTCTTGAACTCGGATTCGATTAATTTTGAATTTGTTAGGTTTCTATTTTCAATTTCATGCCCATTGACTGTAGATTTAACGTTTATATCGGTCGTTTGATTCTTTAATTTTTCCTTTCTTGATTCGGTTGTTTGATCGAATGAAATCGTTTTGTTTATGACCCTGTTTTCTATATTTGAAAGGTTTTCTTGTCCTTGTAAAATAGTCGATGATGAATGATTCGTAATTGCAACTTTTTGGTTTTCGACAGGATCCTGCAACCACATTTGATAAGCAAAATAAAGCCCTATTGAAAGACCAAAAAGGATAAAAAACAAGATAGGTCTCCAATTTCGCTTGGTCGGATAATAACCTTCAATTTCCATTTCAAGATTTCCCCAAAGTTCATCTACATCGACCGGTGAATTATATTTAGAAAGTCGATCCCTTGTTCTATGTATATCTTGTTTCTTCATAATTAAATGGCATATTTAGGAAATTCAAATTTCAAATTTTCCATGACTGAAATAATCAATTTTCTTGCTCGTGTAAGTTTCGATCGAGAACTGCTTTCTTTAATATTAAGCAGTTTGCCTATTTCTTTGTGGCTCAAATCCTCGAAATAATATAAATTGAAGACTACTCTATAATCGTCTGGTATTTGATTAATTATATTAAGAATTTCCTCTTCATTAAGTTTATCAAATATGGAAGGTTCTATCGCGATCGAATAATCGTTTGTTAAATCTTCCGAAGAAATAGTTAGTACTTTATTTTTTGATAAAAAAGAAATCGCTTGCCTCGCTGTGATGGTTCGCATCCATGTATAAAAAGTACCTTTGGTAACATCAAAACTATGGAGACTTTTATAAATTGAAATAAAGGATTCTTGAAGAATATCTTTTCCATCTTCACTGCTAGATACATACCTACGAACGACAGTCATTAACGCACCACTATACCTTTCGACGATAAGTCTAAAAAATCTGTGGTTCCCTTGAGTACAGGATGATATAATTTCTAAATCCGTCAATCTTAAATTTCGATATCTGTTTCTAATATGATCGATTCTCCCACCAGGTTTTCATCAATCGATATGGTTAATCGTAATTTTCCATTTATTATAGAAAGATCGTTTACGCAATTTGTACATTCTATATCAATATCAATTTCTCCTTTATCGTTTGAAGAAACATATCTAAAATGAAGCACTTTTTCATTGATTGCATCTATCACTAGATCTATTCCAAAATGGTAATTCGAATGTGTCCGTTTGTTGAAAACTTGAATTCTTTTCGCTTCAACTTCATCAAATAAAACATTATGAATTTCTGGAGATTCAGTAAAAAAATGTTCTTCATTAATATTAAAATAAAGGTAATCCTCTACTGGGGTACAAATTTCTACATCTTCCAAATTAGTAACATCAATTAGATTAATTGGATAGGCTATACTTTTTAGTTTGTTCGGAACATCATAAACGACAACCATACTTTCTTCTGGTATGCAATTATAGAAGCTCTTTTCAAATAAGTTATCATTAAAGTTGATATACCAATCTTCCTCCAATTCATGCGTCACTTGTAACGCAAAACTTGGATTTTCCATGCAAGAATTGCCAGTTACAGCTAAACTATTAAAGCTTAGAGAACCTGGTAATTCGATTAAAATTTCTTCTTCTAAGTTTATAAAACCATTGTAAAGAAATAATCCGCATTCATTGCAGACAAATAATTCAATTTCCGATGCATCTTCTTCGATAATCATTGTAAAATTTCCATAATAATCCGAATAGGTGTGCATAAAGTAGTTATCCCATACCAACCCGTGCACACTCAACTTATCAACGGCATAACGTTGGTTGTCTATAACTCGACCTGTAATCAACTTATAGTCCCTCATTTTTCGACCTATAATATACTTACCGTTACTATTTGTATGAATTTCAAATTCTTCTCCGACGGATTCAATAGAATGTAATTCTTTTATAATACCATCCACCTCTTCAAAAAGGAATACTTCTTGTTCGTCAACAAACCAATCATAAAGAATAGCGGTAACTTCAAAATTATTGGGTCCAAATTCGTTATTGGATTCCAGCTCCAAAACATACTCGGGAGTCAAGAAATATTCACCTTGACTATCATTTAAAAAAAGTTTATTTTGATCAATATTTATTTCTTCTTTGACGGCTAGGTTGTAAAATAAGTCGCTCGAATTCGCTACTATTTGGGTAGTATCTATCAATAAGGTTGCAAAAAAATCAATTTCCAAAACACCGACACTAACATTAAATTTGTTGACTTTTGTTTCCAAATGAATAGGCAAAAAAGCTTTTGTAAATGGAGAATATTCAACATTTAAAACTTCCAAGAAATATCCCTCTTTTTCAACAACCAATGTATTATTTCCATCGTGAAAATGATCGTTACTAATCAAAAAAGTCCCTTTATTATCTGTATAATAAGTTTCACCATTAAACTCAAGTTTGGCAAATTTTATTACGTTTTCAAATTCGTCTACGATAAAGCCTTCGATACCACCATTATAGAATAAATCTACATTATGCAGGGGTTCGAAACTAACATGATTATGTTCAGTATAATCTTCTCTACAACTTGAGTAAAATAAGATTATCATCAACAAAAAGAGTATATTCTTCATGGTGCGAAAATTAATAAAGCTTCTAATCGAAGCTTCTACAACTTAATATTAGGGCGTTTATTCAGGAACGCTGCAGCGAAATGGATATTTCTTTATTCTTCGAGCAATTCAATATAATTGCCCCAAACCCAACCAGTTTGTCCTCGTGAAACAATTTTACACCATTTACCAGACTTTCCATCCAAAATATACGATTGGTCATCGTACTCTACAACATGAACTTCTTCTCCATTCGAAATTTTTGTCACCATTGACGCCGATAAAGACGGTGATTTTCGCATATTTAAATGGGTACTTTCAACAACAACTTTTGCTCGAATAAAATTGTCAACTCCTTCAATAATATCTAATCGGTTCTTAAGTGAGTCTATTATATTTTGTTGTGATTTTATGAGATTTTTTAGTTCAATAGTAGAAGACGAATCTTCTTCTGGCAATTCACTTTTTTTATCAAAAGTAAAGATATTTGATAGCAAACTAAAAGGGTTTTCTTTCTTGACTAAGGAGGTAATAAGCCAAGCTGCCAATAAAACAAAAATACCAATAAATACATAGCTGTATTTATTTATTCTTGATCTTTGTTCTCCGTATCGACGATTGTTTGACACTTATTATACTTTTCCTAGTTCACTTTTTAGAAAATCAATTACATCAACTTCAATTGAATCTACCTTATTCATTTGCGAGAGATAATAACTAGCATAATCTCCAAGATTCACAAAGAAAATGGCCTTTTCGATTAAGGTATTTCCACGAGACCACAATTCTATGATATTGTTTGTGTATTTTTTAATAATCGTTTTATTAATTTCAATTCTTGTCTGATTACGTTTGTAATCATCTTTGTTTCTAAAGTAAACAACGGCAAAATCTTGGTTTTCGCTCCTCCATCCAACTAATTCATTATGGTTCATTTCTGGAATCACGTGATGCCAACATAACCTTTTGGCATTTTCATTGATCTGTTGTCGAAACCGAACAGCAACGGATTCCATTCGATCGGTTGTATAAATAATAGGAATCGTATTATGCAATGCCGTTGCTAATTTTTTAGCTGTTTCCTTTATTGAATCATTATTGAATTTTATTAAATCAATAGAGTTTCTAACTTCTTCAATCTTGGTGTGATCTATTAATTTTAACTTTTTAAGTATAAATAATTGTTGGACCAGAGAAAACCCTAGACATGCTCTTGGTGAAGGCCAATCTCCGGGAACTTGAATATAATCCAAGCCCATTTCTTTAGCTGCTGCTATTAATTTTCCTCCAGAAGAAACAATTACAATTTTTGCACCTGTCGTTTTAATTTTATCAAACGCCTCTAAGGTCTCTTCCGTATTACCAGAATAAGAAGAAATGATTGCTAAGGTGTTTTCACCAACATATTTTGGTATACTATACGACTTTCCAACAGTATATGGGATTTTACACTCATCAGCAATAAACTCTGCAACAAAATTGGCTCCAATACCTGATCCGCCTAAACCTGCTACATAAACATGTGAGAGTGGTTTGTCGTGAGGTTTAATACTTGATGCACTTCCAATTTCAATTGCTTCAGTCAGTTGATCCGGAAATCTATCAATAAGTTGAATCATCATAAAATTATAATTTTCAACAAAACTCCAAAATTTAATCCAAATAATTAAGATAATTCAAAAGAATTAATAATTTAATTACATTAAATAATCAAACCATAGGTCAAATAAAATGGCAAGTCACAACGATCTAGGCAAACATGGAGAAGCTTTAGCAGTGCAATTTCTCAAAGAAAAACGGTATGTCATTGAAGCGTTGAATTGGAGATTTAAAAAAGCCGAAATTGATATCATAGCCACGAAAAACAATACCCTTATTTTGCTAGAAGTCAAAACAAGGAGCAGTGATTTTATGGGGAAACCCGAAGAATTCATTACTCCACATAAAGAAGCACTTATGTTTAGGTGTGCCAATGAATACATAGAACAAACTGATTTTCAAGGAGAAATACGTTTTGATTTTCTATCTATAATTTATATTTCTGATTCAAATTATAAAATTCAACATTTTGAAGATGCTTTCTTTAATTAGATGTTGTATTTCTAATCAAAAAGGAATATCTTTGCCCCCTTATTTAAATAGACAGTTATGAAAAAAGGAATCCATCCAGAAGAATATAGAACAGTGGTATTTAAAGACTTCTCCGTTGATGAAGCGTTTTTATCTAAATCATGTGCAGCTTCAAGAGAGACGATTGTATGGGAAGATGGAAATGAGTATCCTTTAATCAAATTAGAGATATCATCTAAATCTCATCCTTTCTTTACCGGAAAGATGAAGTTTGTTGATACTGCAGGAAGAATTGACAAGTTTAAGAAGAAATTTGCTAATTTCAGCACAGCTCCTGCAGGGGCAAAAACTCCAGCAGCTGAAGCACCAACGCCTGAAGCTCCGGCTGAAGATAGTACTGAATCATAATTAATCCATTGATTTTAGTTTAGTCAAAGAATCCTATTTATATCATGCATAATGTTATTTTCTTTGATGATGATGGTTGGGAATCCTTACTTCCATTAACTTACACGAAACCTAGTGCTGAGTTAAGAGTTGGTATTCAAACCATCAGAGAAAAATGGATGCGCTCATTTGAAGGAAGATACTCTTACATCTGCCAAGAATACTTAAGTGAGAAGTTTCCCATTTATATAGACAAAGAAAATCTAATCATTAATGGTCGTCTTTTACCTAATGACGAAACAGTTGAAATAATAACTCAACTACAACTAAACGAAGCGTTAATATTTAACGATATTATAATCGCTGCTCGTTTGGAGAAAGATGAGCTAAATAAACTGAGTGAAAACATTGAGTCCAATCAGTTTAAAGCCATTGATATCTCTGAGGTTGCCAAACATTTTATCGATTTTATTGATAGACCTAATGATATCTTTTCAAAGAATGGTATTGAGATTTCTAAAGATTTTAATCACTTAACAAAAAATCGTCAATCACAAGAGATTCCATCTCATGTGCGAGTCAATGCACCACATAATGTATTTATAGAAAAAGGCGCTGTGTTCGATTTTTGTATTCTTAACGCAGTAGAAGGTCCCATTTACATAGGGAAAGATGCTAAAATATTAGATAATGCAGTCGTTAAAGGCCCATTTGCTTTAGGAGAAAAAAGTGTCGTCAAAATGAGTGCCAAAATTTACGGGGAAACGAGTACTGGACCGCATTGCAAAATTGGCGGGGAAATAAGTAATTCCGTTATTCAAGGCTATTCCAACAAAGGACATGATGGGTATTTAGGTAATGCTGTTATTGGTGAATGGTGCAATCTAGGAGCCGATACAAACAACTCCAACTTAAAAAATAACTACGAAGAAGTTAAGCTTTGGAATTATAGAAAAGAAAAATTTGAAAAAACTGGAGTACAGTTTTGTGGGCTTATTATGGGCGATCACAGCAAATCAGCGATTAATACCATGTTCAATACGGGAACCGTTACAGGAGTTGCTTGCAATATATTTGGATATGGATTTGTACGAAATTTTGTACCTTCTTTTTCATGGGGCGGCTATCAAGGGATCATTACCCATACGTTTGATAAAGCCATAAAAACTGCCGATTTAATGATGAGCCGCAGAGGCATTCTATTAAATGAAATAGATATAAAAATACTCAAACATATCTTTGAACAATCAGCAAAATTTAGATCTTGGGAAAAATAAAACCCGAAGTCAAGTTTTGGCAATACCTGCTTAGTTTCGTAAAAGATATACCTCTCGAAGTAACAGAATCAGAATATCATCCATATTTAGCGGTTTTATTAAGTAAGGGTAGGCATCAATTGGTCTGTCAAAAAGCAATCTATTCTTTTGATGACAAATATGACAACTTTAGATTAACCTTTCTTGCGCATGATTTTGAAAAACAAAAACCAAAAACCATGCTTTTAATGGGTCTTGGATTAGCTTCTATTCCTTATATGTTAGAAACTGTTTTCGACCAACCATTGAACTATACGATTGTAGAGATCGATGATGAGATTATCTATTTAGCTCAAAAATATACTTTAGATCATCTGAAGGCACAATGTCAAATTTACAATACTGATGCTGCGGATTTTGCAAAACATCATGAAGGAAAATATGATATTATCGTTATTGATTTATTTGCAGAAGATATCGTTCCTAATAAATTTAAGCATCCAACTTTTTTTAATCAACTTGATGGTATGTTGACTAAAAATGGTGTTATAATGTATAATTTATTAGCTTTTACAGATGTCGATAAAGAAGAAAGCTTAGCATTCGTTGAAAAGTTTAAACAATCATTTCCAAAAGCTGTATATAAAGAAGTAAAGAAAAACTACATGGTATTTAACCATGATAATTATCTCAAATAAATGTCGTAACTCTATTATTTATATGGGATAATGTTAATTTTGACAAACTAAAATCGAGGCTATGTTTATCATCAATATATATTTAAAATTTGCTTTAATTGCCGTTGGTCTTATTGGAGGTATTGCCCTATCCGCAGTTTGGGGATTTTGGTATGGGTTTCCATTGATATTGATGGGGATTATTTTACTAATTAGTTACTTACTACTCGGAACCATTCAATCCGCAAGTAAACTTGTTGAAGCTGGTGATTTTGATGCTGCAGAAAAGCAATTGAATTTAACAGCGACTCCTAAATTTTTGTATATCACAAATCGGGCAGTATACTATATTATGCAAGGGTCTATTAAAGCTGGAAGAAATGATATGAAAGGTGCAGAAGCTGAATTCAACACGGCATTATCCCTTGATTTACCATCTGATGATGAAAAAGCATTGGTTTTATTGCAACTTGCAAATATCAATGCACAAAAACAAAAATGGACTCAAGCAAGAAATTACTTTAAAGAAGCTAAAAAACTTAAAGTTACGCAGTCTCAAATAAAAGAGCAAATCGCATACTTCGAAAAAGCACTTAATAATCAAGGGCAAATGAAAGCAGCAAGATCGATGGGCCCTAGAGGTGGACAAATGATGGGTAGAGGTGGAAAACGAAGAAGACCAAAAGTTAGATAATATTCATCATTTTTTTTTCAACTAGTACAATCGATGTTAAGATGCCAATCTAACCATTCTGGTATTTCTCTGCCCACATCTTAGCGAAGTAAGTAATGATAATATCTGCGCCTGCTCTATGAATACTTAATAGTGTTTCATCCATTGACTTATTTAGATTTAACCAACCATTCTGCGCTGCTGCCAATAACATTGCGCATTCTCCGCTTACATGATAAGCCGCAATCGGAATATCATAATGCTCTTTCAGCAAATGGATAACATCCATATAATGCAAAGCCGGTTTTACCATCATAAAATCAGCCCCTTCCTCAAAATCCAGCTGAGCTTCTAATAAAGCTTCTCGTTTATTTGCAGGATCCATCTGATAGGTTTTTTTATCGCCTCCTTTGGGTGCCGAATCTAGAGCATCTCTAAACGGACCATAAAAAGCGCTAGCGTATTTAGCAGTGTAAGACATAATCGAAGTATCTATACAATTAGCACCATCAAGCGCTTTTCGGATTGAAAACACCCGCCCATCCATCATATCACTTGGACCAATAATATCGAATCCAGCTCTGGCTTGGGCAATGGCCATTTTTTGCAAAATAGGTAATGTTAAATCATTCACGATCTCCCCGTTTTTTACATAACCGTCGTGCCCATCCGAACTATACGGATCCATCGCTACATCACTTATTAACGTGATTTGTGGAAATGCTTTTTTTATTGTCGTTGCTGCCTTAAGGTAGAAGTTATCAGGATTATAACTGTAGGTAGCATCTTTATCTTTATATTTCTCATCAACTGCCGGGAACATAATAAAGTTATAAAGTCCCAATTTTATACAAGACTTTATTTCCTTAAGTACTTCGTCAATCGATAGCCTATAAGCTATAGGTAACGATTCTACTTGACTACGGACACCATTGCCATCAACTAAAAATATCGGTTGCACCAAATTTGATGGATGCAGTCTTGTTTCTTTTACCATCGATCGTATCGATGAAGATTGTCTATTTCTTCTTGGTCTTCTGATCATTGTTTTCTTTTTTTGGTACTGGATCAAACCCATGACTACCCCATGGGTTACATCGGCCAATACGTTTTAAACCTAACCATACTCCTTTAAAAATTCCCCATTCTTCAATTGATAGTAACATATACTCCGAGCATGTTGGTTCATACCTACATGAATTTGGTAATAATGGAGATATGATCCATTGATAAAGACGGATCGGTATGATGAATAAAAATCTCATTTCTTTTGAATCATTGTCTTTTCTACATCTACAAAAGGTATTTCGACATCAAGAATGATCGATTGCTCAATCTCACTAAATCCAGAAATAGTTGTCATATTTTTTTGATCTGAGTACAAATGATGTAAAATTGAATTTTTGTGCTTCAAATCAGCATTTGCATCAAGCGTTTCTGATTCCAAATAAATATGCACCGATGCCATGTCATCGCTAATCTCCTTGCCTATCATGTGAAGATTTACTTTTTGTTCATTTTCAAAAAACATAAAATGTTTATCTACATATTGTTTCAAGACATCATCTGCTTCATCGACTTCCATTTCAGTACACAAGTGGATCTTTTTATCCGTTTTTTCCTCAAATGCTAGTCCTAAATCATCTAAGAATATGGAAAGAAATATTTCCAATTTATTTGATGCTGAATTAAAATGTATTTCAGACATGCATATATGTACTTCATGACTCATTAAGGAAGTAAAAAACAAGAAAGCTATGAATAAAAACTTTGTCAATGGTTCTTATGAGGTTTTAGATAAACAAAAAAGTCTTCTCAAATGAGAAGACTTTTTGTTTATAACTTTTTCAATCTTAGTATCTATAGTATTCTGGTTTGTAAGGACCAGCTTGCGGCACATTGATATAATCTGCTTGCTCTTTTGATAACTCTTCAAGAACAACACCAATTTTTGCCAAGTGCAATCGAGCTACCTTTTCATCTAAATGCTTAGGCAACATGTATACTTTATTCTCGTAACTACTTGTATTTTCCCAAAGTTCTAATTGAGCTAATACTTGATTCGTAAATGAGTTTGACATTACGAATGAAGGGTGTCCTGTTGCACATCCAAGATTTACTAATCTTCCTTCTGCAAGTACGATAATATCATTACCATCTACATTGTATAAATCAACTTGTGGTTTGATTTCGTCCTTCGTATAGTTTTCATTTAACCAAGAGATATCAATCTCATTATCAAAGTGACCGATATTACAAACGATTGTTTTATCTGTCATCAACTTAAAATGCTCACCAGTAATAATATCTTTATTTCCTGTTGCAGTTACAACAATATTTGCCTCTTTAACAGCATCTACCATCTTCTTTACTTCAAAACCATCCATTGCCGCTTGTAAAGCACAAATAGGATCAACTTCAGTAACGATTACTCTACATCCAGCCCCTCTTAATGATGCTGCACTTCCTTTCCCTACATCACCATAACCTGCTACAACAGCAACTTTACCAGCCATCATAACATCTGTCGCTCTTCTGATTGCATCAACCAATGATTCTTTACAACCATATTTGTTATCAAATTTTGACTTTGTTACCGAGTCATTGATATTAATCGCAGGCATAGGTAGTGTTCCTTTTTCTACTCTTTCGTATAAACGGTGAACACCTGTCGTTGTTTCTTCAGAAATACCTCTGATATCTTCTACTAATTCTGGGAAACGATCTAATACCATATTAGTCAAATCACCACCATCATCTAAGATCATATTTAACGGCTTTCCACCTTCAAATGAAAATAATGTCTGTTCGATACACCAGTCAAATTCTTCTTCATTCATACCCTTCCAAGCATAAACAGGAACACCTGACGCTGCTATTGCTGCTGCTGCGTGATCTTGTGTTGAAAAGATATTACAAGAAGACCAAGTTACATCAGCTCCTAAATGAACTAATGTTTCTATTAGTACTGCTGTTTGGATTGTCATATGAAGACATCCTGCTATTCTTGCCCCTTTTAGCGGTTGAGAATCTCCATATTCAGTTCTCAAAGACATTAATCCAGGCATTTCTGCTTCTGCTAATCGAATTTCTTTTCGTCCCCATTCAGCTAATGAGATGTCTTTTACTTTGTATTTAACCTTGTTATCTGTAGAAATCATTAAATAAAATTTATAAATTAATTTGATGCAAAAATATCCTAATAAAGATTTAAAATCAAGCCTTTAACTTTTAGATATTCCTTTACACATGAATATTTGCGTATTTAGCATTTTCTTCAATAAATGCTCTTCTTGGAGGTACTTCATCACCCATAAGCGTTGTAAATACATTACTAGCTTCAATACTATCTCCGATTTTTACTTGTTTCAATTTTCTTTCTGCTGGGTCCATCGTAGTAACCCATAGTTGCTCTGCATTCATTTCACCAAGTCCCTTATATCGTTGAATCTTAAGTTTCATTTCCTTATTTCCTTTTTGATAAAAAGCCATTGCTTCTTGTCTTTCTTCTTCATTCCAACAATATCTAAATTGTGTTCCTTTTTTCACCATATAAAGTGGTGGTGATGCGATGTATACATGACCATTTTCAATCAATTCTTTCATGTATCTAAAAAAGAATGTCAAAATTAAGGTTACAATATGGCTTCCATCAACATCGGCATCACACATAATAACAATCTTGTGGTACCTAAGTTTTTCGATATTAAGAACCCTTTCGCCGTCAACCTCTTCAATACGAACACCTAAAGCGGTAAACATGTTTTTGATTTCCTCATTTTCATAGATCTTATATTCCATTGCTTTTTCTACGTTCAAAATTTTACCTCTTAATGGTAAAATAGCTTGAAACATTCGATCTCTACCCTGCTTTGCAGTACCTCCGGCAGAATCTCCCTCAACAAGAAATATTTCAGATTCTTCTGGACGTTTGGAACTGCAATCAGACAACTTTCCAGGCAAACCACTACCGGTTAATATGTTTTTTCGTTGCACCATTTCACGTGCTTTTCTAGCAGCATGTCTAGCAGTAGCAGCAATTATCACTTTATCAATGATTCGTTTTGCTTCCTTTGGATTTTCTTCTAAATAAATTTTTATAGCTTCTCCAACCGCTCTGGAAACAATACCAGATACTTCACTATTCCCTAATTCCCCTTTTGTTTGACCTTTAAACTGTGGTTCTGGCACTTTTACCGAAACAATGGCTGTTAAACCTTCCCTAAAATCATCTCCTGAAATAGAAAATTTGAGCTTGCTAAACATGTTATTGTCTTTACCATACTGAGTAAAAACTCGGTTAACTGCTCGTTTAAAACCACTTACGTGTGTACCACCTTCTCTTGTATTAATATTATTTACAAATGAATAAAGATTTTCTGAGTAGCTAGTATTATACTGCATTGCTACTTCAACTTCAACATTTTCTTCCTTCCCTGTTACGTGAATCGGTCTTTCAATAATAGATGTTCGAGCCGCGTCAATATGCTCAACAAACTCCCTCAATCCACCTTCAGACATAAAGGTTTGTGATTTAAATCCACTTTCAGACTCGCTATCTTTTGTTCGTTCATCTGTAATCGTCAATATCAATCCTTTATTTAGGTATGACATTTCACGCATCCTTGTAGCTAATACTTCGTAACTATAAACGAGTGTTTCGAAAATTTCACCATCTGGCTTATACGTTATTGTCGTTCCACGTTTTTCCGTTTTACCAATATTTTCAACCTTAGTTACTGGAATACCTTTTGAATACTCTTGAGTCCAAATCTGACCTTCTCTATGAACTTCTGCCTTAAGCATTATAGACAATGCATTTACACAAGAAACCCCTACTCCGTGAAGTCCTCCAGATACTTTGTACGTATCCTTATCAAATTTACCACCAGCATGAAGTACCGTCATTACAACCTCTAGTGCAGATTTTTGCAACTTTTCATGCATACCTACCGGTATCCCTCGACCATCATCTTTTACAGAAATGCTATTATCCTCATGAATCGTCAAATCTATCCTTGAAGCATGGCCTGCTAGGTGCTCATCGATTGAGTTATCTATACACTCCCAGACAAGGTGGTGAAGTCCCTTTGAATCGGTACTTCCAATATACATACCTGGTCTTTTTCTAACCGCTTCCAATCCTTCTAATGCGGTTATATTACTCGCATCGTAATTACTATTCTGATTACTCATTTGTATGATTAATTTTACTCGTTGTAATAGCCCATAAAGATACTAAATTGAGGCCTCAAAAACGAATATTTTCAATGCTAATACCAATTATATACTACCTTTGTAGCGTATGGATTTTGTAGTTAAAAACAAGGACGATTGGGAGGAAGTGGCGACTTACCTGCTCGAGCAAAAAGATCATCAAATATTTGGTTTTCACGGTAATCTTGGAGCAGGGAAAACAAGTTTGATTCAAGTGTTATGTAAGAAACTTGGGATTCAAGACGAAGTAACAAGTCCAACCTATTCAATCATACAAGAATATCAATCCGAAAAACAATTAATTTACCATATGGATCTCTACAGATTGGAATCTGTCGAAGAAATGATCGATATCGGAATTGAAGATTACCTCAATAGGAAAGCATACTTATTTATTGAGTGGCCTAGTCTATTATTCGGAGCTCTAACCGATGTTTCCTATGTTAATATCTCTATTCAAATGAATGAAAACCAAGATAGGATTGTAAATATCAAAGAAGTTGATTAACTTAATGTAATGGCAGATAACGAAGGAAAATACAATTTTTCGAAATTCTTTACGGAAGGGCAATATGTCACTCAATCCGAAAAATTAGAAGTTAAAGAGACTTCTAAAAATATGAGTATCGGAATACCTAAAGAAATGATCCTATCTGAAAATCGAGTCGCCCTTGTGCCAAATTCAATTCGCAGTCTTATAGGTCATGAACATACCATATTAGTAGAATCTGGGGCCGGAACAAAATCAAATTTTACAGATTTTCACTATTCCGAAGCAGGTGCACAAGTATCAAATAGTCGAAAAAAAATATTTGGGTCTGACATTATTGTAAAAATTACGCCCCCAACCATAGAAGAATTAGACTATTTAAAGCCGGGGCAAACACTGATAACGCCTTTACATTTGCCATACATAACCGAAGAATATGTCAAAAAATTACTCAAAAAGAAGGTTAATGCCATTGCCATGGAATATCTCCAAGCAGAAGATGGCAGCTATCCAATAGTACGTATTATGAGTGAAATTGCCGGCATGAGCATCATACATACTGCCGCAGAATTATTAGGAGTCCAAAATAATGGTAGAGGCGTATTGCTAGGTGGCGTTTCTGGAGTGCCCCCGTCAAAGGTCCTTATTTTAGGGGCAGGCGTAGTTGGTGAATTTGCAACTAAAGCTGCGTTAGGACTTGGTGCTTCTGTTCGTATTTTTGATAATGAAATTTCGAAATTGATGCGAATACAGGCCCGCGTAGGTCAATCGCTTCATACTTCAACATTTAACCCTGTCTATCTTGCATATCAACTCACAAGTGCTGATGTAGTCATAGGCGCCATACATAGTGATAGCGGTAGAACCCCTATTTATGTAACCGAAGAAATGGTACAGAAAATGAAACCTGGAGCCGTAATCATTGATGTAAGCATAGATCAAGGAGGATGCATCGAAACGTCAAGAATGACAACACTCGATAAACCAACTTTCATAAAACATGATGTTGTACACTATTGCGTTCCTAATATACCATCTAAAGTACCACGAACAGCTTCTGTAGCGATATCAAATATTATAACTGGGATTTTGATCAAGATGTGTAATGCAAATTCGTTTGATGGGCTACTCTATAATGATAAAGGAATTAGACATGGCGTATATGCTTATAAAGGACTATTAACGAATCAATACCTTGCCAAACAATTTGGTTGTAAGTACACAGATATTAATTTACTACTTACTTCTGGCTACTAAAACCTTAAGCATCACTATTTATTTCATGATCTAGAATTAAGAAACTACCTCATGAAATATTACAAATAACTCTCCATTAAATTCATACTTATTTGGATTTTTCACTGGGTTGTATCAACGTTGTATCAATGGCTTCTTTGATGTTTTTTAGAGCATCTTTTGCATTATCCGCCTTCATAATACCTTCCAAAGCATTCATTTTTGCCTGAGCGATTGGAGACTCCATAATTCTATCTTTAAACAAAAAGAAAGTCGTAAACCATATTACAATAAATATCACTATAAATTTGGGCCAGGAAAATCGATCCTTAAACCATTCTATAAAAGTCATAACTTTAATTTAAATTCTATGTTCCATCCAATCTGTCATCTTTTTCCAAATATGTACTTTTTCTGAAGAGCGAATAATTTCGTGAAATAAATCGTCCCAAATAACCATCTCTTTATCGCTACTTTTTGCTTGTTCAAAAAGCATCCGAGTACTATCCGGTTCAATAATAGGATCATCTCCCCCATGCATGACCAAAAAAGGTAAGGTTACATTCGATAAATGTGCTTGTACAAACTTCGTGTTTTTTATGATATTAGCGCCAGTTGAAGCATAGGTGCCACCGCGGTAAATCAATGGATCATCGTCATACTTTTTTTGTTCCAGTGGTAATCGACTTATACCTTCAGCAGGCAATTTTACTGTTTTTAACCAAGGCACAACTGCGCCTAAAAAAGTTGACATTTTTTGTAACGTTGGTGATAAGTCTTCTGAAATTTTTAAGGCTGGGCCAGTAGTTATCAGCCCCTTGAAGTTTGAACCAAATTCGCGACTTTCTAAATGATATTTAATCGTTACTAATGCACCAACACTATGCGCATAAATAAAATATGGCTGCTCTTCATTCATCGATTTGATTACGGATCCTAAATCTAAGACCCATTCATCAAACGATTTGATATAGCAATCTTTCCCACTACTTTGACCATGACCTTGATGGTCATAAGCGTATACGCCATAATCTTGATCATAAAAATGCTGTGCAATTTCTGAATATCGCCCACTATGTTCAGCATACCCATGAATTATAAGAATATTCGCCTTTGGAGAATCTCTGAACCATGACTTCATATGGATATCATGGCTTTGGTCTGTACGAACCGTCAATGTATTGTAGGAATTAGCTGTATTCATTCGCTGTATTGAAAGAGTCCAAAATACAAAAGAGGAAACAAATAACTGCTTCCTCTTTCAATATATATTTAATATCTCTGATTATCCTCCAAAATCATCAAAGGCAACATTTTCATCAGGAATACCCCAATCTTCAGCCATTTTGATTACAGATTGATTCATCATCGGTGGGCCACAGAAATATAATTCTAATTCCTCAGGCGCCTCATGTTTACTTAAAAATTCATCGATAACAACATTATGAACATATCCTTTAAATCCATCACCTTTAGGGTCTAATAGATTTTCTTTTAATACCCAATTATCTTCAGGTAACGGATTATCCAAAGCAATTGCAAAAGTAAAGTTCGGAAATTGTTTTTCAATAGCTCTAAACTCTTCTACATAAAATAACTCTTGTCTTGTTCGTCCTCCATAAAAGAAAGTAACCTTTCTTCCTGTTTTCAAGGTATGAAACAAGTGATATAAATGTGATCTCATTGGTGCCATTCCAGCTCCTCCACCTACATATAACATTTCACTTTCTGTCTCCTTGATAAAGAATTCACCATATGGACCAGAAATTGTACACTTATCGCCTGGCTTTAAGCCAAATACATACGATGAACATACTCCTGGATTCACATCCATCCAATCATTCTTAGCTCTATCCCAAGGCGGTGTCGCAATACGAATGGTTAGTGATACTATATTTCCTTCGGCTGGATGATTCGACATTGAATAAGCTCTAAAAACTTCTTCATCATTAACCATTTTAAGGTCCCAAAGTCTAAATTTCTCCCAATCTTTTTGGAACTTATCAGGCGAATCATGATAATCTGGATGTGCTGTGATATCCATATCTTTGTAATCAACCGTAGTCGATGGTACATCAATCTGAATATATCCACCGGCTTCAAAATCTAAATGCTCCCCTTCCGGTAACTTCACAATAAACTCTTTGATAAAAGTTGCTACATTATAGTTTGAAATTACTTCACATTCCCATTTTTTAATCCCAAAGATTTCTTCCGGAATACGAATATCCATATCTCCCCGTACTTTCACTTGACAAGCCAATCGTTTATTCTCTTGTGCTTCTTTTTTTGTTAAGTGATTCATTTCTGTAGGCAACACATCTCCACCACCAGCATCTACATGGCATTCGCACATAGCACATGTGCCACCACCACCACAAGCAGAAGGTAAGAAAATATCTTTTTCCGACAATACACCTAATAGTGTTGTCCCTGGACTTACAATTAATGGGTTTTCTGTATCTCCATTGACTGTGATTTTTACATCACCTTGAGGTACTAATTTTTGACGGGCATAAATCAACATTATTGACAACAATAATATTACGCCTGAGAAAACTACAAGTGCCCATATGATAGGCATGAAAGCTATGATCGTTAGTGTCATATCCTTTTTATTATTTTTTCAATTAAAAAGCCGCAGGATCAATTCCCATCAAACTCATAAATGCCATTCCCATTAATCCAGTTAAAATAAAGGCCATCCCCAATCCTCGAAGGGCAGGTGGCACATCAGAATACCTGATTTTTTCTCGAATAGCGGCAATCGCAATGATTGCTAAAAACCACCCAAATCCACCTCCTAAACCAAAGGCTACAGATTCGCTAAAATTATACTCTTTAGAAACCATAAACAATGATCCTCCTAGTATGGCACAGTTTACTGTTATCAATGGTAAAAAGATACCTAAGGAATTATACAAAGCAGGTGATACTTTTTCAATAACCATTTCAACTAATTGTACCATAGATGCAATTACAGCTATAAATAGAATCAATCGTAAAAAAGTTAAATCCAAAGAAAACAATCCTGATTCACTTAATAGGTGTGTATTAATAAGCCAGTTTATTGGCATAGTGATTCCCAAAACGAAAATAACGGCTAGGCCTAAACCAAATGCTGTTTTCACGGATTTAGAAACTGCCAAATATGAACACATTCCTAAGAAATAGGCTAAAGCCAAATTTTCTATGAATGCTGATTTTATAAATAAATTTAATAACTCTCCGCTCATGATTCTTTTTTATGAAATGTCAACAAGTTTTGGATTAAAGCTTCGGTGTATCCAAATCAATACTCCAATTACAAACATTGCCGATGGGAATAAAACCATCAGATTGTTAGGAGCATAACCAGGAATAGTTAGTAAGTAATCAGAAGTAGGTCCTAGTAGCTTGTAACCAAGTAATGATCCTTTTCCCAACAATTCTCTTAATGCTGCTACAACAATTAGAATAATTCCATACCCAACGCCATTACCGATACCATCAAGAAAGGATCTCCATGGATCATTCGCCATAGCAAATGCTTCCAATCGTCCCATTACAATACAGTTTGTAATGATCAATCCAATAAATACAGATAATTCTTTGTATACGTTGTAATCTACCGCCTTAAGCGTAAGTTCTACGACGGTAACTAAAGCTGCAATGATGATCAATTGAACGATCATCCGTACTTGCTTTGGAATGCTTTTTCTCAAAATAGACGTAATTAAGTTTGAAAATGCACAAACGAAAATTACTGCAATTGACATAACAATTGCTTTATTTAAAAGCGTCGTTACTGCTAGTGCTGAACATATACCCAATACTTGTACTGTAATCGGGTTATTGTCGTTTAAAGGGTCGACTAAAAGTTTTCTTTCCTTCTTCCCAAAGGCGAAGGTCGATTCCTTCTTTTTTATCACCGTTGTTTCTGCCATGATGACTATAGTTGTGAGTTTTTAGCTCTTTTTTACTGAATTAATAAATGGTTGATAATACTTTAATCCTCTTTCCATCATTTCTGCTACTCCATCAGCTGTAATCGTTGCTCCTGAAATACCATCTACCTCATGTACTGGATCTTTTGCCCCACCTTTGATTACATCAACTGACTTGTACTCCCCATCGGTAGCAAATATTTTCTTACCGATAAATTGACTCGCCCATTCTTTGTTATCTTTAATCTCGGCACCTAAACCTGGTGTTTCAGCTTTGTGATCAAATGAAACACCAGCGATCGTGTTAACATCTGATGCAAAGGCTATATTCCCCCAAATTTCATCCCAAAGACCATTTCCTCTAACATTAAATACGTAAAATTTATCACCAGAAGATTTAGTATAGATGTAAATCGGAAGTACACGATCTGACTCTTCCCTTTTTTTCTCTTTTGCTAGATCTATATGTTCTGCTAACCCACCTTTATAGCCTCTAGATTTAACATCTGCTTCAGCTATAAAATTTCCAGACATATCGATCACTTTCTGTTCAATTTGTTTGTCAAAAATACTAGCAACTTGTTCATCTGTTAAAGATGCAAAGTCACCTTCAATATGATCTTTAACGGCTGCTAATACCGCTTTCTTATTGTATACTGCCTCGTTTGTGTCATGGATTCCTTTTAAAGAAGTGGCCATGAATGATAATACTACGGCAACGATAGATGTCATTATCAATACGAATCTGATTACTGAGCTTGTACTATGCACTTTTTAAACGTTTTTTCATATTCCCTTCGATAACATAATGATCGATCAAAGCAGAAAATGTATTTAAAAATAAAATGGATAACATCCATCCTTCTGGATACGCTGGGTTCATAACCCTTACAATCATTCCTATAAAACCAATTAAAAAACCGTAAATCCATTTCCCTGTATTGGTTGCAGTCGCAGTTACTGGATCTGTTGCCATAAATGCCATAGCAAAGAAGAAACTTCCCATCCAAAACTGGTAATACCATGGCACATCCATAAATGGAGTAGCACCCCAAACATTAAGTAACATTGCCATAAAAGCAGCACCAATGGTCATGGATAACATGATTCTCCAACTGGCAATTCTTGTTATAAGTAAAAAGAAAGCTCCAAGTAAAACGAAGATTTTACTGGTCTCACCTATTGATCCTGGTATTGTCCCCCACCACATCTGTGCTGGAGTAAACTGCTCGGTTACGGCTTCCCAACCACCAGCATATGCTAGGGCTAAAGGAGTAGCACCACTATATCCATCCACCACAGCCGTAGTCGCACTATTAAATTGATCGACACCCATCCAACCAAACAAGGTATTACACAAACCATTATGAAAAAATCCATAATCAGCCATTGTTCCTGATGCTAAACTTTCGTAGCCAGATACCCAGACTTGATCGCCTGATATAGTAGTCGGATAAGCAAAAAACACAAAAACTCTAGCGAGTAGGGCTACATTCCAAATATTCATACCGGTACCACCAAACGCTTCTTTTCCAATAATTACGGCAAAAGCAACGGATACACAAAGGATCCATATCGGCAAATCTGGAGGCATAATCAACGGAATTAGAGCACCTGATACTAGGAACCCTTCTTCTACGGCATGACCTTTTTTCGCGGCAAAATATATTTCTATTCCTAGACCTATAACATTCGTCCAGATGAATAAGGGTAGTAATTTGATTAATCCATGGGCTAACTTAAGGTGAAAACCTTCTAAAAAACCAAGATATTGGCCTGCAGCCGTGAAATGCTGGTGACCTATATTATAGGTTCCAAAAAGATAACATAATTGCATTGCAATTACCACATGAATCATGGTACGTTTCAAATCCATACCATCCCTTATATGCACACCACCACTCGTGGTCTGATCAGGGGCATAGGCAAACGTAAATACGGCATCATACAAAGTATGAAGTACCGGACTCTTCTTTTTGTCTGGTTCTATCTTTTTGAAAAAATCAAGTAACGCCATCGTTGTATTGTCTGATAGTTAAATTCTAAAATTGGTTTACAATTGCTCTTGCAACATATCGAGGCCTTCTCTCAATATCTGTTGTAACGGCTGTTTTGAAGTACATGCAAATTCACATATTGCGATATCTTCTTCACTAAGTTCAGTTATCCCTAATCCTTCCATTCGCTCATAATCATTAGTCACTACTGCTTTCATCAAGTGCATTGGCAATATATCCATGGGTAACATTTTTTCATACTCTCCAGTCATTACAAATGCCCGTTTCTCACCATGCGTATTGGTGTCTACATCAAATTCGTGATTAGGAAATAAGAAATTAGGAAAAGTTCCAGATACACTCGGCCTAGGAGAAATTGGGAGTAACCATCCAAACATCTCAAAATGATCACCTTCTGGTATAACCGTTACTTGATCATCTTTATAATTAAGGTACTGTTCTGGGCTTTTTGTTGCTCCTGATAATACATCACCAGAAATAACCCGAAGGTTTTCACCGCTAACATTGTCTTTCAACAACTCACCTAAATGAGCGCCAACGTATGTTTTAACATAATGGGGATTTGCAACACCACCTCCAGTTATAGCTACAATACGATTTTGTTGGAAGCTGCCAGTTAAAAACAAGTTTCCTATATTGATCACATCTTGTACTTGTGCTGTCCAAACAGTATCTTTCCCTATTGGCTTAATATGATGCATTTGAATTCCAACATTTCCCGCTGGATGAGGTCCTTTAAACCAATGCTTTTCAGCACCAGTGACATCACTAAAAGTAGATCCATTATTAGATGCATCCAATGAAAGATATACTTGGCCATCGGTTAATTTAGCTAATACATCGACTCCTTTTTGGAATGCAGCTTTGTTACCATCAATAACCAAATCCATATTTGGTGCTAAAGGCGCTGTATCAAATGTCGAAATAAATATATCCCTAGGTATTACAGCTGGATCTGGTATGATATCAAACGGTCTAGCATTCAACGTAACCCAAGCTCCTGCATCACGCAATACCGCCTGTATCTCATCTCTTGAAGCACTATTTAGATCTGGTATTTGAATTGAGCGTGATTGTTGATTTTTATCAGCTAAAACCACAACTTCTGCTATTGAACGTTTAGCCCCACGGTTAATTTCTACCACTTCACCACTTACTGGCGATACATACTTAACTTCAGGATTTGTTTTATCATAAAACAAAGGATCTCCTGCTTTCACTTCGTCTCCTATTGCCACCATTAACTTAGGTATTGGTGCAATACCTCTAAAGTTACCTGGCTGAATTGCAAAACGATTAACATTTGCAGATTTCAAGGTTCCTTGTGCAGCGCCTGTCATTTTGATATTATGTCCTTTACTAAGTGAATGGAATTTATCAGGATCTGCGAACGATGGTGCTTTGGATTTAAATAAGTTTGTCACTCGAGGAAATAAACTATAGTTTTCTTTCTGAGTATCAAGGCCTGATTTTTTAGCTTCAATCTGAATCAAATTGTCTGCAATAGATATCACAGCTGCAGCTAGTATGATAAGACCTGTAATTATTAAGATGGTGGTAAGCATAGTATGTTATTCTCAGCTTTTCGTATATGAAAAAATTGGCATACGCCAAATTTCGCAACAAATATAATTAAACAATAACATAACGCGTTAACAGAAACTTTTCATTCAAATAGGTGGATACTATTTAGATTAAATCTTAATAAAAAATGAAGGTATTATACCAACGTGACACCTTATTATTAGTATCAGTGGATTTTAATGGTTACTGAATGTTTATTTTACCTGTTCCAATTTCAAATTTTTAGACTTTAGTCTCACTTCTTGGTTCAAAATTTAAAATCAGCACTTAAATTAAGGTGTATTTAAGGGTTTTTGTAGGAAACTTCATAAGAGTACTAAACTAATTTTTTTATCAATTTTACTCAAACAAATCAACGATTCCTCCTTCGTTTTCCTTGGTAATAACCACCAATTCCGTTAATTTTCCTGATCGGCTTTCTTTGTAAATGGTTGTGCCTATAGACCAATTTTCATGTCTCGTCTTGAATGGTGACATCGAAAACCCATAACTAAAATGTGCACCCCTGCCATTTGGGCCTTTGACATAAAAAGCATGGCGATTTAAGGAATTATTTTTAATTCTAAATTTTATAAACTTAACTTTTGATTTGGTTACAGCGTTTTCTTTGGCAATTTGCTTTTCTATTTTGTTAGCATTGAGGTTTTCAATTATAGGCGAATCGCAATCGTTTTTAACTAGCTCATCGTAGACATCAAGGGTAACCTTAGCCTTACAATCAGTACCAATCTTTACCGTTCCGATTTTCAAGTTACGCGCATCAACCTTGGTTTTTGTGGTGTTGATACGTAGCTCGCTTATCTTACCGTCCAGCAGTAAGTTACCTACATTACCATCTAACGTAAGGACATCCCCTTTTACATTTATTAGGCTTGTTGACGAGTGGGTCCCTTGGAAAACACGCTTCAGATTCGGACAACCAATCGTAATTTGAGGTTGCTTGCTAGGTTCGATCCATTTTGCTTGATCCAAAACTAGATGGCCTTCCGTAAAATCAATATTGATATACTTAAGTATATTTTCATCAGCACGAATTACCATCGTTTCTTCTTGGTTAAAGTCTAGTATAATATCTGCATAGAATTGCACATCGATACTCGTCATATTAGCAACAGATCGGGTCATCGTTTCCATTAAACCATTTCCATTGATTTGGCTAAAAAGAGGATTAAAGAAAAGTACAGAAACTAGGAGAAAAATAGAATTTTTCATTTTGTAGGTTTAAAGTGAATAATAACCCAAAGTTGAGGCAAACAACGAAGCTAATCGTCTCATAATTTATGTAGAGGTCCTATATTATGAATAGAGACGACTCAAATAATCTAATGTATTGATTATCTGAACTTAAGGAAGCTCATTTATTTGCGATAGGCGGAAGGAGGATTCCCATCTATTTTCTTAAATACTCGATTAAATGTCGCTTTGCTATTAAATCCAGTATCCAAAGCGATGGCTAGGATAGATAAATGTTGATAATCTTTATCCTCAATCTTTTGCTTTACTTGTGCCACCCGATATCCATTGATAAATTCATTGAAATTTTTTCCTAATCCTGTGTTAATTACCATTGACAACTGGGATGGTGGCATCTTTAATCTCTGTGCTAGTATGGTTAAAGTGATATTTGAATTTAGGTATAACGCTTCTTTTTCGACGATACCTGATACCATTTTAACTTGTTTCTGAATATCGATCGATCGTGTTATTGATAAATCTTCAGAATTACCTTTAACTGCATCGTTTGTTTTTTGAGTAATTTTTTGTTGGCTATGAAGCATTTCGAACTCCATTAAAGGCAAATCTTCAAGCGGAGTAAAAAAACCTTTAATACCCACATACAACACCACCAATAAAGAGAAAAACTGAAACCACCACTCTTGAGTCCAATGCAATTCGAAAATAAAATCTTCCGTAATTTGTTGCAATGTGTTGTAAGTAAATAGAAAGGCAAATAGGAACAAAAAATTCCTTAGCCATCGCATTTCAAATTTGTATGTATCAGTAAATTGATGCTCCAATCTGGACCTAATTTTATAATATAATTGAAAGGAAAAAATTAAATACAATAACAAGTGCACTGAAAAAAGAATGGCTATCAAAGAGGATATATGTTCGAGTGCCCATTGCATCCCTACCCCATTTTGTGTATCATCAAAATTGGGTTGTTGACGATCATATAATATTAGACCGATACAAAATAGAATATACAGCATCATAGGAGCAAAATGTAACCATACCTTACCTTTAATCTGAAATCCTTTTTCGCCGACAGATTTGATATACAAATAAATTAAAGGGCCGATACCCAAGGTTAACTGGATCAAATAATAATTGATCTTTGTATTTCGAAAAGTATCATACCACCCCATAAATCCAATGGTGTACGTCGTCCGATGATAGCATGTTACCAACAACAATAAAGCTAAAAGTAAACTCGAAATATCTTTTTTTAGCCACGCTTTATTAAGCAACATCATTACCAGCAATAATCCTTGAAGGACAAGAATCAATAATGGTGTTGAATAGATATTGAAGTCTGGAAACATTTGAGTAAATGTATTCAAATCATTCAAAATGATTCAAATTAATTTTTTATAAAAGTTATTATTACTTTCTGCTTCTTAACTCAAAAGACCTAAAAGACAACAAATCGTAAATCGAGGTAATCAAACCATTCGTGTGATTTCAATTTAAAAATGTCAGCGAACAATGGCTTTCCAGCAAAATAATTCACCTAAAAGAAAGTTACATCTACATGTTTCACTCTTTTAAAAGTGAAAAATTAAAATTGATCCTAATACGTTTGAAAAATCAATCAATGTTTGATCATAAAAAACGCTGATGCCCAAAATGTGGCATACAAAAGCTTGAAAACCCAAGTAACTCTATCTAACATCCGTCTAAATATTGACTAAAAAACGATCAATGAATAAAAAAACGCTTCTCTTTTGCTCCCTGTGTCTATCAATTAGCGGCTTTTCTCAATCCTATTTCTCAACACTTCAAGAAGGGGATAATTACGTTACGAATGGCGGTATGACCCAGTTTAATAATCGAACCATCATTGTAGCGAATGAGACTTGTAACGGATTTACAAATACAGAATGTACTTATTTGTTTGAAGCAATGGATGATGGTAGTTTACTCCATTTGATGGATGTTCACGAAATGCACCTGTTTGACAAATCAATAATTTCGAATGCCAATCGATTAGCTATTGTTGGAATAAATGAAAATCATTCGTTGCAACTTTTTCAGTATGACGTTTCCCTAAACTTAACCCATGGATCGAGCTATCCATTAGGTGATGCTGGCAATAGTTGGATTTTTGAAATGGTAGAATTTAATGGATATTATGTGATCACCACTTATAATTTTGGTACAGGAGGAGAAAATTATCCAAGTCTCTATTGGTTTGATGTTAACGATCTAAGTTTTGAAGGCACTTATACAATTGAAATTCACGAAGCAGCATTGAAACAAATATCCATAGATCATAATGGTAATCTCAATGTTTTTAAAACGGTAGGTGACCAAAATGAGATATTAACCTTTGATTCAAATATGACACTCATCGAAGACATAGCAATTCAAGAGATTGGCAATATCCCCTATTTAAATCTTGATATAACACCACAAGGAGATATCATTTATGGGTTACACAACAGAAAAAAACTATTAAGTTACAATGATCAACAACAATTAAACTGGGAGGCAGATATTGCTTTAGCTTTCGATGTATCAGAGGTA
Source organism: uncultured Saprospiraceae bacterium (assembly GCA_937924805.1). Lineage (GTDB taxonomy): Bacteria > Bacteroidota > Bacteroidia > Chitinophagales > Saprospiraceae > JAHDDO01. The sequence continues at coordinate 28,321 of CALDTZ010000097.1, forward strand.
ATTATGAGAGATTTACAAGTTGTTTCAAATGGTGACATCTTGCTTTGTGGATCGTTAAATAAAAACGAAAATGAATATGGTTTTATCTATTTATTGACAAATGAAGGTATTGAAAAATGGAAACGCTTATACTCAATTGAAAAAGGGACCTCTAAAAATCCTTTAAAAGCTTTCATCGAAACGGAAAATGAAGGCTATACTTTTTATGGAACCGCGAGACAAGAACCATTTCCATCGTCCAACAATTTTGATGATAGTCATTGGATTTTAAAAACAAATAACAACGGATGTATAGACGCTAGCTGCGAAGAAGAAACAATTGTAAATAATAATGACCTAAGTCTTGCAAAAATGACATTGTACCCAAATCCAACTACTTCTACCCTTTCGATTATCAATAATAATTCCATTTACAATCAGACCTTTACGATTTCAAATTTACAAGGTTCACAGCTTATTAAAGCATCTCTTATAAACAACGAAATAAATTTAAGCAGTCTGGAATCTGGAATATATATTTTAAGCATTTATACAAATGGTGTTTTAACATTTACAGAAAAAACAATTAAGATCTAACCCCATTTTTTTTAACAAATGGTTGTTCTAAATTTGGAATAACCATTAACCATTCAATTATTATTAACCTTTTTTATAAGTCAACACTTCGGACGACAAGGATATGATTTTCGTATTCCAAGATCGTCTTAATCAATTAAAAGTAATTTAGCATAAATTAGAATATTGAGTTTATTTTAAATTTTTATCCTAAAAGAAATTCAAACTTTCATCAATTTCAGTTTACAATAATTAATCTCTTTTGTACTTTGCCCCAGCTTAGAAATTCGAACTCGAATTAAGCAATCATCTATAAGAATTTTGAAAATGTTGAAAATAGATTTCACGAATACCCTTCTTAAAAACATCATCACAAACAGCGTTGGAAATAAGCAAAAAGAAGAAGGCTATAGTCTATCACCTGAGCTTAGCATCGTTAAGGCAGATTCAATGGATTACCTTAAAAAATATTTTTTATCTCAATTTCAATGTATTGAATTTTTTAGCTTCACCCATCCCGTTGATCTAGAACTTAACGAAATGTATGTTTTGGTAAGCAACTTGTTTCTTGACTCCAATGAATTCATTGCAGAATCTCATAATTTTACAAAACTTCTTTACGAAAAATCGGTACATCCTAAAATAAAAAGTGGAGAAATAAATGTCGTCGAATTTCATGATATAGGTGTGAATGAAGAACTCTTTGATGGCTTAGGCATCTTTAAATCAGAATCTGATGTTCCGTATATTTCTATGAATAAAGCAGAAGGTTCCGAAAATTACGGTATCCAACATAAATATGGGTATGACCTGAAAGGGATAGACAAAGGTTGCTTGATCATAAATACCAATAGTGAATCTGGATATCTAATATTAGTTGTTGATAAAATTTCAGGTGATGCTCAGTATTGGGTTGATGACTTTTTAAAAGTTGCGCCAATAGCCACTGAATTTTCAGATACAAAAGCATTCATGGATATGACAAAAAAGTTCTTGAGTGAGGAATTAAATGCAGATAATGAATATGACAACACAGAAAAAATTGATCTAATAAATAAGACTGTTGATTTTTTCAAGGATAATGATCGTTTTGAAAAACAAGATTTCGAAGAATCAGTATTAAAAGATCAAAAAGTAATTGAATCGTTTCGAAATTTTGCGCCCACCTACTCTGAAAACCATGATGTTGCTATCTCAGAATCATTCAACATTTCAGATCAAGCTGTTAAAAAGCAAGTTCGGAAATTTAAAAATATTCTCAAATTGGACAAAAATTTTCAAATTCATATTAGTGGTGATAAATCGCTCATAAAAAAAGGGGTCGACGATGATGGAAGAAAGTATTACAAAATCTATTATGAAAATGAAGAATAACCAAACGATTAAAGGTTACACCTTATAAATTAAACTCATTTTCAATGTCATTTAGTCGATCATTTTGCCCTTCAAGATGAAAATGACCTGTTTGAATCGTTATTCATCATATCCGTTAACCAATTAACTTCCAAGCAGAACGTAGAAAAAAATGGCCATTATAAGGAGAAATATGGGGTAGTCGTGAAAAAAAATTCGAATATGAAACTAAAAAAAGAAAGACAATGTTATCTTTGACGTGGTAGGGATATTAATCTAATATCTCGCCTTTTTAATTTTTATATTTTTATACAATGAGTAACGGTACAGTAAAATTTTTCAATGACACAAAAGGATTCGGATTTATAACACCAGATGACGGTGGTAAAGACGTATTCGTTCACATCAACGGACTTAACGGTCTTTCAATTACTGAAGGAGACAAAGTTTCTTTTGATGTTGAAGAAGGACAAAAAGGATTAAATGCAGTAAATGTTTCAATGGCATAAGCTAACCATTTTAATTCTAAAATGATACAGGCTCATCAACTCAGTTGATGAGCCCTTTTTTTTGCCCCTTACTTTAAAATGATCTCAAAAAACAATTTTAAATAAATAAGCAGAATTTGAACTATAATTAAAAAGCCTTGGTTTTATAAGTGTGGTAGGGATATTAATCTAATATTTCGCCTATTTAATTTTTATATTTTTATACAATGAGTAACGGTACAGTAAAATTTTTCAACGACACAAAAGGATTCGGATTTATAACACCAGATGAAGGTGGTAAAGACGTATTCGTTCACATCAATGGTCTTAACGGTCTTTCAATTACTGAAGGAGACAAAGTTTCTTTTGATGTTGAAGAAGGACAAAAAGGATTGAATGCAGTAAATGTGTCAATGGCATAAGCTAACCATTTCAATTCTAAAATGATACGGGCTCACCAACTAAGTTGGTGAGCCCTTTTTTATTCTTTTCTATTTATTTTTATCATGCATTTAATATAAATGCCTTACCAAACTTCATTTATAAAATCGATAAAAGACGATCCTTTTCGAATTTGAATTAATTTTACTCTATACTTATCATTCATCAGTATTACACATCAATGACAAATTCAGAAAGCAATAATCCTATTAAAAAAACGATATCTATTTCTGCTTTAATACTCTGGAATACCCTCCTACTTTATGATTTTGTAACAGGAAAATTTCCATTTGGAATTTGTACCTCTATCGCTTTAAGCCTCATCTTATTGGTTGGAGTTTTGACCTATATATCCGAAGATTTTAGAAAACTACTCTTGAAACCAGGAAAGAAATTTAAAAATTATAAGAGATTTAGCCTCATCCTTATTATAATAAGTTCTTTTATGCTTATTCAGTTAAGTTTAATGCTTCATTATTTTAATTGAGAAGGATAAAATTTAAGATTTATTTATCCTTAATAAAACCACATACCATTGAAAATCTTCATTTTAATCACACTACTGTTTACTACATTCACACAAAATAATACGAATGTATGTGTACCGATGTGCATTATTGAAGGTATGATCGAAAACGGAAAACCTTGGGATGAAATATTGATTCAAATCCCAAAATGTAAAAAATCGAACTACAAAAAACTTCGAAAGATTCGCGGCCCTTATTTGAGTAATCGAAGTAAAAGGGGTACTAAGTATCGAGCTAAAAACAATAAAAAAGATGTAAAAGAAACCATTCGATATTTAAAAAAGACGGTTCCTATAAATGCCGTTGATTCGTTCTTTATCAAAATTTGTAACCGAGTACAAAACCGTTTTCCCTACGAAACTGCGGGCACCCTAAAAAAAGAATACTATCAACCAACAACCAACTTTTTATCAGATGAAAAAAATAATATTTCTCCACCTTCTACCTTTGATTTTGGAGAAGAAGGGATAAATACTTACCATAAAATACTGCAATTAGACCCATACCAATCCATTTCTCTTTTAATTCCCTATTTGGATAATAATGCAGCTACTCGATGTGTATACCGAGCAGGAGTTGATATTTGTGATCCAGTTTATTATTTAAGTATTTCAGATGTAGCCATGGAGCTTATAGAAATGCTAAGTTATTGTGATTTCTTTGATAAAGAAAATCCGATTTTCAATTCCTTTTATGAATATACCAACCCACATCGACTATATTCTGACATGTCAAAAGAGGCAAAAGAAGCAATAAAAAACAGGATTATTAATGTATATCTTAATAATAAAGCTGAAGACGACGTGTATAGAATTAGTCAATTTTTAGAAAACACAACAGGTCCCTCTTTTTTGAATACATGTAAAAACTTAAAATTTTTGGGTCACCCCGATTTGGCAGAAAAAAAACTTCTGACTTACTACACACCTATCTATTCTAGTTTAACAAAAACACAAATAAAGAAAATTGTTCATCAAACATTAAACGAAAATTAAGGATAACCATCTTCATCGTTATACTTGAACATAAAATGAATGGTTTAAAACAAATTAAAAGTAAAATTTCTTCCTCAAGTACCTTCGATTCAAAATTTTAGAACTTGTAATTATCGGATTTAATTACAGATTTGAGCAATTTTACATTACTTTGTCGAAGCTTTAAACCTCAAAGAATGAGTCAAGAAAACATTAGCAGAATAGATCAAGAAATCCTTGAAAAACTTAAAAATTGGAAAGAAATAATCCACAAATATCAACGACCAAACTCGGTTAAAGCTATCATACAATTACTGAATACCTTTTTGCCGTATATTGGATTATGGATTCTTATGTACTTTTCATGGAGCTATTCCATCTTGTTAACCTTTGCCCTAGGTTTAATTAATGCTTTTTTCCTTGTTCGAATTTTTATCATCCAACATGATTGCGGACATCAATCTTTTTTTGAATCTAGACGATGGAATAATGTTGTCGGATGGTTTTGTAGCCTTTTTAGCACCCTACCTTTTAAATATTGGGCTAAAGTTCACAATCATCATCATGGACATAGTGGGCAATTGGAAGAAAGAGATATTGGTGATATAAACTTTATCACAGTAACAGAGTATAGAAATCGTTCAAAATGGGGAAAGTTTAAATATCGGGTTTTTAGACATCCGTTTGTACTTTTTGTCATCGTACCATTATACTATTTTATCATATCAAACAGGCTGCCAACGATACGTAAAAAAACATGGAAACGAATCGGTAGATACCAATTATTAAACAATGTACTGCTACTTGGCCTATATCTTTTATTTGGATGGTTAGTCGGTTGGACCAAATTTTTTACGATTCAACTCTTTATTGTATTTACCTTTTTTATTATCGCTTTCTGGTTTTTTTATGTACAACACCAGCACGAAAAGGGATACATGAGGTGGCGAAAAAATTGGAACTTCTTGTTATCTTCTATTAGAGGTGCATCCTATTACAAACTGCCTCAAGTATTACAATGGCTCACCGGTAATATAGGATTTCACCATATCCATCATTTAAGTTCGTTGATACCTAATTACAACCTTGAACAATGTGTAAAAGAAAATCCCATTCTATCCAAATTTGCGAATGTGGTAACCTTATGGGACAGCTTCAAATTAGTAGCTAATAAACTTTGGGATGAGGAACGTAAAAGAATGATCTCATTTAACGAATTCTATCAACTTGAGAGGGTGAGGGTAATGAATATCAGTAAAGAGAAATAGAATCTACGATTAATAATATAAACCACAAACCTTTGTGTTCCGAGAGCAAGAGAAAAAATTACCTTTTAATACCTAGTATTCTTTTGATACTTATCGTTACACTGACACCTGGCGATGGTACCATCGCTGGAAACTATTTGGACAAAGTGGTGCATTTCATTATATTTCTAATTTTATCCTTAAACATTAATTACAAATACCAGAATAAAACCTATGGCTTTGAGCTCATGTTATGGGCCATAATTTTTGGCTTAACAACCGAAGTAGTACAACAATATATCCCGGGCAGAAATATGGACTTATATGACGGGATTGCCGATTCGTTTGGAATTATTATAGGCTACTATCTCTATAAAACATTTCCAAAAAAAACCGATTATCTATTCCAAAAATTGGGCACTTAAAATATTTATTCTATGAAACAATTCTTATCCATAAGTATTACCTCATGTTTAATATGCTGTTCATTTATATTGCATGGCCAATTATTTGATTCATCATGGAATAAACTCCTTAATTACGAGAGTAAAAATTATCATTTTTCATTACATGAAAAGATACATATATATGAATCAAATCATTTGTTTACATTAAACAATAATAATCAAACAATAACAGGCACAAAATCAATAGCCTTCCTTAACAATAAAAAGGAAAGAAAAATAAATCGTAAAGATAGAGTCGAGCTTTTTAAAATGCTTGAAAGTTATTTTACAATCCAAAATGGAAAAAGAGTATATATTTCATCTGATGTAACCTTAGCCACCTTTACTTTTATAGAGGCTAACAATAATCCAACGTATATCGAGGTCTACATCCCTAAAACCAAGGGCCATTTTATTAAAATCATTATGATTGAAGATCAGGCAAAATATATGACAGAATTATCAGGTTTTACTTGCGAAAAAGATAGTACAGCCAAATATTTAAACAATCCATCTTTTGAAGGTCTACCTACTGCCAAAAAGTCTAAAGAAACCAAAAATAACCCACCAAAACATTGGATAGATTGCGGAGCATCGCAATTTGAAAACAAATCACCACCAGACTTATTCTCTAAATCTGAAAGATCCACCACCATCACGGCAACTCCATCTGACGGACAAACATTTTTAGGTATGGTCGCCCGAGATGATGGATCTTATGAAGCCTTATCACAAAAATTGTGGAGCCCATTATTAGCTGGAAATTGTTATTCATTTACGATTGATGTAATGAGGTCCGATAATTACAAATCTAGATGTTTATGCTGTCCACATGCAAATTTAAATTTCAACAACCTTATTCAATTACGCGTTTTTATTTCTAATGACGTTTGCGGACATGACAAACAAGTATTAGTAACCAAGCCTATTCTTTATAACGAATGGCAAACCATTCCTATTCATTTTAAATGTACAAAAGATGCTAACTTCATTACCATCGAAGCTTTTCATGTTAATCCTTCAGCGCCATTAAATGGGAATATCCTTTTGGATAATATTACTAACTTTAGCGCATGTAAATGTATAGATGAAGACTAATAAACTAGGTTCGTTTACTATTATCTCTATTGTATTATTCAATATTTCCACCAACCGACAACCCACTGGGCACACCTGAAGGAATCGATCGATCAAAATCCTCATCAGTCAATGTATTTAAAAAGGCTATAATTTCATTTATATCGCCATTGTTCATGTTTAAATCTCTGGCTTCTTGATCAATGTCATTATCATTAACATTCGGATTTTGCGAATCTCCATTCCCTCGTGAAATATCTCTATAAAACTGCAACACCTCTCTCAGATTATCAAACGATCCATTATGCATATATGGTGCTGTAAGAGTAATATTTCGCAACGATGGTGTCCTAAATTCAAAATCCCCATTCGCACCATTATCAATCACCAACGGATGATTAGGAACACTCAAGGTATGTAATTCAAAATCGGATAACATCGGTCCACTATGACAATCTGCACACCCTACATTCATAAATGTATTCATCCCTTGAATCTCCTGTTCACTTAGTGCATTTACATCCCCTCTCATATACTCATCAAA
>CALDTZ010000098.1 GCA_937924805.1 uncultured Saprospiraceae bacterium
TTTATATGTTGTTTCACCGGTAGACCACAAATAACTGTAAGGAGCCGTACCACCATCAACATAGGATTCTATATGCGTAATATTCACATTTGTAGAATCTTGATAAGTTCCAAGTCCAAGTTGAAATGCATCACAAGGTCCAATTTCTAACGTATACGTCGATGAAATTACACATCCATTTGCATCCGTAATGGTTAATTCGTAATCACCACTTTCACTGACCACAATATCCGATGTTTGTTCGCCTGTGGACCATAGGTAAGTAAATGGAGCCGTCCCTCCCGAATGATAGACAATAAGAAGATGTTCATTGGTACCCCATAAAACGGTATCCTGGATATTCATTGAAAAGTCAGCACAATTTCCTGAAACAAAATCATAGGTAGTTGTAGCTGTACATCCATTTGCGTCAATAACCATAAAACTATATTCACCATCTTCTGAAACTTCAATGGAAGGAGTTGTTTCACCCGTAGACCACTCATATACATATGGAGCCGTACCACTAGATACCGAAGCTGTCAATGTAAATCCTTCTACATCCAACCAAAGGAATAAACTATCACATAATATCTCCTCGACTTCAAACTCTTCATCAATATCTGTATCATCTACATTTTCTTTGCTACAAGAGGTAAAAAACAATAAACCCATGATTGCAAATACACTTAAACACCATTTTAATTTAAACATCTTTTTTATTTTTTAATTTACAATTAAATCTTTTTCAGTCTACTTTCGTTTTCAAAATTATGCATCGATTCTCATCCCGGAATTCAAATCGTAAACAGTAAAAAGAAAACCAAACGTTGTTCATAACTGATTTCAATAAGTAATACCCATATCCCCTTCTAAGTGTGACAAGAAATCAATCTTATTTTTTTATTACGTGTTTTTTATCAATTCAAAGTGAAGGATTTATATCTCTAAAAACCATTTAACACCAAGTATAACTGAGTATAATACCCTTTCACAGTCCTGATAAAAGTTTGACAAAAAAAGGTAGAATGCGATCGACATATGGATATCCAGTATTAGATTTATTCCGAACGAATAAATTTATTGGGTATTCGCTCCCAATCATTGCATTTTTGGTAAACTTGTTTTTTAAAGGTTTTAAAAACAGTCCTGGGATTAAAATCTTCATCCGGAAAATGTTCTCTCAACGTTGCTTTTAATGCATCTCGAAATTCACTTTCAAGATGATCAATGACTTCTTCTATTTTTACTTTCGCCATGGTGTGTTTTTACTCGTTTAATCTATTATGTGTCCATCAATCTAGAATTATTCGTATCAAATCAAATATCAAGATGATCAATTATCACCGGCATATGGTCACTCAATGGTAACCATTTTACAATTTTCCCTATATGAATCCTTGTGTCGGTATTAATCATTCCATCGGATACAAAACAATAGTCCATATGATACGGTTTATTTTTATTTTTCAATAAATATAAGGTTGGATCTTTCTCACCTCCATGATCGATACCCAATTGTTGATGATATACACTACTTATGTTTCGCTGCGATAAAAATTGGACAAGATCTGTATGATTACCTACTTTTCTTTGTTTGTCCCACATCGTATTGCTATTAAAATCTCCGATCATAATCGTCCATTCTGTAAAGAGTGATTCATACTCATGAACAGCTCTCCATAACTGACCTACATACCCCCAGTTTTTGTTTGTTTTATGAGGCATCGCCCACACTGCAAATAATTGAATACAACTTTCATCCAATTGTACATTGATAGGGATGATATACTCGTATTCATCATTATACTTTTCATTGATTTCGATGCGATATTCGTTAAACGATATAACGGCTATCCCTTTGTTTGGATTCTTTCCGCACCAAATAATCTCATTGTAATCGAATTTTTCCAAAGCAGATTCAAGTTTCTGTTCATTTTCACATTCTTGAATAACCAATAGATCTGGCTTCATAGAAACGACATGTTCATACTTTTTTCTAAATGCCATATTACAATTCCAGGTAATGATCTTCATGGCGATTTCAATTCAAATAACTCAAATGCATCGGCTTTAGGATGATAGTTCATTTTTTTTATCGCATCAGATATATCTAATCTCTTGTACCTATTATTGGATATCGCATTAAATATTTCATAATGTAATCCATTTGTTTCAATACATTTAACCAATAACTGATTACAATCATCGGGATGAAGATAGGCACTTAGATCACGAGCATTCATTTCAGTATGATCCTCTTCAAATTCGTAAGCACCAATTCGTAGGCATATGGCTGATATCCCATGTTGATATGCATAATAAGAGGCAAGTGCTTCTCCAAAGCATTTTGATACTCCATATAAATTATGTGGACGTACAGGTCTTTGAATACCTATTTGTAAATCTTTCGGATAATGTTCAATGGTCTGCGCACTACTTGCAAAAATGAGTCGTTCGCATTTATTTTCAACCGTAGCTTTAAAGACATTCTTTATGAGCAAATTATTAATATCTAACGCTTCATCATTTTCTGTTTCATCAATTATAGCTGCGAGATGGATAACGATATCCATTTCTTTAGTTACCTTCTGACAATTGGTATAATCGGAAAGATCCGAATTTATTATATGCACATTTCCAGGAAAATTAAGATGCTTCGTATGTATATCAACAACGGTAATTTCAAAATCATTTGAATGATTCAGCACAAAGTAAGTACCAATTTTACCTCCACCACCTGTAATCAATATTTTCTTCATAGCTTCTATTTACCTTTTTCCCTTTTACTCATCAAAAAAATTCAATGTACTTGATATTTATGAAATTATTTGTTGTTGGAACTCTCCAAATTTGATGCTTCGATCGTTCGGAATGTTAAGTTTATTCGAGGCGTTTTTACCTTTTTTGTTGGTGGCAATCGATGCAACCAATGCACCTGAGTCTCCCCTTTCATAACAAGTAAACTTCCTTTTTCTAGGAAAACGGATATGGTTTGTTTCGTTGTTTTATGTTTAAATGCAAATTTACGGTCAGCTCCAAAACTAAGGGAGGCGATAGCACCATTCTTTTTCAAATCCTTTTCTCCATCGCTGTGCCAGGCCATTCCTTCTTCACCACTATGGTAAAGATTAAGCAAACAAGAGTTAAACGTTTCACCCGTTTTATTTTCAATGATATTTTTTAGCACTACTAAATCTTCTGTCCATGGTAGCGCAGATTTAGTTGTATTCGAGTAGGTATAATTGAAGGGTTTGTCGCCATACCAAGCAACTTTACGTTTTGTAATAATCAACTTTCCAAACATATTGGCTTTGTCATGCTCCCAATCTATCGTCTTCAATAATTGATTATAATAATATTGCGATTTTTCCAATGGTATGATTCTACCATAATAATTTGCTTCACCATCCTCAGGTAATAGATTCGAAATCGGGCTAGCATTAAAAAGGTCCATTTTTCAAATTTTGTGATCGACAATCATACTTAGCATGTAAGGTACGTCGACTTTTTATGTTGATTAAGATTGTTGATTTATTTCAAAATTAAAAATTCATGGATGTTCCACTTTTAGGCGAAGCCATTGGATTTATAAATCAAGTAAATGATAATGGCTTAAGTAGTACTTTTGAGTATGTTTAATTCCATACCTCGAGGTATCATTTATATTTTGATCGCGACCTTTGCTTTTGCAATTATGAATGTAATGGCAAAAGAATTGAGTGCTATGCATCCGATGCAAGTCGTCTTTTTTCGAGCCTTCGGAACTTTCATTTTTATAGTTCCTTACATTCTACTAAAAAAGGTACCCATTTTAGGAACGCATCGAAAAATACTTCTTCTAAGAGCAATCATTGGCTGCATTTCGTTGATCACATTCTTTATTGCGTTACAACGAATACCGCTAGGGTCCGCGATTTCAATACGATATTTAGGGCCTATTTTCGGAGCTGTTCTGGCTTATTACTTTTTAAAAGAAAACGTCAATCGATATCAATGGTTCTCTTTTGGTATTGCATTTTTAGGGGTTATAATGCTTAAAGGATTCGATCTCAGAATTGATTTATTAAGCTTTATTTTAGTCCTTATTTCTGCCTTACTAGTGGGGATGGTTTTTGTCCTTCTAAGGTACTTAAGCGACAAAGAACATTATCTAACGATTATCCTTTATTTCATGACGATTTGTTTGATCGCCGGACTGTTATTTATATCTAAATGGAGAATGCCTTACCCAGAAGAGTGGGTTTGTGTATTGAGTATTGGAATCTTTGGTTTAATTGGTCAAGTATTCATGACCAGAGCCTTTCAAACGGAAGAAACCAGTATCCTAGCACCATTTAAATACATGGAATTGGTCTATGCTCTCATTATGGGATTTATGTTTTTTGGTGAAACATATACACTCTTGCCTTTGCTCGGAATCGTTCTTATTGTGATCGGTATGATTATGAATGTAATGCTTAAAACGAAGAAAGCGTAATCTATTTTTGATCCATTCATCCAAAGGATCAAACGAAGTTTCAATGATTGAAATTAGATGGTTTCCATCCTATTATGGAATCTTTTAAAATTTAAAACTAAGTCCAAAGGTGATACTTCTCCCTAAGTCATCTGCAAAATATCGTTGCCTATTTAGATAATCACGATACTTTACATTTAACAAATTATCTGCTTTAATAAAGCAACGAATTTTATAGGTTTGAAAATTGACATTCGTTGATGCTTTGAGCCCCACAAGATGATAGGTCGGTGGAGGATTGGCAAAATCTTGTTCAGGCAGAATGTTGTTTTGTTTGAAAACCAACCTGCTATTTAACTCAATTTCAGGCGCATCCATAACGACGGTTTTGGAAAGTTTTATTGCGTTTTTTGTACGATAGACAAAACTTCCAAAAAGACTATTTGATGGAAGAAAAATCAAGGGAACATTATTCTTATTATCTTCTCCTTTGAGGTAACTATACTTTAAGATTCCAAAAAGGGAATGGCTTATTGTAAATTGAGACGATACATCCAGTCCATATATTCGTGCATCTGTTTGTGTATATTGAAATACTGGAAAAGCGCCACGAATCGTTAAACGGATTTCTTCCGTCGGATTCAAGAATATGTAATCGGTAAAATTTTGGTGGTACCCCAACACGTTAATTGAAAACTTGGTATTGGGAAGCCACTTGTATTCCAGGGTGTTTTTTACCGATTTTTCTATATCTAGATTGATATCTCCTTGTTCGATTCCACTTACACCCTGATGTAATCCGTTACTATACCGCTCGTTTATACCAGGGTTTCGCATCGAATATCCTGCATTAAAACTAATGGTTTGCGTATTTGTTAGATCTACTTTTATCGCAAAAAGACCGCTTACATTATGAAATTCGTTTTCGTATTTAATAATTTCTTTCGGTACAGAACTGCTTATAGTAAGTACATTTTGATATTCATAATCATACCGAATCCCTAGGTTAAAATGCGCGTTGTTAACCTTCGTTGAAAGCGTACTAAAAAAACCATTTTTCCAAGAAATATAATCAGGAATTAGAGGTAAAATTCCAGTATCTGGATTGTTTGTATTGTCCGTTAGATTGTTTTGATTTCCGAATTTTAGTTTTACCGCATTCTTAAATCGTCTGGTGTAGGATAGTTCAGTATCAAAGGAATATTGTTTAAGATTCAACGAAGGGATATCTTCTCGCCCACTTCGCCGCACGTCAAACTCTTTACGATCATTTAATTGGCCGGCAAGGACGAATTCAATAATTTGATCTTCATTTATATAATACTTAGATTTCAATTTTGCTAACTGATGCGAAACCTGTTGCTTCGGAGCATTAATCGTATAACTAAAATTAGGTTCCGTAAAGAAAGGAATATCTTTTGTCAGTGCCTGCTCCAAATCTGTGGTGTTACCAATATGTGATCCTCGCAGTACTCCAAGCTCCGTATTGAACGTACTCGCATAGAAGTCAAGAAACAATTTGTCTTTCCACGATTTTTCTAGTTTGACCGAAAAGTTTGCTTCTTTTACGCCAGTATTCGTAAGAAAATAATCAACCGCTTTACGATCCCCATAATTCTTTAAAGTACCACTGATACGCCATGCTAATAAAGGTGAATATTTTTCGACTCGAGTATTCATACTATGACCCCTTCCATTTGTTTCATACGTATAATTATACTGGCCATGAAGATGGGGTTCTGTGCCGATAGATTTTGGTTCGATTAAAATGAGACCACCTAAGTTTCCAGCTCCATATTCAATCGCATTTGCCCCTTTTATAACCGTTATTTTATCTGCAACGTATGGGTCTATTTCGGGTGCATGATCATTGCCCCATTGTTGGCCACTTTGAACGATGCCATTATTAAGAATCGTCAATCGATTCCCATATAAACCATGAACAACAGGTTTGGAGATTCCACTACCATTTTTAATAAGTTGGACACCTGATTCCGTTTCAAGTAAACCTGACAAACTTTTATTGCTATTGTCCTCAATCATTTGCCTATTAATAGATAGACTCGATTGCGTGTTGGAATTATCAATTTTTCCATGAATCACAACAGCTCCTAAGGACGTTGCTGAATGGGGTAATTCTATATTTAACAAGGTATCTTTGGAAATAACAAGATGCCTTTTCTTTGCCTCACATCCAATATGAGAAAAGATGAGATGATATTCTCCTTCACAAATATTTTCAATAAGAAAATTGCCTTCATCATCTGTTACTGTACCTACAGATGTTTCTTGTATAAATACATTAACATATGACAAAGGCAGTTTCGATTCAAAATCGAATACATGACCCTGAATGGATAATTCGCATTCTTGGGCATTCGCTTTTAGTATAAAAAATAAAAAAGCAATAAAAAATAGGCGTTTGCTATTGGACATCTATTGAAAATGTAACTTCTATATCCGTTTCTCCACCTGCATTCGTAATATCACCATCAGCTACATTGGTAGCCGATTTATTCGGTTCGTGTCTAAGTATAATCGTTAACGTTCCTGATGCTGCTGCACCCGTAGTTATGATACTACTAAGTCCAACAGGTTTGTCATTTGAATCTTCGTCGTTGTACGAAACAGATAAATCTGAAATGCTTGATTGGAAAAAGAATTGGTGCTCTTCTTCTTCTTCTTGAATTTCTTCCGTAATACTTTCAGCAGGTGATTCTGCTTCATTTAGTAATTCTAATCTTCCTACATAGCTTGTATTAGCGGCAAGTGTACCACCTGTTACGATAGGATCTTCACCACCGTCACCATCCAAATCTTGAAAACTTAATGTTATCATGTCTCCTCCATTTGCTGGACTTAACATGTAATTAAGCGTAGTAATAAGTTCGGGTTCATCAGGTATGATAGGATCATCCTTTTCACACGATGTAAAAAGCAAAGAGATTGTCAATACTGAGGCAATTAATAAAAGATTATTCTTCATGATTTAAAAAATTTTAATGAATGATAATTAAAGGTATAACAAAAAATGCAACAGTGTTGCATTTTTGAAAATATTTCTCATTTCTTTAATTATTCATTAACGATTCAACGTATTCTTCCAATCAATACACCAATAACATTTACCTAAGTCGCATAGAATCCGTCATGTATGTGCTTTCTAATTCAAATGATTCGTTGTCCTTATCCATTCTCGCTGATTTCATCTGTAATGACCAGCGTTCGAATGAATTTTAATTGATGCAAAAAGACGTTTCTCATTTTCCATTCTTTATCCAACTAAATTTACTGTTTTCCCTAACTGAAAAATTAAAACATAATTGTACAAAGGTACAGGATCATGTAGTTTGTACGATATATTACCTCTAAGTTGCTTTTGTTATTTGATTTTGTTTTTTCAAATATTTACTTTTATTTAAATTGAAAAACAAGTATGAAAAGCAACGTACCTTATTTGATAGTTCTCTTATTTTTTATTTGTTTTATCTCTTGTAGTGACGATGAAAAAATTGCCGAAGAAAAAGTAACCAATCAAACGCTGACCTGGAATATAGACGGAACAAAATACTCGGTTAATCAAGAGTCTATTGAAGCTAAAATGACGTATTCCATGTTTGCAAATGTGAATCATTTGGCAATCATTGGTCGCGCTGAAACAGGCGAAGTACTTACGCTCTATATTCAGGAATTATTTCCTGGCGGAGACGGCTCATGTTTGAGCATCGAACGTTACCCTTCGGAAATAATCGACGAAGATTGTCATGATGATGGTTTTTTAATCATTTGTGATCATGGTGCTTGTGAATATCAAACAAATGATGGTGTACCATTCAAAAGTATAGATGAAGTGGGTGGATTTGTAAATATCAGCTCGTGTGACAACCAAACAAATACAATCTCAGGGGATTTTGAACTAAATATTGAAGAAACAGGTAACGCCAATGTTGAAATATTGATTAGCGGCACTTTCATTGACTTGATCTACGAAATCAATTGATTACATCGAATTACACTTTCAAACTTCAACTCATTCGAGGCTTACTATCGATTACGTATCTACCTTAAGAACTGCATGACAACATTGAACATCCTACTTTATAGCGAGCCCAATCTGGACGTTTCGCAAACCACTTTTCGTTTTCTTTTTGTTCGTCATAAGGATTTCTAAGCATCGTATACAGATCATCAATTAATTTATAATCGCCTTTGTTTGCGTCATCAATCGCCAATTGAGCCATATAATTTCTAAGGACGTATTTGGGATTTATAATGTTCATCGAATTTTGCCTTTCTTCATCGTCTATGGTTTCTAATTGCAATCGATCAATATAGGCCTCAAACCATGAAATCCAATTTGCTTTTATCCGGTCTTGAATTTCATCCACACGATAAAAGGAAGCCATTACTTTTGTTAATGCTTGACTAGGAAGATCCTCTTTTTGAACGGTAGAAAGTAATCTAAAAAAGATGGTCATATCTGTTTCTGAAACCTCTAGGATATTTTCCAATTCGTCAACTATCCGAGCGTCTTCTTTTAGCTGTAAATTTAATCCAAGTTTTGACCTCATCATTTCCAAATACTTGATTGTATATTGATTTTTGTATCGATCCAATGCCAATTCAAAAGGTTTTGAATCCCCAACTAACAAGTATAATGCATTGGCCAATTGATATAGATTCCATAAACCAATATAGGGTTGATTACCATATCGATATCGCTTATTTTGCTTATCCGTTGTGTTGGGTGTCCACCCTTTATCATACCCCTCGAGCCAACCATAAGGACCATAATCTATTGTCAATCCAAGAATTGAAAGATTATCTGTATTCATTACACCGTGCACAAATCCTACTCTTTGCCAGTGAATAATCATTTCCAATGTCCGATCCAAAACTTCATTAAAAAAGTCAATATATCGAGCGGTGCCAGTACTACTAATCTTTGAAAAATACGTTTCGATCGTATAATTTGCCAATTGCTTTAATGAGGTAGTATCCTTACGACTTGCAAATATTTCAAAATTTCCAAAACGTATAAAACTTGGCGCTACGCGACATACAACCGCTCCTTTTTCAAGTGCCGGATGACCATCATACATCATATCCCTCATTACTTGATCACCTGTCAAACTTAAAGACAACGATCTAGTACTAGGTACTCCTAAATGGTGCATCGCCTCGCTACACAAATGCTCTCGAATCGAAGAACGTAAAACAGCAAAACCATCCGCAGATCTTGAGTAAGGAGTGACACCCGCTCCCTTTAATTGCAATGCCCATCGAGCATTATTATGAATAATTTCTCCCAAATTTATCGCTCTACCGTCGCCTAATTGTCCAGCCCAGTGTCCAAATTGATGACCGCCATAACACATAGCATAGGGTGAAGTCTGAGGATATACATCGGCACCCGTAACTATATTTTTAAAGTCTTCTGATTGACCTTCTTCTTTTGTTAATCCAACCATTTGTAGCATATCATCAGATACATGGATCACACTAGGTTTCGAAGGAATTCGAGGTGTTACAAATGAATAATGGGCATTCTGCACTTGGCGTCTATCCGTGGTTATTATCGGGTCCGCTCGTAATTCTTTGTTAAAGGTATCATCAAAATTTAGTCTCATCCCTATCCTATTTTTTTGGACCAATATTCACTACGATCCCTCACTAATTTAATATAAGAACAAACTGCTATTGCTTCTATTTTATGATCTTCAATGTATTGAAAGGTTTCAAGAACCAATTTTTTACCGATGCCTTTACCACGCAATTCGCTAGGTACTTCTGAATGTGTAAGATACATTTGATTGTCTTTTAACAAATAGCTTACAACGGAGGTAAACCCTTCAAACTCCAATTCAAATCGACGATCTTGTTCAATATGTTGAAACATACATTTACTTTTAGATTTTTAATTTTAGGATTGCCTTGTCAATTTCATGATCACGTGGATTTCTCAACTTTTTATCTCCAATGACAAGGGTTGGAAAATGAAGTTTGCCACTTTCATAAAGAGATCGTAAAGCAATTGCCGCTAGAGCATCTTTCTCGACATCAAAAAAAACAAAATCTATCTCTTTATCACTCAAGTAAGATTGATAATACTGAGATTTATGGCATCGTGCTGCACCATATATTATGATATTTTGTTGCTTGTTTTCCAAAATGTGGTCGGTCCTTTAATCATCCGACGATTTATAAACATAGATTTAACCCTTATGTTCATTGCTCAAAAGGGATGCAGATCTATTGGTGACAAACAGAAATTTGATGCAATAATTTAAACCCTTATTGTTGTTTATAGACGTACTATCTTTCCAGCCTTTATGTAATCACCCATCGATATTCGATAAAGATAGATTCCTGGCTTTGGATTCTGTTTGCCTAAAGAAATGGTAGACCTCCCTTGCTCTATTTTCGTTGAATACGTTTCTACCAATTGTCCAGTAGCAACGCTCATTATTTCCACCTGCATCTGCTGTGCCTTATCGCATACGATATCGAATAAGAATTGGTTTGAAGATGGATTAGGATAGATGTCGGATATGCTATTTACCTGGTCATCCTTAGGCTGCAAGCTTATCGGGGAAATCAATAATTGATCATCATACATTTCAGGACTCAAATCCTTCGTTAAGCGAATAAAATCGCTAACCTTACCTTTTTTATTTGGAATAATCTGAACGGAAAACAGTGGTGTTGCAGCATTTACCTTTTCTATAACCTGATCCGACGTATAACTGATTTTATAAAGATCTTTTTGTACAGATGTGAAACCTACTTCTTCATTTGCGAAAGCTACAAACGATGCATCTTGTGAAGCTAAAGCTAACTGAAATCCAGTAACATTGATAGCTTCACTACCATAAAAATGGATCGTATAGGGTACGCCTTTTTTTAGCGACACATTACTATACGTAAAATTATAATTGGATCTAGGGTCTGTCTGGGTAGCTTCTGTCAATGATGATTGGTTGACATCACCCATTTTATGTCCCGTAAAATCTTGTCTTAAACTCCCACTAAAATTTTGAATTTGAAATACATTAGTTCCAATTTCCTGCATATAATCATTGGTTTCCTCAAGTAAAAATCGCCAATTGACACATTCCTCAAAATCAGTAATATTTCCTAAAATAAGTCGCCTAATCGTACCTAAATCATTGGCAGAGATTGATCCATCACAATTCACATCCGCCGTCATTTTTTGAATCTCTGAAAGTTCAATTAAACCGAGTATATGCATTTGAGCCATGACAATATCAATGGTACTTACAAACTGAAGCGCGTTCTCTTGCCTTCTTAGATTTAAATCAAGACTTACATGACCAAAACTAAAATAATCATACCACCCAAGACTATCATTTGTCATCGTAAATCCTTCAGGTGAATTCATAACTTCAAACGTCACATCAGTCAATGGTTCACCCATTTCATT
>CALDTZ010000099.1 GCA_937924805.1 uncultured Saprospiraceae bacterium
TACCAATGCTGTAATATCTGCTATCTGAGTATCAAAATATCTATTATTAGTAGCATCAATTGCTGTAAAATCATCGTCAGATGCAATAGTCATGTTACCACTTCCATTAAAATCAATTACAACATCTTGATCGAAAGTGGCGACACCTTGCGCAGACCAATTTCTTGCCATCCAAACTAGATAGGCGGCCTCAATGACTGGAGTTCCACCCCCACTACAGGTTGGAATATCTATATCGAAAGTTCCCGTAGCTTCATCTATATAAAATGAAGTTCCATTCTGCACTTGCTTTAGATTACCACTAAAAGAGGCATATGTAGAAACTCTATCCTCGGTAACTTGAGCATTGATGGCCATTGAAAGAAACAATTGTAAAATCACCAAAAGTGATATACCCAGAAAGGATTGTTTAATTTTTTCTTCGAACTTATCGATAGAAAATGGAAATGTTGTTGAGTAATTCGTTTTCATTAGAAACCTTTTTTTAGAGTAAATGACAAATTCATTTTATGCAAGATTGTCGAGTAGTACTTCTTCTTTAATATTGTAGTATCCTACCTTAGGCAAGACAATTTTTCTATTTTGAAAATTCAAACAAATGGTGAAATTCAGCTAGATATGATTAATTAATTATTTCTTGTTGTTGATATTCCTAAACAATTTGGAGTTGTACATGGTGTCGAGGTACAATCCTCAATACAAATATTAATAGATAGATCTAAGACACCACAATTTTTATTTCCAGAACCATTACTTATTAGAACATAAACTGCGCAGCCGCTATTTCCATCAACGGTTATACTTTGATTACAAGAGTTATATGCAATAGATCCTCCACTTGTATTTGAATCTTCTGTCCAAATACCTTCACAAACTGGAGCCTCACAACCAAACAAATCGTTGATAAAATAAGTAGTTCCTGTAGCATCTGCTGCACAGATATTTTCTGTAATAGATAAGTTTGGATTATCAGGACAACATTCTGTAGCTATACGTACTCCTTTAGCATTTCCTGCACCTGGATTCGGTACATTCAGCGTAGACAACTGATTCAAATCTGAATCAAAAACGGTAACGCAATTCTCAAAATTACCAACATACAGGTATCCTGATTTTTCACTAAAATCTAGCCCTCTTGCACCCCAAAAACCAGCTTGACCCGGAGTACTTATATTTCCTCCATTCGATGGATCTGCAGCGGTAGCTAAAAGGGCTCCTGTTGGAGAATATTTTCTTATTTCAAAATCGTTTAGTTGTCCGTCCCTATCTTGCTTAGCCACAATATACATATTACCCGCAGCATCACTAGTGATACCCATATGAGGGCCATCGCCTGCACATACTGTCATTTGCGAACCCGTATTTGTTCCTGTAGCATTATATAGTGAAATATCTAATAATCCTCTGTGTACACAATTCGTAGTTGCATAATCCATCACATACCAGTAGGTGTCATCTACATGAAATCCCCAGGTAGATGTATTTAAAGTAGCACTGGTATTAATTTGCATTCTTCCTATCAGACTACCATCACACAAATCATAAGCAGCTACGGTTTGTTGACCTGAGAAAATACCATTGTCTGGCTCATATAATATACCATTATATGAACCAAAATTCAATCGTTGTTGATTCACTGCTCCTAAAAAATCTTCACCTGTCAACTCGCCTGCACAGTTGTATTGTTGAATCTCATTATCTCCTCCAAAATGACGACCGATATAAATACTTCCATTGTTATCGATAGCTAGTCCATGAGGCGTCCATAATGGAAAACCATCAGTATCAGGAATAAATGGAAGATTACCACTCGCATCAGTAACCTCCGTAAGAGCACCAGTTGCTGTATTAATTTCAAATTTATGTACTGGGCCATTTTGGTCATTGACATATAAATAATCGGTGCATTCACATGATTGCGAAAATCCAATGTTTTGAATTAATAATGAATTCACAATAACTAATAATAAAACTAACCAACGGCGAGTTATAATTTTTTCTTTGATGTTGCAGTTAATGTTAGTAATATGGTTTTGTGTTAACATATTAGAAAAATATTTAAATGGAGAATTATAGGGAGTATTCATTAGTCTTATTTATAAAAAACTATTGCTATAAACTTCAGTAATTTAATAATGTAGTATTCTACCTTTGGCAAGGCAATTTTTTCAATTTTGGAAATTCAACCAAATGGTGGAATTCAGCTAGATTTGTTTAATTAATTATTGCTTGTTCCAGATATACCAAAACAATTTGGAGTTGTACATGGTGTACCACAAACTTCGGTTGCAACTGTAACTGGACAACATAATTCTCCTGGACAGCCTGAAGCATCTGTAGCTTCGTAGTAAAAATCTTCCGAGCCGTCCGCCATTCCTGGTGTGTTTGAGTCTACTACTAACGTTTGACTAGTCTCACCTGCTAAAATACCCGCTTCGTTATACCATTGATAATTTGTCATTCCAGCATCTGCTGTAAGTGTGGCACTATCAGTGGCATCATCACAGACCGTTTCTAAAATGGGGTCACATGGTGTTCCCATTTGAAATGGATCGCCGTCAAATTTGAAAACATAAGTGGCTGCGGCAAGACTACCGCAACCTGCAGTTACACCAGGATCTTCTATAGAATGAGATTGAATACAAACATATTCTGAGCCTACAGGAATAGTGACTGGAGTAGCAAAGTCATCCCACTCGGTCCCTAAACTAGATGTCCAAGTTGGATTGTCTGAACATACCGCCGCTGGATCATTTACAACATCTCCTGATGGAGCAACATCTGTTCCTGAATTTACAGGAATCGCCCCTGAATCTGCTGTATAGCATATCACACCACCTCTATATGGTGCACTTTCATTTGCTGATCCACCAAACATTCCTTCTAATGTAGCAGTAATAGGGCTTGTTGTCGTTGGAAACTCAAAGCAATTGATATGAGAATAATCTCCAGCATCTGGGCCACCACCAACATTTCCACAATAGAAAAAATCAGATCCTACAGACGTTTGAATCGTTACTTCTGGGTACTCTGGACATTCATAAATAAGTACTAATCCTATACCCCAATTTTGTTTCGTTACACCTGTTTCTGTAGGTGGTATTAAATCAGATACATTGATCGTATTGGTTCCAGCTACTAATTCTGACTGAACCATAGACGTAACATCCGCATAGCCCGTAAACAAATACGTATATCTAATTAGGCTACCATTAAAGTTTTCCGGATTTATAGAAGTATATTCACTGTCAGCCGTTATTGACACAACAGAATTTGATCCAATTTGGAGATCAAAAGAATTGTCAAATACAGGAACCGTTCCTAAATCATTATTATTATTTCTAAACCTTTGTTGCCATACAAAATAAGCGTTTGTGATCGTTGCTCCACTTCCAGATGCACAACTTGGTAGATCTATATCAAAACTGTTTGATGTAATATCTGGATACATAGTAACTCCATGTAAGTTTTGATCATAATTTCCATAAAAAGTATTAACAACTGATAAAGGTACATCCTGTGCCTGTATGGTCACTGAAAGTAACAATTGTAAAATCACTA
>CALDTZ010000100.1 GCA_937924805.1 uncultured Saprospiraceae bacterium
TTTATCTTTTCTATTTTGGATGCTAGGTAGAAGATAGACACAAAGATCAACCCAAAAAAGAAAGACCACAAGATTGTGGGGTATTGTTCCATCAAATAACTTACACCAAAAACACCAATCACAATACCTATGACCATCCCAATCATAAGCTTTAGAAGAAATGGACCATTCACCTTATAGAAAGCATCTTTCAATTTAAACTTGATGACTAATCCAAAAAAAGATCGATCGACCGATTTTATACTGTTTATAAGTTGCTCGTAAATACCCGTGATAAATGCAATAGTTCCTCCTGAAACACCAGGAATAACTTCGGCAACACCCATCGCCATGCCTTTTACTATTAATTGTATTACATTCATACCTATCGGCCGTGGCCTCTTCCTTTTATATCTCCTTGATTAAACTTTGCTTCTAACTTTTCCTGCTCTTTTTTATCTGCTTCATTCCAAGCAACCATAGCTTCCCTAGAAATTTCAGGAGAACCTGCGTCAAGCCATGCACTATACCAAACACTTCCAATCGATAAGATCGAGGCTCTCATTTGCTCTTCAACCATTCCATCCATTGCATTATGATAAGCTCTTGCATAGGGTTCACATTGCGTTTGAATGGTCCTTTCCAAGCGTTCATCAAAGCAATATTGCTGATCTTGAGCAAAACTTTTACTTAAAGATTTTTCAAATGCTAAAACCTCATCCAAGTGACTATGACTATTCAAAACGACATCCCAAAAATATGATTTAGGGTCTTCAATATATTGAGCCTTACCCACAAAAAAATCATAGGTTTCATCAGCAAAAAGTTCAGGAAGCCTGCTTTCCCAAAATCCATGAATTCCATTTTGATCTGTAAATTGACCATTATAGTTTTCAGTTGTATGCAGTGGTACATGTGCATCGCCAATATAATGACCAATTTCAGCAGAAATCCTTAATATAGATTTTAAATTTCTCCCTTCAAATGCACTAACTAATTTTCGATAATATTGCAACAAATGAAAAGGCAACACCCCATATTCCGAAAAGTGGTCTTCAAATTTTACATTTTCAATCTCTTTATACTTTACAATATCATCTGTTTTGAGGTAGGCTTTTATTTCACTAAAAGGTATTAATATTTCATCTTCGTAAAATCTTGATTGAATGCTATTATCGAAAAAATCAAATGTCTTATTGCAATTAAGGCTTAAATGTTGAATGCTATCATTATCAAAACAACTAACGGCATAATAGGTCGTATCGGTTTCATTTGCTAATTGAAAAACACCATACTTTAATATTGCTTCATGCCAATCTCTAGGTACCTGATCAAAAGGATAATCTCCCCAATGATCGATATCTATATAGTGTCGAACTCCTTCATGCTTGGTGGCATACCTCCTTTTGTCGGGATCTACAGCATGTTCCGTAATATATTCTATATGTTCTTTGTAAAAACTATTTAATGGTGTAGGCAAGGTGAAAATTGCCTTTCTGTTAATTTTACGATGACCATAAAAACCCCAATCTGGACCGACAAAGCCGCTAAAGATCGCTATGCTCAGTATACTTATGAATAAATAGAATAATTTTTTCATTTAAAAAAGTAATTATAAGGTCTTAAAACCTTTTTGACTTGAAGTTTCTGCATGGAATATAAGTCTTTCCAATTAGTTTGAACAAAAAATCGTTCAATTAATTCAAGTTGCTCTAATTCATCCGTTTGCACTCTATCATCAACAAAATCCAAAACTGGTAATAGTTTTACTGCTTTTTTAACCCCGTTATCAAAAGTTACATCAATAGTACAAAAAGGAGCTGCGCTTTCTATTCTATCCCTTTTAGGGTTTTCATTTTCAAAAGCTTCCGAGGCTACATGTTCAAATTCCGAAAGAACATCTTCAACGGCTCGTTGATTAACAACTTTAGTATTGGATTTTTCTCCATTTGCATTTAACACATCCCATGTTTCACTTCCTTCGCGAACTAAAATGTATCCTTTATCTACCGATTTTGGGTAGTGAACTTCTACTTTTACAATTCTTTCAACATTCTCATCAAAGATATATCGATCCCTTAAATCTTGCAATTGATATACAAATCGATCTCTTAAAGAACCCTCTATGTATGGGAATTCCATCGCATATGGTTGACTTTTACCTCGAACTAAGTAATATGTTCCTCGTTCATCATTTAAATTAGAACCAACAATGTAATCTCTAATTTTATCGCCGGCTTTGTTATATATCTCCACAGCGATACCAATTTTATTCATATTATCAACAATATGTTGCCTAGCTGCTGAAGGAGGAATAAATTTTACATCCACCTTCGTTAATACCTCTATGATATTTGTCATAATATGCCTATCTGCCTTGTAAAATTCATTGAATTTCCATTCTTTCTTTTCATCACGCTCTATAACATAGGTAGGCAGTGCCTTATTTTTAATGACAATTTTGTGAATTTCCGCTGGATCTTTTACGGCAAAAGATCTTTCTGAAATATCCAACCCTCCATTTGTTACTGATTGGGTTTGTGATATGTAGAAATAAGTCGCAAAAAAGGCCATTAATATTAATAATAGAAAAAGTATTCTTTTCATCGTTTGTCAATTTTTAAAAGTAATTAATGAATACTTGATCATTCATATTTCCTTCTCCTTATATAATGATATGCAAACCCAAAAAGTAAAAGAAGTACGATCGGCAGTCCAACATTAAGCAATTGCCACCCTCTTTTTTCTTCTTGGATTTTTGCTTTATCCAAAAGCCTAAGTTTTACATCTTTCGATCGCGATTCTAACAGTCCATAATCGTCTACAAGGTATTCGATAAGGTTTATTAAGAACGTTTGATTCCCTTTATACACCTTATCTTCCCATTTATTATAGCCAATATCACTAATCCGATTATCTTCTGGATTATATAGATTTCTTATAAAATCTGCGTCACTAATAAACACTTGTTTGGTTTCTTCACTTTGTTCTTTAAAGCTTGCGCCAATGGATTCCAAACCTTCAACCATGGTTTCAGACACTCTATTTTTAAAGTGAGACACGAAGGTTCCTTCTTCCAATAGAGCAACCAATTGTGATCCTTTATTGAATTTGGAAACGTCTCTATCCGCTTTTAGCATTTGAAAATTCAAACGCATAGGATAAACTTGATATCTCGAATAATTAGAAGATGATAACAACGCAGTTTTTCTTAAAGGAAATTTTGTTTTTAATGTATCAATGGTGCTAGGAAAAAACATGTTTACGAGTCCAACATTTTTTGACAATGGGTGCTCCGGATTTCCTTGAAGTATTGGGTGGTAATACCAATCAAATAGAGCTGTTTGTGGTTTATCTCCTGACATACCAATAACCTGGGGAATCTTACTACATTCAACATCTAATATTAAATTATCTTTCAAACGAACACCATAAGTGAAAAACATGTCATCAAGACCGTGTTCAATTACTTTGGGTACATAATTTTTATACCTAGCAATACTATCTAAACTAGCATGAAATTTTTCGATCATCCACACTACTTTACCACCGTTCATGATATATTGATCGATTTTAAATTGATCTTTCTTTGAAAATGCTTCGGTTGGTTTAATTACAAATAAAACATCTGCTTCTTTTCCTATCTGGTAAACAGAATCTAAATCAATTTTTCCAACATCATAATATAAGGATAATGTTTGGGTCAAACTCGCTGTCTGGATTTCAGAAAGTACTCCATTTCCTTTAGAAATTAAAACATTTGGTCGTTCGGTATTAACCAGTTTGGAGATTGCATTTGCTAATTTGTATTCAAGCATATTTACCGAACGATTGAGGACTTCCTCTTCATTTGTTCTCAATGTTTGCTCTTCTAATAAGTTAGCGATGGTTTGTCGGCTACCCAAATTAAGCAAGGCAAAAGGATAGATCAACTTTTCTGTGCGCTGTCCTTCTTCCATAATCCGGAGATTTACAGGATTAATGCCTACACTGCTTAGAATTTCTCTCCGACTATTAATTTCCTTAACAGACCCTTCGTCTGGGTTTTCAAAAACGAATTCAATATTCGCATTAATGGAGTGAAATTGACGTAAAATATCTTTTGTAGCTTCTTTCAACCGTTTAAAACCAGCTGGAAATTGTCCTTCAAGTAATACTCTGATATAAATCGTTTCATCCACATCTCTAATCAATGATGCCGTTGATTCGCTTAAAGAGAATCTTTTATCTTCCGTTAGATCAACATATCCTGTCCATCGATCGATTACCAAATTTGACACTGCAAGTAACAGTGCTAATAATAAGGTTAATATGATTGCTTCTATTTTAGATTTTATCCCCATTACCATTTTCGTTTTGCTAATGACACGGTTGTTAACCATAAAAAGAAACTCGTCATACTAAGAAAATAGAAAATATCTCTCCATTCGATTTTGCCACGACTAATGGAATTATAATGATACTCTAAGCCTATCTTTTCTATCATATCATCTACCTTACCAAAGAAAATAGGAAGTGTACTTATATAACTAAACGCTAAATAAAACAAGAAACATGTAAAAGAGGAAAGTATAAAGGCACTGATCTGATTATTTGTTAGACTAGAACTAAAGATACCTATTGCTAGAAATACCATTGCTAAAAAAACGAGCCCCATATAGGACCCTATTACAGCTCCACCATCAATATTCCCTTTTGGAAACCCTAACTGGGTAATTGAATAATAGTAAATAGCTGTAGGAATTAAAGCGATGATAACTAATGTTAAATTTGCCAAATATTTCCCTAGAATGATTTGCACATCCGAGATAGGTTTTGTTAATAGAAATTCCATCGTCCCTTTTTGATTTTCTTCTGCGAAGCTTCTCATAGTTATGGCCGGAATGATGAGTAAAAACAACAAAGGCGCTATTGTAAAAAGGGACTCCATCGTTGCATACTTATATTCTAGAATACTTGTATCTTCAAATACCCACATAAAAAGTCCAATAAAAAGTAAAAAAACAGCAATCACCAAATAACCTATTAGTGAGCTAAAAAAGGACTTTATTTCTTTAAAGTAAATACTAATCATTGCCTACTTTATTAGTTTTAGTTAATGACTGAAATACTTCTTCTACGCTTATTTCCTCGGAAGACAATAGGTTAATCCGATTGTTTTTCGTAACTGCAAAATCAAACAAAGATTGTTTGACAACGATCTCATCAGATACTAAAAGACGATAATGATTATGTTCTTTGTGCCAAGATTCAATTTGAGCGTTTTCATCAAAAAAAGCTTCATCTACTGTCTTTTCAAACCCAACAAATACAACTTTGCCTCCTTTTACTCTTGCACTTAAAGAGGCAATCGGATCATCTGCTACAAGCTTACCATTATTTATGATCAACACTCGATCACAAAGTGCTTCAATTTCTTGCATAATATGTGATGAAAAGATGACTATTTTATCTTTGCCTATTTCTTTAATCAAATGTCGAATTTCAACAAGTTGGTTTGGATCAAGTCCAGAAGTAGGTTCATCCATAATCAACACTTCCGGATCATGCATAAGTGCTTGAGCAAGGCCGACTCTTTGTCTATATCCTTTTGATAGGCTTCCCACTTTCTTTTTTGACTCCTTTGTTAGCCCCGTTTGCTCAATTAATGTTTCAATTCTCGACTTCGGAGATGATAACTTATGAATGCTGGCTACAAGGGTAAGATATTCGCGCACATACATATCAAGGTATAAAGGATTATGCTCTGGCAAATACCCCACGATCCTCTTTACCTCCATAGGTTGTTTGATAATATCATATCCATAGATCGATGCTGTCCCCTGTGTAGGTGGCAAAAAACAAGAAAGCATTTTCATGGTCGTGGTCTTTCCCGCTCCATTAGGCCCCAAAAAACCCAAAATTTGGCCTTTCTCAACAGTAAAACTGAGATTATCTACGGCTTTTTGGCTACCATAAACTTTGGTTATATTTTCAACAATTACTGCCACTTATTCTCTTTCTTTTGTTGGTCTAAGTTCCAATTTTTGAATCAAATCATCAAGGGTTAATGCATCTTTTAACTGAAGATGTCCTGATGAAGTTCTACATAAATCATACAAGTATCCGCCAACTCCTAATTTCTCTCCAATATCAAATGCAATCGAACGAATATACGTCCCTTTACTGCAATCAATATCAAATTCTATAAAAGGTAAATTAATTTTTACGTTTCGAATATCTAGAATATTAATTTCTCTACTTTTGGCTACTACATCAACGCCCTTTCTCGCCAATTTATACATCGGCACCCCATTCTTTTTAAGTGCGGAATAAATCGGTGCTTTTTGCATTTGCACTCCGACAAACTGTTTGATTACCTGCGATACTTTATCTACATCTATTGAATCGAGTGATTTAATATTCTCTTCTTCATGTTCACGATCATAGCTTTGTGTTGTTGCACCTAGTTTAATGGTTGCAAAATACGATTTATTGTCATTCTGAAACTGGTCAATAATTTTGGTATTCTTACCTGTACACAAAATTAATAGTCCTGTAGCTAATGGATCTAACGTACCTGCATGTCCAACTTTAAATCTTTTTTTACCATGGATTCTACTCATTTGATATCGTACCTTATTAACGACATCAAATGATGTCCACTCCCTTGGCTTATCAATAAGAATCGTGGTGCCAGCTTCAAAATCTAAACCTTCTATCTCATTTGAATTCGTAATATATTGTATGATCTTTTCTTTCATTTATTTTATAAAATAATACGACAAGGTTGCAATTGAAATTAAGATGCAATACAAAGAAAAATATCTAAGTTGAGCACGTTTTATTAAACCAACCATAAATTTACATGTAAGATAACCAACAATTAATGCCGTTGTAAATCCAACAAAATAATATAATAAATCACCTTTTGCAAAGGTCAACAATGATCCATCCAATACGTCTTTTGCCATTTTACCAAAAATTAACGGGATAACCATCAAAAAAGAAAACCTTGCAGCATGGTTTCGATCAATGCCAAGCATAATTGAAGTAGCAACCGTCGCTCCTGACCGACTAATACCAGGTATAATAGCGATAGCTTGTGCAATACCAATAATCAATGCACTTGAATTTGTAAGTGGTTTCTTTTTTGATTTTGAAAAATCCGCAAATAAAAGCAAGATTGCCGTCACCAATAGCATACCGCAAATGAGCACTACATTTCCACTAAAAAATGACTCAATGATTGTTTCAAAAGCTAATCCAATAATCACCGCAGGAATCATTGAAATTAAAATAAATATAATATAGGCTTGTGAATCGCGTCCTCGGATTCCCGTTAGGATTGATTTAATATCTGACCAAAAAAAGAAAACAGTGCTTAAAGCTGTAGCAAAATGCAATAAAACAGTCATAAACATACTGCTATCTGATAACCGTTGATCACCAAGAAAGTATTTTGCCAATTCCAAATGACCACTACTACTAACTGGTAAAAACTCTGTTAACCCTTGGATGATTCCAAGTAAAATTGCTTCAACCCATGCTGGCATCTAATTCTTACTTTTTAAGGATAGCGTAAATTTCAACAGACAAGCCAGCTAAAATGAAGATTGGCGCAAGGACCGTTCTTCTCCAACTATAAATCAAACTTTCATCCCAAACATCAGTGCTAGGCATACTTCCTCCCATCATTAGTATCATACCAATGGCTACCAGTAAGATACCAAGACCAACCCACTTAAAAGATTCTTTATTGAAAAGTAAATCGTTGGAAGAAGCTGTGTTACTTGACTGGGATCCCCGCTTTGTAGAAACCGTAGGTTTTAGTTTTTCTCTATTTTCTTGATTTGTAACAACTACCTTTTTCTTTTTCGAATTACTCATATTAATAATTATTGGTGTAAAAATGCTACATTTTTTGAATCAATCATATAATTCGTAAAGCTTTTTCGACAAATAACGATTGAGCTGTCTGTTTGCTGAAAATTTAATCGATAAAAAACTAAAAACACCACTAATTATTAACCCTAAAGCCACATTCTGGGCTGTGAAGAAATTAAATAAAGGTTGGTTATAAACGAATATAACAATACTTATAATCCCTAAAAGGATCAAGGTAACGACCCAAGATGTTATGAACATTCGATTGATACTTGATAAAAATGGACGTTTAATAAAGGACCGTTTCGCTCCAACAAATTCCATTGTTTTAATTTCAAATTTGTAGGCAAGAAGTAAATTTCGAATGCTATTTTGAAGAATAATAAAAGCCATTAAAATAAAAATGGAAGCCAATAGCAATAGAATATATTGAGCTTTTGTAAGGGTCGATTTAATATTTTCAAAAGAAATATGTTGATCATAAAAATGTGCGACCCCAGCCATTTTTTCTATATTTTCCTTTAAGTAAAGAATATTATCATCTGTATACTCTTCACTTAATACATTAAATAGAAGAACATCATTAAAAGGATTCTCATCTTTAGAAAAAGATGGAATAGCTTCCTCCGCTTGAAAAATATCGAGTGCATTTTCTTTAGAAATTAATTTTACGGAGTTTGGCTTTACTCCTTCATTTCCTTCTAAAAAATATTGAACCTCTTTTATTTTCTTATTTGAAACGAACGGTTCAAATTCAACTGTGAAATTGATTTTTTCTTTAAAATATTTAGTTATATTTTGCGATTGTAAAATTAGAATAAGATATAAGCTAATAATACTTAGAGCAAGTACAAGTGACACAATTGTCGAAAGATTAAGTCGTTTATTAGCTGTGAGTTTTGACATAAACTATTCAAATGAAATTAAAAAAGACATATATACTTTTTGCAAATATAATAGTAGTTCTTGTATTATTATTTTCTAAAAATATTGAGGCCCAAATTTACCTTACAAATCCATCTTTTGAAGATGAACCAGCAGATGCGACATTACCGACTGGATGGTGGAAAGTATCGCCAAATACAACCCCAGATATATTGCCAGGATATTGGGGGATTTATGAAGATGCTTCAGAAGGTGACACCTATTTAGGTCTAATAACAAGAGAGAACAATACATTTGAAAGCATGGGACAAAAACTTCCAGAAAGATTAATAAAAGACGTTTGCTATTCGATGTCGATAGACATAGCCCATGGTGAGAATTATGCAGGATATTCAAACCCAGCTAAAGTTAGAATCTATATCAGTACAAAAAAGAAAGATAGGCAACAGCTTATTTTTGAATCGGAGGCCTCGGAATCTACCGAATGGGAAACAATTAATTTTGATTTTAATCCAACAAAAAACATGCGGTATATTATTATTGAAGCTTACCACGAAAAATTAAATCAAGGTTATAAAAGTAATATCTTAATTGATAATATAAGCAGCATTTTACAGTGTGATAAAGCTTAATCTTTTCCTTCTATACTACTTTATTTTGAACACAATCCCAACATTAGATGTACAAGGTCATAGAGGATGTCGTGGTCTATGGCCTGAAAATAGTATTAAAGGTTTTCTACATGCTTTGGATTTAGGTGTTCATACATTGGAACTTGATATTGTTTTCACAAAAGATTTAGCGGTTTTAGTTAGTCATGAACCCTATTTTTCTTCGACGATCTGCACTTATAAAGATGGCACTTTAATTAAAAAAAAGGAAGAACAAGAACTTAAAACGTACTCTTATACTCTTAATGAAATCAAATCATTATTTATTTGCGGAAATCTGAGACATCCCCAATTTCCAAATCAACAAAAACATGAGCATGTAAAACCTTCGTTAGAAGAAGTATTTACGGACGTTATTTTATATTGCAAAAAACAACATAAGGCCCTCCCCTTCTTTAACATTGAAATTAAAAATGTTAAAAAAAACCAACATCTGTATCAGCCTGAAAAAGTTAAAATGGTTGAACTTGTAATGAATGTTATAACTTCATTTGAATATGAAGAGAAAACAACTATCCAATGTTTTGATCCTGAAATAATGAATATTCTTCATAATCAATATCCTAAACAAAGGAATGCCTTTTTAGTGAAAAATCTTCTAGGATATCGATATAACCTAAAGAGACTAGATTTTAAACCAACTATTTATAGCCCTTATTACAAACGAATAAATATGCACATGTTAAATCAGTTGCAATCAAAAAATATTAAAGTCATTCCTTGGACCATAAATAATGAAAAAGATATGAAACGATTCATTGAAATGGGTGTAGATGGAATTATAACGGATTATCCAAACCGGTTACTATTTCTTGTAAATGGCAAAAAATAGTTTTTAAATATTGGCATATAAAAAAGGCAGCCTTGAGAAAAGCTGCCCATGCTAACACCCTATAATATGAGAAAATGAATTACGAAGATATAAATTTTAATTTTAACATTCTCGAATAAATTATAATTCTACTAAATACAAGGATTTCAACCATCATTATGAACAATTCTGTTATTGAAATAGCAAAGCCAAAAATTCACATAGATGCGAAAATTATGGCCGAGTTAAAGACTCAAACTGATGAACTAGGTCAAGTCATATTGCATTTTATTTACTTTGCTCATCCATTATCTGAAGGAAATAAAATCCGCATTTGGCCAACAAGCTTTTTATATGATTTAAATTCTTCACATGAATCTTCATTGGTTTATGCTGAAAACATTTCCCTTTACCCAACTTGGATGGATGTTGAACCTGGCGGACAACGATATTTTACGTTGATTTTTTCAGGATTACCAAAATCGTGTACCATGTTTGACTTTGTAGAACAATGCTCCAGTCAATATGGAGCCTTTGAGGTTAGAAACATTAAGCGAAACAATACAGATGTATATTTCTTTGCCATGTCATAATTCTTAGTAAACATTAAATCAACCTGGAGCAACACAATCTATATCCATTCAGTCTACTTTGTATATTTAATGCATTATGAGACCATTACCTTTAAAAATATTTTATTTCATCCTTTTTATCGGCTTATCTACTCCTAGTATTTCACAAGAAACAACTAAGTTCAGCGAAAATAATAACTCAATTTATCTTTCTTATGGGAATATTATTTTCTCTAGCCAAGTATCCCTTACTTATGATCGATCATTTTATAAAAAAAATAATGTTGGTTTTTCAGCAAAAGCGATCGGTGGCTATTATTTATATAATTGGGCAGATTATGACGACAATGCTAAAGTTATCGATCAATATTTTGGTTTAGCAACAGCATTCAATTTTCATATATTTGAAATATATGCAGGTTTAGCTTCGACAGGTTACCGTTTAGCAAAAAATATTAGCGACCGATCATCAAGAAAAATAGGTTTTGTAATGTTACGAGGTGGTGGTTTAAAATTTGAATCAAAGCATATACTCTTGCGGCTAGGCATCAGTAACCTTGAGCTTTTGCATCTAAGCTTAGGTTACCGATTTTAATTAGCTGCCTACCGTTCATTCGCTGATCTTTCTCTAATCTTCTTAGATAAATAAATCATCGCTGACTTAATGACGTATTTAGTTTGTATCGTTCCACCAAATCAATAAATTCAGAGCGTACTTTAAGATCTTTTTCTCCCCTCTTTGCCAATTTTAATACACGACGCAAAGATGCAGACTTTTTAAATTTTGAATCCCTTAATATCATTCCAAATTCTGCAACACTAAGACAGAAGGCAAAATCAGCATCTATCTGTTTGAATGGTATTTCATGATCTAAAATAACATGTTCAACCAACGTACTTTTTTGTCCTTTAGGGGTTTTAAATCGTAATTTAATAGTCGCCAATTCATCCGTATTTACCAAAAAACCATTCGCTGGTTGTTGGTATTTTAGGGGATCAATGGCTTTTCCTGGTTGTTTCAACCTTTTAGAAGGTATTATTTCATATAAAGCAGTTACATCATGTCCTGATCCTAATTCACCTGCATCTTTTTTATCATTGTTAAAATCTTCATCCTCCAAAATCCGGTTTTCGTAACCGACTAAACGATACGCCCCTACTAATGATGGATTAAATTCTATTTGAATTTTCATATCCTTAGCAATCGTCACTAGCGTTCCACCAAATTCATCTACTAATACTTTCTTGGCCTCGTTTATATTGTCAATGTATGAGTGATTACCGTTTCCTTTATCAGCGAGCAATTGCATTTTATCATCTTTATAATTACCCATTCCATATCCTAATACAGATAAAAATATATTCGATTTTCTCTTTTTAGCTATTAATGAAACTAATCCACTGTTACTGCTAACGCCTAGATTAAAATCGCCATCGGTTGCTAATATTACCCTATTATTCCCATTTTTAATAAAGTTATTTGCCGCTATTTTATAAGCTGTTTTTATTCCTTTTGCACCAGCTGTTCCACCTCCAGAATCTAGTCGATCAATCGCTGAAATAATGATTTCTTTATTCCTTGCAAGTGTGGAAGGTAAAACAACTTGTGAGCTTCCAGCATAGGTAACAATGGCAACTCTTTCGGTAGGTCGTAAATGCTCGACTAATAGCTTTAGAGAGGATTTTACTAAAGGTAATTTATTCGCACTACCCATGCTTCCAGATACATCAACTAAAAAGACAATATTTGATAAGGGTAGTTCGTCTTTAATCATTCTTTCACCTTGTATACCGACCTTTAAAAGTTGATTTTCGGGGTTCCATGGACATTTGGTTAGCGAGGTATGAACACCAAATACATCTTCTTTTGGACTTGGATATTCGTAATCAAAATAGTTTATCATTTCTTCTATTCGGATCGCTCCAGCGACAATCGGTTGATTTTGATTTATTAACCTTCGAATATTACTATAGCTTGCAGCATCAACATCAATAGAAAAAGTTGACAGTGGATTTCTGCTTACTTCTTTAAATATATTTTCTTCAAAGTGGGTATATCCTTCTGTTTGCCATTGCACTTGATCTTCAGCCTTTCTTTTATCGTTTTTAGGATTCTGAATGTTTGAATCCCCCGCAACCTTAACCCCATCTATGTAGTAGTATTGAGTATTTGATCTAGATCCTCGTACGTCAATATTTCCGAAATTTTTATTAGAAAGGCCTGATACACCTGCTAATGAATTAGTTCTTTTGGATGGTAAATTTTTAATTTTTTCTGCTGTAACAATCCCCCCCGAAGAAGTCATATCTAAATCAACTAAAGGTACTTTGTATTCTACAATTACTACCTCATCCATTATTATCCCATCTTCAGAAAGTCCAATATTGACTTGCAAGGTGTCACCTAAATGCAATAATGTGGCTTCTGTTTTTGTTGTTGCAAATCCAAGAAATCGAACTTCAACTATGTAAGTCCCTGTATCGATGGCTGACAACAAATATGCTCCATTAAAATCACTTTGTGTTCCTGTAATCAACGTATTATTTTTATATAAAATCACATCTGCGAATGGGATCAAATGACCATTTATTTCTTCAGAAATTACACCTTTAATTTCGCATTGAGCAAATGAACTATTGAAACCCAAAAGAATGAAATATAACCCGATCAAGATTTTTCCAATTTGAAGTTTTTGTTTATTATTTTTCATAATTACGTTTCTTCTATGGTGAATGAATTTTCTCATTACCCTATTAATCACAAATAAATAATATGTACTTGGTATCGTTGACGACAATACGTATGATTACCTATAAAGACTAATTCATAGGCCTGTCATCATGGTTTTTCTTTACTAAGTAATTAATGATACCCTTAAATTTATTAAGTAACAAACCCTTCATTTTATCATTATAATGAACCCCATTACAAATGAACTATTTTATCTTCATTTTGTCTTGAATATAGCCTTATCACTGACAGCATTATTCAGTGATTTTATTCATTTTGGTCAATTGGCCAATTTTATTGATGGTGAAAAAATCGCCGTTTTGAGCAATTCATTGATGTGAAGCATTTATCAACTTTATTAAAAATTAATAATTGGCTTTTAAATTACTTCTTTTGACTGTAATCGTTCAGAATATGTATAAAATCTGCTAATAGAAATACATCCTTTGCAATCGCTTGATATGGCTCTTTACCTTCGAGTTTATCCCAAAATTTTACTGGAAAATAATCCCGCGCTCCATGAAAAAATAAGAATACTTCATTGCCTCTTTTGATTAATTCAAAATCGACATCATGCTTCTGATTAAAAGCGATCAACTTGCTTTCTATGTGAGGTGGTATCAAGCCTTTAGTCGAAGAAAAATTAATTCTTGAACCATTCAAAAGTTTAAATTCAAATTGCTTTTCAAATGGCCTCATCTGACTTGTATTTGCATTATCCAATAAATCTCGCTTCCGAATTCTGAAATCCTTTCCTCCGACTATCTCATCCCAAAAGCCATTCAAATACAAACCATTAAAAAGTTCTTGAAGACCAAACCAACTTGGATAAGATTGGGCTTTCAATTCTGAAAATTTAAAATGAAAATCTTCCGTTGTTCCTTCGACCAAATCTTCACCAGCAAGTAAAAATGATTTTTTGTGTAGTCTGGTGTTGTTGAAATATTCTTTTGCAATGTGATCATTGGAATACAACTTAACCATTATTCCGAGATCTATAAACATCGCTTCAACTAAGTCATGCTTATATTTCTTCAAGACTCTCTTGGCATAAAGTACCATAGCTAAAATTATCAAACCAATAAAAGCTCCAAAAATCAAAGAAAAAATAAAATTTTGAGAAATGGCCATAAATAGGAAATAGACGAAAAACAATCCAATTTGTCGTGTAAATTTATTCTTAGAGCCTAGTGCCTTTAGGATAATGGCAAGCACTATTTTTGTGTTTTTAGCGAGAACTTTTAAAACATGTTGAAAATCATCCACTTTGTTCCCATACATTTTAAGGGCTGGGTATAAATTATTATATGAAAGAGGATCGTTGGAATTTTCATTTTCAGACGCAGGAAGCTCCACCTTTTCTAACGAAGATGCTTCAGGATGCAATGGAGCATGTCTAGGTATGTGATTTGGATGAATCATAAAACAATTCCTTTTCTCATAGTATTATTAAAGGCATTCGTTTTAGTTAGATAACATAACTGTATTGTAACCAATTGTGATTCGAAATACAATATTTGATCACATTCGATGGATAATATCTTTTTTCTTAATAATGTAAATTCAAAAGTCAAAACAACTTGATATGATTCAGCATGCAATGTTTACTTTAACTTTAACAAGTGTGATTATTTCATTCCTTTAAAAGAGTAAACTGCAAGTATAAATTGTTCAACAGCATGAAGTCTATGGGTAAAGTCTCGGCTAAGATTTATGTAAATAAAAGTGTTTATTCGTTTTTTAAGTTTTAGATATTCTTTGAAGAATAATCTTTTTATATGCTCTTCCTATTTTCAATTCAATATCGCCTTTCAATCTGAGTGTCACATGGTTAATCCATTCAACGTATTTAAGATTCACAACAGTGCTTCTATAGATTTTAATAAAATCATTGTTTTCAGATAAATTTTCAAAGTGTTTTAAAGAAATATCTAACCAAAGGGATGATTCTTCATAGAAAATCCTTACACCATTATCTTCAGCTTTCACGTATTTTATGTCATCTAGATTTAGATTATGAATTTTATCTCTTGATTTTATTTTTATTGAACTACCCATAGTCGACTTTTGGATACTCAATGATTTTAAGGTCTCTTCTATTCTTTTATTAATTATGATTAATTCATCTTTCTCAAAAACCAATTCTTCAATTTTAGCTTTTTGGTGGCTTCTAAATTTCAGCAATTGAAACAATGTAATCAATGAACCCAATAATAACAAGCCCAGCAATCCAAGACTTAATCTATTGTTTTGAATTTCTAATTTTTGTTTTTCACTTATAATTGCCACATTAGTCAATGAATCTTTAAGGATTTGTTTTTCATAACGTGAGATGGACTTATTTAAAAAATCTAACCGACTTTTTCTTTGCAAACTATCTTGTTGAAAAATGATGTTGCTCATTTCATAACTTAGATTTTTATTATATCTAGCAACATCAACTAGTGTTGAGTATAATCTAAACTCCATATCACTTCTTACAAGTTCTTTCACTGATTTACTTCTATCATCTAATGTTTTGAATATTTTATCTGCTTTATCAAAATCCCCTTTTTCGTAAAAGACTTTTCCTAGTAAGCCTTTACTCTCATTTAGATATCGAAAATTTCCTGATGTTTCAGCATTAATAACAGCCAATTTGTACAAACTTTCTGCTTTATCGTATTGAATTTCTTTCATCGCAATATCTCCTAACCCTTGATATGGAGTCACTAAATATCTGGGTGATGTACATTGATCAATTGTCTTTTTAAAGTAATATTTAGCACTATCAATTTCATCTAGACTATTAAATCGGTTACCAATATTATTATACAATGAAAATTTTGATTGATGTCCGATAGGACAATATTCGAGCGCTTTTTTATAATTAAGTAAGGACGATTGATAATCTTCAAATTCCGTATCATATATGTTTCCGAGTGCATTAAATATTGCAACTTCATAAATTGAATCTTTTAATTGATAAATATGAAACATAGAATCTGCTTGCAAATATTGATCAATCGCTAAGTAAATATTTCCTTTTTGATAAAACTCAACTCCACTATTAATTTTAAGCTTGATATTTTGTTTCAAACATTTTATACTATCCATGAGACATGGAATTTGTAGAGCTGAATCGATAAGTTGTAAACTCCGATCATAATCCCCTTTTTCACTCTCAATGACACTCAATTGACCAATATATTGTTTTTGACTTACAACATCTCCTTTATTATTTGCAATGAATAAAGCTTGTTTGGTCAATTTTGTAGCTAATTCTAAATTCCCGTTTGCTTTTTCACATTTTCCTTTGACGATTAATGCATACATTTTTGCTTGATAGCAAGTAGGTGGAATGTGTTTCCAAATTGAATCAATCTTTGTTTGAGTTTCTTTTGGATCAAATCTTGAAAATCTTTTATATAAAGGTAAAACTAACTCTTCTATAGATGAACACTCACTAGATTGAGCTTCAGCGCTCGGCATCACAGCTAGACATGAAAAAATAAATAGAAAAGCCGAAATTAGTCTCACTGCTAATAATTTGTTAGTTGTAGAAAAATAATAAATATAGAATCTTACTATTTTAAATTCAATTTTCAACTAGTAATAATATAAAAGAGTTCTTGTGAAAATTACACAAGAACTCTTAGTGACCGCGGAAGGATTCGAACCTTCAACCGTCAGAGTCGAAATCTGATATTCTATCCAGTTGAACTACGCAGCCGTTAAAAAAAAACAAAAGTACAGAATTCTTATTTTCTTTTTTCAAAATTCATTTGCTTTTTGAAATTAATATAAATGACTGTTTTTTATCTTCGCTAAGAATATAAAAACAGCGTTTGATGAAAATACCTGCAAAATCAATTAAAGAGTATCTGGAAAATATTCCCGAAGAAAGAAAACCCTTTGTCAATCAATTAAGAAAAACGGTTATTGACAACATTCCTGAAGGGTTTGAAGAGCAATTGAATTATGGTATGATAGGTTTTGTTGTACCTCAATCAATATACCCAGACGGTTATCATTGTAATCCAAAACTACCTCTTCCATTCATTAACATAGCGTCACAAAAGAATTTTATCTCTTTATACCACATGGGCATATACGCAAATCCAGAACTAATGAAATGGTTTGTTGAAGAATATCCCAAACATTGCAAAAGAAAATTGGATATGGGAAAAAGTTGTATCCGATTTAAGAAAATGGAAGAAATCCCATTTGAACTCATCGGACAATTGATTCAAAAGATGACGGTCAAAGAATGGATTGATATTTATGAATCCCTACTAAAAAAGTAACATAAAAAAAGAGCGATTATTAAACGCTCCCTTTTCTTTATCTTATTCCTTTTTATTCTAAGGATTAACTCTCTTATATTTCTTCCAGATGACTTTAAATTGTTTAGCCATCGCTTTTGAAGTTTTAGAATTATACTTAATAACAAGATTATCATCTTCGGTTGCCGGTGCAGCACAAGCTATACAATCTGTTGAAGGGTTATAAATTGCACATTCTGTAATGAATGCTAAAAACTCTGTTTCAGGTAAAAAGCAAAAGTACTTCATCACTTCCTGTTTCGTTAAACCATATTTTTTTTGATAAATTTTAAGATTTTTTTCGATCGTTTTAGATACAGGTACGATATATCTATATTTGGTTTTTTCACCCAAATTAACACTTACTAATTCTGAAAAATCTTTATTTTCAGTATCAAAATGTAAGGTTGGGCTTATTACCCATACTTCTTTTGCTTTATCTTCTAGTTTTATTAATTGCTTTATTGTCATGTTCATTATTTATTAAAAGTAAAGTTCGTATTATTAATCCAATAAATAAAATAATTTACAAACTTACCTTGCCTTCATGCAGAAATTGAAAATCCCAATTCGTTTTTCACTTTGCTTTTTCTTACTCTTTTTCTTATGCCAATGTCAGCCGCCAATGAATCAACATAAAACTAAAAACTCCAAACAGATAGAACCATTAAATGTGTTTGGTGAACCCTTAAAATCTTGTTGTCAAGATCCTGTAACTGGCTTCTATCGAGATGGTTTCTGCAAAACTGGCACTAATGATTATGGGACTCATATCGTATGTGCAATAGTGACAGATGCATTTCTTGAATACTCTAAATTACAAGGTAATGACCTTATAACTCCTATCCCTAATCGGCACTTTAATGGTTTAAAAGCTGGGGATAAATGGTGTCTATGTATTTCCCGATGGCTAGAAACAATAAAAGCTGGTGTCGCTCCAAAAATTGATTTACAAGCTACTCATCAATATGCATTGAAGTATATGACAATCGAAGAATTGATGCCATATGGTATTGAGTAAAATATTAATAATCCATGATTAAATGATCATTCATTGATCTTTAATGATAACAAACCCAAGCTTTGCCTAATAAACCCATATATACCGAAATTGAAGGAAGAAAACTAAAACTTACTAATTTAGATAAAATTCTGTACCCTTCTATTCGTGTTTCTAAGGCAGAAATTATACAATATTATCTTCAAATTAGTGAATACATGTCTCCTTTTTTGGTTGGTAGACCTCTCACTTTAATTCGATTTCCGGATGGAATCGACAAACATGCTTTCTATTCCAAAAAAAAGGCGTCTTGGACTCCAACATGGATTGATAGTATTGATATCAAACATTCCGAAGAATCTATTGAATACATCATTGCCAATGAGAAAGCTACTTTAGTTTTTTTAGCAAATTTGGCAGCCTTGGAGATTCATCCAATGCAAATGATAAAAACGAGAATGGAATTTCCAGATCATTTTATTTTTGACCTTGATCCACCAGAAAATGGAGATTTTCAATTAGTGAAAGAAATCGCATTTAAACTTAACGATTTTCTAAAAAGTTACAATTATAAATCGTTTGTTAAAACTTCGGGCAGTAAAGGTTTGCATTTATATATTCCCATTCAAGCAAATTATACGCATGAGGTTGTTGTAGAATCCGTAAAATCACTAGCTAAAAATTTTGTTGCTCAAAATAAAGACCTCTGTACCTTAGCGCTTAATAAAAGTAAGCGCTCAGGGAAGACACTCATTGATATATTACGAAATCATGAAACACATACAACCATTGCCCCATTTAGTTTACGAGCAAAACCTAAGGCTCCAATCTCTTTTCCAATTTCTTGGCAAACATTAAAATCAATCAAATCTGCTCGTGAAATAAACATTAAAAATTATCAAGAATATTTAAGCGAACATGGTTATGCATGGACAGATATGTTTGTCGATCCTCCGATTTTGCACGATAGTACTTCTGAAATAAATAGTCAATTGAAAGAAAAGTTGGCACTTTATAGCTCTAAACGAAATTTCAACAATAGTCCAGAGCCTCCTGTATT
The DNA here is from genome assembly GCA_937924805.1 of uncultured Saprospiraceae bacterium. GTDB lineage: Bacteria > Bacteroidota > Bacteroidia > Chitinophagales > Saprospiraceae > JAHDDO01. The sequence goes on from CALDTZ010000100.1 coordinate 19,880, forward strand.
AGCTGGACCATCTCCGGGAAATCGATTTTGTATTCAACTACATAATGCAAGTAATTTGCACTATGATCTTAGACTCGAATCAGAAGGTGTTTTATTAAGTTGGGCTATTCCTAAAGGATTACCAATCGATAAGAATCAAAAGCGTCTCGCCATTCAAACTGAAGATCATCCAACGCATTATTTGACATTTGAAGGAATCATTCCTAAAGGAGAATATGGTGCTGGACAGATGTGGGTATTTACGAGTGGCACTTTTGAGTGGAAAGAAAAAGGTAAATCATCTTATATTTTCGAATTAAAATCCGCTTCTTTTAATCGAACCTATTCTATGGTTAAAATGCAAAAAAACCAATGGTTAATTCAACTCGTCGAAAATCGTGATTTTGATACGATAGAAAAAATTCAACCTATGCTTGCTAGTATGGGAACAACCATTCCAAAAGATTCTTCATTTCATTTTGAAATCAAGTGGGATGGAATCAGAGCTATGATTTACTTAGATGGCGAAAAAATTACGATTCTTTCGCGTAGTGGTCGAGATATATCAAATCAATTTCCAGAACTTCAAGATTCCTCGATCTTTGAGGTAGAATCAGGCATTTTTGATGCAGAAATTGTCCACCTTGACACCCAAGGAAAACCCCAATTTAGCAATGTGATTTCGAGACTTCACTTATCTGGAGAGTCATCAATAAAAAAAGCTACAACCACCAATCCTGCCACTTGTTACCTATTTGACTGTCTATATTTAGACGGAAAACACATTACTAAAGAGCCACAAGAAAGACGGTATCAATACCTTCAAACGGTCATTAAATCGAATACTCTATATCGAGTAAGCGAAGCATTAAATGATGGTTTTGGATTGTTTGAAGCTATTAAAAAAATGGGAATGGAAGGTATCATGGTAAAAAACAAAAAAGCTCCCTATTTGCCAGGTACAAGATCCACTCATTGGTCAAAAATAAAAGTTAGGCATAGAGCTATCTGTTTTATTGCCGGATATACACGTGGGAAAGGTGATCGGTCTTCATTATTTGGTGCTTTACACCTTTTATCTGCAGAAGACGAAAATCAACCTTATATGGGGAAAGTAGGCACAGGATTTGATGCTATTAAAATGAAAAATTTAATCAAACTATTTGCTGATTATCTATCGAATAATAAATTATTTATCCAAAAAACAGCAGATGATCATCAATCTATTTGGCTACGACCAGAACTTAAATGTGAAATAGAATATGCTTCATTTGCTTCAACGGGATTTTATAGAGAGCCCGTTTTTATAAAATTAATAACACCATGAGATCAATTTGGAAAGGACATATCCGATTTTCGCTCGTTACGATACCGATTCAGGTATTTAGTGCTGTAGAATCAAAAAGTAATATCAAATTTAAGCAGCTACATGGAAAAGATAATGGGTCCATTGGGTATTCAAAAATATGTAAATCATGCAATGAGGAAGTTCCTTATAATGAGATTGTCAAAGGATATGAATACGAACCAGATACGTACGTAGTCCTCGAGAAAGCAGATATGGATAGTATCAAACTAAAAAGTTCGAAGGCAATAGATATTGAAGCTTTCGTCTCACTTGATGAAGTGCATCCTACCCTATTTGAGGCGATCTATTTTGTAGGACCCGCTGGTGAAGTAGCTAAGAAAACGTTTAATCTATTTGTCAAAACGATTGAAAAATCGGGAAAAGCAGGTGTTGGGCGAATTATACTAAGAGATCGTGAAGATGTGGTTTTGTTAACACCACAAAATGGTGGATTGATTATGTATAAACTTAGATACCCAGATGAATTGAGAAAAATAACGGATCTCCCCGATTTGGAAGATGTTGATGTTGATGAAGCTCAATTAAACCTTGCAACAACCTTAGTGGATTCACTATCAATAAATTTTTCAGATGTTTCATTTGAAGATCGATATAAAGATGCTTTATTAGAACTTGTCGATCAAAAAATAGCTGGTAAAAAAGTGATTTCACTATCTACAAACGAAGAAAAAGAAACTCCCGTGGTTGATATTATGTCAGCTTTAAAGAAAAGTATTGAAGATGCAAAAAGTAAAGGCGCTTAACAATTAAAATGCTAAAAGTACTAAGTTGGAATATCAGGCAAGGAGGAGGCTCCAGATTAGCAAAAATTTGCCAAAAAATCAAATCCAGTGAAGCCCAAATCATCATTCTATCTGAATTTATAAATAATGATTCTGGAGCATTCATAAGGCAAAAACTTTTGTCTTATGAATATCGGTATCAAGGAGTTACAGCAAGTCCGAAAGATGAAAACAGTGTTGCTATATTTTCAAAAATCAGTTGTAATTTTATTCTTTTCCCTTATGCAGATCCAAAGTATAGTGGCAATTTAATTGCAGCACAATTTGACGCATTTGATATCTACGGAATGTACTTACCGCACAAAAAGAAGCACATTTTATTTGATACATTAATACATAAATCAAAAGAAAGTAAACCAGCCATTTTTGCTGGAGATTTTAATTCTGGCATAAATTATAAGGACCAAAAAGGGAATTCATTTTGGTATACTGATAAACTAGAGGCCTTATCAAAAAATAATTACATTGATGCGTTTAGATTCAAAAATGGAGACATTGAAGAGTATTCGTGGTTTAGCCATCAAAAAAATGGGTATCGCTATGATCACACCTATGTTGATGCAGCGTTAAAAATTATTATTAAAGAATGCCATTATATCCATCAATGGAGAATTGACGGCCTTTCCGATCACTCTCCAATGATATTGCATCTTGGTCAGTAAATTCTATTAATTGGCAGTCATCATAATCTGCTCAGAACTTATAATTTTGTTTTGGTTTCGAATTACTCGAATAATTTGTTTGTTTTGAAGCTCATTCAGTTCTATAACCTCAGCATCATTCATCGTATCATTGATCAATCCTGAATAAAGGAGGTTACCCCTAAAATCATAAAATTCTTTTATTATTAAAGGGTTCACATTTGTCATATCTACTTTTTCTCTGTTATCATATTTTGAATAAATAATTCTTGAACTACTTTTGTTGGTCATATTTATTTGGATAATATTTTTTACGATTGTTTTCATATCCATTAAATCCTTTGCCCATATTTGGAAATTGTAATACGAGTAATCCGTATTATAATCAATTTGATTTTGATGATTTACGATAGATAGTATTTCTGAAGGATCTATTCGGAGAGAAAAGATGACGCCATATTCAAGACCATTCCCTCTTGTCATAGCGCAAGTATTAAAGCTATGGTTTAGTACTTCAATTTCAAACCATTCAAATATTTGACCACCATTATCTAAATCACATTGAATAGAAGAGAAATTATAAATTCCATATTCGGTTTGACTTATAAGTAGTTCAGCTAATATATTTTGATGCTTTTCAAACGTCAATATTCGAGCATCTACAACCGTATTTTCGTTTTCAATAGGAGTATTATAATACAAAGTAGGCGTTGCAAAAGTAAGTGCTGAAATAGGTATTACATCTGAGAATTGCATTGAATTAAGTGTTTTATTTTGACTTACTTGCGCATTTAACATTAGGCTTCCTAATAGTGCCCATGCCATTAAAATTTTAGTGATCGTTTTCATTATCTGGTTGGTTTATATTACAAATATCTAGAAGCCTTGAAATAAAAAACCAATCGTTCGATTAATGTAAGTACTTAGCCGTTTTTTGGGGATTATCGTTGGATTTTTGGCAATCTTACGATAAGTACGAATCATAATTTAATATTAAAACTATCCAAACAGTATGTATATCAACCATTTAAAAATATATTTAACCTATCATATTTTATGTAATTAAACAATCAATAAAAATTATGAAAAAACTATCAATTCTATTACTAGCATTTTTGCTTATTTCGGGTTCAGCAATGGCTCAACGTTCTAAAGGCAAAAAGAAAAAGAGAGTTACGAAAGAACAAATGGATGATTCTCAAAACAACAACAGAAGAGAGAAAACGAAACCCATGGATTTAGCGGTTAGAGCCGATAATGATTGGGCGATCACAGGTGAATTAGGTTGGAACAGTTTGGCTGGATTTGGGATCAATGTAACAAAATATGTAACCCCTAACGTGGCGGTTGATTTAGGTTTAGGTTTAGGTCTACAACTTTTCAAGTCTGGATTGAGAGGTCGTTACTTTTTTACAAAAAAGAAGTTTGCCCCCTATGCAGGTTTGGGTGTTATTTATGCACCATTGGAAGTAGAAGGTATCGAACTTGACAGCGATGGTGATGGTGTTATTGACGATATTGTAAATCTAAATTCTTCTTTATACGCACAGTTAACCTTGGGATTTGAATATATGAGTCGTGGAGGATTTGTATTTGGAATGAATGTCGGTTACGCTCCATTATTACAAGATAATTATGATGAGCCTGCAGGTGGTTTCAATAATTCAGAAACAAAAGTTGGGTTAGACTTAGCTTATGGCAGCGGTATTGTTTTTGGTGCAAACATGGGTTTTGCATTCTAGCATTAAACAATAATAATACAGATATAAGAAATGCCACTTGAAAAATCGGGTGGCATTTTTTTTATACTAGAAAGGTTCCTTTTTAAGGCTTTCAAATTCTGCACTATTTTCTTGCATTTCTCTTTTTAGAGCGGAGATGTTTAGTTGACCAGATACGTTCACCACCCTTTCCCTGTATTTTTTAATGACTTCATCTTTTGACATGTTCACAATGCCTGAAAAATTCATAAGTGATTTATAATTCATGTTTTTAAAAACAAAAAAGAATTCGTTTTCAGGTTCACAATCTATTTCTTGCCAATTATTATCAATATTTTCTAAACATATAATATCATCTAACAAGAATTTTTCTTCTCTTTCTAAAATATATTTTATGTAAGCTATTTTACGACCTAGAATTTCTATCTCTAATTTTGAATAAAGCTTCATTCTATCAATACTCAAGACTGAGGGTGAAATTTTACCTAGATTATTTAAAATATAATTTTCAGGCGAACTTTCTTCTATCATATTTTCAATATAAGGACGTTTTGTATCGTCAATCATTTGATATTTTTGCAAAAAAAAAGTCTTAATTTTTACATTAGTAATTGAAGTGATTTTGCGTTCAACTATTCTATCTGATTGACCATAAGAAGTAAAAGAGATTAAAAATAGACAGCAGACTAAGAGATTTGACTTCATAATTTTAAAATGACTTATTATCTTTCCAAAAATTATATAAAATTGAATCAGGATTACGATTAAGCTCAATGCAAAAATCATTTAATTTGCCTAAATTAAATAAATCATTTTCAAAAACCTTTGATTTTGCTTCAACAAATTCAGGAGAATCCCATGGACCAAAAAGTAATTTTTCTAATTTTTCGTCGTCAAAAAATATAAAAATCAAGCTAAACTTTGCAAAATCACTTGAGGGTGTCAAATACCATTTCCCACCTTTTTTTTTCATTGATTTGACTGCAGGAACTTCTTCTTGAAGACCTTGTGCATTAATACCATATTTTAAAAATGCATACTGTGTTGTATCTTTCATTACTGTTACCTTATAAATAAGGTTAAAATAATTGCTTTCAACATCCATTTTTTTAATAAAATCAAAGTGATTTTCTCCTTTTTTTATACTTTCTAATTCCCCAAAGAGAAAATTATTGTCAAACCATTTTTGATTATTTGCAGAAATCAACGATGTCATTAATTCCTCTGGTGTATTTAATTTAGCCTTTCTTTCATTTTTATAACTTGCTTTAATTTTATATGGATTAGAATATCTGGCAAATGAAATATCAACAATTTCTTCCTTAAATGCATTCATTGTAATTCCATCATACATTTGGCCAAAACCTTGAGTACTAAAAATTAGCGTAAATAATAAAATGAAATACGTATTTTTTTTAAATTCCATATTTTAATGCTTTTCTTATTATAAAAAGAAATAATATGATTAAAAACGGTCTAAAAATAGCTTTTAAATATCTTTTATTTGGGAAATATTTTTCTGATGGTAAAGCATAAATAGTTTTATCTATTTCTGCATTATGCCAGACGAAGCATGAATCACTATTCTGTTTTAAAAAATAATCTATGTGCCATCTTAAACTTAACTTCTCATTATTTTCAAAATCATTTGAAAAAAGAACAACTCCTTCGTTACCTTCTGAATAGCTCAAATATTTAAAACTATCAATTTTAACCGGCAGCTTAACAAAGTTTTCCTTTCCATTATAAATCCTTATATCACCAATTACTGTCGAAAAAGTAACTATGGTAAAAAATACTGATGCAATAATTAAAAATGAAACGATTACAAATAGGGTTCCTAATATTTTTTTTAACATTATTATTTATTAATCCAGTAAGGTCACAGCAGACGAAACTTCCCATGTTTCATTATAATTTATTAACGTCCATTCCCAACCTGCTTGTGGTACTTTCAATGCTATATTCGCTACAAACCCTACTGTTAAAGGTTTCAAAACTATACTTCCATTCCAATTTCCATATTCATAAACAAATGCACCTTCTATTTTTGCTGTACCATCTCCAGCGACTAAAAAATTAAAATAGTCCTTAAATTTTTTAATTTCTGCTCTTGCCTCAAATTTTATTTGTCCTGTAGCTTTAAATTTTGGTGCTAATGGTATATCAACAATTTCCACACTTGACCCAAATAAATTATAATGAATTCTATATAAATCAAGACCAACTGAGAAACTTGGTTTTATATAAGCACAAGCTTCAATAAATTTTTCTCCTTTCCATTTCAGATTATTCAAAGCTTTAATTGGTGGTGGTGCAAAACAAAATGGATTTGTTTCTTCAACTCCAATGCTACCTGCTGCAATCACTTTTTTCACCTCTCTGTATAATGGAGATACATCATCATCCTTATAATATCTCTCTAGTTTTGGCGAAAAAGGAGTTGTTTTAATTTTTAAAATTGGATTATTTACACCTGGTATATAATTTAACCATTGTTCAAGAAGAATGTTGAATGTCGTTAATTTATCTTCAATCCATTGAAATTTTGATATAAACCCATACGTTGGACCAAATGTAAATGCCGAACTAGATTTTGATTCGTGTATAGTATTAATTTGTAGTGTTTTTGAAGTATTACAAAAAGCATTATTAATCTTCAATTTATGTTCTTTTGTACTACCTGGCAATGGCCAATCGGAATAATCGAAATCATATTCAAAAACATTACTACCAGAAAACTGATTATTAGTAACATCTCCTTGAATTTGATTATCAATGGTCATTTGCCAAGTAATATTATCATTATTGAAAACAGAAGGCTTATCATTATCTTTTGCAACTCCTTTGATCTTGTCGTTCTTCACTAGCCACAATACTTGATCGTTTTTAATATATCTTGCTTGACCATACTTTTTATCATAAACTGTAAAGTCATCAATAGAAATATACTTAGGGTTAACTCTTGATGTAAAAACATTGTTCCCACTAGCACTAATCGTTATATCAATGTATTCAAATTCATCAAATTGATCTCCGTTCGAACATAATATCAATTTCATTGTAGACTTTTTAGGTCCCACGCTATTGTATTTGTCTGGACTTGACAAAGTAATTGATTGTCCATTTTCAGTTGTACCAACAAGTGTCCATTCCAAGTTGTCAGCACCAGCATAATTCAATAATTTAAATTCATGTTGTTGCTCCTCCAATAAGTTAATCGTATTATTATTTTCATAATTCTGTTCATTATATGTCAATAGTAAAACTCCGGAACACTCATCTGCTTCTTTAATTGCAACAAATATTTCCGCTTCATCTGTCATCTTTTTCAGCTTTGTCACTTCTGTTACTGATCCAGCAGTTAATTTCAAGTCATTCGTTAATTTCGCTGATCTTTTTAATTTGTAATATGAATCTGAATCTGGTGAAGCACCCCCTTTTGAGTAATATAATGCTGATGGATCCGTGTCACAATTTTGAAATGGAGTACTGACATCTCCTGTCCATGAAAAATCATATGCATTTGGATCAACTTCAGGAATCTCTGGCGTATTAGCACATGGGTTAATGGAATTATATTTGAAAGCTACACCAACTCCAGCTTCTTCATTCACACAAATACTTTGGTCTACAGACTCTGTACTTATCTTATAGTTGTAATAAAACTTTCCCGACTCTCCAGTGTAAGTATAAAGAGGTGTTGAACATTCTTGCGAACTTGATTCCAATACCCCAATATCAAAGTTAAACTTATCGTTTTTTTGTATTTGTAGATTATCAAAATCACTATTTTCATTAATTTTCAAACTCAAACTTTGTATTCCTTCTAATTGCCCAGTTCCTTTCCCACTTGAAATCTCTGAATATTTTTTTGTACTTGAATTCCCATTTGCCAAACCCGTGACTTTAATACAATAATCTTTCCCACTTCCAATATCATTCCAATGCAAGTTGACATCGCTCCAATTCCCTTGATTCACGTAAGACAAAGGATTATCATGGTTCGTTTCAAAAGATACGTGTACATGTGTTAACTCAGCGTTATTCTCATCGCAATCACAACTACTAATCCCAGTTTGAACTGTTCCATTTAATTTTACTTCACAACTTGTTTTATTGATTTCAACAATATTAACAGACCCATCTGAATTTTTAATTTCAGAAAAAACATTTACATTTTCAGCATTAAAATACCCTGTGAATGTACTTCCACTAAATCTAGCTCGATACAAAACACCACTACGTTTAAATGACTGTAATGATCCCAATATAAATGGTTTCCCATCATCCACTTTACTAATAAAAGATATTGGTACATCAGTAACATCATCTAATTTGATATCTTCATTATTTGGCGCTTTGAATCGTTTCAATATATTAATTTGATTCGCTTGAAAAGGAAGACATGCCACCTCAATTCCTAACTGACTATTTGCTCCTCCATCTTCATTCTGAAACCACGGTAATTCAATATCTGGGTTTTTCATTTTTTTCCACTGGTCGTACCATAATTCATTGCCTGCACCTATAGATCCTGCACCAGCATAATCCATTAGATTTTGTGAGGTGTATTGTGCAAATCCACTATAATCTTCCCAGGAGTGGTTTAATGTAAATCCACCATGACAAAGCTCATGCGCAATCGTTCGTTCCCAATTGTCTGTGGAAACATCAACAAATCCTTTATTAATCCCTTTTGGCATAAATCCGGAATAGGTTCCTTCTAAGTTATTTACTAAGAAAATGTAAAATTCGATATCACTTGGAGCATTCGTTGCTGAAAAGGTATTTATAATTCGTTGTAGATCATCAGAAAATGCTTGACCAGCACCATTCGCAATACCCAACTCCCCATCAGGATCCGTATCTTCCACATTATTTAACGTTGTAATATTCAGGTTCATAACCCCTTCCTTCAGTGCATTCTGAACTATATCTGCTACCCCGCTTAATTGATCCGCTGTTACCGAATTATTAACTGGAACTAAGTGCACATTATAATTTGTCAAATAATCAGACCATAGGTTAAGTTTTCCCGCAGCACCTAATGGATGGATATAAGCAAAAACACTGGATACTCCCTCACCTTGACCAACTAATGAGACTTCAACCGTATTTTCTCCAGTAAATATATGGGGCAGAACAACTCCTTTTTCAGTTACTATTTTTAACGAATCTTTTGCTTCTTGATTAGGAAATGTAAAAGTACCATTGACTTTATCATTACCTCCAATTGAGATTGATTTATAAGGAATCCTTCTACCATCTAAAAGTTCATATTCATCAACAATTTGTTGTTTTACCGCATCAAAACCATACCGTTGATCTGGGTGTGCCGTAAATTCAAATGTATATCCTTCTAAAAATTCATCTGTATTTTGAAGATTAATAATAGGCATAACATACCCTCCGGAAGCTTGATACCCATTCCCATTACTATCTGTCAAAATAACGGGTTGCTCAAATATGAGTGGATCATTTTGACCCTCTACAATCACCACTACTTGACCATTTTCATTAATGGTTACACTTACTATAACGCCATCTATTTCTTGCTCGGGAATATCAAATTGATCATTACCAAAAAGAGCTGCTACAGCGTCTGCATCCATAATATTTGAACCCGTTGGATCAAATTTCGTAATGACATCACCTGTTACGACAAATGATTCATCATTAACAAAAACGCCATTAAAAGTTACTGCAATTCGAATTGAATTAAGCATGGGCGCTGCGAAATACCCTTCACCCGTAAACGTTCCATTACTTCCACTCACCTGAGTTATTACGACTCTTGCATCACAAGCAATAATCGTATCTCCTACTGCTAATGCAGTCATCCCATCCATATTATCTGTTACAAGTTCTAATGGAGGCTGTCCGCAATAGTATTCTCGTGGTGGTGGTAGGCTTGGCATTTCAATAATAAAAGGTTCACCTGGAACACTACTGAATTTACAGACGGTTTCTACATAAACATCATAAGTGAAACCATTTTTTAATCCTTCAATTAAAATCCATTCTTCGGTTGTTTCGGAAATAAACCAATCATTTTCTCCACTTACTCTCCAATAAACTCTATAGGAATTGAAGAAAGGTTCTTCAATCGTATTTCCTCCATTTCCACCTCCAGTATCTGAATTAAGCTCGTTTCCGCGAACCGTTGAATTTTGAGTCGTCGCTGGCAAAGAATTATTAATTGTCGTTGGTGGCGTGGTTCCACCACCTCCTCCTTCTCCTCCTAGTGCCATGTTATTGGCTGCGGTTGCGGTGGCCGTTGTTGTACTTGGAGTTGCTGGAGGTTCAAAATTTGTAACTGGTGGAATCCCATCATTCCAATAAATATATTTATCATTTGATTGATCCACTACATAATTGCAATTGATAGGTGCTTCGCAAATTTCGTCCTCAGGATTTCCTTGATATCCATAATAAAAAGGAACAATTTCTGAAGATCCATTATTTCTAAAAACATACGTTTGCAATCCATTTGGTCCATTTACCACATCACTTACGGTAACTCGAGCAAAATAATCTTGCGAAATCTGTAGTGCTATTGAATTGATATCCAAAAAAGCTGTAGTCATATCTGTTTTGATGCTCAATACTGGAAATGTACTTTGAATGATTTGATCCATAGCCAATCCTTCAATAGATTCCCAAATCTCATAGGTATATTCAACAGGGAAAGTACCAAAATGTAATGGCTGCCACATCGCCAAAATGTCTTGTGGCGTTTGTGGTAATATATCACCCATTGGACTTATTAGTTCCGGTGGATCATAAATTTCGATGAACATAACCGAACACCCTGTATTTGATACTTGATTATTATTAGACAGCTCATAAGCCGTAAAGCAAATTTCATACGTGCCTTCAGGAATAAAGCCATCACTACTGAAAAAAGTTTCTAAGTTTAATCCTTCAAGTACGGCTGGATTAAAAAATGGCGTTAAATCCTGATTCGTAAGTATTAATGGCTGACCCGGTAAAAGTGTAAATATGGCAGGATATGCACTCCCTGCTGAGGAAAAAGAAAAGTTCTCTCCGACCATTTCAATATGTAATCCTATTTGCAATTCACTTTGCGTTAAATCATTTAACACTAATTGCAATTGAATTTCATTCGTACTCGTCATCATCCCATTCGGCTGAGTAAACGTATGTAGACTAGGACTATGCGGTGGTGGTGTATTGAGTACCGATGAACAAGGAAATATTTGGGCCTCGACTTTCACAATCGCAAAACAAAAAACGAATAAAATAAGGCAAATATTTATGAATTTATTTTTTATCATTTTGCAAGTTTTGTAATTGAATAATTCGTGCTTCTACCATCATGAAAATAGACTTGGATAAAATAAGATTGATCTTCTTTAGGATTATCAAGTTTGTGTTCATATATTTTTCTTGGGGCACTAATTTTTCTAAGAAGTCTAGGTTTTTCTTCGTTTATAATATTATAAATCCAGATTTCGAACACCTCTTCCATTGGATAATTCCAAGCAATAATATTTATCTTTTTGTTTTTAACAATATCAAAGTTATTAATTGGAAAATCTCTATATGATTTAATCGCCTTACCAGTAATTGGATCACTCGGTATAGATTCATTTCCACTATCATCTGTTGCTGTTAAAATATAAGCGTATTTCACTTGTTCTCTGAGAGTAGAATCAATATATATCGTCTCTAAGTTGTTAATATTCCACTTTTTTAACAAGCGCCATCCAAGGTTCGATTTTAGCTCTTTTCTATATAACTGTTGAGTAACGACATCATCACTACTGCTAGGATTCCATTGGAGTGCGACCCTTCCTTCTAAGTTTGTTGACGCAATAAAATTGGGTTCAACTGGTGGTAGAATGTCTGGCTTCTTGATCGCTAGAATCTCAGAATAATCGGATCTATTATTCCTACTATCAACCGCAATTATTTTATAATAAGTAAACTTTTTTTGTGTAATAAGATAGAGGGTATCGGCATACTCCGAATTCTTCACATACTGTTCATGATCTAGTAAAAATTCGTGCAAAGTATCATGACTATAAAATACTTTGTACCCAATAAAATCATCTTCTGTATTTTTGTCCCAAGTAATTTGGACAATTCCACTTGAATCAATGGTTCCTTCTAAATTAGTCGGAATCGCAGGAGGTATTGTATCAATGGACATAATCATTTTTGGAAAAGAACTTGTTTCCTTTCCATTTTTATCAACAGCTGCTATCCTCCAATATGTGGCATTATAGAGAATATCTCTGGTTAATTCTCGAGTTTCTGGACTAATACCTATAGAATCTTGAATATAGGGTCCCTCCCAATTAGGAGCTGCATATAAGCGAAACTCTTTGACCTTGGGATAAAATTTTTCAAGCATTGACCATTCAATAACACAAGTATTATTACTTTTTTGGGTCACTTCATCAATAAGGGGACTAAACGCAATTCCTTCATCAGCTGATCCAGAAACTTGAGTATAATAACTCGTGACATCTCCAAAGTGATTATGACCGTATAATCTAAAAAAATGTTCTTCATCATTCTTTTCCAAAATGATTTCCCTATCGTAATTGAAGAATAATTCATTTTGTGAAGTATCTAACAAATTTACCATGACATTAGTATCTATAGTATAATATAAAACATCATCTAGTGACATTTTTACGGTCCATCCATAGAAATCATTTTTAAAATCTTTTGTGTTCCATTTTAAATTAGCTCGTCGATTACTCCAGTCTGATTTTAATTCTGGAAGCTCCGGTTTTTTAAACGTTGTTGTATTAAACTTATATTCGACAGGTGCAAAAGAATTGGTCGCTGACTTTAATTTATAGGTATAATCAACGCCTTGTTTAATCTCATTATCGTAATAACCCAACCCTGCATATAAAGTCAGTTCGTAATCACTATGCTGTAAATAGTTTGAAATCTCATACCTTGATTCAAGTATATCCAGCGGTGTATATTTATCTTCAGGATAACTGTCTTTTATCAAGTCTTTATCAACTAGATGAAAATGAATGGCTTGTGAGATCATAAACAAATAATAGTCATCATCGCTGGTTTCTTCTCGAATCAAATTGGGTCCAGGCAAAATAACATCGGAAGTATATACCAATCGATTTGCTTCATATTTTTCAATGATATACCCTTTTGTCAAATGGTCTTCCCAAACCCTAACATCTGTTGGGTTCCATCTTAGCTTAATCACCCCATCATCATACGTATGATAAAGAGTAACGTCTTGACCATTAACATTAAAGATCGACCAGATACAAATTAAAATTACTGCACTAAATTTCATGCTCACTTTTCTCTTTTTTTTAATAAACAGTACCACACTCCGTACCTAGTTTAGCTTTCCCTTCAAATTGAAAACCTAGCAATTCTAATTTTACAATTGCCCTGAAATACGCAGGTTTAGGTAAATCCCCATCAAGCAAAAATCCAGCTTTACAGGATGGGATTCCGATGCATTGACCCAAAAAGGAACCTCTTCCTCCAGTGATCTGCATATAAAACCATAATCGACCACCTGCTCTCCAACCTCTCAATCCATGTGGAGAATGTCCAGAAAGCCCGCATTGTGTAGATTTTGCATACTTTAACAATGAAATATCCATTCCGCCACCTCCATTAAAATCAACATACTTATCTTTTTTACATCCTATTAAACAGCTACGGCATTCACCTTTTTTTGATGTCGTATTGAAGAAAGCATAAGCACCGAAAGCAAACCCGGTACCTTGAGCCGGAGATCGGCCTCCTGTTTCTAAAATATCTCTATTATTCGAGTTTTGAGAAATCCCAAAAAAGCTTGCTGCTTGAGGATGTACTGGTGGCGGACCTGGTATATCATTACCAGTCATCAGATAAACACCGGCTTCAATATTAAATGTTTCACAATTAATTGTTGCACTAAGTGGCGGAATCGTGACACCACTATAATTAACTATTGAATTATCAGTATAGCCACCAATGTATAAATGCCATTTGTTTGTCACATTTGAAGCATACAAATCTATCATTCCTTGACCACTAATTTTTCCTTCAGCAGCTGATAAAGAAGCCGCAAATGAACCATGTAGTGTAAATCCATTCGAAAAGTCAAGATTTAACATAACTGCCGCCTTAATTACATCCATTTCTGGTTCTTCAGACTCTTGCTTATCCTTAAGTTTTGCTGCATCGGTTGGCATGGCCACTTTATCCATTCGATCTTCTAAGCCAGGAAACATGCTTTCTTGTACAAATTGACCTTTACCATAAAAGTAAATTTGGTTGAGTACAAAGTTGTTTGAAAATTCAAGTTCTAATGTGGCTAATCCTGTAAAAGCTCCGGAAGCATTCGTGAGTCCTATGGACGCTTTGACACCAAGAGCTACATCCTTATTTGGCAGATAGGTAATACCAGAACTGGGATTATTTAAATCTCCCATCATATCAGATAAATTAAATTCTGCCAATTCCATTCTTGATCTTACACCACCCCCAAATCCATTCGCAAATAAAACTCCCGGGACCAATGGTACTTTGATACTCGTTGAGGATACAAATGCATCGAAGCTCCAATAACGCATTTCTTCAGCATCAATTATTTTCTTCCCCCATATCCAATTAGCCGCTAACGTGAATTTAAATCCATTCCCATCCTTAATGATACCGCCACTCAGACTTCCTTTAAAACCACTTCCATAAACTGGATCTCCACTAAATACTTCAATACTACCATTGATCCTTACATGATCACCTATCGAAATATCAATTTGGAGTGCATCTACTGTGATCCCATCGTATTCCCATTTATGTGAATCTGCATCTTCATTCATTTTAGCTTTTATGGCAAATTTCCCACCTGTACCTGAACCTCCGTCATCAGGGCTCATGATATCAGCACTAAATGAAAAAGCTAATTTTATATTTTCATCATCTACTTTTTGAAGAGAAGCAGAATTAATTTGTAAAAAACTATTATTTAACAATGCACCAAACTCTAAAGTGACACTACCGCCATCTGCTAAACCGATATAAGGCTTAGTCGTTTGAACTAATAATTTTTCAACTTTTGCAGAAGCTACATCTACAACCTTATCATTATGTGTAGCATTAATGTCGATCTTAGCTGTAATACTTGCACTTGGATAAAACTTATTTTCAATTACATCAACATGTATTTTTGTTGTAGGATATAAGATTACCTTCGATGTTTGTAATAATGGAAATTCGAGATCATCCATGAGTACAATACCAAAATTGTAAATATCTTCTTGTAAATCTGCCCCACCATAATATTGAAATGGCTTCGTTTCTTTTGCAATAGGAATTCCTATTCTGCCATCAAATGTGAATTTTACAATATCATTATAAAATACATCAACATATAATCCATCTAAAGAAAATTTCCATTTTGCATTCATTTTTCCAGAGTCATATGGAATGGCATCTTCAATATAAAATTTACCGGTAACTCCTGCCGATTCTATGTACAAATCTTTAGCACCCACTTTTGTAGTTGTACTACTATTTTTAAAAGCTGATGGCATAACGATTTCTACATTTTTAAAGAAAACTCCTCTCCATAATGTAGGACTCGGTCCAGGTGGAGGTGGCCCAGTAGATCCTCCACCACCGCCATCTGATACAGGACCGTCTGCAACCGCTGCTTGTTGAGCCATAACGACATATCCAGAACCGCTATTAAAATACACTGGTTCAGGAGGTGGAGCTGGTGGATTTACAAATCCTGCTGCATTTTTAGTATCACTTAAATCAATAACAGCCCCTTGAACTAAAAAAGCAGTTTTTGTATTTTTTGTTAATGTAAAGTGAGGAATATTAATATCGACGACCATATCATCCCAATCAACGATCGTTACGCCAATTTCTGCTTTTACTCGACTATCACCTGGCTTTACTACACCTTCCCCATCGGTAGGTAATAGCCATTCTCTAGTAATCAATAAATCTGCATCTACTCGCATTTCTACAAACCCATCACAATCAACCGTAACATAAGTTCCTAAATGATTGCCATTTGTTTCATCCCTCAAAAACTTTTTAAGTACAACCGCTATTTTACGTGATCCCCTAGTCATTGGGAAATCGGCAAATAATCCTAAGGTTGCATCACCTACGATTCCACCATCTCTCGTAAATTTTAAATTATCGGTACCAAACCATAATACTCGATCATTAGAAAGTTCTGCTTTTAAATAAGCAGTACACTCCATATAAGTTGGGTGAATAATAACTTGGGATATTGCTAAAGTAAAGGTATTATTTCCAATCTTTTTGCGGATTCCAACTGGTAATTCTACTAATTCAAATCCAAGCAACTTTTCAATTAACTTACTCTCTTTTAATGCATTAAATATTCCTTCTGCTTTTTGGACCTTTTCATTACCAGCATATTGTTGTTCTTTAGCCCAAACATCATCCATATTATCTTCTACTACCATATAATTTGCAGTAGAATTTTGCTTATCTAGATTACCCAAAACTGCATCTAATTCTGGAAATTGAAACAATGCCTCCTTAGCTGATTCTGTTTTTGAACTATTGGTTAAGTAGTCAAGTTTTGTTAACCTAGGGTTCACATCCAATTCATTCGTTGCAAGTCTTGGAATGCCTCCAATTGGATCCACAGCACTAAATAGTGATGTTGTCAAAACCGAAACTAATAATAACGCATATATATCTTTAATTCTCATAGCCTCTATTTAAATTGAACTTTATAAAACACTAAACACCGCAATTCATTGTAATTTTTTGTACTGTCATCAAAGACTTTATTGGAAATAATATTCCCATTAAAACCCATTTTCATATTTTCTCTTATGTTATAAGTTGCATTTAATCCGACACTAAACAATACTGCATTTATATCTTCTTCAGCACTTTTTCTTGTATTCATCGTCGTCGAAAACACGCCTCCGTAAATAAATTTTTCATTTAGTGTTTGTTTATTCACATTGACTCCTAGTGAATGATTTACAATCGATGATATGCCAAAAGTTGACCATCGATTATTTTGAAAAACAGAATATCTCCATTTTGTTATGTCATTTACATTCCCAAAAATGGCATTTGCACTATAGCTTGATAATTTTGCATTCTGATCAACTTCATCATTAATAATCGTCTTTCCTATTGTCTGATCCCCAGAAATACGAATCATACGTTGATGCTTTTTAGTTTTAATAAGGTAATAGCTCGCACTCAACATTGTCGCTTGATTATTTAATATGTAGGTGGTAAATAAAAGTGGATTTATTGGATCAAGAACCACACTTTTTTTATTTACATTATTAAAAGTTGAATAACTTCCAACAAATGATAATTTTGAACTAGGGTTATAATTTGCCGATAATGAACCTATAATGCGATTATAATTATTCGCTTGATCTCCTTTTAAGTTATTATTTTTTAAACCTAATCGCCCATTTATCATGAGCACATTTTTAAATAGCTTTGCAGAGACTCCTCCAAAAACTTGTTGTAGATCATCTTGAAAAAATAAAGAACCAAAAGTCTTAAAACCGGGATCTATCCGCTCATATCCTGCGAAAATTTGACCGAATTTCGTTTTAACTTTAATTTCAGCATTATAGGCAAAATTCCACCTAGAACTTAAATTAGTGTTTAACAAGCCACCAAATCTTTTTGCAACGCTTGAATTTACACCAATTGATTCATTCATGTTTTCGGTGTACCCCGAATATGCAACGTTGCTAGAAATTTGAAAAATAGAATTAAGGGTTGTTTTGCCGTCTACACTTATTATCGTGTTTTGACCAGGTGTTATGTTTAGTGTAGAATCAACATTCAATAAACTATTTTCTTGGTCTTCAGCATTGAATAAAGAAAATATAAGCTTATTTTTTGAATTTTGATACCCACCATGAAATCCCCATCCTACCCTTTTATAAAGTGGTTCAAGTTGGTGATTGGATTGTAAATCCTCCTGTTTCGCTCTTTGAAGTGTTCCATAAAACCCACTAAGTACCCAACTAGATGGCTTAAACTCAAATCCTACTCCACGGAAGGAATGTCCACTAAATGAATATTTGTCAAAATGCATAGAACGATCACCTAAATGTAATGTTAGTGTTTTATATCGAGGACTTAAGCCTACAAACCCATACGATGGAAGCGTATAATTAAACAATCTTCCACCTGTCCCCATGTTAAAAGAAAAAGGTACACCAACCCCTAAAACATTAAAATTTAAGAATGCAGAGATTGTTCCACTTAAAGGAACACCCCGCTGCAATTGGTCTGAAAAATAGTATTGCCCTTGTGCATTTACATTTCCTGAAACATCAAATTTAGTTTCTTGAATGTTTTTTATCGTTTGCTCAATATCTTGACCATATAGCATATGAGATGCACAGAAAAAACTGAACATGCAAAACCATTGTAATATGTATGTTTTACGTATTAACATCCTTATTAATTCAATTTTTGAAAGACAAAATATCTTGAATGATAAGGCGATTTTAATAGTAATCCATATTGACCTGCAGGACTTTTCTTAATATCAAAATTGTGCATATAATTATTCGAACCTGTAAGCTTAACCGTTTTAATAATTTCAGACCGATAATTAAATAGAATTAAATCTATATCCTGCTCTAAAGCAAGTTCAACTTGAACCACAAATTGTCCAACATTAGGGTTTGGCCAAAGGTTATAGTTCAATATTGCATTTACAATAGGGCTATAATTTTCTGGGTTTGTTAAATCCGCAACTGATCCTACAATCTTTATCGTTTTTGAAACTTCCATTATACATCCACTAAACACAGATCGTAATGTGACGGTATAATCTCCAGGGGTATCATAACTCAAACTGACCGAATGTCCATCATCTGATGTCATAACAGCACCCTCAAACTCCCACTCATAATCATCTGAAATCGGCATGGTTATATTAACCGCTACAATTGGTGTATTAATGAGTCCTTCGGTTGCCAATAAAAATTCCATATTTATTGCCTCTTCATCAAAATAATCAATAACGAAGGTATCCATATCAATACACCCTTGTGGGTTTTGCGCTTCTATCCAATATTCCCCAGATTCCGTTAATGACATGTCATTTGCCGTGCCAAAGTATATTGTTTCATGATACCAATCATACGAATTACTAGGATCTAATGTATAATCTATATATTCATCGCACATGATTGTATCTGTAACAATCGGTGAAATAAAGTCAAATTCTTCTGGCTCAACAATAACAACAGAATCAACTACGATGCAATTATCATTAGATATCGTCGCATAGTAAGTACCTGATGATAAATTAGTTAATGTATCTGATGCTTGTGGATCAGTAGACCATTCAACATTCATACTTCCCATATTCATCAAGGAAGACAAATAAATAGAAGCATCTGTATCTCCCATGCAAGTTAACGTATCGATCATTTCGATATCGAAAGAAAATAAATTCTGCATCTTTATTTCTTGATTGTAGGTTAACTCACAATCTGTATTTAATATCCGTACGATAATAGAATAATTACCTTCTTGTAACTCATCAAAAAGTGGACTTGCTTGCCAAGTAAGACCTGTATCAATACTAAATTCATATTCTTCTCCCTCAATCATCATGATATCGATAGAACCAGATGTTGAATCACAATCAATAATATCATGAACAAATACTGAGTCGATAACAGGGATTCCGCTTGTCTGTAATGTTATTATTGTATCTAAGATATGAATACACGTAGAATCTGAATTGGTTATCCATAACTCATATTCTCCACTTTCAAGCCCTTCAAAAGATAAAGTATCTACCCAATCTTCACCACTATTTATAGAATACAAACTAGACGTATCTACACTAGAAAATTGAATACTTCCATATTCAAATGGGCAGAAATTTAAATCCGTAAAAGATTCGATTTCTATAGTAGGTTGAGCAAAGAAATTTACATCAATTGTAGCTGTCGAAGAGCAACCATTCATATCCGTATACTGAACTGAATAAGTCCCAGAATTTTGAACGGTTATAAACGAAGTAATTTCTGATGTATTCCATAAGAAGTCGTCAAAACTATCAGGTATTTTTAAGACAATAGAATCATCACAGGCAATTCCTCCTTGTACTATATCAGATGTAATTGGTTCTATAACATCCAACTTTAAATGGATCAAGCTATCACAGCCATAATCTGAAGTAAATGCAATTTCATAATCTCCTTGCTCTGAAAAATATTCTCCGTTGTAAGCAATACTGTCTCCATTACAGATTACTTGATAGTCAAATACTTCTGCTAAATCCGCGCCACCTTTCACAATCGACAACATCGTATTATAAGGACAATTATTTTCATTAAATGATTTCACAAAGTAAAGCCCAGGTAATGGATAAAATTTACCTTCAAATTCCACCGGTTGCCCATTACAGACCGTAATTTGGACTGAAGTATCCTTCACTGCTTCATGCACTACTAAATTTAGTATCATCTCAAAAGTACAACCATTGGATCCGTTTAGGGTAATAGGAAATTGACCACTGTGATCATAAATAGTTGTTCCATTTAATGTAAAAACTTCACCAAAACAAATTTCTTCATTTAAAATAATGGTTTCATCTAATAATACATTTAAATCTAAAACTCTCATAAAATTGCATCCATGATCATCGACCATTTCTTTTTCATAGATACCTGTTGAATCTAAAATTGTTCCTTCAAAATCATAGCTTTCTCCATTACAAATCGTCATTTCATAAAATTCATCTTCTTGACCTTCCATCATCGATAAAGACAAAATAGTCATTTGGTCGCAACCATTTGAATTAGGTTGCAAAATCTCATAGATTCCTTCTTCAGTGAATATTTCATTTTCAAAATGAAGTGTATCTCCTTTACATAAAGATTGAGTTACAAACGTTGATTCTAATTCTTCAACATTCAAAATTAATAAGGTCATGGCATCACATTCATTTTCATCAACCGATGGTATCATGTATTCACCAGACTGATTAAAAGTTAACCCTTCATAGATATATTCTTCGCCCTCACAGATTACTACTGAAAGTGACTCCATACCGCCCTCTTCCAATACATCTAGAAACAAATTAAATTCACTTTCGCAATTTTCATTTGTAATTATAAAATTAAATGTACCAGAAGAGTTATAAGCAATACCATCAATCACAATAGAGTCTCCAGCACAAATTGTATGATTTATTTCCTGAAGTTCTCCGTTTAATACTGTTAAGACAAGTTGATTTGAAACCAGACAGCCAGCATCATTCATATAGATATCTGAGTATATCCCTGTTTCTGTAATAAATGCTCCACCAAAATCAAAAGATTCTCCATCACAGATTGAAACGTCTAGCACTTGATCTTCATCGCCAGCTAAAATCAAAAGATCAAGATGCACGATACTGTCACAACCATTTTGATTCACCAAAGTATCAATATAGCTGCCTTGTTCTGTATAGACATTTGAACCTTGGATGACTACATCGCCATTGCAAATCTCTTTTTCAATAGCTGTTAAAGATGTTTCATTAACATTTATTGTATAATAATGAATGCTGTCACACCCATTCATGGATGTAAAAATTGCTTTGTAGGTGCCTGATTCATTGTAAAAATTTCCTTGAATTTCAATGAATTCACCAAAACATAAATTCAATTCCGAACTACTTTGTATTTCATTATCTCTTGAAATCGTAAGAATTGTAAGGTATTCACACCCGTTTTCATCCAATGATTTGAATTCATAAACTCCTTCAAAAGTATATTCCACGGCATCATAGATATACACTTCATCACCACATAGCGAAATATCTAGATATTTATTAGGCATTTGATCAAAAACAAGTAGATCCAATTCAAACTTCGCAAAACAGTTTTCTTCAATAATCGTGAATGTATAAATTCCCGTTTTATCAAAAGTAGTGCCTCCAATTTCTATTTCTTCACCAAAACATATTGATTCTTGTAAATATTGTGTACCTCCATCTAATACAGTTAAAACGAGCGTCTTAATGTAAGAACAACCTAAATCATCTTCAATTAAAATCTCATAAACACCTGTTTCAGAATACTTTACTCCGTTAAATTCATAAATTTCACCCAAACAAATAGA
Organism: uncultured Saprospiraceae bacterium; assembly: GCA_937924805.1. Taxonomy (GTDB): domain Bacteria; phylum Bacteroidota; class Bacteroidia; order Chitinophagales; family Saprospiraceae; genus JAHDDO01. Next base: position 42,498 of record CALDTZ010000100.1, read on the forward strand.
GATGTCTTCGTTGCCTTCATTTTCAGGATCTGAAACCGTCAAAAATAACGTGATTAAACTATCGCAGCCGTATTCATTTGTAAGTTTTTTTGTGTACATCCCTCCACTTGAATACCCTTCTCCACCTATATAATACGTATCACCGAAACAAATCTCTTCCATTAAATTAGTAATCGAACTAGGACTAACTTCAAGATTAACCAATGTCAAACTATCACAACCTGAATTGCTAATACTCCAAAAAGAATATTCATTCTCACTAGAATAATAGTCCCCATTTAGTAAAATACTATCCCCTTCACAAATGGTAATATCAATTTCTTCTCTTAATATCGTGGTATACTTTAATTTCAATATTTTTAAATAAATACACCCATTTTCGTTGTAAGTTGGAATTTCATATGTTCCTTCTTCAGCATATTCTACACCTTCAAATTCAAAGCGATCTCCCTCACATATTTCAGCTGATGTCACTTCATTTAAGGTTGCATTATTTACCGTCAAATCTAATGTTAAGTCTGTAAAACATGAATCCGTTTCAATTGTCAAATTGTAAATTCCTGTTTTATCATAATCATTACCGTCAATCGTTAATGAAGTTCCAAAACATATCGTATCTACAATTGTTTGCTTATTATTATTTAGTACAACAAGAGCTAAATTTTCGATGTATTGACACCCATTGTTATCGGATAATTCTTTAAAATAGGTTCCAGAAATTTCAATTTTTTCACCGTAAAAGTCATAGTATTCACCTTCACAAATTGTTGTCGACGTATACGTATTTTCAACTTCATCTAGTACTTTTAAATCTAAAACGATGGTACTGTCACAACCATTCGATGTTGTAACTACATTTTCAAAAGTTCCTGAGATGAAATATGATTCTCCACCAAAAGCATAACTTTCCCCAGCACAAATCACTTCAAACAATAAGGTAGGTTCAATAGATTCAAATTGAAGATTCAAAACAACCATACTATCGCACCCATGAGCTGAAACAAATGCATAAGGATACTCTCCTGGCTCAGTATGTATGATATTATTGTATTCAAAAGATTCCGATTCGCATATAGTAACATCAAATGACGTTATCAAAGGTTCATGCATTCTTAAATCAAGCAAAATGGGTGTTAAACATCCATTTTCATTATCAATATTAAATTGGTAAATGCCTGCATATTCAAAAGTTAGTCCTTCCGTTTCGTAGACTTCTCCATCACATAAAAACACGACTAATGAATCTACAATGGGTTGATCCAAAACCAATAAACTTAAAATAACGTCAGCACTACAATTTTCTGTCTCTACAGAGATTGGATAATCACCGGACTCATCATATTCAACTCCATTATATACATAGGTTTCTCCATAGCATACAACTTTTTCGATCTGCTCAATATCAGCATTTAAAACAACAAGATCTAATGAAGAGTGATATTCGCATCCATTATCATCAACAAAAGTGGAATCATATAATCCAGTTGTATTATAAGAAATACCATAAAATTCAAAACTTTCACCTTCACAAATAGTTTGCTGAACGGTTTCATTTTCGGTTAATTCAAAGTTTGATAAATGAACCGTGATTACACTATCACAACCGGCTGCATTTTCTATAATTGTTTCATACGTCCCTGCTTCTTGATACACTTCATTCCCAACAACATATGAAAAACCGCTACAAATCTCAACACTCATTTCATGAGTTGTTTTTTCTACCATTTTCACTTCCACAATAGACATACTATCACAACCAGCAGCACTTTGTCCTTCTACTACAATTGTTTTTGATTCCCAGATCTCGTTACCATCGACCATGACCGATTCTCCTTCACATATGGTCAAAAAGGTTTCTGTTTCAATATTTTCTTCTTCATTGATGATAAGGTAGGTTATATATTTACAACCAGAAAGATCAATACGTTCTATCTCATAGGTATCCACTTTATCATAAAATAAACCATCAAATTCAAACCTACCCCCTGGACAAATTACACCATAAACATATTCATCTTCATGTTTATCTAAAACAATTAAATTAAGTATGTAGTCAGCAGAACAATTATCTAATGAAATAGTAAAAGGATAAACACCCGTTTTATCGTAAGTGATTCCATCATAAACGACACTTTCACCAAAGCAAATCTTTTTATTGATAATTTGTTCTTCTGAATCTAAAACCGTCAAATTTAGTACTGCCAAATATATACATCCATTGTCATCCAATATTTCTTCTTCATAATTGCCGTCTATGTAATATTCCACACCATAGAAATTATAGGATTCCCCTTTACAGATTGTTTTATTTATTTCTTCTACCTCATTTGGCACACCTACTTCCAGCATTAAAGTAACTAATGTATCACAACCTTCTTCATTTGGAAAAGTAGCTTGGTGCTGGCCGGCTATTGAAAAGGATTCATTGCCAAGTTCATAGGATGAACCAAAACAAATATTTGCCTGAATCGTGTCGAATATAAACTCGTCAACCGTGATATTTACATTGACAACTGTATCACATGACGTTTCAGAGATCTTATTATATACAAATGATTGCGATTCGAAATAAATGTTTCCATCTATGTTTACAGAATCTCCAAGACAGATATGGTATATTTCACTCTTATTAATAAGTGATTCGAATCCCAGCATAATGTGCATCGTAAAACTACAGCCTTCTTCATTTTCTGTGACAATTGTATGATTTCCTTCTGTTTCGAATATTTCACCATCAAATTCAAAAGTTTCACCTTCACAAACTTCGATATCTAAATATTGATCCGGTATTGAATCTAAAACTTCTAAATCAATTATAAAAGTTGACCCACACTCAATCGATTCATCTGTCAACTCATAAATACCCGTTTCGTTATACGTTTCACCACCAAAACTAATGGATTCACCAAAACAAATAGTAGATGAAATACTTAGTGTTTCTTTTTCTAAAACCGTTAGTTTAAGAATTGATTCATAAGAACATCCATTGTCATCAAATAAGCTTTCAGTATAAGTCCCTTGCATGGAATACTCCTTACCAAAAAACATATAGGTTTCATCTTCACAAATTGTTATTTCAAGATATTCATTTTCTAATGTCGGATAAACTACGAGTGCTAAAGTTACAACACTATCACATCCGATTGAAGAATCATAAATAGCAATATAATTACCTGTTGACGAATACATTAACCCATTGAATTCATAGCTTTCACCACTACATAAAAACACTTCAATAGACGATTCAATAATATCATCCAAATTAATGACTAGATGAGTAAGTGTGTCGCATCCGTCAGTGGATTCTGAATAGATATCGTAAGTCCCTGCATTTGAGTAAAAGATTCCATTATATTCAATCGAATCTCCTTGACATGTTGATAAATTTAACCATGATTCAATAAACTCAAATTGTAAATCTAAAACCGTTTCAATCAAACACCCATTGGCATCGAAATCTTCAACATAATAAATTCCAGTTTCGTCATAGTCAATGCCATTAAATGAAAAGATTTCTCCAATACAAGTACTATTTTGAATGGTATCAGAAATTGCGTTAATAACCTCAATATTAATTTCTACCAATTGTGTACATCCTTCATTTGAGTTTATAGTGTCGTTATAGATACCTGACTCGGAATAAAGTATTCCATTGTAACTAAAAGAGCTTCCTTCACAAATAGTCTCGGTAATAAATATTGGTTCTGAAGTAAAAACATCTAACATTAACGAATGGGTAATTAGGCAGCCATTATCGTTTATTTCTGTGTAAAAATATTCACCACTAATACTATACTCTACTCCGCCGAAAAGATATGATTGGCCTTCACAAATGTTCGCTTCGACATTTGTATTTTCATTTTGATATACATTTAAAACTAGTGTAACTAAACTGTCACAACCATTAACATTTGTTAAATTAACTTCATAAGTACCTGAAATATTCAAATTATTACCGTCAAAAAGATAGTATTCATCAAAGCATATATTTTCCATCAAGGTCGTATCACTTGCTTCAATAACCGTTAAAATTAAAGTAGAAATGGCTACACAACCATTTGATCCGGTTTCAATATTTGAATACTCTCCTGAAACGGAATAGGATTGTCCATAGAATGAATAAAAAGAACCTTCACACATTGTAATATATGTGGTATCATTTGTAGATATATTTGTTGGAACAGTAAATGAAGCTTCACATTCTTGACTTTCAATACAATTATTATCTAAATCCTCAAAAGAGTATATCAGTCCTATACTGCCTCCTTCTACGTCAGGTGGCGATAGCGGACTACCATTTTCGGTAGCAAGCAATGCTTGTGGGTCACAACCTCCAGAAATGGAGAAATTATTAATCCAATCATCAAAAAGTGTTGCTATTTCATTTTCAGTTTGACAAGCATCAATTGTTACAGATTCCGCGCAAGAAAGTAAAACATCAGGTGTTTCATCTATTCTAAATGTACGAATGCAATTAAGGGAATCATTACAAACATTATTTTCTAACTCTTTAATCGAATATTTAATTATTATTTCTCCACCACAAATACTTGGAACATCAATTGACTGGCCGTTTGTATTTTCAATGGATTCTGAAAAATTACACCCACCAGAACCGGAAAAAGCAAGAATCCATGTCTCAAATGCACTATTTATTTCTTCTTGAGTTTGGCAAGCTAATTCTATAGTATTCTCTGGACATTCGATCTCCAACTTTGGAACATCATTAACCATAAATGATTGAGTACAAGTTTCCGGTAATGTACAATCATTTACTTCATCCAAAACAATAAAAGTCACCTCAATTTCTCCACCGCAAACGTTAGGTGCAGCCAATTCACCACCACCTAAAACTTCAAATTTTGTAGCAAGATTACATCCACCATTGACACTAAATGATTCAATCCACTCCTTGAATTTATCATCTATTTTTTCTTGTGGCAAACACGACTCAACGGTAATATTGCCTGGGCAATTCATTACTACTTCTGGATTTTTTTCTACCTCAAACGTAGCATAACAAATAAATCCTTCAAAGCATACATTTTCTTCTACTGGTGTAATTCTAAATTCCACTTCAACGATACCTCCGATACATACGTCTGGCGAATTAAGCTCCGTTCCATTTACAGCAGTTAACAAAGAATTTACTTCGCAACCTTGATTCGTTATGCTAAACCCATCAATCCAATTTTGAAACTGTTCATCGATTTGATCTTGTGTAGAACAAGCCTCGATTGATACATCTTCAGAGCATGTAAATGTAGTTTCTGGCGCTTGAATCACTTCAAATGTTACTGTACAATTTTGTTGCACTGCACATGCTTCATTAATAGGGTTAACTTCATAAGTTACTATTACTAGTCCACCGCATGCTTCTGGTGCATTTGGAGGTGTATTTCCAAATTGATCTTGTAAATTTTCGACTACACCACATCCATCATTAATGACTGAAAAACTTTTTAGCCATTCATCGAATTCAGTATTAATTGTTGATTGGCTTGAACATCCTTCCAGTTTTATATCTGATGGACAGGTAATTGTAATTTCTTCATTCTCTATCCACAGATATACAACTTTACATATCCCTGTATTTCCACAATCATCCGTTTGACTAAAAGTCCTTGTCATACTCCAATTACAGCCAACTTGATTAGGTCCTTCATCCAAATAATCAATAGTCAACCCTTCCCCATCACACGCATCTATATATTTGACTTCTGTTACTACTTCACTTGGAACTCCATTTGCAAGGATTGGATTACAGCCTAAATCAAACGTACTATCTCCATCCAATGGATCTGCAGGACAACTTAATACTGGAGCTTCAGTATCTATCTTCCATGTATAATTTACTTCACAAGTACCTTCATTGCCACAGTCATCTGTATGGACAAATGTTCGTGTCAGACTCCAGTTGCAACCATCTTGAGTCGGACCAACATCTGAATATTCACTTGTCACTCCTTCGCTATCACAAGCATCCGTATAGCTAACACTTGGTACAGCTTCACTTGGGATACCGCCTGTCATTTCTGGGTTACAGCCTAAATCAAAAGTATCATCACCATCTAATGGATCTGTAGGACAACTTAATACTGGAGCTTCAGTATCTATCTTCCATGTATAATTTACTTCACAATCGCCTTCATTGCCACAGTCATCTGTATGCACAAATGTTCGTGTCAGACTCCAGTTGCAACCATCTTGAGTCGGACCAACATCTGAATATTCACTTGTCACGCCTTCCCCATCACAAGCATCGGTATAGCTAACACTAGTTACAGCTTCACTTGGAATACCGCCTGTCATTTCTGGATTACAGCCTAAATCAAAAGTATCATCACCA
>CALDTZ010000101.1 GCA_937924805.1 uncultured Saprospiraceae bacterium
CATGAAGCAAGCTCCTAAAATTAAAGGTATCATGTTACAGAATACAGATTATAAGAAAATGAAGATACCAAAAAACAGTATTATTTATTGTGATCCTCCTTATGTTAATACAACTTCTTATTCTGCTATTGACAAAATAAATGACTTCAATCATTCTGATTTTTGGAAATGGGTTAAAAGTAAACACAATGATGGGCACGTTGTATTCGTTTCTGAGTACAACGCACCAAAAGAATTCAAATGTGTTTGGGAAAAAGAAGTAAGTAACTCTTTAACTTCAGATACAGGCTCCAAGAAAGGAGTCGAAAAATTATTCACTCTTGATGAATAGGTTTCATTTATGTCAAATAAAACACTATCAGCATATTTGTATGCTAAAATAGAACATTTATGGGGATTACAACCCTCACAAGTCATGGATTATACATGTCAGTTTAGAATAGGACTTGACTTCTTCTTAGATAATCTACATAGTGACATTTCGTCAAGAGAACTAGTGATGGAATGCGCGATTTTGTCCTTTCCTGATAATAGGCGAGAATTTTTCAGATGTATGAACGTATTACTTCTGAGTAGAGAAGATGCCCCGATGATATCTGAATATATTGAAATAATGGGTAGAGATAGAATTGAACACGATATCAGAACACTTACAATAAACAACTCCACAAACAATAGATTTTTAGTCATACAATAAGGAAAAATATGAATATTTATTTTACTGTAGATAGATCAGGTTCCATGAATAGTAAATGGGATGAAACCATTGGTGCAATCAATGCATACGTATCGAAACTCATCAACGATAAATTACAAGACGTGAAGATTACAGTAGCTTTCTTCGATTCTGGCGATTCTCTCGAAATCACAAGACGTAATATCACTCTTGAAAATTGGACTGACATGAAAACTGAGGATGTTACTCCCAGAGGAATGACTCCTCTACATGATGCAATCTTAAGAACGAATGAATTGATCAAGTCAGACTCACCTCAAATGGCGTCAGTTGTTATCATTACGGACGGCTTGGAAAATTGTAGTCAAGAAGGTACTGCTGAGACAACCAAACAAATTGTATCAACTCTAGAGAAACAAGAATTTGACATTAACTTTCTGGGTGCAGATTTCAATGTGGTTTCCGAATCGAAAGATATGGGTTGGGTCAATAAAGACAAGGTTATAAATATGAAAAAAGGTAATTATGATCAAACCTTTATGATGATAGCAACCAATGCCGTTTTGTATAACAAAACCAGAAGTTCAGTAAAATCATTTTCGGATCATGATAGAGCACTAGCATCAGGTTCAACCAGTGAGTAAACAAATAAGTCATGGTGAACTATTGTACTTCGACCTGGATTTGTTCAAACACAGAGTCTATGTATTTGAAAACCCTAAGAAATTTCAACAATTTTTAATAAAAGTAAACAAAGAAGATGTAAGTGAAACTGAAGTTTTTGTTGAAAACATGTTAGAAAAATATAAAGGGATATCAATCAAGGGAATAAACCATTGTATATGGTTGAAAAATAGGTATGATGTGATGACATATTTACACGAAATATCACACATGATAGATCAAATAATGAATCATTATGAAATACCACCAGGATTAGAATCAACTGAACTTAGATCATTATTAATTGAGTTATCAACGACTAAGTATTTATCAAAGTATAAGAATAGAATAATCGTAGTATAAAATGTGCCGGAGTGGTGTTACTTGGAAGCACACCAGACTGTGACTCTGGAGGATATGGGTTCGAACCCCTGCTCCGGTACCAATTAAATCAAAGGGTCATCATGACAAAAGAAGAACTTCTCGAAAAATACCATTTCTTTTGGAGTGGTCCATTAAGTCAATGGAGTGTATGTAAGTTCACAATGAGAGGAATTGGCTATAACTGTGCAGAACAAGCAATGATGCACATGAAAGCAGTCAAATTCAACGATTTCGAAATGGCTGAGAAAATATTAAGTTCCTGTAATCCTGGTGAACAAAAAAATCTGGGTAGACAAGTTAGAAATTACAATGATATTATTTGGAGTGAACACAGATATGACATCGTTTTAGAAATAAGTAAAGCCAAATTCAACCAAAGCGAAAGACACAAAGAGATACTAATGTCAACTAACGATAAAGAAATCGTTGAAGCGAGTCCATATGATACTATATGGGGTATTGGAATGGGCGTGAACGAGGCGATGAAAACTGATCCGATGGATTGGAAAGGATACAACCTTCTCGGACAAGCATTAACACAAACAAGAAACAATATGAGGTAAAATGGAAATCCTGAGTCTAATAGAATATCTTTCATTCGAAAGAGTTTTATCTGTTATAGCAGTATTTTTAGTATTCATGCAATTCAGACAATCAAACAAAATCGCAGTCCTTGAGTTTGAAGAAAGTTTTGATAGACAATACAGAGAATTAATGTTACCTATTCCTGTTAGTGTACTTATGACCGGTTTTTACCAACCTAGAGATTATGAACCCCTAAGAGAATATGTTTATAACTATCTTGATTTGTCAAATGAACAGTGTTTTCTTGCATCGAGAGGTAAGTTTTCCAAACAGACTTGGGTCGCTTGGAGATCAGGTATGCAATCACATATGAAAAAGAAAATATTCACTGAGGTTTTCGAAGAAGTTATGAAACATAATCCAAATGCTTTTACATATCTGAAAGATCAAAATTTCGAATTGTACTATGAAAATTAAAGGAGTTAAAATGATTAGATTATTAGGACTTGCAACATTGTGCATCTTGTTGGGTACGGTTTCAACCAATGCTCAAGACATAAATCGGCATATGATTCCTGTACCCACACAATATTTTTGTGGTGACAAGGATTACATCTATGATAACATTCACTCCCAGGAGGGAATGGAACTATTGTGGACAGGTGATGTTAACAGACCAGGTGGTACAGACAAAACTGTAGTAACAGAACTATGGGTTAGTTTAAATGGTGGTATGTGGTATTTTATCGGATCGCTAAAAAATCAAAAGGAAAAAGCTTGTGTAATGGCAGTAGGTTCGAAATGGTCCCCACCAGTTAAAGATTCAGGTAAGGAATCCGATGTCAAAGACAAAGACAAAATTGAAAAGAAATCGTAATAAACACTCGTAAACCACTTTAAATCGTGTATACAGGACTCGGGGGCAGTACCCGACGACTCCACCAATTACCATGCGGCCAAGATCAAATAAACTTGGGAAATGCAGAACGAATGTTCGGTAAGCAATAATAGCTGAAGTGGGTTCAAGTCCCACCCGCATGACCATGGGGTTGAAATAGGATAGACTGGTATAGTATTTAATGATGGCGAGTCGGACGGACCAACGTGACGTAAGGTCATCATCGAAAGATGAGAACGGTCAAGTATGTGTTGACATTTGTGTTTATACATGCGATAAATCTCTAAATGCAAACTCAAATGTAAAGAGTGAAATTCGCCTAGCTGCCTAACCTCAACGGGTTGGTCACGCTAACGGTTTAATTTCGGGGTTCGGAGGTACCTAGCAACAGAAACCTCCACTTCTAGCTCCAATAATAAGAATCAGAAGAATTATAAAATGCAAAATCTTATCAGCCTTTTAAAAATGATAGATGAACCAAACAGTTCAAAATGTATTCGGATGTATCAAGACAATAAAGAAAGATTTGACAATGCCTACGGTTCAACCAATAATCATCAGGCATGGTCTGGAGGATATATAGGTCATTTGACAGACGGAATGAATTTAATATTAGATCAATATAATCTTTTAGAATCCTATAATAGAATTATACCTTTTACCATGTCAGATGCATTGCTCGTGTTTTGGCTACATGATCTAGAAAAACCTTGGCGAATAATAAAAAATGAAAATTATGATCCCAGATACAATGACTCATGTTTAATAAACTATAAAAACTTACATAAGGATCAGTTTGATTTCTTTAAGTTATACATAATTGAAAAATACGAAATAGAACTCACAACATATCAATATCAAGCATATAAATATGTAGAAGGTGAGAAAAACGATTATAGTAGTAAAAAAAGAGTCATGAATGAACTAGCGGCATTTTGTCACGGAATAGATAATTGGTCGGCTAGAGGATGGTATAATTATCCCGAAACTTAAAGTAATATAATTAAAGGAATTAAGATGAGATTTTTCCAAAAGACAAAAGACGGTGGTCCTGAATCACCAGTAAACGCTTATTTTCTATTCGAAATCAAAGGTTTAGCCAGCGTGGCTATTTTGAAATTCAACGAAGGTCGTCGAGAGAGTTTTCATACACATGCCTTCAATGCTTATACCTGGTTCTTAAGTGGTGAACTATATGAAGAAACAATCGATGGTTCAGTGTATATATATACAAAATCTATTTTTCCGAAAATAACAAGACGTGAAAAGAATCATAGAGTCTTAGCTAAGAAAGATTCCTGGTGTTTTACTGTTCGTGGTCCTTGGAAAGATACTTGGACTGAAACCAATCCAGAAAATAAAGAAATCACTATACTGACCCATGGAAGGAAAGTTATTTGACAAAGATAATTAATTTATTCGGTGGACCCGGAATCGGTAAATCACGCAATGCGGCACGACTCTTTTCCGATATGAAACAAATGGGAATCAACTGCGAACTCATTAAGGAATTTGCGAAGGAATTAGTTTGGCAAGAACGTTGGAGTGAACTACATTGTCAAATGTATGTGACTGGTGAACAAATCTGGAGAACTAAGTCATTATTAAATAAAGTTGATTATGTGATATCAGATTCACCTATTTTCCTGGGTGCTATTTATTCAAAAGCAGCGGGTGTAAACTTTGAAAATGCTGTATTTGATGAATTCAACAGATATGATAATTGGAATTACCAATTAACAAGACAAAATCCATTTAATCCTAAAGGTCGTGAACAAAACGAGTCCGAGTCTATTGATTTAGATAATACAATAACATTGCGACTTGATTCATATGGTATACTTTACACCACAGTGGAAAATTATGAAAGTCTACTAGAAGATGTCACTAAAAGAATAAACTTATGAAATACAATATATTCATGTTTATAATAATCACAATTATATTCATTGTGAGTTTATATTTTAAAAATTACAATTCCATGGAATTAAAATGGATAGATGGCGATACCTTCTATTATCAAGACAGTAAGTTCAGATTGTTGAATTGTAATGCGCCTGAAACTACCCAGAGAGCCGAATGCCTCAAAGAATTCGTGTTAGGTTATGAAGCCACCGAAATGGTTCGGTCATTGACCCGAGATATCACAAATGTAAGAGTCGAGGATACGGGAATTAAAGGTTATTATGGTAGGAAGTTAGGTGTTGTATATGTAAACGATAAAAGAGTCTGCGATTACTTAATTGAAAATAAACTAGCTACTGAAAGAAATAAGAAAGAAGATTGGTGTAATAATGAACAATGATGAGATTAAACGAGGAATTGATGAAGCATTATCGGAACACCCCAATATTGAGGGCTTTCTGGAATACATTTCAGGAACAATTAGCGATCATCCTTTTGTACTGGTACAAAACAAGAAGACCAAACTTCTTCACATATCATTCCATTCTGTAGAAATTACTGGAGTCATGTATTTTTATAATGATAATAAAGTTAATTATTCGTTCTGCAAGGTCTCCGACAACGGTATCTCCACTTATGAAAACACCGTTGATATCAAAGAATCGGCTGATCTAATTGAGATCATAGAATATATTAGAAGTATGGTAATTGATAAAGTCCTACATTAAACATTTTTAATTTTTTCTATCAACTGCTCGATTTCATCTTCAATGCCGATTGACTGTTGGTAAAGTTCTTCTCTGACATTGTCCTCACCAATTACACCTGACGCTTCTACAAGTTCTTTCACATTTACATCAGTCATATCAACTTCCTTAAACTTGAAAGGAACATAAGGTTCATTTGTTAAGTTCGAATACATTATCATAATTTGATTTATTGCGTTTTCTACTTGACAGCGAACATCATCGAACAAAAGTGATTCTTCATTTATGTGAAGTCGAATTGTATCATCACTCATGTTTGTGATTTGACCAGCACGTTGAAGATTAAGTTGAGCGCCCTGGACGACCATTTCATCTTTAATCAAGTATAATTCTTGACGAAACTCAGCTAGATTTCTAACACTAACACTCTTAATATCAAAGGTCGATCCGTGTGGTAGTTTCATGAAGCTACCAGCACCATACTGTAGTTTACCTTTACTACCCTCCTCCAGCATGTCTTCCATTTTCCAATTACTGAACTCTTCTTCTGGTGGCATGGTCAAAACAGGTTGTGGAACAATTAGATTCAAAATAAACATTCTTGTTGCACTGGTTCTGAAATAGTGTTCAGCACTTTCAGCAAGTCCATGGAATAGTGGTTTATACAATGTATTCACTCTTACTGCCGGTATGAAATTTAGGGGCATTCCATTCCATGTGAATTTTACAGGATTATTAGTTCCTTCTGAGTCCATGACTGTCATATTGGCGAACCCTTGATTATCCAAATGAATGATATTAATCACTTCTTCATAATCTTCCATAAATCCAAATTCATCAAGAATGTCTCTCCTGTCTCTGAAAGCAATACTGTTTTCACTCCAGTTGGGTATATTTTCCAGGGTATAAGTAACAGCACGAATCTTATCTTGTAGATTAAGAGCAACACCGAATCCACCCACGATAGCAGTTTCCGTTAACATCCATGTTAATAATTCTTTGGGGTTGTCTGTGATTTTACTCAATTGCTCATACCCGTGAGGTTCACGAATCAATGACCTACTGACATTTGATTTAATCAGTCTGGATACGATTTCCGGATATCTACCATTGAAAACCATGAAATCGAAATTACGGTCACCCATACCTTCTTTTTCCCAAATATATTTTTTAAGTCTGGCGTTACACTTCATGGTTTTTTCACCTAACCAAGCGTCACGCATGTAGTCCCAGATAGGCATTGATGAATCATATTCTATATGATTTGGTATTGTATTATCCATTACGAGAAAAATCCTTCTAATTTAATTTCGTACATTTTTGATGTATCAACATAATTTTTACCTTTTAGTTCTTGCAATGCGAATACCATTGCATCCATTCTATTCGGACTTTTTGTGGACATCGGAGTAAATGTAGTCATTTCTTCTTCTAGTAGTCTTAAATCTGCGCCTGAATTATGGTTCACTTTACCTTGCTCATAAAGAGCACTAATCGGTTCGGCTCGAATCATCTTACCTCTACTAGAATGAATTGTTTTTACTGGCATGTCTGGGTTTACTTGTTTTAACACTTCTGTAACCATTTCACCACCATAGTTTACCTCAGCAATAACTCTGTCTGCTTTATATTTTTCTGAAATTGCACTGACTTTAGTACCCCATTCATTAGGACTCCCACCCATGCTAGCGTCTTCAAGTACGTGGTATTTCGATGTGTTATGATCTTTTGCTGCTACAACAATGCCGCAATCGTCTCCATTCCTAGTACCTGTAGGATCAACCCCCACAACGATTCTACAATTGGCTTCTTTCCAATCGAAAGTAGTTCGGTTCTCGAACATACTGTAATTCCATAGAGCACCTTCAATATCGTCTAGTAACTCACCATATAATTCTTGTCTACCGATTCTGGTACCTTCGTATCGGTCGATAACTGCTTGCACGAAGCCAGGAGCTAGATTTTCGATGTTATCAAAGATTGTACCATGTGTCAATATCGTTCTTTCATCATCACGAATCTTCTTTAGGATTTCTGTTGTACGTGGTGTAGTGGTATAAATTTGAACAGGTTTATGTCCGATACGCGTACTCATTTGAATTTGGTCGTATGTTTCTTGAGCATTTTTGAATTTTCCGAATTCGTCAACCCATACGCAATCGAAGTTTGGTCCACGAAGATTTTCTGGAGCAGTATCATTTCTGATAAGTGCAGTTGCACCATTCGGCCATACTAATTTAGCTTGACTCGGCATGTATTTCGGTCTGAATTCTTTTGGATGACACGCCATTAATCCGGATGGACCTTCAATTAAGGTGTCACGAGCATCAGCTGCGTTCTCTGCTATGATACCCAGATTCTTGTATAACCCTGGTTGTTTTGGTTTATCACCACACACCAATGATCGAATCGTTTCTGATCCGACTTTAGTTTTACCCCAACCACGAGATGCCATTATAAGCCATATATCTTTTTTTGATGTTGTATCAGTGAGTTCTTTTGGAATTATTTGTTCGGGTCTTGCCCAGATATCCCAGTTATATAAGACTTGTTCCATTTCACTCGCTGTTAACTGCTGGAACAGTTTCATTTTGGATGACTTGTCGAGTTTTTGTATTTCAGCAGCGAATTTTCTAACTTCGTTTTTATTCATCGTCATTTTCCCTTGGATTAATAACTTTCATTGGAGTGTCTTCGACACTTATTTTCAGTTCTTTATGACCTGATGATGCAGATATTTTTAGTTTATCAAATGATTCCATTAATTTGGCCATCGCACCTTCGACCTCACCTGAGTTTTTAGAATTAGTGTCTTCTGATTGTCCAGGTGTTTCGCTGTATTTTCTGAATCTTGATGATAACATTTTCTCCAAGAGTTTCGTATTGGTTGCCGGTAATCCTGATTCGTTATCTTCTGCAATTAAGACGCTTTCAATTTTATCATCCCAATAAGATTCAGATTTTGTTTGAGCCACTTCCCATGCCTCTCTCATATCATCAATTTCTGTTATCCATCTATTAAACGTATTCGATGAGCAGTTTAATACACTTGCGATTTGTGCTTTGGATTTACCTTGTAATCCCAACTGATAAACTGTTATAGGGAAGGTTTCATCGTACTTATTGAACTTAGCATAATCTCTCCATGGTGACGTGACAGGTATTGAACTTGGTTCGAATTTGTCATTGTTCGACTGGAATTTTTTTGGCTTTGCCATCATATTAACCTTTGTTTTTTATCCTATGAAGAATGTCGAAATAAAAATTTTCAAGAACTCCTATTTCCCATAAATATATATATTTTAGATTTTGTTCTATTGATCTATCCATAGGAATTTCTTCGTGATTTCCATCTTCGTCGATTATGCATTGTGGCCACATATACATGGAGTTTAGTATTCCTAGAATATGAACAATTATTAATGTTATTAAAAACATGGTTTCTCCTTATTATTTTTGTGATTATATTTTAAAAGGTCTAAGTTGTCAAGTGTTTAGTTTTTGTTCTTTTGGTGTTTATTGGATCAATTACTGAACGTACTCTGTGGGGGATTCGTTGTGTCAGAATCCTGGTGGGTGCGGAGACAACCTATTGGGGAACCCCTTTCGACTCACTCCACTAATGATTGTAAAAGGTCTGCAACCCTCCGTTGATTCACGACTCTCCCTTTGATTGTACCGAACCGATTCGT
>CALDTZ010000102.1 GCA_937924805.1 uncultured Saprospiraceae bacterium
ACCACCTCCGTTTACTTGTATTTCATAATCACAAACACTTCCTCCGCATCCATCCATAAAGAAATAATAGGTCTGCCCAACTACTAATGGATCAATGTAAACGTTTGTTATTGGAGCATCAGAGCATGAAGCATCACACCAGGGAGTTTCCGTATAATTACAATCTGTATAAATCCCAAATTGAACTCCTGTCAAGTCCATTCCGTTGAAATCTACAGTTGTACAATTAGACAACAAAACATCCATATCAATAAAGGTACTTCCAGCCACAAATGCCCACCAAGACATATTATGTGGTGCACCTCCTGCATCTGTCCCTGCTACCCCATCATCTAAACAAAGTGGAGAAGGGCCCCCAGGATTAACTGTAGTAAACATTGTTGCCATCAAACCATCAATAATATCAAAATTACATTCTATTGGAGCTCCTATACATCCTGGAGCGGGGTCTTGAGCTTTTAATAATCCAGTAAAACAACTTAAAAAGACAAAGATGTAGAGTATTCGCATAGTTAGTATTGCTTTAGTTTAAAGACCTAAATAAATAGAATTAGCTGCTTGATGACTTCAAGTGATTTTAATAAAATCACTTTTTTATCAAACGATCATTTCATTTAGGAGGTTAATCATTCCAGTTAATGAAGTAAATTAATAATTCCTTAACAGTCTTCCTAAGAATAAATCAATAATAATTCCACATAATATTTTAACACATATGATGACTACCTATTTTTAGATAAGTTAAATAACGCATAGTCATATTTTATTGGGTCATCGGGGTCTAAAAGCGAGAGAAAATTTGTTGTTTTTTCAACTATTTTCCAGTCCACTTTCGGAGAATCTGCAATGTTTAAATATTGAACAGATCGCATCACATGAACATCCAATGGAAGCATCAATTGAGATGGCTTAATTTGTTTCCAAACACCCATATCTCCTGATTTTTCATCCGTTCTTACCATCCATTTTAGGAACAAATTAATTCGTTTACATGCTGATTTTCGAGCAGGTGTTGCTATATGTTTTCTTGTTCGTTGAGGGGCATTTTCATGATTAAAAAATGCATTATGAAAAGCTGTTAATGACGCTTTTGCTTCAAAATGACGATCGATGAGGAAAGCGGATTCTAAACTTTCGTTGTTTGTATAATACCTTTTGAAAAAATCAATAAAGTACAAAGTATCTGTGTATTGAAATGTTCGGTGCTTAAAATGTTCAAATCGTTTAAGATCTTTTTCTTGATGCTGAGTTATAAATTGAAAAGGTGCGTCATCCATCAATTTAAATAATTCTTTTGATTTATTAATGATGGTTTTGCGTAAGCCCCAAGCGAGCATTGCCGACCAAAATCCGGTAATTTCTTTGTCTTGAAGTAACGAATAGCTTATCGGGATCTGCACAGGATCGCTACTAATAAACGATGTTGGCAGTTCTTTAGTTAACTCCGCATCAAGGATGCGTTTGACCTCTTTTTTGGTCATCGTACGATTTGTCTATTTAAGTTTCTGCTTGATCTCCTTGATTTCGTAAGCCTCTATAACGTCACCTTCTTTGATATCATTATAGTTTTTAATTGAAGCACCACATTCCATTCCATTTCGCACTTCTTTTACATCATCTTTAAATCGCTTCAATGAAGATAACTCGCCAGTTGCACCCTCTTTTATTGGATAAACAACAATACCCTCTCTAATGATTCTAATTTTAGAATTTCGAGCAATTTTACCTTCTGTTACAAAACAACCTGCAATGGTTCCAATCTTAGATATTTTGAAGATTTCTCTAATTTCAACTTGAGCTGTTATAACTTCTTCCTTAGTTGGCTCTAGTAATCCTTCAATGGCTAATTTGATTTCATCGATCACCTCGTAGATAATTGAGTATGTCTTAATTTGCACCCCTTCTTTCTCTGCCAATTGTCTGGCTCCTTGTGAAGGTCTAACTTGGAAACCAATAACAATGGCATCCGAAGCGGAAGCTAATAATACATCGGACTCAATAATTTGACCAACTGCTTTATGGATTACATTTACTTGCACCGTCTCTTGTGACAATTTGATAAGTGAATCAGATAAGGCTTCGATAGATCCATCCACATCACCTTTCACAATTAAATTTAATTCCTTAAAGGCACCTAACGCAATTCTTCTTCCAATCTCATCCAAACTAATACGCTTACTAGCTCTATTCGATTGCTCACGTTCTATTTGTGATCGTTTAACAGCAAGCGCTTTCGCTTCTTGTTCTGTTTCTGTTACTTTCAATTTTTCTCCAGCTTGAGGTGCGCCGTTCAATCCTAAAACCATAACAGGAACCGAAGGTCCAGCTTTTTTAATTCGTTTTCCCCTGTCATTAAACATGGCTTTAACCTTACCGGAATGAGATCCTGCTACGAATGGGTCTCCTACTTTTAACGTTCCAGTCTGAATAAGTACTTTAGTTACATATCCTCTACCTTTATCTAATGAAGCCTCTAATACAGCTCCTGTTGCATTTCTTGATGGATTTGCTTGAAGTTCAAGTAATTCAGCTTCAAGCACTATTTTTTCGAGTAATAATTCAATATTCTCACCCGTTTTTGCAGAAATATCCTGGGATTGGAATTTTCCACCCCAATCTTCGACTTGGAGTCCCATTTCTGCTAATTCAGCTTTTACTCGTTCAGTGTCTGCCCCGTCTTTATCGATTTTATTGATCGCAAAGATCATAGGTACACCTGCTGCTTGAGCATGTGAAATAGCCTCTTTGGTTTGCGGCATGACTCGATCATCCGCTGCTACAATTACGATTACTACATCCGTTACTTTTGCACCCCTTGCTCTCATGGCAGTAAAGGCCTCGTGACCTGGAGTATCAAGGAATGTAATCCTTTTATTGGACTCTCCAACTTCAACTTCGTAAGCTCCGATATGCTGCGTAATACCTCCAGCCTCTCCGCTTGCTACTTTTGCGTCTCGAATATAATCCAATAGTGATGTTTTACCATGATCTACGTGTCCCATAACTGTAACAATAGGAGCTCTAGGCACTAAGTCTGCCGGATCATCAACAATCTCTTCTTCTTCTTCGGACTGAGATTCAACATCAATAAATTCAATCTCAAAACCAAACTCAGTACCTACCAATTCAATAATCTCAGCATCCAATCGTTGATTGATCGAAACGATTACACCTAGGCTCATACATTTGGTAATAACATCCGTTGCACTAACATCCATTAAACTAGCGAACTCAGAAACAGAAATAAATTCGGTCAACTTTAATGTTCCCGTTTCCTTTTCTTGTTCTTTAATTTCTTGCTTCTCTCTTTTTTGATCTCGAGAATCTCGACGAATCTTTTGTCTTTTATTTCTTCCACCACCAGAAATTCTGGCCATGGTTGCTTTTATTTTATCTTCTATTTCTTTTTTAGTAACCGTCTTTAATTCATCATTTTTCTTCGGAGCCCCTCTCCTTGGTGCACCACGACCACCTCTTTGACCTTGACTTTGATTTGGTCTATTTCCTTGAGGAGTTACCTTTTTCCTTGTTCTAGGTCTTCTAGATTTATTGGCATTACCTGCAGTTCCTGGCTTTGCTTCTTCTTTCTTTTCTTTTTTCTTAGGTTCAAATTTTTTGGTGTCAATTTTACCTAAAATTTTAAGCCCTTGTAATGTTGGCGCATCTGGCCTCATTACTTCTTGATTTGGAGCTTTTTCAGCCTCTTTATCTTTAGTATTATCCGTTGATTTTTCTGGAGCAGCTTCTGGCTTTGCTTCTGGCTTTTCGTCCTTCTTCGTTTCTGCTACAACTTTTGGCTCCTTCTTTTTAACTTCTATCTTTTCCTTCTTTTCTACAACTGGTTTTGGAGGATTAAGATCAATTTTACCTTTCACTTTTAACCCACTTTTTGGTGCAGTAGCTCTAATAACTTCCTCTTCCGTCGATTTTTTAACGGTCGGCACTTCGACTGAATTATCCTCAGTGGATTCCTCTTTTACAGTTTCTGTCACTGATGATTCTGTTGAAGGCACCTCTTTTACTGGTTTTGTTTCTGGTATTGGATCCGACTTAGACTCCACCTCAGCTTTAGGCTCTTCTTTTGGGGTTTCTACTATCGGTTTTGGATTTAAATCCAACTTAAATACTGGCTTTGGTGCCACAACCTCTTCTTCTTTCGTAACCCTGTTACCAATAACTATTTGATCGGCTTGCTCTTTTACAGCCATAGAGGTACTAAACTCCTTTAGCAAGGTGCTATGCATCTCCTCCGAAATTTTAGATGTAGGTTTATTATCAATTTCAAAACCCTTTGAAATAAGATACTCTACGATAGTAGAGGTTCCTACATTTAATTCTTTTGCAATTTTAACTAAGCGTATCGCCATTCAAATGTTGTGTTAATCTAATATTATCTAGTCTTCATCAAATTCAGACTCCAATATCTTTAATACGTTATTAATCGTTTCTTCTTCTAAATCTGTTCTTCTTAACAATTCTTCTTTACTTAAGTCAAGTACACTTTTTGCCGAATCGCAGCCAATGTTTTTCAATGCATCTATGATCCATGATTCGATTTCATCGCTAAATTCGTCTAAATCTACATCTTCATACTCTTCTTGTCCAGCTGTATCTCTGAATACATCAATTTCGTATCCACAAAGTTTACTTGCTAACTTAATATTTGAGCCTCCTTTACCAATTGCTAAGGATACTTGATCCGCCGCTAAAAACACAGATGCTCTCATTGTTTCACCATTTAATTTGATGCTAGTCACCTTTGCCGGTGTTAATGATCTTTGGATAAACAATGTTTCGTTTTGTGTATAATTAACGATATCGATATTCTCATTTTTTAATTCACGAACGATCCCGTGAATTCTTGAACCCTTCATTCCTACACAAGCTCCTACGGGATCAATACGATCATCATACGATTCAACAGCTACTTTTGCTCTATCACCTGGTATACGAACAATCTTCTTAATGACAATTAATCCATCTTCAATTTCTGGCACTTCTTGCTCCATCAACTTTTCAAGAAATACTGTATCGGTACGAGACATGATAACCACTGGGTTGTTGTTACGCATTTCTACGGCTTTAATAACCCCTCTGACCATTTCTCCTTTTCGAAAGAAATCACCTCTAATGGTTTCCGTTTTAGGCATAATTAACTCATTACCGGTCACATCATCCACGATTAGAAACTCCCTTTTTAGCACTTGCCCAACTTCCCCAACAATGATCTCACCAATTCGATCTGAATACCTCTTAAACACTTCATCTTTTTCAAGCTCCATAATCCTTGAAATCAAGGTCTGTCTTGCTGCTTGAATTGATCTACGCCCAAAGAATTCTAATTCTAATTGTTCATAACATTCTTCACCAATTTCATAATCTTCGTCAATTGACAAAGCTTCAGAAATCGATATTTGACTCTGCTCATCCGTCACCTCTCCGTCACTAACAATTTCTCTAACCCTCCACATCTCAAGGTCACCACTTTGGGTATTGACAATAACATCGAAGTTATCATCAGATCCATATTTTTTTCTAATTAGCGTCCTAAATACGTCCTCAAGGACCCGCACCATTGTAGGACGATCAATATTTTTTCCAGCTTTAAACTCTGCAAATGATTCTACTAAATTCATTTTCTAAATATTAAAAGCTTAAAATAATTTTCAATTCCATAATATCTTCTATTTCAATTTCTGTATTGTTACTAAGTTTCATTTTGTCACCATCGATTGATACAATTTTAGCTTCTATCATTTCAACTTCTGAATCTTTAAACTTTATAGCAGCTTTACGTCCGATATGTTTTTTGAACTGCCTCGGATTTTTAAGCGCTTTTTCAGCTCCAGGTGAAGAAACCTCTATTACATATTGTTCACCCAACCACTTCTTTTCATCAAGTATGGCTTCAATATGTCTGCTCGTTTTTCGACAAATCGTATAACTAACGGAGTCATCTCCATCAATAAAAATTAATAACTTTTTATTATTTAATTGGACATCCACAACGAAATAACTTAGGTATTCAGGATCACTGAAAAAACCATCGACTAACTCCGTTATTTTTTGTTTAAATTTTTGAATCTCCATATACAAAAAAGAGGGAACTTAAATGTCCCCTCTGTTTCACGATACGAATATAGGTATTATTGAGTTAGATGTCAAAAAAACCTAATTATTATTCGGATTTAATACGCTTGATAAATTTCACTTATTTGAAGGAAAAATAAAAATATCTTGTTCGTTCAACTTTAACATTGTTCTTTTGTTATTACGTAGGAATACAAACGCATGCTATGAAAGAGACAGAATACATAAACAACTTATTAATAAGAGCTTCAAACTTAGAATTTCTAAATCTAGAGGAAGGTCAATATTTGTTTGAAAACGCCCCGACAGCGTCACTTGTAGCCACAGCTAATTCACTCCGATTTAAGCATGTCCCAGCAAATAAAGTCACTTGGATTATTGATCGAAATTCAAATACGACGAATGTATGTTTGGCAAATTGTAAATTTTGTAACTTCTATCGAATACCAGGTCACAAAGAAGCGTACATTACTGATATTGCGACTTACAAAACCAAAATCGAAGAAACCTTCCAATTTGGTGGTGAGCAACTTCTTTTGCAAGGTGGTCATCATCCTGATCTTGGATTAAAATATTATTGTGACTTATTTAGTGAACTCAAACAATTGTATCCAAACCTTAAATTGCATGCTTTGGGACCGCCTGAGATTGCACATATAGTAAAACTAGAACAATCAACCCATTTTGAAGTACTCTCTGCGCTTAAAGAAGCTGGATTAGACTCACTACCGGGCGCAGGTGCAGAGATCTTAAACAATAGAGTTCGTCGATTAATTTCAAAAGGGAAATGTACAGGTGAAGAATGGCTTGAAGTAATGCGTGTTGCACACACCTTAGATATAACCACTTCTGCGACTATGATGTTTGGGCATGTTGAAACGAATGAAGAAAGAATCGAACACCTAATTTCTTTAAGAGATATACAAGCTCTAAAACCCGCTCATGCAAAAGGCTTTTTAGCCTTTATTCCATGGCCTTTTATGGACGAAGATACTATTCTGCGAAAGCTAAAAAGAGCAAGAAATACAGTAACAGGTGATGAATATATTCGAATGATTGCAATCAGCCGAATCATGTTGCCTAATATTACAAATATTCAAGCCTCATGGTTGACCGTAGGAAAACAAGTTGCTCAGATGTGTCTTCATGCTGGAGCAAATGATTTTGGTAGTATAATGATAGAAGAAAATGTAGTTTCTGCAGCTGGTGCATCTTATCGATTTACAGCTGATGGAATTCAAAAAGCAATACAAGAAGCTGGATTTATTCCACAATTAAGGAATCAACAATATGAAGAAAGAAAACTTCCTGAAAATATTATTCAACAACATTTAGATCCTACAAAAATGACGGTAGACATTTAATGAAATATTACGATTATATTCAAGAAGCTGTATCTCACATCCAAGGTCAGCTAGTACACAAACCTGAAGTAGCTATTATATTAGGTACTGGTCTTTCGTCGCTTAATGATATAATGACTAATAGGATAACACTAGCCTATGATAGCATTCCCCACCTTGGTAAAAGCACTGTAAAAAGCCACATAAACGAGCTAAACATAGGTCAAATTGAAGGTAAAACAGTTCTAACATTTTCAGGAAGATTGCATGCTTACGAAGGGTATTCAATGAAAGAAATTACGTTCCCTGTCAGGATAGCACAAGGTTTAGGTATTAAAACCTTACTAATGTCTAATGCCGCTGGTGGTCTAAATCGTAATTATGTTGCGGGAGACATCATTTGTCTTAAAGACCACATTAATTTCATGCATGCCAATCCTTTAACAGGATTTAATGATCATCGGCTGGGTATTCGATTTCCGGATATGAGTAAAGCCTATGATCCTACATTGCGATTATTATGTAAATCTATTTGCAAAAAACATAACCTTCCCTATAAAGAAGGAATATACCTTGGACTTCAAGGACCTTCGCTAGAAACGGATGCTGAATATAAAGCATTCAAAATGATGGGCGCTGACTTAATCGGTATGTCAACTATTCCAGAAGTAATCGTTGCAACCCATGCTAATATTAAGACCTTGGTACTTTCGATTGTTACGAATGTTTTCAAAGAAAATGCGACAGAAAAAACAACGATTGATTCCGTCATTGCAACTGCTAAAAAAGCTGAACCCAATTGTGTACTTTTGATTTCTAAAATCATACGTGAACTTTAAAATGCCACACTAAGTTGAAGGAAGAACCTTTTATACATGTTATCGGTGCAAGAGAAAATAATCTCAAAAACATTGATGTAAAAATCCCTAAAAACAAACTAGTCGTTATAACTGGTCTAAGTGGTAGTGGAAAATCATCCTTAGCTTTTGATACGATCTATGCTGAAGGTCAACGACGGTATATGGAGACCTTTTCTGCCTATGCACGTCAGTTTCTAGGCCAAATGGAACGACCAGATGTTGATAAAGTAGAAGGGCTTAGTCCTGTTATTTCAATTGAACAAAAAACGACTTCATGGAATCCTAGAAGTACAGTGGGTACAACAACTGAAATTTATGACTTTTTAAGACTACTATATGCTAGGATTGGCGATGCCTATTCTTTTATTAGTGGAAATAAAATGGTTAAATATTCTGAAGTACAAATCATAGAAAAAATACTCGAAGATTATAGTGAAAAAAAGATTGCCATACTAGCTCCTGTAGTGAGAGCAAGAAAAGGACATTACAGGGATTTATTTGAACAAACAAGAAAAAAAGGATACTCCAAAGTACGAGTTGATGGTGAAATTATTGATCTTAAGCCTGGGTTAAAACTCGATCGATATAAAACACATGATATAGAGATTGTCATCGATCGGATCAGTGTAAATGCTAGTAAACGAGATCGGCTTGCCGATTCTATACGAATTGCATTGAGAACTGGTCAGTCCTTCATATTAGTACTTGACATTGAAAAGAACGAACTCAGAACTTTCAGTAAATTTTTAATGGATCCAGATTCTGGGATATCCTACGAAGAACCTTCACCAAATACGTTTTCGTTTAATTCACCGTATGGAACTTGTCCAGAATGCAAAGGTTTAGGTAAAGTTAACACGGTGGATATGGAAAAAGTCATTCCTGATGACACAAAATCTATCAATCAAGAAGGGATTGCACCATTTGGAGAAGTGCGTCAAAACTCTACTTTTACTCAGTTACGAAAGATTGCTAAAGAATTCAAATTTAGTTTTGCAACTCCTGTTAAAGACATCCCTGAAGATGCTCTAGAAATCATATTGAATGGAGGTAGAGATGCTTTAGCAAAAAAAGGAAACGTTACTCTTCACGACTTTGTGTATGACCTAGAAGCGGAAGGTATTATCCATATGCTTGAACGATGGTACAAAGATTCTGGGTCTGAAAAAATAAGACAATGGGCAGAAGAGTTTATGTCCATCAAGGTATGCAGTTCTTGTGAAGGATTCAGATTAAAAAAAGAAGCACTGCATTACAAACTTGGGGAAAAACATATTGGAGAGCTTGCTAATATGGATCTCGATGTGCTTGCAGAATGGTTTAATAAAATCGAACAACATTTAGATAAAAAACAAAAAGAAATAGCCAAAGATGTCATCAAGGAAATAAAAATGCGCTTGACTTTTCTTTTAAATGTTGGTCTTAATTATTTGCATTTAAATCGACCAACCAGAACTTTATCCGGGGGTGAATCCCAAAGAACAAGGTTGGCCACCCAAATTGGATCTCAACTTACAGGAATCACATACATCTTAGATGAACCTAGTATTGGTTTACACCAAAGGGATAATAAAAAACTAATTGCTGCGCTTACCAATTTGACAATGATTGGGAATACTGTAATTGTAGTAGAACATGACAAGGATATAATGTTGGCTTCAGATTATTTAATTGATTTAGGCCCGGGTGCCGGAGATCATGGTGGCGCCATTATAGATGAAGGAATTCCTTCGAGTTTCAAAAACGGAACTGGCATCACTGCACGATATCTAAACAATGTAGATACCATTGAAATACCACCTAAACGACGAAAAGGGAACGGTTTAAAAATCGAACTCAAAGGGGCTCAGGGTCATAATCTTAAAAAAGTAAACCTTACCCTACCCTTAGGTTGTTTTATATGTGTAACAGGCGTATCAGGGAGTGGAAAGTCAAGTTTAATCAATGAAACCTTGTATCCTATCCTAAGAAATCATTTATATAAAAGTCTTAAAAAACCTTTACCCTACAACAAGATAAAAGGATTGGACAATATTGATAAAGTTATAGAAATTGATCAAAGTCCGATTGGTCGAACTCCAAGAAGTAATCCAGCAACATATACAGGTGTATTTACAGATATTAGAAATTTATTTTCCATTATTCCCGAAGCAAAAATTAGAGGATATAAATCTGGAAGGTTTTCTTTTAATGTAAAAGGAGGTAGATGTGAAACTTGTCGGGGTGGTGGTAAGCGTGTAATCGAAATGAATTTTCTTCCTGATGTTTATGTAGATTGCGAGACTTGCTTAGGAAAGCGATACAATAGAGAAACACTTGAAATCATATTCAAAGGAAAATCAATTTCTGATGTTTTAGAAATGCGAATTGAAGAAGCGGTGAAATTTTTCGAAAACATTCCTAATATTTATAGAAAATTAAAAACCATCGAAAGTGTCGGTTTAGGTTATATTACACTAGGCCAACAGGCGACAACCTTATCCGGTGGTGAAGCACAGCGAATAAAACTATCGCAAGAGCTAGCAAAGAAAGATACGGGCAATACCATATATATATTGGACGAACCAAGTACAGGACTACATTTTGCGGATATCAAGCATTTAATCAATGTGCTAAACAAATTGGTTAACAAGGGAAATACGATCGTCATTATCGAGCACAATATGGATATTATAAAGGTGGCGGATCACATCATAGATGTTGGACCTGAAGCTGGTCGGCACGGTGGAACTATCGTTTTTACTGGCACTCCAGAAAAAATGGTCAAACAAAATGCTGGACATACTGCTGAATATCTTGCCCTTGAATTAAACCAATAAAAAAACCGTTCCAAAGGCAATGGAACGGTCACTAAGCTTTTAAAGAACCATTGAATAAGGCAAAACTCAATCTCAATATTAGGGATTCAAAAAATATGCCAAAATCAAACTTTACCTTGATTCAACGTCTTATATACCTTAATTACCATATTTATTTGTAAAAACGCCGAAACATAGTACCTTTGCACCTCTTAAGCATACGCCTAATATTATTATAAAATTTAGACAAGAATGGCATTAATTGGAAAGATTAGAAAAAACTTTTGGCTAGTACTTATCCTACTAGGATTAGCACTAGCTGCATTTGTATTGATGGATATGACATCTGCAGGAAATAGAGGTGGTGGAGTGAGTAGTTTAAAAATGGGGAAAATCAACGGAACTTCAATAACCTATGATGACTTCCAGCGAACAGAAACTTCATACTATGGCAACAACAATTCAGATCCATTTGCTAAAAAGAATTCAATTTGGAATTTTTATGTAGAGAACGCATTAATAAGTGCTGAAGCTGATAAATTAGGATTAGCGGTAAGTCAAGAAGAATTAATGGATTTACAATTTGGTGAAAATTTGAGCCCCGTTGTTCAAACGAACTGGACGAATCCACAAACAAGACAAGTTGATAGAGCCCAACTTAATCAGTTTAAAACAGTGATCGAAAACGGAGAGGAAATGAATCCGCAATTTAGAGCTTACTGGGCTGAGCAAGAAAAGCAAATTGTTAAAAGTCGATTACAAACAAAGATCAATAATTTAGTTTCGAAAGGAATTTACACTCCAAAATGGTTAGCAGAAGAATCGTTTAAAGAAGATAACACGAAAGCTGATATCTCTTTTGTAAAAATTCCATTTGACAATATTACAAATGAAGTAGAAGTAAGTGATAGTGATATTACGGCTTATTTAAAAGAAAATGCCATTCAATACACAAATGATGAAGAAACTAGAATCTTAGAATATCAAGTATTTGATGTTGTACCAACAGCAGCAGATTCAAGTTCGCAATATGATGCTGCAGCAAAAGTGGCTAACAACTTTAGATCATCAACGAATGATTCATTATTTGCTATCTCCAATGGTGGTGGGTATGCTAATTTTTATTTTAAGGATTCTGAGTTGCCAGCAGTAAGCAAGTCCAAAATTCAAGGTATGAATGTGGGTGACGTATATGGTCCTTATACTGAAAATAACGCATTCTCAATGGTAAAGTTGATTGACAAAAGAATTATTCCTGATACTGTATCAGCGAGACATATTCTTAGAAATGTAGATAGAACAAATAAAACTCAGCTTGCTGAGGTGCAACGATTTGTTGATAGTTTAGAAAACTTAATTACAAGAGGAGTTGAAACATTTGAAGAATTAGCAACAAAACATAGTCAAGATCCTGGATCAGGAGCTAAAGGCGGTGATCTAGGTCAATTTGGTCAAGGGCGAATGGTTCCTGAATTTAATGATGTTTGTTTTATCACAGGAAAAAAAGGTAAAATGTATAGCGTCGTTTCTCAATTTGGTGTTCACCTTATAAGAATTGATGATAAGCTATTTAGAACACAAGAACCGAAGTATAAAATTGCAAGTATTGTTAAACCAATTATTCCTTCTGAAGAAACACAGAATGCCGTCTATGATGTAGCAGCTGAAATAGTAAGTGATTTTAGAGATATCGAATCTTTAAGAGCAGCGAATAAAAACGGAACATTTGTTAGTTCACCGGCAGTAGATGCAAACTCATTTACCTTAGGTGATTTAGGATCTGGACAAACCCCAAGAGATATGATCAAATGGGCATTTAATCCTTCAACAGAGATCAACGATATTGCTCCAGATGTATATTCGTTTTCGGACAAAGTAAATTTTTACAACAATAAATATGTTGTTGCAAGTTTGAAATCTATCGAACCTGCCGGACTTCAAAGTGCTGCAGCAGCTAGATCAACAGTTGAAACAGCTGTACGTAATAATCTAAAAGCAAAAGCATTAGCTTCAGAACTAAAGGTAACTTCGTTAGCTGATGTAGCAAGTAAATACAACGTATCTGTTCAAGATGCTGCTGATATTTCAATAAAAGGTGGTTTTATTCCGGGTGTTGGAAACGAACCTGAAGTTATTGGTGCTGCTTTTGGTATTCCAGTACAAAGTATATCAAAGCCGATTGTTGGTAGTAGTGGTTTATTTTTAGTTAGTCCTAAAAGTAAAAGTGAAGCAGGAACTGCGACAAACCTACCTTTTGTTATGAATAATACAAATCAAGCGATTCGTCAATCGATAACTTCTGGATTAATCCAATCGTTAAAAGATGGTGCGAAAATAGAAGACGAAAGAGCTACCTTCTTCTAGGCTAAACATAAAATAGTAAAAGGCCAATTATTGTAGGATAATTGGCCTTTTTTTTATGCCTTAATCAAAAAACAATATTTGATGCAGCTATTCCAATTATTGAATAGGACACTTTATATTACTTTTGTAATTTGAGTTAAAATCATTAATACCTTAGATAATCTACAATTCATTTTTTCGTTTTAATTTGCGTAACTGTACTTATGAATGCAACTCCGAAATTTCTATTCTATGTTTTTTTTGCTATAACTTTTGTAGGATGCAAATCCAATGAGTTTATAGAAGTCAAAGATGATCAAGGAAAGGTTATTGAAAAATATCAAACAAATAAAAACAAACAAAAAGATGGTGTTGCTTATACCTATTTTGAAGATGGAGCAATACAATCAGAACAGCATTACACCGATGGAAAATTAGATGGTCAACGTACGCTCTATTACAAAAAAGGGAATATCGAAATTGTAGAAATGTACACGGATGGTGTTATCGATGGTCCTTATAAAGTATTCCACGAAAACGACCAACTTCATATAGATGTAAACTACATAAATGGAGCAATGCAAGGTAAATTGTTTCGCTATTTTGACTCAGGCGCAATTATGGAAGAAGTAACCATGGCTGATAATGAAGAAAATGGGCCATTTAAAGAATATTACGAAAATGGAACACCTCAATGGGTCGGTCAATATCTGAATGGTGAAAACGAAGTTGGTTTGCTCCAGCAATATGATGAACAAGGAAACTTAATTAAAAAAATGATGTGCGACAGTTTTGCAGTCTGTCAAACAATATGGACACCTGAAGAAGGAGATATTGTACCCAAAAAATTAAAATTGACGCATGATAAAAAGTAACTTTTTTACCTTTTTATTCTTATTCTCTTCTACCCTTTTAATAGGACAATTAGGCACATATGATGTGTTTGATTTCATTCACCTTCCGTCGAATGCTAGAACAAATGCACTAGGCGGTAGTTTAGTCTCTGTTGCGGATGATGATGTTGCGTTGGCCCATCATAATCCTGCTCTGATAAACAAACTACATCATAATCAATTTAGTGTAAGCCATGAATTTCATTTTGCCGGTATTAATTATGGTTATACGAGCTATGGTTGGCATTTAGATAGCCTAGGTCTAAGCTTAAATGCTTCAGCTCAGTATCTATCTTATGGAGAGTTTGATAGAGCCGATGACTTTGGAAACATTGATGGCACATTTGGCGCTCGTGAAACAGCTTTTACTTTAGGAATAGCAAAACAAGTAAACAACAGAATTTCAATTGGTACAAACCTCCGAATGATGAATGCCTCGCTAGACACCTATGGCTCGACTGCTGTGGCAATGGATTTAGGCATGTACTATGGTAATCCTGAAAAAAGATTTGGCTTTGGTGCGGTGATCAAAAATATAGGAAGACAGCTAACAACATTTAATGGTGAAAAAGAATTTGTTCAATATGATGTCCAAATCGGAATGTCAAAAAAACTAACCCATCTACCATTTCGATACAGCATCATTGCTCATCATTTACAGCAATGGAATATCCGTTATAAAGACCCTGCTGATGTAGAAACTGACATTTTAGGTGTGGTCATTGAAGAACCTGCTTTTAGAGTCAATGTAGATAATCTATTTAGACATTTAATATTCAGTGGTGAATTCTTGTTAGGAAAGCGAGAGCAAATTCGTTTACGTTTCGGTTATAATCACTTTAGGAGACAAGAGTTAAGCGTATCCACTTTTTCAAGCCTTGCAGGGTTTTCTTTTGGTTTTGGAATAAATATAAGGAAGATAAAAATTGACTACGGAGTTGCATGTTACCACTTAGAGGGTGGGACGAATCAACTCACAATACGAATGAATTTTGTTGATATGTTTCGAAAGATATAATTATGAAAAAAATCCTTCTTCTTTTTCTTTTATCCTCTATTTATGGAATTGGTAATACACAAACATCATGGTATCCTAGCGCAGGTGTAAATATTTCTACAATAAGTTCCAAAAATGAAAATTACGAAACAAAACGGGCGATTGGTTTTAATGCAGGATTAACCGTACAAAAAAAAATAACAGATGATTGGGCTGTAAACTTGTTACTTCAGGCTACACAAAAAGGATACAATGCAGAACAACCATTTTTAGATGGCACTTATGGTCAATCATATATTTATACGGACCTACTCCCTACCATCGAGTACTATGTTTTGGATAATATAAGTGTACAGATGGGGTTAAATCTAGGTTTTCTAACTTATGAATATCAAAAAACTCAAACTGGAATTGAGCAACCTTTTTCAAGTAGCAATTTGGTTGATTTTGGATATGCTACGGGCTTGAGTATATATATGAATCGTATCAAACTATCTGCCTTTATTAATAATGGGATATCAAATATTGATACATTTCGAGTAACGAATGAAAATGGTGACCCAATAGGAACTACTTCTTTAAAAAACAGCGTCATTCATTTTAGTCTGGGGTACAAAATTTAATATTTGTCGCTTGCTGAAAACGCCTTTTTAGTATCTACCTATTTATCTGTAAAAATAAAGCATTACAACATAATAACAAGGAAGGTACGTCGGCAAACAACTAAACCTTTTCTGTTCTATCCTTTGATTGCTTGAATAAATGATAAGTTTGCAATTATTTAGCAAATCATTATTCAAATGAACAAAGAGATAGAAATTTTCAAAGATATTGTTACTGAACTATTAGCAGATGAAAAAGTTAATCCAGTAATAAAACCAATTGACCCGACTACTCTTTTTAATTCATTAGATTTAAGTTTAACAGCTGAAGGCACCAAGCAACAAGACTTTATCCAAGCGCTAAAAGAGGTCGTTCTTGCATCTCCAAGGACTACAACCCATCGATTTTTTAATCAATTATTTGGCGGAAGAAATGCAACTGCAACTTTGGGTGACTTACTTGCTACTGTTTTAAATAATACCATGCACACGTACAAAGTGGCTGGTCCAATGGTAGGAATAGAAAAAGTAATGGCTAAAAAATTGTGCGATTTAATTGGGTATGGTCCTGCGTCTGAGGGTACAATTGGAGCAGGTGGCTCAATGACGAACTTCATGGGCATCCTAATGGCAAGAGATTCTTTTAACGAAAAAATTAAAACCGAAGGAGTTCATCAAACCATGATTGCTTATACTAGCAAGGAATCACACTATTCAGTATCAAAAAATGCAACCTTTATTGGTATAGGTAGGAATAATGTACGTTATATTGAAAGTACAGAAACAGGTATTATGGATGTTGAAGATCTTGAAAAACAAATTCAAAAAGATATAGATGCTGGATTATCACCATTTTTTGTAAATGGAACAGCAGGAACAACTGTTTTAGGTGCATTTGACCCATTGGATAAAATTGGAGAAATCGCAAAGAAGTATAATTTATGGTTTCACGTAGATGGAGCTTATTGTGGATCTGTGCTGTTTAGTGAAAAGTATAAACATCTAGTTAAAGGATGTGAAAAAGCGGATTCTTTTACCCTTAATGCACACAAAATGCTAGGGACGCCCGTCTCATGTTCATTTATAATGGTTAAAGACAAAAAACACTTATTCAGTTCTTTTTCTAATGATGCTTCCTATTTATATCAAATGGATAATGACGAATATAATCCAGGGAAAATTTCTTTTCAATGTGGAAGACGTAATGATGGCTTAAAAATGTGGGCACTTTGGAAATCCATTGGTGATAAAGGGCTTGAAAAAATTGTAGATCATCAATTTGATTTAGCTGATATTGCTAGAGATTATATCAAAAATAATCCAAATTATACGTATTACAGCTTTGACGAATCAATTGGTGTTTGTTTCAATTACAAAAATATATCACCAGAATTACTTACCAGCGAACTCTACAAATCAGGTAAATTAATGGTTGGTTTTGGAAAGTTTAAAACGGAAACATTTGTCCGTTTGGTCACCATCAATTATGGGAACAAAAAACAAGATATTTTAGATTTCTTTTCAATATTAGAAGATTTTGCAGATAATGACCTAGCTAAAAATTAAACTGTACTTCTTGAGCTCCTCCATTATTTGTATCTATATGAAAATGTACTTCAGGATAGTTTTTTAGTAAATGGATCACCTCCATTTTGAGTTGACCTTTACCTTTGCCATGAATGATCGTAACTGTATATCTTCTCAATTTAATTGCTTGCTCAATGTAGGATTGACATGCAGCAATTTGATGATCAAGGATCTGAATTGGGTTTACATTAAGCATCGAAGGATTTAATTTTTCCATATGAAGATCAAGCACCGGGTTAAAGCTTTTTAGTTTTTGCCCACTAGGCGTCAAATCATCAAAATCATACTTCTTCTTCTTTTTCTCGATATAAAGCAAAAGATTCGATCCTTTTGACTTAAAAATTTTATCTCCAATTCGTATTCGAGCTTTTTGATCTTTCGTTAAACCTTCAAAAGTGCCGATTCGACCACTTTTTATCAATTTAACTTTTTCGCCAATCCATAAATCTTTTAGGTCCATATCTATACTGATTTAAGTTCGATCACCGTAATTTCTGGCCACATCCCTACTCGTCCAGGAAACCCCAAAAAACCAAAACCTTTATTAACATATAAATATTGTCCCGCTTCTTCATATAATCCCATCCATCGAGGATATCTATATTGGATAGGACTCCATTTAAATCCAGGCATACTAATTCCAAACTGCATACCATGCGTATGGCCACTCATAGTAAGATGCATATGCTTTTTATTAGGAATTACTTTTTCATCCCAATGTGACGGATCGTGAGACATTAAAATAGAGAAATCATTATCGGCAATCCCTTGTAATGCCTTATCCAAATTGCCTTTTTTAGGAAAATAACGCCCTTTTCCCCAGTTTTCAACACCCAGAAGCTTAATGGTCTCTCCATCTTTCTCTATTGTTGAAGACGCATTATTAAGTAGATTAAAACCCATTTGTTTAAACTTACTATAAAAATCGGCCCAGTAGCCTTCATGTTCGCTTTCTGCCAAACTATGTAATCCATAATAATCATGATTTCCTAAAATGGCAAACTTTCCGTGAGTCGCTTCAAGATTAGAAAAGGTCTCTATAAATGGATTAATTTCATCTTTTTTTGAATTTACTAAATCCCCCGTAAAAGCAATAATATTAGGCTTTTCGTCATTAATCATTCCGACGGCTCTTGCTACGTCTTCTACACTATCAAGACTTCCAGCATGAATATCTGATATTTGAACAATTTTAAAACCATTAAACGATTTAGGCAAATCTCTAAATGCCAATTTTATACGATTAACTTCAAAATTGTACTTACCTTTTGTGACACCATAGAGCATAGAGAAAAATGGGATCGAAGCTATACCTGTAGCGGCTAAGGTTAAAAAATTACGTCTGGACGGAAAATAACCACCAACTCGTGGTTCACCTTTAATCGTTCGAATCACCCCCTGACCAAATCCAGCAAACAACCTTCCTCCGTCTTGAAGTAACAACAAAACACACAAAACCAGTAAAGTCACAAATATGGTAAATACGAATCCTATATAAAAATTCAAAGAAGTCGATCTAAAAACATTTCCGTGGCTCAGACCTTGGTAAACCTTATATGTTGCAAAAAAAGCACCCAATAGTAGTGCACTATAACCAACGATAAACACCAGTTTTGCTATTCCTAATGGGACCAAAGAATAGAGAACAAAAAAGCTATATATTCCCATTAATGCAAGCATGATGATCATAATAATTACTGGTGTCATCTTTAATTTTTAATGAATTACAAATGTAGAATTAAGAACACTATAAAAAGTAAATTGTTATCCTGATTCTATTATATTTCTGAATATTTAGAAGTACCATCAAATTTCATCGAGCAATGAAGTATCTAAAGATTTCACTAGCCATTTTAGACCGGCAAAACAGATCCTTTCAAAATTTTTATCTTTAAGCATAAACCAGTGAAATGAAATCCAAACAATCAAAATTTACGAAGGCGATTCTATTCTTTATATTTTGTTTTCCAATCCTCATATTTGCTCAGCAAACGATTGAAGGCAATATAGAATATGATGGTTTAGATAGAACATTTATACTTTATATACCGGCATCTTACTCTGATTCTGAACCGGTACCACTTGTTTTCAATTTTCATGGGTATACCAGTGATGCTATGAGTCAAATGTTTTATGGAGATTTTAGATCCATTGCCGATACCGCAAATTTTATAATTGTACACCCTATGGGAACCATTGGTGCAGATGGGCAAACCTTTTTCAATGCTGAATGGGGTGCAGAAGTAGATGATATCGGGTTTTCAGGTGCATTAATTGATTATGTAGTTGATAATTACTCAATCAATACCGATAGAATTTACTCAACAGGCATGTCTAACGGTGGCTTCATGTCCTATACGTTAGCTTGTAACCTTAGTGATCGATTTGCAGCAATAGCATCTGTTACAGGTTCTATGACGTCTATACAACAAAGCAATACTTGCCAACCAAATCGTCCAATACCGGTGTTAGAAATTCACGGCACAAATGATGATGTTGTTCCTTATAATGGAAATAATTGGATGGCACCCATTGACGATGTAATTCTTTTTTGGGTTGATCACAATCAATGTGAAGAAATACCAAGTGTAACTTCAATTGAAGATACTGATATGACTGATAATTCTACGGTCGAAAAATATTTATATAATAATGGCGATCAAGGAACAACGGTAGAACTAATGAAAATTACAGGTGGTGGACATACTTGGCCAGGAAGTATTTTTAATGTCGCAGGAACAAATCAAGATATTAATGCCTCTACAGAGGTTTGGCGATTCTTCTCACAATTTGATCTTAATGGTCTTATTTCTACAAACGACGATATAAAAAATCCATATCCTTTGGTTTCTGTTTTTCCTAATCCATCAACTTCAGGTGATTTCAATATTATTTCTGAAAAAGCAATCCAAAGCATTAAAATATTTAACATCGATGGTACTATGATCCATACTATCCCATTCAAAAATCAAAACATAAAATCCTATAATTTCGAGCTTCGTAAAGGTGTTTATCTTATTAAGGTCCAATCCAATAGCCAAATACAAACGATTAAATTAGTTTCAACATACTAATCTTATTCTATGCTACATCGATCTATTTTTTGTGTTTGTTTTTTAAGTCTTCTTTTTAGTTGCAAAAAAACTACAAAAATTTCATCTTCTGAAACGGTTACAACGGAAGAAAGACAAATCGCTGAAACTCTAATACAAGGAGCATTTGATAATTTGTGGTCTGGTTTTGATTCCACTAAAATTGAAAATTATCATACAGACGATTTTATCATTTTGGAAAATGGTGAAGTATGGGATAATCAAAGGATAAAGGTATTTATGAAAAAACAATTAGCTATCGAAAATCGAGCTGTACGAACGAATAAAATGGATTATATTTCAATGGAAAAGTATGGTCAAGCTATCTATATGTCTTATTTCAATTTTGCAACATGGACACAAAAAGATTCGATTGTAGGCACCGGATCATGGCTAGAAAGTGCATTAGCTGTGCCCACACCGGCAGGGTTTAGGCTTAAAAAAATGCATTCGACGTGGATTCCAAAAAAAGGCTAATATTCTAATTAAAAGGATGGAATCTGTACTATCTAAATGATTTAAAAACAAGAATAGTAGGTACATAAAAAAAAGGTCACACCTCAATGGTATGACCTTTGTATTTAATAAAATAGGAATTTCCTATCCTTCTAATTTAAATCTTACGGGCAATGTATATAATACCTTAACTGAACGACCTCTTTGTTTTCCTGGTGTCCATTTTTGAGGTAAATTATTCATTGATTGTACAACTTTGTAAGATGCATCTCCACATCCTGCTCCAATATCTCTAACCACATTTACTTCATTTACACTTCCGTCTTTGTCGACAACGAATTGTAGTACACACATCCCTTCTACACCGTTTTCTCTAGCAATTGCAGGATACTTTAGGTTCTTATAGATATACTGTAGCATTTTTTCGTCTGCACATTTCTTCTTTTCATCTTCTGATCCTCCTATATCTTCACATCCAGGAAATCTAGGCATCTGCTCCACTACTTTGAAGATTTCTTCTTCTTGTGGCGGTGGTGGTGGCGGCGGCGGCGGTGGTGGCGGTGCTTCTTCCACTACTTCTACCTCTTCCACTACATCTTCTTCTTCGACATCTTGATCGACGAATTCAACTTCTTCTTCTTCTTCGATTTCTTCTTCAGGAACCTCTTCAATCACCGGTGGCGGAGGAGGTGGCGGCGGTGGCGGTGGCTCAGCCGTTCTAGGTGGCTCGATTTCCATTTCTTCATCCAACTCCAAAGCACCGTCTGGAATAAAAACCTCATCTTCATAGCTCGTCCATGAAAAAGCAAAAATGGATAATAATAATGCTGATGCTAATCCAACCATCCAAAACTTACTCGAATGATTAAAAGCATTTACATCAGGGTATTTAGTTCTAGCTTCCAACGGGGAAGCCCACTTCTTATCTTTATGTAACTCCCCGAGGTTGGCATCAACCTTTTTGGAGTACATCACTCTAAAAACAAAAATGATTCCCAAAATAATGGCTGTCAAAAGAAGCAGCATCATTAAGGCACTCATTCCCGTTAAGGAAATATCACTCATAGTTTACTGTTTTAATGTAGTCGAAAACAAAAAGAATACGATAAGCATCCCCATCACATTCGCAACAATGTCCAAAATATCAAAAATTCGCGATTCAGTCATGCTCTTCTGTAAGATTTCTATAAAAAATCCATAAAAAGTCATCGAGGAGAGCACAATCAAGGTTTGTGATCGACTCCATTGACCTTTCTTATATAGAGCAAAAATCATCAAACCTGTCAAAACACCATAGGCAATTATGTGTCCAACTTTATCCATCATATGTACCTGTAAAGGAGGTAAAGTTGTGATATTTACCATACTAAGGTATAATATCAATAAAGCACAAATTACAAACAAAACCCACTTCATTAACTGAGTCATAATCTATAGATGCAACCAATTATATTTTTGGTGTATGGTAATTTAAATTATTATGAAATAATCGCTTTATATCCTTCAAAGGATAGTAAAGTTTCAATTTCTGCTGGATCAGAAAGTTTGATCTTTATAATCCAACCTTCTCCAAAAGCATCCTCATTAATTAATCCAGGATTATCTTCTTCATTTTCGTCCAACTTAGCATTGAATTCCAATATTTCTCCACTAAGTGGCATATATAGATCAGATGTAGTTTTCACAGCCTCTACGGTTCCAAATATATCTCCTTTAGCAATATTCTCACTTACTGTCTCTACTTCTACGTATACAATTTCACCCAATTCACTTTGTGCAAAATCTGTTACACCGACTGTTGCTATATCTCCATCGATAGAGATCCATTCATGCTCTTCAGTGTATTTAAAATTTTCTTGATTAGCCATTTTATTTAAAGATTAAGAATTAGCAATAAAATCTTTTGCCCATTCTGATGTTACAGATTTTGGACGTTCTAGTGGTAAACCTAAGGCTCTAGACCAACAACTATTTGCCAGTACACCTAATGCTCTTGATACACCAAATAAGACGGTGTAAAAAGGGAATTCGTCCATTCCATAATGAACTAATATAGCTCCAGAGTGCGCATCTACGTTTGGCCAAGGATTTTTTACTTTTCCCAATGCCTTCAATATCGGAGGTACCACTTCATACATTTTCCAAACGATATTGACGAAATCACTATCCTTGATATATTCTTCAGCAAATACTCGTTGAGCTGTGAAACGTGGATCTGGTTCTCGAAGTACTGCATGACCATATCCAGGAATTACTTTCCCTGAGTCAACAGTCTTTTGCACGTATTCTGCAATTTGCTCTTTAGATGGCTTTGTCGTTCCTAACTCATTCGTCATTTCAAATATCCACTTTATAACTTCTTGATTCGCTAATCCATGTAATGGACCCGCTAACGAATTCATTGCACCAGAATATGACAAATACAAATCAGCTAATGTTGAATTAACTAGATGTGCTGTATGAGCCGAAGCATTACCCCCTTCATGATCAGCATGAATGGTAAGATATAACCTCATTAGACTTGTAAAATCTTTATCATCATAGCCCAACATCTTTGCAAAATTACCAGCCCAATCTAATTTAGTATCGGGTGCGATATGGACTCCTTTATGGTATATTCTTCTATAGATATAAGCAGCTAACTGAGGTAGTCTTGCTATCAAGTTCATGGCATCTTCATACGTAGCATCCCAATATTCTGACTTTGGCATTCCTTCAGCATATCTTTTAGAGAATACACTATCATACTGCATACTAGCAATACCTATTGTAAATTGAGTCATAGGATGTGTGTCAATCGCTAACGCCTCAATAACATTTTTTGTATGTTGAGGTAATGAGGCTCTTTTTTCCCATTCATCAGACAACCATTCAACATCCTCCTGTGTAGGAATTTCATCGACGAGCATTAACCAAAACAATCCTTCTGGAAGTGGTTCCTTACCGCCTTCTCTTTTTGGAAGTTTTTCACGTAATTGTGGAATGTTATAACCTCTAAATCTAATCCCTTCATTTGCATCAAGTGCCGAAGTCTCCCAAGTCATGGTCTTCACACCTCTTGCCCCTCCAAATACTTGGCTTAATGTAACCTCACCTACTTTTGTACCACCATGCTCTTTTAAAAGGGCTTTGATTTCAGGTTTTAATTTAATTGCCTTTTCGTAAAATTTTTGTTTTAATCTATCCATGAATGATGTCTATATCTAAAGTTATGATGCTAATATTGATGCGAAGATATTAATATTAGCATTTTTTTAATAAAAATTATTATCTAGTGCTACTTTATAAATCGTAAATAACAAAAATAAGTTTGATCTTAATAGAAGAAATATTGTTAACAGAAGAAATTGCCAATGAAAATTTCAGTTGTGACCTAAGCGTCTGCAAGGGAGCATGTTGTTCTGAAGGTGATTTTGGAGCACCCCTTGAGAAAGAAGAAGTATTGACTATTGAGCAATTGATGCCTGTTCTAGAGCCATATCTTTCTGATGAATCAAAAGCAGCGATTAAAGATCAGGGTATTTCTCCTTATTATAATGAAATGAAATCTCAAGGTACTCCTTTGTTAAAAGACGAATCTTGTGCTTTTTTATACAAGGATAAAGAGATCTCCATGTGCTTATTCGAAAAATTATTTGCTGAGAAAAAAATTGATTTTTTAAAACCAATTTCTTGCCATTTATATCCTATTCGTATTGACAAAAATCCACAAACAGGTTTTATTTCTATGCATTATGATCGTTGGGATATTTGCAAACCTGCAATTTTAAAAGGAAACAAAAATAAGACGCCATTATATCAATTTGCAAAATCAGCTTTAGTACGAAAATATGGTCAAGAATTCTTTGATCGATTCGAGCAAATTGCTACTAGATCTAATGGGTAAATAACAAATGAAATCTCCATTCTTTCTCACTTGTATATTCAAGTGCAGGCATTGGCCATTTAAATATATTTAAAAAAGAAAGACTACTATTGATCCAAGCATTTTTTCCATTAAACGTTGAAAAATCAATATCTAAAGCCAGATAATATTGTTGAACTCTTGGCAATGTCTGACGAGAAAAATTTTGACCATTAAAAAGCCATCGATTTTCAAATCCTCCATATAAATTATTGGCTCCATACCCAAGTGCAATATTTAGCCATTTAGGAATATATCTGTGTTCAAAAAAACGACTAATATTCATCGAGAGCCATATCGTTTGGGCGTTATAATCCTTGAGAAAACGTTCCAAAAAGGAGGAACCATAAAGTCCATTTGCACGAGCAAGGTTAGACGTAAATAAACCGCCTTCTATGCTTTCAAATAAACCATCATCGTATGTTCGATACCAAGAAGAAACTTTGAATCTGATCCTTTGTTCATTCCAAAAATGTTGTTGTAACGCAAATACGCCTACACCAATCGTATTAAATGCTAAATCATAGGTTGAAAATCCCCATTTTGTAGAAAACCCGTCGAGTGTTTCGACTATGCCTTGAAAAACGGTGCCCGCAACTACTCCTGTAATAATGGAACTTCTTTTCTCCAAACCAGCCCATTGGGCCACTTTAAAACTATTTTCGGCTTGAATGTATGCAGTAAAACTATGCCCTGCCTTATCAACATTTTCCCATTCATTCCAATCATTAAAAAAATGAAATTGGGATTGTGGATATTTAGCATACCACGTTTGATATAAACCTATAGAAAAAGCCGTTGTAATAAATGTAGAACTACCAAGAGCAACGTACGTTTTTGTTGGATTATACTTTTTTGACACAGATATTGTATCCGTCGATACCTGTCCTGAAGCAGTACTGCACACGGATAGCAAACATATAAAACGTATTGTATACGTCTTGATAAGGGTTAATATATCTAAATTAAGTTTCAAATGAAAAAATAGCTTTATCTTTCGGCTGCAATTTTATAACTAAGATACAATTATGGTTCAACGTTATTTTTTAATCGTCTTTATTTGTCTGGGCATTCATAGTTTAAATGCTCAATTTATTCACTTCACACAGGATTATTTAACTCCAAATGCGATCAATCCAGCTTTGACTGGTAATTTCTATGGGACCTTACGGTTCAATGGTGTGGTCAGAGATCAAGATTGGGCAGTAGCAAGTGGTGGAAATGAATATCGTTCCGTAAATGCTTCAGGCGAGTATAACCTAAACATTGCTTTCAGAGAGCAAGATTGGACTTCAATTGGTATCAATATCGCAAGATTAGGTGCTGGGGTTTCTAACTTTGTAAGAACCGAAGCGGGTTTAAGTGGTGCTTATCATATGTCTTTACATAAGAAAAAACACCAAGTATTATCCTTTGCTCTTTCGTTTGGATCCATTATGAATAGTATCGAAAATGTAGAAAGCTTAGTGGATGAAAATTTCCTTTTAAATGGAGATTATAGCATTATTCAAGATGCTTTCATGAATGTAGATGACAAAAATAAATTAGGTGCCAATGGTACCGATTATGGATTAGGTATTGTATATACAGCGCCTGCCGGACGAAATAACGAATATAGAGTAGGTCTTTCGATGAAACAACTTGTTCCTGTCAAAGTAGGACTTGACGGTGAAAATGGAGACCAATTAAGTCCTGAATTTACTGCCTTCTTTAAATACTATGCAGGAATTAATAAAAGACTCAATTTCATTCCTGGAGCCTTATTTAGTTGGGAAGGGAGTGCCTCAAGATATTTAAACTTAACGACCATGTTATCTTATTTGGTAAATACCGAAAAAGAGTTTTATCTGAATGGAGGCTTAGGTTTACGTACAGCAAATAATTCACAAGACCTCCTTGCGATGGTAGGAGCAGACTATAAAACTTGGCGTGTAGGTTTATCTATTGACTTAAACATGGGCCGAGTCGCTAATACCTCCAATGGTTTTGGAGCGGTAGAACTAGGGGTTTCAAAAATTATTAATATCCACAAGAAACCAGAAGTTAGTCCAGTATTACTTTGTCCAAGACTGTAAATTCCATTTTCCTTAATTAAGAATGATTTTTCGAATGAAACAATTTCAACATATCCTTTTTGCTTTAGCCTTTTTATTAAGCATTTCTACTTCTATTGCTCAACCCATTAAAACAAATACCCTAGAGCAAATGCTTGAAACAGCAGCTGAAGCTTTAGATGAAAAAGATTACTACAATGCGATTGAGTATTTTGAAATGGCATACAAAGAAGAGCGCAATTACAACTTAGTACCAGTAGTAGCTAAATCATACATGGAACTGCGAGATTACAAAAGAGCAACAAAATGGTTTGATCGTATCTTTAGAAAAGGAGATGTCGAAAACAACTATTTAGAGCATCGCTTGGCTTATGGGCAAGCACTAAAGCAACATGGAGAATATAGTTTAGCGCTAGAACAATTTGCTACCTTTTTATCACTAACAGAAGATGATGTTGCTAGGGCAATTGCTGTTAGAGAAGTAGAAGGCATTAATCAATATAATAGTCTTGATGAAAACATTGAAGTAGCAATCAAGCCTGCAGATACTAATGTAAATTCTGGATCTTCAGAATCTAGACCGATTGAATATACTGATGGAACACTCTATTTTTCTTCTTTTAAAACCAATAAAAAATTGGATATGAAAGAAGTAGATTCCGATTATCATATGAAAATTTATACTTCAACAGCTACTGATGGGAGTTTTGCAAAGCCCACTGCATTAAGCATGGAAATCAATAGGGAGGAGTTTCATACTAGTAATCCAAGTTTTTCTGCGGATGGAAGAGAAATGTATTTTACTCGTTCACTACTTGAAGACGCAAATCTCATTTACTCAAAAATATATGTTAGTTATAAAACAGATGAAGGGTGGAAGCCACCACTAGAATTAGAAACAGTGAATGGAGATTGGATCGCAAAAAATCCTTGTGTTGGTGAGTTATTTGGCCAACGAGTATTAATTTTCTCATCAGATTTAGAAGGTGGTAAAGGTGGTTTTGATTTGTATTATTCAAATATTCTAGGCGAAGGTAATT
The DNA here is from genome assembly GCA_937924805.1 of uncultured Saprospiraceae bacterium. GTDB lineage: Bacteria > Bacteroidota > Bacteroidia > Chitinophagales > Saprospiraceae > JAHDDO01. The sequence goes on from CALDTZ010000102.1 coordinate 28,060, forward strand.
ACAGTACACCTACAAATTTAGGTGATGTAATAAATACATCTGAACATGAAATTACACCATTCTTCCAAGATGGAGTTCTCTATTTCAGTTCGAATGGATTACCAACCATTGGAGGTTATGATATTTTTCAAACTACTTGGGATGGTGTTGCTTGGAGTGCACCAAAAAATATGGGTAAAGGTTACAATTCATCTGTGGACGATATGTACTTGACATTTTCTAAAGAAGGAAACCGAGGATACCTCGTATCAAACAGAGAATACGATCAAAAGAAAAAAATACAAAGTGAAACATGTTGTGACGACATCTACACACTAAATGTTCGAGATTTAGTTATTGATCTAATTGCAACAGTTTCAGGACCAGATGGACCATTAAGTGGTGCAAATATCAAATTAGAAAATTTGACACTTAAGAAGAATAACATCGAAAATAAAAAAGAGACAACAACTAACAAATTTAACTTCTTGTTAGATCAAGATAACAAGTATAAAATGGTGGTAAGTGCCGAAGGTTATTATCCTGATTCACTCGAATTTAACACCTATGGAATACTTGATGATTTTACTGTTGAAAAATCAATGACACTAAAAGAAAAGCCAAAAGTAGTCGTTGCTCCACCTAAAGAAGTAGAAATCGTTACTATCAATGAGGCTATTCGATTAAATAATATTTTCTATGATTATGATGATGATAAAATTCTTCCTAGGGCAGAGCAAGATTTACGATTAATCATGGATCTAATGAGTCAATACCCTACCATGGTAATTGAACTGTCCTCACATACTGATGCACGTGGTGGTGGGCGTTATAACCAGAGTCTTTCCCAGCGAAGAGCAAACTCTGCTAAAAAATGGTTGACTCAACGTGGTGTTGCTGGTGATAGAATCGAAGCAAAAGGATACGGAGAGAGTGTTATTTTAAATCAATGTGTCGAAGGAGTTAAATGCTCCGATGAGGATCATCAAATTAATAGAAGAACTGAATTCAAAATACTTTCAGGACCAACAACCATTGAAATCCGAAGAGAAGTACCAAAAGAATATAATGGCGGCAGACAAAGTTTTGGTGTTATGGACTCTGTCCCAGTGATGAAATTTGATGATGATCGATTTAACCTGGGTGCTATTGCTAGAGGTGATGTAAAAAGAATGTTGTATAAATTTGAAAATGTAGGATTAGTCGATTTGAATATTGAATTGGTTACAGCTTGTAAGTGTACGCAGATTGACTGGACAAAAGGAAATATAGCGCCGGGTGAAAAAGGAGAAATCTTTGTTGAATATGATAGTAAAGATGATGTTGGTGTCGTTTCAAAAACGATTGATATCATTGCTAACACAGACCCAATTGTAGTGCAAGTATTTTTTGATACAAATGTCGAAGACAAGAAAAAACCGGTTTCCGATTCAAAATAAACATTGTTTTGACCGAGCATAATTAATAAACAATGTTCCCAAAAATCATTGCAACAATCTCTATTTTGTTTTTCACAATGAGCCTTTCAGGCCAATTGAAAACCCACCCTATTGATCAAAGCAAAGAACTCGGAAATGTAACTTGGTTCCGCAATTACGATGAAGCTGTCCAAGAAGCATCCGATAAACACAAAGATATTCTGATTCTTTTTCAGGAGGTTCCCGGTTGTGCTACGTGTAAAAATTATGCCACCAATGTGTTAACGCATCCATTGATGGTTGATGCTATTGAAAATGAATTTATTCCTTTAGTCATTTACAATAATAAAGGTGGCAATGATGCACAAATACTCAAAAAATTTGACGAACCTAGTTGGAATAATCCTGTCGTCAGAATCGTAAATACTGATGGTGAAGGAATTGTCCCAAGAATTGCTGGCGATTATTCGATAAATGCATTATACCAGGCTATGGTTGTTGCAATCAAAACTCGTAAGAAAGAAATTCCAGCCTATATGAATCTACTAAAAGAAGAAATAGATGCTTCATATTCATCAAACGAAACTTACTATAAAATGTATTGCTTTTGGAGTGGGGAAAAACATTTAGGACATCAAACAGGTGTTGTAAGCACAGAAGCTGGTTTTATGGGAGGACATGAAGTTGTGAAAGTACTTTTTGATAAAAATGTTATAACCCAAAAACAATTAGATAAATATGCTTCTAAAGGGAAGTGTCAGCCCATTGAAAAAGAAAATAACTACCGCATTGATAAAGATCCACAGTATTATTTAAAAAATAGTGACTATCGGCATCTTCCACTATCAACTATTCAAAAAACAAAAATAAATAGCCTTCTTGGGCATGGAAAAGATCCGTTTTATTTGTTGAGTCCAACTCAAAAATATTGGTTTGAAAACTCGAACGCTTCAATCGAATTCTATAATCAAGATTTTACGAAAGCATGGGCTGTCAAAAAGTACAGATAAAACGAATAAACCTACCTTAATCTCGTATTTCCTCTAAAAAGTTTGATTACAAACTTCCATTCACAAAAGTTCTTCTCTTTTCATTTTGCACAAATGATTTCATCCGATTTATTTGACCTTCAGTAAAAATATACTCCTTCATATAACACGGTGGATAGTACCCCATATAATTATTAATAATGGGTTTAAAAGCGATGCCATCTTCATCATACGCCCCATACATTTCGCAATCTGTAAAATTTACCATAGCACCATAGGCTGCAGCTCCAGGATCAGGAGGCGTATCACATAGATAATCGCCTGTTGTTTTACATTCGGCAGAGGAAACTTGCTTTTCGTAATCTGCATGCGTATGCTCTAAATTAAAAAAGTGACCAAATTCATGAATCGGTATTTTCTTTTCATTTATATCTTCTTTAGCTAAGACAATACTTGAAATCCATCCACCTGTCATTGTAAATCCATGTCCTTTTCGACAACCACGTACTCTTCCGTCGTTGTAGCATAAAGATTCCGCATGATCAACCAAATAAAGGTCAATAACATCTGGAGTATTATTACTGACCAAATCTTCATAATAATATTTGTAGTTATCAGCTACCAAATCTTCATACGTATAGTAATTATCATAAATATTTTGAGCTGACAACAATTCAAAACCAATATCTGCTTGGCCAAATGCTTGATTTAAATCCTTAAGGAGAGTCGCTACTTGTTCATTAGAAATCATGACAGGTTTAATCGTATCAACAATGTTCCAAAGGTTAATTTGAAATATTTCAGTCGTACCTTTTTCCTTTTCGGAATGTGATCCAGCACTAAAATATTCTTGAGTCTGAAAAATTGAAGAATGAACCTCGCTGTTGGTTCCTGTAAATATTGAAGCGCATGAGTTAAATAAGAAAGTACATGCTATAAGTGTAATTAATCTCATAACCAAAACTTTTAAATGATAGAATCTTTACATATAACGATATATTATTCTGATAATGTATGTAAGTATAAATTTAACATTTGCAAGTTGATTATAAATCAAAATTAAATTACTTGCTTTTATAACAAAAATAGATTCGTATTTTTGCGTTTATAATATTTAAACGATTGATAACTATGTGGAAATATATTGGATTATTTATAGTTTGTTTTTATGCATGTGGTAATGGTACAACTGCTTCAGAAACCAAAACTTTAACACAAACAACTGAAAACAAAGATTCAAATGAAGACAAAAACCGTAAATCAGTAAAAGCACCTGAGGATGGTTTTGATATTATGAGTAAAGGTCCCGCAAAAATCGTGATTCAATTAACAGACACTTACACTGGGCCAGTAAGGTTAGTCTCTCCTTATGGAGATCAAAATGTAGAAATTGATAATTATACAGTAACATCTGGCAATAAAATCATATTCGAAAAAGAAGAAGGTTATCCCCAAGGAATGTACTTTTTTGTTTTTCCTGATAATAAATTTATTCAAGCATTTCTAGGCGATGACCAACAATTTGAGATGACTTGCTCCATTGCTAACTCTATGACAGATATGATCGTCAAAGGTTCAGAAGAAAACACGTTGTTCTATGCAACCCTTCGTTTTGAAGCAGATCATCGAGCTAAAGTAGCACCGGTCAATGCTATGCTTCAAGGAGCTGACAAGTCTTCTGGCAAATACAAGGCTAATGAGGCCTTAAGAGATAAAATAATTGCTGAAAGGACCAGCTATTTAGACAATCTATATGAAAAACATCCCAATACATTATTTGCGAAGTTTAAAAAAGCAGGACAAAACCCAACACTTCGTGAAGATGTTGCCGAAGATGATAAAGTATATTACTATCGAAAAGACTTTTGGGAAAGTGTTGATTTTAGTGATAAAAGGTTAATGAGAACGCCCGTTATACGAAATAAATTGAATCGATATATAACAGATCTTACGGGCCAAAATCCAGACTCGATCAAATCTTCTGTTGATCTCCTTATGGATAGAGTGTTAGATTATCCTGTTTATTATCAGTTTTTAGCCAATTGGGTTGTCTTTAAATATGAACCGACGAAATCTACATTAATGGATTCAGAAGCTGTATTTGTTCACATGATTCAAAACTACTTCACTTATGATCGAGCCTTTTGGAATGATTCGACTGAAGTTTATGGTTTACAACTTCGTGCACATGAAATGGCCCAAAGTTTGGTCGGTTTACAAGGTCCTGACATAACTTCTTATGGTTCGGATGGAAAAGATAAAACACTTTATGATTTAACGGCAGACTATTTAGTTGTATATCTATTTAATCCCGATTGTGAGCATTGCAAAATAGAGTCACCACAATTAGTCAAAATGTGGAACGAAACATCAAGAAAAGAATTTGATGTCTATGCGATTGCACTTGATACTGATGATACACAATGGAAAAACTACATAAGTTCGATGAACATGAAGTGGACCAACGTCCACGATCCGACGAATAAAACAATTTATGGTAAGTATTTCGTGAATATCACTCCCGAAATCTATGTTTTAAATAAAGAACGAACCATCATTGGTAAAAACCTAAAAGTAAGTCAGATTAAAGAAATAATCGATCGAGATAAGGCAAAAGGATAGTGATTAAAACAGGTTACTACTCATGGTTATCTCCTATTAAACAAAAAAATACATTAACTATTTAACTGCCAATTCAATAAAACTGAATGGGTACAATTAAATAATACAGCTTTCAATGTAAGGTGACAAACTTTAGTTTTTAAATTTCATAATTCGAGGTATTTTTAAAGAAATATTCGAAATAAATGGAAGTATTCTATTACGGTAAAGATCACTTAACCGCTTCAATCGCACTAAAAATCTGTGAAGGTAAAATTCAAGGGTTACTTCACGACGATAGTATCAATAAGATTATCAACAGTCGATTGACGGTAGAAAAAATGGCTAAAGGTGAACAAGCTGTATATGGAATCAATACAGGATTTGGCCCCTTATGTGATACAAGAATATCTCCAGAAGATACAGTACAATTACAATACAACATACTTAAAAGTCATAGTGTTGGTGTTGGCGAAAATACGCCCAAGGATATTGCTAAACTGATGCTTATTTTAAAAGTGCAAGCATTAGCGCAAGGCTATTCTGGAGTATCCTTAAACACATTAAAACGGATAATATGGCATATTGAAGAAGATATCATTCCTGTTGTTCCACAACAAGGATCAGTAGGAGCTTCTGGAGATTTAGCTCCTTTAGCCCATTTGTTTTTACCATTGATAGGTTTAGGACAATTGGTTTACAAAGGAGTCATTGAACCTACAAATATTGTACTAGACAAATGTTCTATTTCGTCGATAACCCTAGGTGCAAAAGAAGGTTTAGCACTTATTAACGGAACACAGTTTATTGCTGCATATGCAGTCAAAGTTGTGCATCACTTACACCAATGTTTGAGTCAGGCTGATATTATTGGAGCAATGATGGTTGAAGGTCTTTTAGGTTCAAAATCACCTTTTATCGCTAGCTTACACCAACTAAGACCTTATCCATCAACACAACATGTCGCTTACAGGATCTCTACCCTACTTGATAATTCAGCGATTAATGAATCACATAAAGATTGTGATCGAGTTCAAGATCCCTATTCTTTGAGATGTATGCCACAAGTGCATGGTGCTTCAAGGACGGCATGGTTACATCTCAAAAATTTACTAGAAATTGAACTTAACTCTGTCACGGATAATCCTGTGATCATCAATGAAGATCTAAGTATTAGTGGAGGCAATTTTCATGGTCAACCAATGGCTTTACCACTAGACTATGCATGTCTCGCTGCATCTGAAATTGGAAATATCTCCGATCGTAGGATTTATTTATCAACAAAAGGAATCGCAAAAGGAGTGCCCAAATTATTAATGAAAGATACCGGAATCAATTCTGCTTTTATGATGCCTCAATACACCACTGCAGCTCTAGCAAGTGAAAACAAAGGTTTATGTTTTCCTGCAAGTGCAGACAGTATCCCAACGTCTCTTGGTCAAGAAGATCATGTAAGTATGGGTTCTATAAGTGGCCGAAAAGCACTTCAAGTTATTGGTAATGTTGAAAAGATTCTAGGTATAGAGTTGTTTTATGCAGCCCAAGCTTTAGATTTTCATAAACCTTTAAAATCAAGTCCAGCTATTGAAAAAGTACATTCGTTTGTCAGAGAAAAAGTTGCCTTTGCCGATAAAGATCGAGTTTTCGCTGATGACATGAATGAAATGATAAACATTATTCGTAGTGGGGAGTTACTAACTATAGTAGCGGAAAACAATAAAAAAATAACATTAAGTGATTTTCAAACTGAATTTGAATCTTACTAATTACTACATAAATAACATGACAAAAACAACGTTAGATTTTGCTTCATTGATTGAACAAGGCATACCTAATACTTTACCTCCTTCACAACCTTACCCAGCTGATGGAAATCGTGCACCCAAGAGAAAAGATATTCTAAGTCGTGAAGAAAAAACATTAGCCATAAAAAACGCTTTACGCTATTTCCCAAAAGAATGGCATGATGTCCTGGCCAAAGATTTTGCAAATGAACTCGTTGATTATGGTCGAATTTATATGCTTAGATTTCGACCTTCTTACCCAATACATGCAAGACCTATAGATGAGTATCCTGCTAAAACGAAGCAAGCAGCAGCTATTATGCTCATGATACAAAACAATCTTGATCCAGCGGTAGCACAACATCCAAACGAATTAATAACCTATGGTGGTAATGGGGGCGTTTTTCAAAATTGGGCGCAATATCTGCTAACTATGAAGTATTTGTCACAAATGACAAACGAACAAACCTTGCACATGTATTCGGGGCACCCAATGGGCTTATTTCCTTCATCAAAAGATGCACCTCGGTGCGTAGTTACCAATGGGATGATGATACCTAATTATTCAAAACCAGATGACTGGGAAAAATACAACGCACTAGGTGTCACTCAATATGGTCAAATGACGGCAGGCTCATATATGTATATAGGGCCACAAGGTATTGTGCATGGAACAGCTATCACAGTGATGAATGCCTTTAGAAAAAATCTAAACCCTGGTGAAAGTCCAAATGGCAAAATATTCCTTACCGCTGGATTAGGGGGAATGAGTGGTGCACAACCAAAAGCTGGAAATATTGCAGGTTGCATCACAATTGCTGCAGAAGTAAATGACAAAGCGTCTGAAAAGAGATTTAATCAAGGATGGGTCGATGAGCTTATCGCTGATATTGATGAATTAGTTATCAGAACAAAAAAAGCGATCCACGATAAAGAAATTGTTTCTATTGCTTACCAAGGTAATGTCATTGATATTTGGGAACGATTTGATGAAGAAAATATTTTTATTCATTTAGGATCAGATCAAACCTCGTTACATAATCCATGGTCTGGAGGATATTACCCCGCCGGATTAACTGTATCTGAGGCTAATAGTATGATTAAAGACGATCCCGAAAACTTCAAGAATCATGTCCAAGATTCTCTTCGTAGACATGCTAAAGCTGTAAATAAACATACAAAAAAAGGTACCTACTTCTTTGATTATGGAAATGCCTTCTTGTTAGAGTCATCAAGAGCAGGTGCTGATGTTATGGCAGAAAATGGAATCGATTTCAAATACCCTTCATATGTTCAAGATATTCTCGGACCAAAGTGTTTTGATTATGGATTTGGGCCATTCCGTTGGGTATGTGGTTCTGGTGACTCTGCAGATCTTGACAAAACGGATACCATTGCCGAGCAGGTAATGCAAAAAATAAAAAAGGATGCTCCTCCAGAAATTCAAGAACAGCTAGCTGATAATATTAAATGGATTCAAGATGCAAAAAAGAATAAATTAGTTGTTGGATCTCAAGCCCGAATATTATATACGGATGCAGAGGGACGAAGTAAAATAGCACAAGCTTTTAATGATGCTGTAAAAAACAAAGAACTGAGTGGGCCCATTATTTTAGGAAGAGATCACCACGATGTTAGTGGCACTGATTCTCCATTTCGAGAGACGAGCAATATCTATGATGGAAGTAAATTTACTGCGGATATGGCTATTCATAATGTTATTGGAGATAGCTTTAGAGGCGCTACTTGGGTTTCGATTCATAATGGCGGAGGTGTAGGTTGGGGTGAAGTGATAAATGGTGGCTTTGGTATGTTACTAGATGGTTCGGATGAAGCTTCACAACGATTAAAAAGCATGTTGTTTTTCGATGTAAACAATGGAATAGCAAGAAGAAGTTGGGCCCGAAATAAAGAAGCTCTCTTTGCAATAAAACGAGAAATGGACCGAACACCAACTTTAAAAATTACAATTCCAAATGAAGTAGATGATTCCATATTAAAAAACTTATTTTAACAATTATATGTCTAATACCCAGATAAAATTATACGGTCCTTTTACCCAATTGGTTAGTTTAAAAAACCTCCCTTTGAAAGGTTCTTTAAAAGATGATCAAATAGACATTATCAAAAACGCTGGCATTATTGCCCACGGTTCAAAAATCCAAGCGGTCGGTGATTTCGAAAAATTGAACGCTCAATTAAAAGGTAAAAATTTTGAAACGGAATACATACAAGAACCTACAGTTGTTGTTCCTGGATTCATTGATGCCCATACTCATATTTGTTTTGATGGTAATCGAGCGGCAGATTTTGCCTCAAGAAATGCAGGAATATCTTATCAAGAGATCGCAGCAGCTGGTGGTGGTATTTGGAGTTCGGTCACACATACAAGAAATGCGACAAAGAAACGATTGGTCTCTTTGATGAACAAACGAATACAGCAACTCATTTTAAATGGAATAACTACCGTAGAAATTAAAAGTGGTTATGGGCTTTCAGTTGAGCATGAAATAAAAATGTTGCAAGCCATTGCAGAAGTAAAAAAGAAATCGAAGATAAATGTAGTTCCAACTTGCTTAGCCGCACATATCAAGCCTAAAGATTTTGATGGTGATGAAAGAGCCTATCTTGATATGATTTTAAATGACTTAGTACCCTTGGTTAAAAATGAAGATTTAACCAATCGATTTGACATATTTACCGAAGAAAATGCCTTCAGTATAGAAGGTTCAAAATATTACTTAAAAGCACTAAAACAAAAAGGTTTTGATTTAACTATCCATGGTGATCAGTTTAGTGTTGGAGGAAGTAAAGTTGCAGTGGAATGCGGAGCATTAAGTGTAGATCATCTTGAGGTTAGTGGAAAAACTGAAATTGAAATGATCGCAAAAAGTGAAACAATCGCGATGGCATTACCCGGTGCAAGTTTGGGTATTGGTTGTGATTTTACACCTGCAAGGAAACTATTAGATGCAGGTGCATCCGTAGCTATTGCAAGTGATTGGAATCCAGGAAGTGCTCCAATGGGCTACCTACTTAATCAAGCATCTATATTGGCAACATTTGAAAAACTATCAACAGCAGAAGTCCTAGCTGGGATGACATTTAGAGCTGCAAAAGCCCTTAATTATACAGATCGTGGTGTTTTAGAAAAAGGTAAAAGAGCTGATTTTCAAATGTTTCCTACACAAGATTATCGAGACATTTTATACCATCAAGGAAGTTTACGACCAAGTGGTGTTTGGTGTGGTGGAAAACGCATCAGATAGTCGTTATTTTAGCTTTTGTGGATATTGGTAGAGCATTAACTCCTCTGGATCATTAGGCAAATGAATATATCGATCGAAAATGAGTCCGATCTTTTCCAATAACCGCTGAGAACCAATATTTATCTTTGAAGTAATCGCTTTGACATCTGTCTGACCAAATTCATGAATACTTAACTCGAGCACCTTTGATGCGCTTTCAAACCCATATCCTTTTTTGAAGTATGCAGGAAGAAAGGCAAATCCAATATCAATTCCTTCAAGCCCTTCTCTATCATACAATCCACAAGATCCAATCTTTTCTTTATTTGATTTTAAGATAACGGTATAGTTACCAAAACCATGTTGATCGAAACTCGGGCGAACTTTAAAATTAATGTAATCTTTAGCGGCTTGGATGGTCTTTATATTTCGATCACCAATATATTTAATCCAACTAGGTGAATTGAGTAGTGCTAAAAAAAACGGTGCATCTTCTTCTGTTGAAGGTTTTAGAATAAGTCTTTCTGTTTCAAATGAAGGATATAACATGGATTGTACTATCTCGTTTTTATCAAATAAAGATAAATATTTTCCACTTTTGTACGTGCCCAAGGAGTCTTTCTCAAGAAGGCTAAACTCGATTTTATAGATGGATCAAATTTAAAACAACGGATATTTACCATTCTCGCAAGTTCATCCCAACCATATTCTTCGACAACCTCATTTAAAATTTCGACAAGTTTTACCCCATGAAGTGGGTTATTTAATTGTGTCTTATTTGGTGATTTTTCATCCATAAAAATCCATCATTTCATCAAAAATACGCTAAATATTTTCACTTACCGATTTCTCTTTAATTGTATCTTGGACATTAAGAATAAACCCAACCTTATACACATTTTCAATATCAATCGTTTCTACTTCAGCAAGTAATTTCCTCAATCTGGATATATATACATCAAAACTTCTTCCTAAAAAATAATCATGACGCCCGTATATATGAGCAACAGCATCACAACGTTTTAATATTTTATTTTTATTGATACATAATAATCGAAGTACTTCATTCTCTTTTTCAGTCATCCGATGTAAATCGTTATTAATTTTTAACTCATGTCGACTGTAGTCAAATGTAAAGTCTTTAAATTTGAATAGTGTAGGATAATCTTCGTAGGGATCTTTTTTTTCACGTCTTAAAATGACATTAATTTTACATAGAAGTTCTTCTTCATCAAAGGGTTTCGATATATAATCTTCAGCGCCTAAATCATAACCGGCTAACTTATCTTCCTTCATTGCTTTTGCTGTCAAAAATATAAACGGAGTCGCTACTCCTTTCTTGCGCATCGTTTTGGCTACCGCATAACCATCCATTTTTGGCATCATAACATCAAAGATGCATAGGTCATATGTATCGTTTTCTAAAGCTCTTAATCCAGCTAAGCCATCTCTACACAGTTTTACAAAAAAACGCTGTGATTGTAAGAAGTCTACTAATAGAAACCCTAGGTTCAAGTCATCTTCGACGAGTAATATTTTCTTATCTAGATTTATCATTTGATGGGTATAAATAATTCAAACTGACTTCCCTGATTAATTTCACTTAGCACTTTGATCATACCTCTATGCATATCAATCACTGTTTTCACATATGACAAACCTATTCCAAAACCTTTAGAATTACGAACATCACCTGTATTTACACGCTGGAATTTCTTGAAAATGTGTTCTTGATCAGCTTTACTTATGCCAATTCCATTATCCTTAAAATTAATCTTAACACCTTCTTGATTTTCAATGACAGAAATATGAATAATAGGTTTCTTTTCACTGTATTTGATCGAATTATCAATGAGATTTTTAAACACATTTCCCAAATGGTAATAATCACCTTCAACAACAAAATCAGCTGAAGTCATATCTAACACTATTCGTCCTTCTTTTTCATCTAAAACCATTTTTAGATCAGCGATTACCTCATTCAATACGTTTTTTATTGAAATTGGTTTCTTATTTAATTGATATTGACCCATTTCCATTTTTGAAAGATATAACACGCGATCTACATGATCCTTCAATTTTGAAGTTTCCTTATCCATAATTTCAACATATGCGTCATCTTGAATAAAATCGTAACGCCTACCTAACAGTTTTAAGGCTAAGGAAATATTGGTTAAAGGTGTTTTCAATTCATGTGCTGTATTATTGAAAAAATCAATATTATTATTTGTGATTTGCTTTTGGTGAATCAAAGAACGTAAAATCCAAAAAAGAACGAAAGCCATTAATAAGAATACGGCAATCATAGATAAAACCATAAATCGCATATGCTTAATTAGGTATTGATTTTTTGTTGGAAAATTAACTCCTAAGGTGAATGTATTTGGAAATGCCGCTGCTGCAAGATCTACTTGACTGCAATCGAATGACTCAATTGCTAAACTTTGATTTGCTGCATTATCTGTAAGATCCAATGAATATTGATTTCCCATTCCAAAACAAGACAACGAACAATTCAAATCAGAACATAGCTTTGGCAGTGAAATAGAAGTTAGCACTTCGTCTTTGATATCAATACATATACATTGATCGGAATCATTACACGTTTTTACATTGGAAATCTCCAAGTTTGTTTGGTACTTACTATTAAAATCAGATAACGTTTTCCCTATAGCCATTTCAGCTTTTTGATCAAATTGCTCCAATAATAATTGTCTTGATTGACCAAGCCACGCAAGTTGTAATCCAACCAACAAAGCCAATGCTATGCAAACTAAACCTATAAGGTATGGTATGTTCTTTGAATTTCCTGTTGTCAATTGCATGTGAATCAATGAATAGTTCTTCAAATATCAGGGTATAAATGATATAAAACCTAGCGTTTAACAGGTCTTTAACAGGTTTTTGGCTAGTATGAAACAGAAGTTCACCTAAACCTCCACTTATATTTGAAAATGAATACAAACGGTACCTCAGCGATTCTGAGTGAAACATAAAATTTTTATACCATGAAAAAAACAATCTTCCTATGCCTATCAATGATCTTTATGTCACTGGCGGTTTCAGCACAAGTTTCACCTCTTACGGATGCAACTACTAAAAAATCATGCTGCAAAAAATCAAGTAAATGCACAAAATCAACAGTAAGTACTGATCAAATCGACATTGAAAAAGCAGCTTCAATGGAAGCAGATAAAGAGGCAAAAGTAGCTAGTGCAGCTTCAGAAACCATCATCGAAGGTATTGATATGGATGCTTCGAACTCAAAAACATGTTCTTCAGAATGCAGTGCAGAATGTTGTGCAAATTGTTCAAAGGTGTGTAAAAAGGTCTGCAATGCACTAGGAATAAAATGTAATAAAAAAGAGTAATGTTGTTTGGTTAAATACATTAAAAGAGCGTTATCCTGACAGGTTAACGCTCTTAGTTTTTAATTTATTAGCGCTTATAATTAGGGTAATTCGATTATAGAATAAACCCAATCACACACATTCCATCTTTTAAAACGAGAGTTCTTTTTTAACAGGTTCACCCATCTTTTTTAAAAGCTTTAAATGAGAAACGATACCTCCCCAATAACTCGTCTGATTAGGTTCAATATTATGTTCTCTAAGTGTTCGGTATACTATTATATTCATTTTTGGATAATGCACATGATGAATATTTGGAAATAGATGATGTGCGATATGGTTATTAAAGCCACCTAAAACAAAATTTGCAACATGACTAAAGGGGTGCATATCATTAGAACTCAAAATCTGATTCATAACCCATGATTCATTGATTTTACCCTGCATATCTGTTTTGGGGTACGCCGTTCCCATTACATGGTGGGTCATAAAAAAAGTAAATAATAAAAACATCGATTGAATCGCATGCATTACGAAAAATCCTAATAAGGCAAACCACCAAGTCTGCATAGAATATACCATTGGGATAAGCAATGTTACAGCTATATAAATTGCTTTCTGAATCCAAAATAATAAATGGTAGGTACTATCTTTTTGATCCATATTCTCATTATCAAAATATAAGATATAAAAGTCTTTGATAAAGATCCAAAACAGAGAATAGCTTGTATAGGCAAATGGAGCATACAAATGTTGATATTTATGAAACCACAATTGAGGACTATCTGGTATCACCCTAATTAGATTCGTAATATTAAGGTCCGGATCAAAATCTTTTACATTCGGGGCATAGTGGTGCGAATGAACATGTCTATATTTCCACGCTGCAGCATGAGCACCTACAATTGTGAAGGAAATAAAATACCCAATGTTGTTAAGTTTTTTGCTTTTAAAAACATTGTCATGAGAGAAATCATGAGAAAAATTGAAAGCAATAAGTAAAAGTAGTATTCCGTATGCAATGTATGCTAAAAGAAATACAAATGGGTGACTAACTTGTATTAAAACAGTATAAAGACCTACTCCAGTCAAAATACAAAGACCTAATTTTATCCAGATGATGTAATTAAACTTTTTAAGATCGTCACCCATTTCCTGAAGCACTTCATTGTAAATTTTTTTATGAAGTTCGTTATGGGCTTTTACTTGGATGTGGCTGTCTTTCATAATAATGATTTTTAATGTGAATGAATCAATAGATCGTTACACATCAAAGAAAAGACTAGCCAATTTTAGATTTAATACTTATTCATAAATTCATCAAATATTAATTGCTTGAAATTAAACAAGCATTAAAATTATAAAACAAGAGTTTACTAATAGTAAAAAAACAATCTCATTGGAGTTTATATTTTAAACACTTTGGATTCATAAAGTCTAGATACTATTATAAATACAATCGCTGCAAACGCAAAAGACCAAGCACCATCTTGTTCAATGTAATGCGCACTTAATGCTAATACTGCATCGAAAAAGAAACCAGCATAGGCCCACTCTTTTAACAGAGGAGAAACCCTAGATAGAACGGCAATAATCCCTAATACCTTGGCAATAGCTAGCGGATATATTAACCAAACAGGAAATCCTAATTGTCCAAAAAACCCTGCGATCATTTCATAGTTAAAGAAATAGTTATAAGCAGAAAAAGCAAATATCAAACACATGAGTGCAGTCGATACCCAGTAAATAACTTTAGGTAAAGTCATAATTTATAAATTTAAATATCTAAAATACGGAGCATTCAATAGGCTACCAACATTACAATATTTGTAAAAAAGAACAGAATTTATTTATTCACCACTTAATTCAGCTTCACCAACTGGTTCATCTGTAGTCGTAATATACATCATATCTTGATCGAAATTATAGTAGAAAAACAACGGTTTTTCATTTCGTAAGATATCGATATATGCAGGATATTTGTCCGCTCTTAAAAATACATGGAATTCTTTTTTGGGGTTTGAATCATCCACATAATTATCTTTCATGAAATTTTTGCAGAAGTATAAAAACACCTTTCCTGAAGGTATGGTAATCTGAACACTATAATCAGTTTGATGTCCTAGTGCTTTTCGACCGTATAAGAAAACTTTGTAAAAACTAAATTCTTCAATGATAAATTTATCCATGGTGGTTTTGATTTTTAAGATTTTACTGATATTTGGCTATAGATATTTACTTCTTTTGATAAATCCAATACATCTCCACTATCCAATCCTTCCACAAGTTGTATGTCATCAGCCAAGACTTCATTACAAATATAATCAGAGAATTCAGAAATAGCTTTTTCTATATAAACATCCTTTTGCAATTTAATTGTTATTCTATCGGTAACATTAAAATCGCTTGATTTTCTGATGTTCTGCACTCGATTTACTATTTCTCTTGCAATTCCTTCCGCTTCTAATGCCGGAGTCAATGAAACATCCAATGCAACCGTAATCTCTTTATCTGCAGCTACTTGCCATCCTGGAATTTCTTGGGCGCTTATCTCAAAATCTTCAAGGCCTAATTCAAAGATTTCTCCTTCGATATTTAATTGATATGAACCACTCTTTTCAATAGCAGCTATATCGTCTTGATTCAATTGGTTGATGATCTGTGATCCTGCTTTCATTTGCTTACCCAACCGCTTTCCTAAGGTTTTAAAATTTGGTTTTATTGCTTTGCTAATAACACCACTATCCTCGGCTATATATTCGATTTCCTTGACGTTTACCTCGGCTAAAACCAAAGATTCGATCGATTGTACTTGTTTTTTAAATTGAGCATTCAGCACTGGAATCATTACTTTTTGTAATGGTTGCCGTACTCTCATTTTTTCTTTCTTTCGCAATGATAGTACTAATGAGGTAATTCGTTGAGCGTAACTCATTTGCTCTTCCAAACTTTTATCAATTAAAGTATCATTTGGTGTGGGTATCAAGCTTAAATGCACCGATGATGTCGATTCTTGCTTAGTAGTTTCATTCAAATTTCTATATAGCCATTCTGCAAAGAAGGGCGCAATCGGTGCCATTAATTTTGTAATGGTATTCAGACAAGTATATAATGTTTGATAAGCTGCCTGCTTATCTTCCGTATACTCTCCTTTCCAAAACCGTCTTCTACATAATCTCACATACCAGTTACTTAAATTATCTTCAACAAATTGCTGTATTTTTCGTCCAGCCTTAGTCGGTTCATAATCTGCAAGATCTGCATCTACTTCTTTGACCAATGAATTTAATTGAGAAATGATCCAACGATCAATTCGTGGTCGCTTTTCCATGGGTATTTCTGCTTCAGAAAAATTAAAACCATCAATATTTGCGTAAAGCGAGAAAAACGAATAGGTATTATAGAGTGTACCAAAAAACTTTCGCTTCACTTCTTCGATACCACTTTCGTCAAATTTTAGATTGTCCCAAGGATTCGCATTTGTAATCATATACCATCGAGTCGCATCGGCACCATAGTTATCAATCGTTATAAATGGATCTACAGCATTTCCTTTAGATTTAGACATTTTTTGCCCATTTTTATCTAACACTAATCCGTTTGAAACCACATTTTTAAAAGCAACAGAGTCTTGAGTCATAGCAGCAATCGCATGCAATGTATAAAACCAACCTCTTGTCTGATCTACTCCTTCAGCAATAAAATCTGCTGGAAAATTATTTTTAAATGTCTCTTCATTTTCAAATGGATAATGCCATTGGGCATAAGGCATAGATCCTGAATCAAACCATACATCTATGAGGTCCAATTCTCGTTTCATTTCTTGCCCGGCATCACTTACTAAAATCACATCATCGATATAAGGGCGATGTAAATCTTTTGGAACATCTTGTGATAATCCTAGCGCCTTATTTGCTTTACTTATTTCCTTTGACAATTCTTCAATGGATCCGATAAAGATTTCATTTTCACCATCGGCTGTTCTCCATATCGGTAGTGGGATACCCCAAAATCTTGATCTCGATAAGTTCCAATCTAATAAATTATCTAACCAACCTCCAAATCTTTTAGTCCCTGTATGTGCCGGCTTCCAATTGATTGTTTCATTCAATTTGGACATTTTTTCCCGCATACTAGATGCTTTAACAAACCAACTATCCAAAGGATAATAAAGAATAGGCTTATCGGTACGCCAGCAATGCGGATAATTGTGTTCATACTTTTCTACATTGAACGCTTTGTTATCCAACTTTAAACGAACGGCAATATCAATATCAACATTAATATAATCTGGATCATCTTTGTAATTTTTGACATATCGTCCAGAAAACTCCCCTACCGTGTCAATAAACTTTCCTGAAGTATCTACTAATGTTAAAGCACCAATCCCATTTATTTTGGCCACTTTTTGATCATCGGCTCCAAATGAAGGTGCGGTATGCACAACTCCTGTCCCATCTTCTGTGGTAACAAAATCACCAAGAATAACTTTAAAAGCATCCGTACCTTCCATTAAAGGTTCAATAGGATTACCAAAATCCATCAATTGCTCATACCGAACTCCTTCTAATTCTGCGCCTGACGCCACTTCTTTTTGCTCGATTATTTCGGGTTGTTTTTTTCCACCAAACCATTTAGAAACAAGATCCTTTGCTAAGATTACACTAATTGGATCTTGGGTATATTTATTTAGGCATTTGATTTTAACGTAACTAATTTTCTTTCCGACAGTAAGTGCTGTGTTCGAAGGTAAAGTCCATGGCGTTGTTGTCCAAGCAATGATTCGTACATCCTCATCTGCATCATCAAATAAGAAGGCCGCTTTGCCGTCATTGATGACCTTAAACATGGCTACTGCAGATGTATCTTTTACGTTTTTATAACATCCAGGAAGATTTAATTCGTGAGAACTTAATCCGGTTCCAGCAGCTGGGGAGTATGGTTGTATTGTATAACCTTTATACATCAAATCCTTATTGTATATTTTACTAAGGACATGCCACACCGATTCAATATAATTGTTATCAAAAGTGATATATGGTTTGTCTAGATCGACCCAATATCCCATTTTAACCGTAATCTCATCCCACTTATCTTTAAACCGCATTACGGTCTCTCGACATGCTTTATTATAGTCATCTACGCTAATCTTCGTACCGATATCTTCTTTCGTTATTCCAAGATTTTTTTCTACATTCAACTCAACTGGCAATCCATGGGTATCCCAGCCACCTTTACGCAATACACGCTTTCCCTTCATCGTTTGATAACGACAAAAGATATCCTTTACCGTTCGTCCCATAACATGGTGGATACCTGGCATTCCATTTGCTGATGGTGGACCTTCATAAAATACAAATGAGTTATCTTCTGATCGTTCATTAATACTTTTATTAAAAATATCATGCTCCGCCCAAAACTTCAAAATGTCTTTATCAATCTGAACAAGATCGAGTCCTTTATATTCTTGGTATTTTTTTGACATAAGCTACTATAATTAACTTTCTCTTTAAAGCTTGCAAAAATACTAGATTTAAAGTTATTGATCGGTCAAAAGTTAGAATGAAACAAACTAGCAAATTTGACTTCAAAATTAACGTTGTAACAATCTTCGTATATCGTCTCTAAAGGATCGACCAAAATGTAATAAAATCAATGAACAAATGATAATATGCTATATTAATGGGACCAAATAATAATTACTTATTCATTAGCTTTTGAAACAAGGTGTCAACTCACCATTTTTATTATGATTTTATACAAAAATTGCAAAGGGTGCAAAAATGAAATGACCATCAAGCCTCATGTGGCTACAAGACCAGACTTAGCCAGAGAGAAAGGGGATGAATTTTATCAAAATTGTTCAAAATGTGGCACTGATCAAAAAATTCATGTTAATGAGGTTCGTGCAAGACAAAATTCGTCTATTATTATTGGAGGTGTCATTATTAGTCTAGCTGTTACATTCATCCTATTGTTTGCAATTGGTCTTATAGGAACCATCACTATGGTTATCCCAACATTAATTTGGAAACAGCAACAAAGTTCTGTACACGGTTTTAATTCTTATCTAATTACCCGCTAAATACTATTTATTGAATCAAGCCTGAAAAGCAATCAACCCAATGACCAAACCCTATTAAATTTATTAATACGGGTATTAACCTGATTAAAACAATTGAATATTAAACAAGTGATTTAGCGAGCAAAATATTCAAGCGCTTTGAGTAAATCTATTACTTTTGTATGCCATGTTTTCACTATTGAATAAACCATATCCAGCTACAGAACCAGGAAAAAGAAGTATTCTTTTTTCAATAGGAGTAGGTATTTTTGTTGGTGCATTCTTAGCAATATTTCAACCATTCGGAACAAGTGAAATAGAGTTTGATTATAAGATTCTAAAGCTGTTAAGCTTTGGTATAATCTCAGGATTAGTGGTTGTTCTTTTTTATCATTTTATTCCATTATTAGGTCTTGAAATAATGAGAGATAAACATTGGACGGTTTGGAAAGAACTCCTATATTTTCTATGTATGATTGTCTTTCTTGCAGTATTTAACAACTTATACTCTTCATATTTACGAGGAACTCCATTTACGTGGTCGGATCTTCTTGGCATGGTTTCAAGTACTTTTATGATTGCAGTTGTCCCAGGATTTTTTATGGTTTTACTTGACTATAATCATAAATTAAAAAAATACGTTGAAGAAGTTCAAGGATTTAATTTTAAACAATTAGAACAAAAAAGAATCCATAATGCAGTCGATGTCGTACAAATACCTACGGACAACCTTAATGATCAAATCCCTATGAATCCAGCCGACTTTCTTTTTGCAGAAGCAGAAGGCAACTATTTAAATGTATCATATTTAAAAAATGATATTCTACACAAAAAGCTATTTAGAATCACGCTTAAGAAATTTGAAAATCAATTGACGTTTGAGAATCTTATTAAATGTCATCGGTCCTTTATTGTCAATTTACAGCATGTCGAAAATGCGAAAGGCAATGCACAAGGTTACAAGTTAAAAATGATGGGTACAGATGATATTGTACCTGTATCACGAAAATATGTACCTTTTGTTAAGCAATATTTCGCTAGCAACAATTAAAAAGTAGTTTGTCATTCGTCCCAAACCTTGGTTATTCAGCCCAAGTTGTTGTCATTGAACCCAAAGTATTGATAATCATCACTTCTATTTGAATACGATAAATTCCAGTTCTACTTTTGAAGTATACAAACACAAATTGATGAAAAATTTTATTTATACTACTTTACCGTTAATCATTTTATTACTTCTAACAAGTACAATAATAACGGCTCAAGAAGATTTTACACAAAATCTAAAAGGCAGAGTCATAGATACTGATACTGGTTTACCTTTAATTGGTGCTAATATTCAACTAACAAATACAGATCAAATTATTGGAGCAAGTACGGATTTAGATGGATATTATTTGATTCCAAATATGCCTGTCGGAAGATATAGTCTTTCTTGTACATATTTAGGCTACAAACCTGAACAAGCAAACAACGTATTATTAACCACAGGAAAAGAACTTGTTATAAATTTTTCAATGCTAGAATCTGTAATTTTAGCTGAAGAAATAACCATTACAGCAACCAAAGAAACGAATGCTAAAATTGATAAATTAGCGACGATCAGTGTTCAAACTTTTGATTCTGAAGTGGCTAATAGATATGCTGGGAGTAGAAACGATGTTGCTCGAATGGCTGCTGGTTTTGCTGGCGTATCAGCCAATGATGATTCAAGAAATGATATTGTAATCCGAGGAAATTCACCTTCAGGATTACTTTGGAAACTTGATGGTGTTGACATTCCAAACCCTAGTCACTTTGGTGCTCTTGGTGCTACAGGTGGTCCAGTAAGTATGTTGAATAACAACCTCTTGGATAATTCACTATTTATGACTGGTGCTTTTCCTGCTATGTATGGGAATGCACTTTCTGGTGTTTTTGATTTATCGCTTAGAAATGGAAATAAGGATAAACATGAATTTACTGGGCAAATTGGTTTTAATGGTGTAGAACTAGGAGCAGAAGGACCATTATCAAAAAAATCTAATGCTAGTTACCTTATCAATTATCGATATTCAGTAGTTGATTTAATAAGTAAACTTGGAAGTGTAGGCGAAGGAACTGGAACAGGCAGTGCCATTCCAAGGTATCAAGATCTTAGTTTTAAATTTCATGTTCCTACTAAAAAAGCTGGAGTATTTACCTTTTTTGGTTTAGGTGGAACCTCAGGCATTGATTTCTTAGTGGATGAGTTTGATCCTGAAAACCCTGGACTTTTTTCTAATAATAATGAAAATTTGAGATACCGTTCTAATATGGGTGTAATCGCTTTAACGAACAAGCATTATTTCAATAATAAATCATTTGGAAAAATGAGCTTAGCTTACTCAACCGCTGGTGTTGAAACTCGATTAGACACACTCAATATAGATGGAAACGAAGGAGCCATTTACAGAGATAACTCTTCCAGAAATAGAATTAGAATAGCTTATGACGTGAAGTATAAGTGGAATGTTAAACATAGTTTCATGGCGGGTGCAAACGTAAATAATATTGGTTTTGAATTCAAAGATAGTACTCGACTGGATGATGATAGTTTTAGAAATTTAAGAAACTTTAGTGGGTCGTCCAATTTGTATCAAGGATATGCTCAATGGCAATATAAATACAATGACAAGTTAACCATGAATGCAGGTCTATTTAGTCAATTTTTTGCTTTGAATAATTCGTATTCGATTGAACCCAGGTTGAACTTTAGGTATGAAATGACACCAAATATTGCTTTTACTGCGGGGGCAGGTAGACATAGCAAATTACAAGATTTTCAACTTTATCTTCTTCAAACAAGGCTTCCGAATGGTGATCAAATAACAACTAACAAATCGTTGGATATGAACAAAAGTGATCAACTCATGGGAGGAGTCGAATGGAATATTGGAAGAGGATGGAATGTAAAAGCGGAAACATATTACCAATCACTTAGTAATATACCTGTCGAAAAAGATGCTTCATGGTATTCTGCAATCAATGAAGGTGCTAACTTCAATATACCATCTGTAGATTCACTAGTAAATGAAGGTAGAGGAACCAACTATGGTGTAGAATTGACGATTGAAAAAAGTTTTACAAAAGGGTTTTATATGTTAGCAACAACTTCCTTTTTTGATTCAAAATACAAAGGGAGTGATGGGATCGAAAGAAGTACTGCTTTTGATAATGGTTATGTTGCAAATATCTTAACGGGTAAAGAGTGGTCGATAAACAAAAAATTTTCAATATCTACTGATATTAAATTGACTACTGCAGGCGGCAGACGATATACACCGATTGATTTAGAGTTATCAAATCTCGAAGGAGCAGAAGTTTTAGATCGAGATCAAATACTAAATGCACAATTTAGAGATTACCAAAGAATTGACTTCAAATTGACTATACGTCATAACATGAAAAGAGCGTCTCAAGAGTGGTCTGTAGATCTTCAAAATGCACTTGATAATCGAAATATTTTTAGTCAAAGTTATTCTGCTTCTACAAAAAGCATAACAAATAGCTACCAACTCGGGAGGTATCCCGTTATTAATTATAAAATTACATTCTAGAACGATTTAGCAATTCAGTTTAATATTGTTTAGAAAATTGAATTACATCTAAAACTTAAATAAATAATTGCCAGTATTTCTATAAATACAAAGGGAGCTTATCTGATGATCGTTGGATAAGCTCCCTTTTCATTATCCAATCCATTGGCATTGAAATTTCTATTCAATTTCCTGACCAATCACAGGAAAGTAATCCTTCTTATTTTCTTCAATCACCTTTTTCAAAGCATTAATATTCATTTCTTCTTGTTTCTGGAAAGAACCCGTAAACATCTCCATGCAAGCAAACATAGATCGCATCATTAATCCTTTACCTTTTACTTTGGAGTTTGTTTTAATTGTCGTTTTGCCTTCTTTATCTTCAAAATAAGTTTGTTGATCAAATTCCATCATATCACTATCAAACGATAAATCAATAAACTCGAATTCCTTAAAATTATTAAGCGTCTCTATCATTTCAAAATCAGGTTGACCTTCTCCAGGATTTACAACAACCTTATATGTACTTCCTGGCTCACCTTTAATACCTTCAAGATGATCTATACTTTTAAATCCTGCAAGCCACTGAGAAAATAAAGTTTCATCTTGTTGAATCGCCCATGCTTCTTTTACAGATTTATTGACTGTAATTTTATGTCCATATTCAACAGTAGGCTTTACAAAACCTATTAAAACAAAAAAAAGAACAAGTGCTAAAATGGCAATTAATAGATATTTAAGAAACTTCATAATTCGTAATTTAAAATATGGTCTTTTGTAAATTACAATATTATGGAATATTACGAATGGCCAAACGAATTAATGTTGGGTGATTTTCTACTATTATTGTATTACGATTCCTAAAATACAGGATCAAACCACTTTTCCCAATAGTGGTTTATCTTTCAAACTATGGTATCTAAGTGCTAGACGGATACATTCTTTAAGTTTTTTTTCTGGAATTTCATCTTCAAGGTTAAATAGAATAGCTCTATTATTTTCATAATTAAATGTAGAACCATAAACCTTTTTGAAAGTTTGAACCAATTTACTTGTGCACTTAAAGTAGATTGCATATTGATTGGGGTTTTTAGATTTCCAATCTATCCTGATGGTACTACCTTTCTTCACTAAATAACTAGGCTCGCCCCATTTTAAAGTTTCCTCTATTTCATCTATATTATCGTTTTCAGAAGCAACTAATATGATTAATCTTCGAAGGTTATCTAATTTTTCTTTGATTTCCTTTGGATAGGTATTAAATTTTGTTGGCACCCTAGAATCTTGGATAATATTTAAATTTTTCATACGACAATATGCTTTTTTGAAAAACGAATCGTTGACATTAAATCAAAAAAAAGGACCACTATTTTGTAGTGATCCTTATATATAAAATCTAATTTTTAAATGTGAATCGGCCTAGATTCCGTTGCTGCTAATGCAGCTTCTTTTACTGCTTCGGTATACGTTGGGTGCGGATGACATATTCTTGCCATATCTTCGGCAGAACCTCTAAATTCCATTAAAGCGACAGCTTCCATAATCATATCCGCTGCACGAGCACCTACCATATGTACACCAAGTAATTCATCGGTATCCTTATGTGCAATTACTTTTACCATACCTTCTGTATCCATGCTGGCTCTTGCTCTACCTAAAGCTTTATAGGGGAATTTTCCAACTTTATAAGCTACACCAGCTTCTTTAAGTTCTTCTTCCGTTTTCCCTACAGCTGAAACTTCAGGCCATGTATAAACTACGCCCGGAATCAGGTTATGGTCAATATGTGGTTTTTGCCCGTTTAAGTACTCAGCAACATACATGCCTTCTTCTTCGGCTTTGTGAGCCAACATCGCACCTTTAATCACATCACCAATCGCATAGATGTTAGGTACTGCGGTTTGAAAATGGCCATCAACTTCAATCCGACCTCGATCATCCATTGGGATTCCTACATTTTCGAGACCGAGGTTTTGCGTATAAGCTACTCGTCCAATGGCCACTAGACAATAATCTGCTTTTTCTGTTATAATAGTTTCTGTATCTCTTTTTTGGAAGCGAACGGTTGCTGAGGTTTTTGTTGCTTTGACCTCAGTTACCATATGTTTATAATTAAATTTGATGCCTAATTTTTTTAGCGCTCTATTGAGTTCTTTACTAGCATCTTTATCCATAGTTGGCAATAATCGATCTTGATATTCAACAACTGTAACTTCTGTACCTAAGCGAGCAAATACAGATCCTAACTCTAATCCGATTACACCTGCTCCAATGACGATCAACTTTTTAGGTACTTTGTCAATTTCTAGCGCTTCCTTACTACTGATAACCCGATTGCCGTCATAATTAAATGCATCTGGCAAATTCGGTTTAGAACCGGTAGCCAGTATTATTTTCGAAGCTTCAATACTTTCTTTTTTATCATCATCCCCCGTAATTTCAATCGTAGTATTTGTTTTTAAGGCACCCGTCCCATGAAAAACGGTGATCTTATTTTTTTTCATTAAAAAATCGATACCTCCCGTTGTCTGTTCGACTACCTCATTTTTTCTTTTAATCATTTGCTTCATATCCACTTTGAGATTCGTTAAACGTATCCCGTGAGTAGCAAACTTATCTTTGGCATTATGATAGTGTTCAGAAGAATCCAAAAGTGCTTTTGAAGGTATGCATCCCACATTTAGACATGTACCTCCAAGTGTTTTTCTTTTTTCTATGATGGCTGTTTTCATTCCTAGTTGAGCACATCGTATGGCTGCAACATATCCACCTGGTCCTGCGCCAATTATGGCTACATCAAAATTTTGCATGAATTATTTTTTATCCGATTTTGGTCCACCTTGTTCAGGCTTATTATTTCTATTCTTAGAATTGTTTTTATTATTTCTCGTATTGGGTCTTGGTTTGTTATTTCTGTTGTTTGAAGAAGATTTTGGTTTTCCGCCTTGCGATTTTTGATTCGGATTCTTTTTCTGGGTATCAGCTTGTCCTTCTTTTTTAGCGTTATTGCTAGACCTATTTTGATTTCCTTTTGAATCCTTATTTGTTCTTTTGTAATTTTTATTATTTCTGTTGTTTCTATTATTTCTTCCTGATCTACTCTTTGACTTTCTTTTTACTGCAGGTAATTCTATTTGTCCTGTCACATCAGCAAATTGAATATCATCTTTTTCTTTTTTAATCTCTTCTTTTGGAGCTGCCATCTCGATGATATCAATATTGGTTTCACCCTTTTGATTCATCTCTTTAATCTTGGAAACATCTTCTTTTGATAGTGCTATTACATTGTGTCGACCAATTTCATTCTTGACAGAATAAACCATTACCGCTTTGAAAATATCAATTTTCATCAAATATGCTCTGCCTTGTTTTGTTTGTAATGTATCTACATTTTTAGGATACTGACCTAACGCTTCAACATACATATCTAATTCAAAATTTAGACAGCATTTAAGTCTACCACACTGTCCTGAAAGCTTTGTCTGGTTGATTGAAATATTTTGGTACCGTGCAGCACTTGTGTTTACGGATTGAAAATCAGACAACCAAGTTGAGCAACAAAGCTCTCGACCGCAAGCCCCTACTCCACCAATTCTTCCTGATTCTTGCCTTGATCCTATTTGGCGCATTTCGATTTTTACTCGATATTCTTTTGCGAATACCCGTACTAGTTCTCTAAAATCAACTCGACCTTCTGCTGTATAATAAAAGGTAGCCTTTCGCTTATCACCTTGATATTCTACATCTCCAATTTTCATTTCCAGCCCAAGTGTTCTAGATAAAACTCGAGCTCTTACCATTGCTTTATATTCAAGAACTCGTGCTTCTTCGAGTTTTTCTAAATCTCTATGATTTGCAATCCGAATAATACTATGAATGATACGATCCTCATCAAATCTCTTTTTCTTCATTTGAAGTCGAACTAACTCTCCAGACAATGTAATTCTACCTACATCATAGCCACTTGTTGACTCAACCACAACCATATCTCCAGTAATTGCACTTGAGTGAGCTGGCTTAAAGAAAAAACTTTTTCTTGCTCCTTTCTTAAAAGCAACTTCAACAATATTATAAGGTGTAGGATCACTGATTTCTGATGTCGTGATCCAGTCGTATGTATTCATTTTATTACACGACCCGCTAGAGCAACTTCCTTTATCTCCGCATCCTTGTGGTACTCCATTTTTTGTCGTCGAACAATTTGCACATCCCATAATCTTCCTCTTTTATTTATTTCGATTTCATGATTCTTTCCAGCTGAAAAGAATTCTCTGAAAATAATATTTTTACATTTATATTCCTATCAATTAAGCCAAGACTCTCTTCAAATAAGAGACTTAGTGCTTGCGCTTTTTCTACATTGATGGTTTTTACCATTTGAAGGGCTGTGTTTTTCTCCCTATCCGAAAGTCTCATTTTGAACGTATCCTTAGTATAAAGATAAACTAGATATTCTCTAAGGAAATGCAATCCATATTCAAAGAACATTTTTATTTCTTCTTTTGAATTTTGTGCTAATTTATTTACAAAATCAAAAATTCCTTGTGGGTGAGATTTCCAACTTATACGCATCCAATCAAGTAACATATCAGCATATTTCGTTTGTGTGTTTTCTGAAAGTTTTCTTGCTTTTTCAATATCACCAAAAGCCAAATGTTTGATTTCTTCCTTATTGATACTGGCATCTAAAGATAGGGTATCCAAATAGGAACCTATCTCTTGATCCGAAAACTTAGGAACACGAAAAGTTTGGCATCTTGATATAATTGTTGGTAATAGCTTATTTTGATTCTCTGCAATAAGTATGATAATGGTATTGTCTGTTGGTTCTTCAATCAATTTCAATAATCGATTGCTGTCTTTTGCCAAGTATTCAGCCATCCAAATGATTTGAATTTTATATTTACCTTCAAAACTTTGCATGCCTAATTTATGTGAAATATCATTACATTCTGCCGTATTGATATTTGCAAAGGTCGTAGTCGAACTTATATAATTAATCCATGATTTAATTCCATCAAACGGACGTTCGGTAAGAAAAGATCTCCACTGATTCGAAAAATGTTTACTAATGGTGTCCTCTCTTTTTAAATTATCTTTTTTAACCACTGGGTAGGTAAAATGGATGTCGGGATGAATCCACTTTGATGACTTAATACAAGATCTACAAACACCACAGCTATCTCCTTCTTTCTTTTCACATTGAATATAATTAGCTAATGCAATCGCCATTGGTAAAGTAGCACTGCCATTGGGTCCTAATAAAAGCCAAGCATGAGGTATCCTGTCCGCATTTACAAGCGAAGTCCACTCTTTAATCTGACTAGTATGTCCAGGTATATTCTTAAAATTCATTAACGATCCCAACTATTTGCATTATGACAACCATGTAAGGATTTGTTCATCTAAAGGTTCAACATTTGAGGGTAAAAAGGCTTCAATAAGTCCTTCTTCATTCACAAGAAATTTGCAAAAATTCCATGTTACTTCTTGTTTTATGCCATTATTATTTACAGCATCCGTAAGCCATAAATAGATTGGATGCATATTATGCTTAATTCCTACTTTTTCTGTTATTGAAAAAGTAACACCATAATTTACACGACAAAAATTGACGATCTCTTCTTTTGCTCCTGGCTCTTGTCCTCCAAAATCGTTACAAGGAATGCCGATAATTTCTAACTGTCCAGCAAACTGCTCATATAGCTCTTGCAACTGAGCATATTGTTTCGTAAATCCACATTCGGATGCCACATTTACAATTAGTATCTTTTTCCCTTTCAAGGTCGAAAAATCGAATTCTTCGCCTTTTATTGATTGAATCTTAAAACTGTATATCTCCATTAAATGTTGTCATAACATTAATACTTCTTTAAAGTTAACTAAAGTATTCGGATAACTTATTAATATTGCCTTTGTAACATAGTTAAACATTATAAATATATATGAGAATTACCATTTCAAGAAGAGCACATTTCAATGCAGCCCATCGGTTACATAATCCGAATTTTTCAGATGAAAAAAACGAAGCCATTTTTGGCAAATGTAATAACGCAAATTATCATGGACACAACTATGAACTAGAGGTGCGAATATCTGGGGAAATAAACCCTGAAACTGGATATTTGCTCGACCTTAAAGAACTTAAGGATATCATTCATGATCATATTGAAGAAAAGTTTGATCACAAAAATTTAAACTTGGATATTGAGGAATTTAAAGATATACTGCCTTCAACTGAAAATTTGTGCATTCTCATCCATAAAATCCTAACTTCTCAATTAGATAAAAAATACCATATTTCAGTAAAATTGTGGGAAACAGCACGAAATGCAGTTGAATATCCTGCGATAAACTAAAAAAATGAATGTCAAAATTATTAGTACCATCTTTGTTATGTTCTATTCTACTTTTTCGTTTAGTCAAATCAATACGTATGAGGCATATTTAGATCTCACAAAAAAAACATCACTAAACCAAGGCACAATCTCTTATTTGGATATTGGAGAAGGTCCAGTTCTTTTACTTTTGCATGGAGTTCCAACCAATGGATGGCTCTATCGAAAGATGATAGACCCGCTGACAAAAGCAGGATATAGAGTAATTATCCCTGATTTACTAGGCTATGGAGCGAGTGACAAACCAAAAGGATATGAAATCTATACACCCGATTATCAAGCTTCTGTTATTTTAGATTTCATGGATGCACTTAGCATTAAATCTTGGAGTCATGTATGCCATGATGCTGCTGGATGGTGGACCCAATCTTTGCTACAAAAAGCACCAGAAAAAATTGATAACCTCATACTACTGAATAGTATTTTACTTAATCAAGGTTTTCATCCTCCCGTAAAAATGCGTAAAGGCGTGATTGCAAAGACCATTACCTACTTTTATAAGTCGTGGCTATTCAATAAAATGATGGTATCTATGGCATTACGAAATGGCATCAAAGATAGATCTGTCCTTACAAAAGAGATGAAAAAAGGATATTCAACCCCTTTAAAAAAGAATGGAAATAGAAGTTTGTATACCTTTTTTACCCAAATAAAAGATTTTAAAGACAATACTGAATTGTGGACCTCATTAAATATCCCAACAAGCGTAATATGGGGTGAATATGACGATATTCTTGTATGGAAAGATATGCGTGACTCCTTTATTTCTATGACAAATATTCCAGAAAAAGATATTCACATCCTAGATGCTACGCACTTTATTCAAGAAGAAAAACCAATTGAAGTTTCGAAACTAATTATCGATTTTTTAAATTAAATAGATAGAGGTATAACAAAATCAATTATTATACCTCTATTTTAAAAACTATATGTTTTATTGTTTTACAAATTCCAAGGTCTTAACCTTATTATCAGCAATCATTTTTATATAATAGATTCCCTCTGGATAACCAGCGATATCAAGCGTTTCCGAAATAGCTTTGACTTGGTTCATTTTCATGGAATTGACTAACAAGCCTCTACTATCTTGAATATATATTTGCACATCATTGTAAGAAGTTAAACTTACTCTTAACTCAATAATATCACTTGAAATATTTGGTGTTACGGAGTAATTACCTTCCAATTCAACAAAGTCAAATAAATCTGCATTTGCGATCCGATTTTCAATAAAGTGTAAATCTGTCGAATCATAATCGATAATAAAATTAACTGCTTCAGCTAAGATATCGATATCGCCATCACCGTCGATATCTCCAAATGTATTAAATAAATAGACATGATCTTGAAGATCTGATAGGTTTGAAATTTCGGTAGCTTGAGCAAAAGTTCCTCCCATATTTTCATAGTAATAAAAATCAGGGTTCCCCTCATAGGCAGTTCCAGAAACTACAATATCTAAATCTCCGTCATTATTAAAATCGGCAACTTCCAATTGACTAAACAACCAAAAATCATCTTCAGAAGCAAAAGAAATGCCATCTAAGTCCATAGCACCAATCACTCCATCCGCAAATGAAGGAGCAGAATCAGTACCAATATTTTCAACATAGGCAATACTTAATTTGTATCCCTCTCCAGCATAATAAGCCTCATAATCAGCTCCGCTAGCCATAATATCCATATCACCATCATTATCCATATCCGCAAAATTTAAATCTAGATAATAGCTGTAAAGACCACCAATGTTGATCTCCGCCAACTCTACTGGAGTTTTAAATTGTGGACTATTTGAATCACCAATGTTTTCAAAGAAATTCAATACTTTATTGTAATTCGTATCTATACTAGTGGTTGTAAATAAGTCTAAATCTCCATCATTATCAATATCTGCATAATCATGTGAAAATCCCATTCCATAAAAAGAACCATCTGGATTTATTAATCCCATAGGATCTTGAATCACTTCCTCAAAAACAGGCGAATCTGCACTTCCTGTATTTTCAATAAAACTAAACCTAAATTCTTCAGCAGTAATATCATAACTTATACCCATAATATCTAAATCTCCATCATCATCGATATCAACTAGGTTAGGTATATTGAATCCATCTAATGCAAATTCTGTATTAAAAGACTTGACAGGCTCCAAAAAATTTTGTGCGTTTAAGTTTTGTGCTGGTGAAAGAAATGCAAGACTTAAAAAACCAACACCTAGTGCTTTTTTTATTGCACTTGAATGTAGCGTCCATCGAAGCTCTTTGATGATCTTTGCCATTTGATCGAGCATCGTTTTAATTTCTGTACCAACTTTTGATTTTGAAACTTGAGAAGCTAAAAACCTCAACCGTTGTACATTGCTTTTGTTGTTGATTGTAAATTTTTTATTCATAAATAATGATTTTGATAGATATGTAAAAATTTTATATATATAAAAGTAATAATAATAACGAACAAATTGAAAAGGGCGTTTAGGAACAAATGATGCCACACAAAAAAGCACCTTATTCAGTTAGAATAAGATGCTTACTTAAAAATTTTCTACAACTATTTATTGTTTGATAAACTTCATGGTTTTCACCTTTCCATTCGCTACTAATTTCATATAATAATTCCCTGTCGGTAAAGAGACTGTTTCCATCGGATGATTGCCATTTTTAACGTGTTTTAGTTTTTCTTGTTGAACCACTTGTCCATTACTATTTAATACGTAAATGTTTAAATCCGCTCTATATTCTAGCTCAAAATCTAGTCTTATCTCATTAGAAACTACATTTGGTGCTAAAACAAAATTTCCAGTTAATTCAACAAATTCAAATACCTGACTATTTTCAATTCTATTTTCAACAAAATACATGTCCGTAAATAATGGGTCATTTATATTTTCATCTTCAGAATAGATATCAAATAAAATATCTATGTCTCCGTCACCATCAATATCACCATTTGTTGGTAAGACGAAAGCTCCTTCATTAAGGAAGTCACCTACATTTTCTACTTGAATCGGCGCACTAAATGTTTGGTCTCCTAAATTTTCAAAATAAAAAGCTTCGGGACCAATACCTTCATAAGCACTATTCAATGAAAATAAATCAATATCACCATCATTATCAAAATCAGCAGCATTCAAAAAACTGAGTGTATATGGAATAGAATCACCCATAATTGGTTCTATGCTAAATGGGTTTAATTGAGCTTTCTTAAAAGCTATTGAATCATCACTAGAAATATTTTCATAGTATCCTACTGAATATAAATATTGACCTGTACTGTAATACTCTGCAGCATCAAGGCCTAAGGTCAAAATATCAAAATCACCATCTTCATCAATATCCGCCAATGCCGTAGAAGCAAACGGTGCGATTAAATTGTCATTTTCATATTCAAAAATTTTAATTTGATCAAATTCAGGAGATTCTAGTGTACCTACGTTCTCTGCATAGGTCATATGTCCTGCACCATAATAATCTCGACCAAACCCAATGATGTCCATATCACCATCTTTATCCAAATCTTCAGCATCGAAGGCAAGAGTACCTACTTTTAATAAACCTCCACTTTCCAAACCAAAAGGCTCAGGTACAATCGTTTTAAATTTAGCATTATCTGCTGTTCCAGTATTTTCAACGAAAGCAAAGAATATATCTTCTTTCGAATAATCATAAAAAGAACCCAAAATATCTAAATCTCCATCATTATCAATATCCACCAAATTTGGAATTACCGTATCAAGGGAGTCGACTTCAAAAGCATACTTTTTGACAGGAGGCAAAAAGTCTTGTGCCTGGATCGATGAAATTGTTCCTCCAATAAAAAGTGCTGATAAACTTATCCCTAATGCTTTTTTTAAAACACTTCCACGAATCATAAATCGTACTTCATGCAATATATGTTGCATTTTTTTTCGTAGTATTAAATACTGTTGTTTACACTTCGCTTTTTGAAGTGATAAACTTAAAAATCTGATCTTTTGTAAATAGTTCTTTTGACTTCGTTGGTATAAATGTTTCATAGTTTCTCTTATAATATTGATGGTTATAACATTGCTTATCAATAATACAGAGTGAGAAAAAAACAATTTGGTTGCTTAACAAAGAAAAAAAATTAATTAATCTGTTTTCTTTTTCCCCCAAAAGGTTGTTTCTGGAATACTCAAACCCATTTTATAATCCTCCTTGATCGTATTCATAATGGATGGACGGATCATATTACTACGTTCTGCAAAATCGCTGAAAATTTTGAATGAGTATTTTAAAATCTATCAAATTATTATAAAAGGCATTTTTGGGGAAAAATTTTAGAAAATATAAACAAATTGTTTATAAATATTTGCTATGACCAATTGTTTCAATCGATTAATAAAAACAATTTATGTAAAATAGGAACTTAAAAAACATTTAGGTTATCAAGCTGGTAGATATTTTTTTGCAACGATAAATTTAGGATTGAGAAATCCAATTTAGGTATTTACTCCATTACTCGGACAAAAATTCAATAATTAGAACCCACTTTTATTGGAAGATAGTAGATGATTAAAACTAAAACAATAAAACTTTGGACTAAAATATAAACCTACAATTCCAACTGCCTTTAGAGGAATTAAAATTCAAAATTTTTTATTATACCTTTACAAAAAAGTAAATTTTATGAAAATTATTAAAACAACTTTATTAGTACTTGTCGTATTTTTATTTTTTGAGCAAAATGTTTTATTTAGCCAAACCCAATCACATACTGTAACTGTGGGGGTATTGGGACAACACGACGGAATTGCCGATGTGTTAATTGCATCAGGTTCAGATGCTGGCGCAGAACTTAATACAATTATTGACGATATTGATTTGGTGTCTGGGATTATAGCTGGTGGAACCATAATTATTCTTGAAGGCTGTTATAATGTTTCAACTACTATTGAACCTAAAGAAAATATCACTATTCAAGGACAGGGAAGAAGCACAACTTTTACAGGTTCCAGTAGTTTAACTACAGGCATACTAATAAAAACTAACTCTAAAGGTTCCGATAATATAATTTTAAGAGACTTCCATTTTATTTTTCCAAACAATTCAGCTATAACTGCTATAAAATTAGAAACTAGTTCAGGAGGGTCAACTGAAGAAAAATTTCTCAGAGATATAAAAATTGAGAATATTACAATTGATGCTGATGGAGGGTGGTTAGATACAGAATGTTTCATTGGCGATGGTTCTCAAAATCTTGAAACTGGTAGTGTTGGTATACACCTAAATGCGGTAGCCAATTCTGCAAATGCAGGTATTTTGAATACGAATATTCAAAATGTGTTGATTAAAAATTGCGAAACTGGAATTTTACTTGAAGAGAGCAACGCTAATTCTTTTATTAACTCTAATATATTTCAAGATATTAATATTGATTATTTCCTTCATGGAATAAAATTTGATAGCCCAACAGGTGGCGGAACATTTAGAGCTAATATATTTACAAATGTTTGGTTTCAAGATAGAACTACATCTGCACAATCAGATCAATTTGCATTTAAAAATATTGATGGAAGAGAAAATATTATCTCGAATAGTAAAATTTGGGATTCAAATAAAGAAGAACAGTACGAAATTTCTGCAAATGCAGAAGATATATTTATTTGGGGCCCAGATATTAACGGCCGAATTGTAGAAAACAACACTGTTGAAAAACATTGCGTCTTTATTGGCGAAGGTTTTGCGAATATTGGCAATAGTTTAATCAGAGGCATTCAAGACCCTCAATTAAAACTTGGTTTTAATCGAAAAGTAGATGGATCCGCTATAATAGATATGAACAATCAATTTAATATCCCAGCAGATAGCAACAATCCACCATTTAATTTCAGAATTCAAAGAGATGATACAGGAACATATTTTAGAAATTTTGATGAAAGTTCAATGTTTTTTAACATAGATCAAGGAGCACATGAAGTTGAAATTAATGAAAATGGACTCTTTGTCGAGAATTGCTTAACTGTTCAAGGTGAACTTCATGCAATAGGTTCATTCACATGCCCATCTGATGTAAAACTTAAAAAAGAAATAAAGTCTTTTACCACTGGGCTAAATGCATTGATGCAAGTAAATCCTATAACTTTTAAATACTCAGATATTATTACAGAGAATCCAAGTCGCAAAGTAGGGATAAGTGCGCAACAATTGCAATCAGTTGATGAGTCTTTAGTCGGTACCTTCTTGGCTGATGACGGTGAAGAATATTTGAAGATCAATCCACAAGATTTAATCTTTGTACTTATAAATTCAGTTCAAGAACAACAAACAGAAATAAATAATCTAAAAGACAGATTAAAAAAATTAGAACAAAACTGATATGGAGGAAAAATATATTGGTAAAAATTCAGACTATTTACAACAAACAAGGACTTGGCATGAGGAGGATTCTCCTTGGAAAGCATTGCAGATTTACAATATTCTCCAAAAGAATTCTATTACCCCTAAGTCAATTGTAGACTTAGGATGTGGGGTTGGTGAAATCTTAATTCAACTTGATTCCAAATATGCATCGGATGAAATTAAATACGTAGGATATGATATTGCTAAAGATGCAATTAATATTGCAAATAAAAAATCTAAATTTAATATCCATTTTAAACTAGGCAATGCTTTGTCAGAAGATAATAATTACGACGTTTTATTGGCAATAGATGTATTTGAGCATGTAGAAGATTATATTGGTTTCATTCAAAGTTGTAAGTCTATTGCAACCTTTAAGATATTCCACATTCCATTAGATATTAGTATTAGTAGTTTACTAAGAAATCGAATGATAGATGCTCGACAAAGTGTTGGCCATTTACATTATTTCTATAAAGACACTGCTATAGCTACATTAAATGATTGTGGGCTAGAAATAGTTGATTACTTCTATACTCATGGAGCAATTGAAAAATCGAATACATCAATAAAAACTAAATTTGCTAATATATTCAGGTCGATTTTTTTTAAACTGAATCAAGATCTTACTGTTAAGATTTTTGGAGGTTATTCATTGATCGTTTTGTCTAAATAGTCTTTCAAAGACTAAATTTATTGAGCAAAATAATTGTTTAGTTTAATGACTTAACAAAGCATTTTTAGATAATGGACTTAGAAGAAATAAAGAAACCCATTCGAATTAAAGAAAAATAAGTTAATCTGTTTTCTTTTTTCCCCAAAAGGTTGTTTCTGGAATACTCAAACCCATTTTATAATCCTCCTTGATCGTATTCATAATGGATGGACGGATCATATCTGGCAATACTTGAACGTCATACAATTCGTCTACAGAACTTTTATAAATAATTTGACCAACCTTCGCCCCAGTTGCTAAATGAACAATAACGATCCCGGATTGATTTGCTTTTTTTGCAATTGGTAAATTTGAAAATCCTGAAGACGATTTTCTAATTTTACTTATGCCAATGAAAGCATAACCATGAGCGAAAGATAAACCTCGAACAAAACCATCAATTTGAGTAACAACATCGTACTTCCCACTCGATTTATCGATTCTTATTAATTCACCCGTAGCAGAGAGGAGTAGGTAAATTTCTCCATTCAAAATTCTAGGAGAATGAGGCATTCCTAAATCAGATGCAATAATCTCTTTAGATTCAAAATCAATAAGAATTCCGGAAGTGGTAATATTTTCCTTCCATTGTCGTGATTGATCGGTAGCTGCAAATGCTGAAACACAATTTATTTTATGGTTTTCAACCCCCATACCATTTAAGTGGCAACGATCTCCAGACGTAATTTTTGAAATGAAATTTGGTTTCCAAATCGGCGTAAAACTATACTGATCATCAATTTTAATTATACAAGAAAAATTTGTGTTTACAGCACATAAACCTTGTTCACAAAAATCAATATCATGTACATCTAAAGCTCCAGTATGATACGTTGTTCTAGGCATAAACAAACCATCATATGTTTCTGGTTTATTTGGATAATATTTCGCCAAACCTTTTGAATCTCGAAGCACAAGGACTTCCTCCTTACATGCTATCGCCATTTTGTCTCCATCCAAAGCGATACCCATTGGTTTTAGAAATGATCTCGGTAGTTGTACTAACTTTTCACCATTTTGAGGGCTTAAAAAAATAACTTTACCTGCCTGATAGGTACTGATTGCCAAACTACACTTCATTTGAGTCAGAAGTTCTGGCACATTTGAAGTATAACCTAATTGAAATGGAGTCGTTACTACAGACATAATTATTAGTTAAAAAGTGAACATTGTTTTTACATCAACACCACTATATCTATGTGTTATTACATTGTTTAAATTCCATGGATTGACGACACCTATATACACATTTGCAAAAGCATATTGAATGTTTACGCCTAGTCCAACATTTGCAAAATTTCGATTCGAAAATGCATAATACAATTGGCTTGAAATATATTTATTAAAATGATATTCAGCACCTATGTGACCTCTCAAAATATGCCGTTGAAATCCATTTTTTATCGCTAGATTTCCAATAAAATCAAGAGAACGACTATAATTAAAAACGGCTCCCATCCCAAAAGCATAACCAATACTTGTAGAATAAGCAGAAGACATGGTATCTATTTCTAGTAACTCATCTAAGGTATCTTGAAATTCAAATTCATCGCCATTGATAATTATATCTTGTAAATCAATTCCATCAAATTCAACGACATCATTTTTTGAATAGGAAACACCTTTCCAAGAAATAAACCCTACATTTTCGACAAAACCCAAAATATTCAATCGATCATTATATTGAAAATCAGCAAATAAATCGAGAGATACTCCTGGGTTTTTAACTGATAAAATAGATCCATAAATATCAACATTTGCTTGTATATCTGATCCATTACCTTCTAGTACTGCTGTATTTTGTATTTCAAAATCTCTAGTCAAAGCTAAATCAAAACCTATTGATTCTGTATTGAGTTGCAGAGTATTTATTGAAGTGTGCAAATGCTCATGACCTGACAACCAACCAACTTGAGCAATTACATTCAAACGATCAAAACTATATCCAAACGCAAGGTAACGTTTAACATAGTTGATATAATCTGCTTCAAAAGCCAAATTTAAACTACTAGATTCAACATTTGCATTACCAAGACTTAAAAGCTTAAATACATCACCGGGTACGGCTGCAAAACCTTCCATATTATTTTCTACGCCAATACCGATCCATCCATTTTTGATTCGTTTGTATAAACTTCCATATTTTATACTTCCTGAAAAATTAGCTTCAACATCTTCAAATGAAGGATCTAATAAACCAAAATTAACTAATAAACTTTTCCCTATCGTCTCCGAGAAATCACCCAATCCAAAAGGAGAAACATCATTCCAAAAATGACCAGACCCTAACTCAAGCCTCCAATTCCCTTGAAGACTATCTTGTTGAAAAAGAGCTTCGGATTTGAGATCTTTAGTATAAGATTGGCTAAATCCAATACTCGAAAAGAATAATCCAAAAACGATGATATAAAATTTCATTCTTTATTTCAATTTAAAACTTGCACTAACTTTAATATCTATCCCCTGATAAGTATGTAACCATATAGATTCATCATTTACCGTGCTATCGGTATCAAATTTACCGATGATTGCAATCTTTTTTGCTTTCTGAATCAAATCCAAATTTTCTTGTTCAATCGGTATTGAAAACAATTGCTCTTCAGTATCTGCTAAACTCTGAGATTGGTCTAAAGTACTATTAATTGAAATCCAATCTACGGCAGGTAATAAAACAATTGGTTCATCTTTTTCATTTAAAAATTCCATTTTGAAGGAAACATCAACAGGGTACGCATTTTTAATCTGCCCAATAATTTCTCCCGAATGTAAACGATCTAATTGATCTCCAAAATTTAGAGAAACAGTATCCGTTAATACCAAATCCCTCGCTTTTAACCATAGGGGGACTTCAACTGCTATATCTACCGAATAATAACTTGAATCAGTATAAAAACCAATAATGGATTCATTTTCAGGATTCGTTATTGCATCGAGATCGTAAAATAGTTTTTTAGCTTTTTCATTAAAAATCTGCCCAATATTAGAATTATCACTTGTAAAATCAAAAGAGGTTTCTTTTGTACTTCCAATTTCACTTATCGAAGGATAATTAAAGTCTACTCCTCCCATCAAATTTGTACTTTCTAACTCAAAAACGTTATCATTAATCGTGGTTATCTCGATTTTATTAAAAATAGATCGCACAGGAAATCCAAACGAATTTTTAATATACATTGTCACTTTAGGGTCATCAAAAGTAAAACCTCCACTTAACCAATTTTGAAAAATGTTTACTTCAATAATATCTTTTTCGATATTAAAATTTCGTTGACCAAAATATCCCTCTCCATATCTAAAACTAAGCACATCGACAAACATCTCTACCCGATCTAATTTTATCCGGTTACCCATCGCATCCCTAGCATCATAATTTATTTCAAATACATTGTCGGATTCTGATTCAAATACCCAATAGTCCATATTATAAAATATAGTTTCATACCGCGTTGTATCTTCTCCAGAAGGCTCAATTGTATATGTCTTTTCGAATATTTCACCATCCTTTGTAAATTCCGGAATTTTCAAGGTAATCGGGATTGTTTCATTAAGACTCGTTGTAAATTTAAACTGGATATTAGTAAAAGAATTAAAAATAACTTTGTTTATAATAACCTCATCAGGGATCGGCAAAGCCAATGGAGCAACGGTATCTGCAACAGGAAAAAAAGAGAGCAAGGGTAATGGAAAAAACACATCCAAGGCGTCTTGCCTTAATACTTCTCCTTTGTAATTTACGAATACCCTATCCAATGAATCAAACACAACTTCAATATTATCTTCTGTCTTAGTGTCTACATCTAACAATCCAAAAGAAGCATGAATTAATGGTATACCAAAGTTGGCATCTCCAGTAGATACATCAATTGAATCATAGGTGTTACATCCTATGAAAAGAAAGATAAAACTGAACGTTATTATGATTTTATTTTGCAAAATAGTGTAAAATTTAAAGTTGGAATTCTTGCCCATTTTCTGGAATATGAATATGATTAAATCCATCTTCCTCCAAATAGGTTTTAAACGCTTGTTGCGCTCCATATTCTCCGTGAACTAAAAACATTTTTTTAGCCGACTTCTTTTGGTTCAATAAAAACGCTTTCATTTCTGTTCGATCCGCATGGGCAGAAAATGAATCCATAATTTTGACGTCTGCTTTTACTTCATATTTTTTACCAAAAACGGAAAGGTGACTAGCACCAGAACGTAAAATACCCCCAGGAGTGTATGGTGCACAATACCCAACAATTAAAATAGTATTCTTTTTGTCGCCAATACTATTTGCTAAATGGTGTTTTACACGACCTGCATTCATCATTCCAGACGAACTGATAATAATAGCAGGTTCCGTTCTTGCATTTAATGCTTTACTATCAGCAACATCACGGATATAAGTTAAACTATTAAATCCAAATGGATTATCATCAATCAATAGATACTCATTTAACGCATCATCATAACATTCGGGATGTACTCCAAATATAGTTGTTGCATTAACGGCTAAAGGACTATCAACAAAAACAGGGATTTTTGGTAACAATCCTGCTGTTTCCATTTTATCAAGCATGTATACAATTTCTTGCGTTCTCCCTACCGAAAACGCCGGAATTAATAATTTCCCTTTCTTTTCTACACATGTTTCTTTTATAACTTTTAAAAACGCCTCACTTTGTTCGGGTGCAGATTCATGATCTCTATTTCCATACGTAGACTCTGTAATGATATAGTCCATATCCTCCATCGGTACTGGATCTCTTAATATGGGACGATCTGGTCTTCCTATATCACCAGTAAAACCAACATTTACCCAATTTTTACCTTCTTTAAATCTAAGTTGAACTGAGGCACTTCCTAAGATATGGCCTGCATCTTGAAATTTAACCTCTACATTTTGACTAATCTTAAACCATCGACCATATCCATGACCAACAAATCTACTTAATGTCGGCTCTACATCCTTACTTGTATATAATGGTCTTCTTGGCGTTTTCTTTTTTTTATCTTTTGATTGAAGCAACTTTTTATTATACCATTCGACATCTTTTTCTTGAATCTTGGCACTATCCAACAACATGATAGAGCAAAGTGATCTAGTTGCATGAGTGGAATGAATAGGCCCTTTAAATCCATCTTTAACAAGTTGAGGAATTCGTCCTGTATGATCAATATGGGAATGTGATAAGATAACCGCATCTACACTTGAGGGCTCAAACAACCATCGATTATTAAAATCCCAAACCTCTCTTCCTTTACCTTGATTAAGTCCACAATCTAGTAAAATCCGATAACCATCCTCTAAAGTGATTAAATGCGCACTTCCTGTCACTTCACGTGCAGCTCCACAAAATTTTATATTCATCTAAATGAGATTTTATTATTGGTAAATGTATTGATAAATCTTAATACACCGTTTTTATTAAGTCTATGGTGTGATTTCTTTAACGAATGTAGACTTCTAGGATCAAATAAAATATAAATATGTAACAAAAAATGATTTTCTAAATACTTAACCTAATTTTGTACCGTTAATACTCGCTGAATGCCTTTAGTAAAACACATATCAATTTTAGTATTCTTAACGGTTACTTGTTTTCAGTTGCAAGCTCAAAAAGGCTGGGAACTAGGTGGATGGTTAGGTAGTAGTTTTTATTTTGGAGATTTGAATACTAGCTACGATCTTTCTAGACCGGGATTGGCTGCAGGGCTAATTTCCAGGTACAACCTTAACGAGCGTTTGAGTTTTACTGGTTCTTTTAATTATGGTCGAGTAAGAGGGTCAGACGAAGTCTCTAATAATAGTTTCCAACGAGATCGAAATTTAAATTTCTATTCAGATATTTTTGATATTGCAACGGTTGTAGAATTCAATTTCTTCCCTTATATCCACGGCAGTTACAAACAAGGTTTTACTCCATATATTTTTGCTGGAGCAAATGTTTTTAGGTATAACCCCAAAAAGGAGTTTCAAGGAAATATTATAGATTTAGTAGACTATGGTACGGAAGGTCAATTCCCCGGACAAGAATATAATCTTGTGAGTTTTGGTGCTGCATATGGGATAGGTGTAAAATGGGATATTAATCGGCTATGGAGCCTAAATGCTTTTATTAGTGGCAGGCGATTACTTACCGATTACCTCGATGATGTAAGTGGCGAGTATCCAAATTACAATCAACTCAAAGCAGATAGAGGTGACGATGCTGTTGAAATCGCAAATCCTTCAACTACAGAAGGTTTTGGTGCCACAAATACACAAAGAGGAGACAGTACCAAAAATGATGCGTATCATTTTGTAGGTATTAGTATGCTACGCTATTTTGGCAAACTTGAATGTCCTAAAATCTCCACCATAAAACTATAACAAAGATTCATTAAGTAATTTTTCTTAATTTAGAAAAAATTAAAACAATGAATACAACGAACGAACGGGCAATTCCAATATGGTTTTGGATAGTAGCTGTTATATCTTTATTATGGAATATAATGGGTCTTTTTGCTTTCTATTCTGACATGACGATCACTCAAGACGCGTTATCTGCTCTTACTCCAGAACACCAAGAATTGTATAAAACGCAGCCTTTATGGGCTAAAATAGTATTTGGAGGAGCCGTTATTTTCGGTGTGATTGGTTCAGTTGGGTTATTAATGAGAAAACGATGGGCAAGACCTATTTTGGTCATATCCCTTTTCTGTGTTTTACTTCAAACGGCACATGGGTTTATGTCCAATACTTATGATGTTGTAGGTTCTTCAGCCATGGTTATGGCTTCTATTATTTTGTTTTTTGCTGCCTTTATTGTTTGGTTTGCAAGAATTTCTACATTTAGAGGGTATTTACGATAAATCAAAAGATTCATTCGTACCCACTTTGAAATTTTTTTAAATGTATTCTAATCGCTTCGCAAATTGCGATGTGGTTGTGTACAATTGGTACGTTACATTGCCATATTATTTAGAATACCGTATCTAAATATGCAAACAATCGTACCCTTTGATTTTACTGTTGCGTAAGTATAAATAAGGCTGACTATATATCTTTAAAAGGGAACTTTCGAATAATATATTAAAGTGTAATACGCTCCGAACGATACATCATATCAAGTTGTCCCCAAGTAAAGGTCTTATTACCTTTC
This sequence comes from uncultured Saprospiraceae bacterium, assembly GCA_937924805.1. Taxonomy (GTDB): domain Bacteria; phylum Bacteroidota; class Bacteroidia; order Chitinophagales; family Saprospiraceae; genus JAHDDO01. Next base: position 71,652 of record CALDTZ010000102.1, read on the forward strand.
AAGGTTCTATATGTTAATGTTGCTTCGAAAACAACATTTTGCGTTGGGTGTTGTACTTCGATCAACTTTCCAGCATGGTTTATGAAGCCGACACTTATACATCTAGAGATTTATTCTTACATATATTAGCATAATACTGACCACTTGAACGTAGAGATCTCTCTTGTGTTTGAAGGTCATGTTTGAACAGTCCAAACCTTGCTTCATATCCTTCAGCCCATTCAAAATTATCCATTAACGTCCAATGATAATAACCTCTAATATCAATGCCATCTTTGATCCCATCCAATATCACTGCAAGGTGGTCACGTAAATATGTTTTTCGTTTTTCATCTTTAGCATCTGCAATCCCATTTTCGGTAATATAAATTGGAAGTTTACATTTATGAAAATACCTCTTCATTATTCGAAGCAGTCCTTCAGGGTAAATTTCCCAATTCAAATCATTGACTTCACTTCCTTGT
>CALDTZ010000103.1 GCA_937924805.1 uncultured Saprospiraceae bacterium
TTTCCTTTTTCTTAACCTTGTAAACTAATCGAGTATAATTTTTAATATCTTTTGGTTGAGTCGTAACGATTAGATTATCCCTTATCGGAATAAATAGCTGTTGGCCTAATTGCAAGCCTACTTCCTTATCTATCTTATTTATCTTTGTAAGATATGAAATGGGTACTTCAAACAATTTTGAAATGCTGTACAAAGTTTGTTTAGATGTCACCCGATGAACGTAAATTTTTTGTATATCTTTTGAAATTTGAATTTCAATAAGACTATCCGGAGATATTATGGGTACCTGTTCGTTATATTGAGCCGTTAAAGCATTGAAAATCCCAACCAAAAATAAAAAAGTAATTATTAAATTTTTCATACGTATTGTCTAACTTGCAAATATATTAAATGTTTATTTAATATGTATAATTCATTATATTAGATATTTAACATAATTTTTATGAAAATTGTAGCCGTTCTTCCAGCTAGGTTAGCATCCAGTAGATTAGCAAATAAAGTATTACTTGATATTTGTGGTAAGCCAATGATTCAACATGTATATCAAGCAATCCAGTCTATAAAAGAAATTGACGAAGTTTATATTGCAACAGATAGCGATAAAATTAAAAAAATAGCAAATTCGTTTCATGCTAAGGTGATAATGACACGTCCAGATCATACCTGCGGGACGGATCGAATTATTGAAGCAAGTGAACACTTTGATGCAGACTTTATTCTCAATATTCAAGCAGATGAGCCTCTAATTAAACCAAAGCATATTCAGCCCATAATTAAATTTTTAAAGGAAAATGATATTTCAATTTTAACGCCTTATGTTAGTAATAATGATATCAGTGATTTTATGGATGAGAATAAAGTAAAATTGGTTTTATCCAAAAGTGGGTCAGTATTTTACTTTTCTAGACAAGGAATACCTTATACTAGGGGAGCGCAGTCAGGGTTTTCTGGCACGTTCAATCAACATGTAGGTATTTATGCCTTTCGATCCAAAGTCTTAAAATCAATAAAATATATGGAACCTTCCAAAGTAGAAAAATTGGAAAAATTGGAGCAATTACGGTGGCTTGAAAATGGTATCCCTATTCATGCCGTAGAAATACCTAAGGGCTTAATTGGTGTAGATACTCAACAAGATCTCGAACGGGTAAGAAAAAGACTTAAAGCTAAATAAAACTCCAGATCTAAGAAAACTCGAAGTAAAATGGCAATAATTGTTTTATAGAATCAAAAATAAATACCTTATCTGTATAACTTACGAGATAAATTTTAATTGGCGATTTTTGTTTTTGCTCATATTCCAAGATTATTTGACGACAAGCACCACAAGGAGAAATTGGGTTTTCTCCTAATTTTTTAGAATCGACAGCTATAGCCATCGATTTTATGGTTTTTTTACTGTGCGCCATTGCAGCATGATTTAATGCGACCTGTTCAGCACAATTACATAAGGGGTAAGATGCATTTTCTTGATTGGCCCCTTTTAAACTAGTTCCGTCTTCAAATAAGATAGCTGCACCCACGCGAAATTCTGAGTAGGGCGCATAAGCATCTTCAAATGCGTCTCTAGATTCTTGGATAAGTGCTTTTTCTGATTCCGTTAACCCTTGAAGTGAATCGTGAGACTCATAGCTTATCTGTTTTTGTTTTAAACCCATATTTGTGATTCTGATATTATTGGGACATGTAAAATAGGTAATTAGTTACTATTTTATGCCTAATTTTACATAATGTCTATTTTTATTGGCGGTTCGGGAAGTACAGGTAGTTCGTTGTTACGACAAATATTGAATAGAAATAGTCAAGTCTATATTTATAATGAAACTCAATTATTCTGCAAAAAGAAATTGTTTGATGATTGGAATGGAAACAAACATCGATTAAACAAACGTTTTATTTTTGGATTGCGAAGTTCTGGAATAAAAATGCATACGGGGATTCATTTAGGTGATTACGATTTTGGTCATGATGATTTTGACAATATCTTAGTCAATGCACAAAACATCGCCATTTCTTCAAAAAGCATAACTCATTTTGCAGGATCGCTGTTTGAAAAATCAAATCTGAAGAAAAATAAAAAGAAATGGGGGGAAAAAACACCAGCAAATGTGTATCACTTTGCGTCCATCGATAAACATTTTGATAATGCTCAATTTATATTTTGCGTTCGAAATCCTTTGGACACAATCGCATCCCTGGTTTCACGTGGTCAAAATGTATACTATGCAACGATGCAGTACTTAATGAACACGAGTTTTGGAATCAACTTTGATCAATCTAATAAACAAACATTAAAATATGAGGACCTTGTAGAAAAGCCTGAGCAAGTAGTTATGAAGTTAGCTGCTTTTTTAGAGATTGATTTTGAAGACTCAATGTTGAATAGTACAACACAAAAGCGTGGAAATACTAGAATCAAAGGTTGGGAGTATGACGAAACGGACCCAGTTAGAAAAAACCAAATAAGCAAATTTGCTTCGCTTTCATTGGTAAAACAATCCAACATATTGAATGCTATTCATTGCCTAAAAATCAAAAATACTTTTGCCAAAAAACATGGCTTGAAAGTCACATCTATTGCGGATATTTCTCAAGCTTTAGACTATTCTATCCCCGGATCATCTGGAAGACCAAACAAATCATTATTGGTTCAAAAACAAATGGATATGTGGCATCGAACGATTAAATTGTATCCCTTTCATATTTTCAATTACCCAATCGAAATATGTTAACAACTACTGAAATTAAAGCTCTATTTTGGAATAAACTTATTCCATTTTTCTCGGAAGGGGAGTGCAAAAATATATTTTCTTATTATCGAGATTATGTAAGAATGAAAGGAGGTGTTTCGGATTATGAATGCGCAAGCGATATCCAACGTATTCTAGAGGGATATCCCATTCAATATCTAACAAATATTGCCAGTTTTTATAATCACGATTGGTATGTTGATGATTCCGTTTTAATTCCTAGACCTGAAACAGAAGAATTGGTTGCTTTTATTTTGGAGCACCAGCCGATTCCTACGTCGATCATCGATATTGGTGTAGGTTCTGGATGTATCTTGTTAAGCGTTCAAGAAGCGTGGGCGTGTCCTTTAGCCCATGGTATTGATCTGAGTTCGAATGCCTTAAAGGTAGCTTCAAAAAATGCTACAAATTTTGGGATTGATGCAACATTTGAGTTATTAGATTTTATAGATGAATCAAAATGGTCACAATTGAAGGTGTATGATTGTATCATTAGTAATCCACCCTACATTAGTATATTAGAAAAAGAGGTAATGACAAAAGGGACGCTTGCATTTGAACCGCATATGGCTTTATTTAGTGAAGAGGACCCGGACTTATTTTATAAAAAAATTGCAAAATTTGGCCAATCTCATTTATCGACAAATGGATCCATTTTTCTGGAATTAAATGAATTTAGAGCTCAAGAAATTATGAATGTTTTTACAGCTCTACATTATAAAGTTGACATTCGATTGGATATGCAAGGGAAACAAAGAATGTTGAAAGCTTACTTCTAACCGCCAGCCATTTTTACATCTTTACAACCTATTTTTTTAAGGTATTCAACTATTTTTTCACGTTGATTTCCTTGAATAATAATTTCCCCATTTTTACAAGACCCGCCAACTCCGCAAATTTTTTGCAGCGCTTTGGTTACTTCTTTTAATTCGGACTGGGACATTTTTAAACCTTTAATTACATTGGCTGTCTTCCCACCTCTGTGCTTCTTCTCAAGATGTACCCGAACGATAAATTCAGCATACCTTTTATTCGTCTTTTCTTTTGGTAAGTCGGGCGCATTTTCAGGATTACCTAATTTCTGAAAATCCGCCCAACCCATTTGAGTATTTTTATTTTTGCTCACGCTTTTTTTTCATAAAATTAACGAATGAATATTTTATGAGTGCTACGTTTTCCTTCAATAATAAGTTCCATTACGTAAATGCCTGCAGGATAATCAACATTTAAATAAGTATCGACCGCATTTAGTTGTTTTAATTTACTTCCTGTTGCGGTAAATAATCGAAGGGACGATATGCTTTCTGGACTTACAAATTCAACTTGTTGGTCATTGACTAAAAATAATGGTTCTAGTGGACTAGCAAAACCAGATTCATCACATTCTTGGCTAAAAAAGATATGCATCATACATGTTGGATCATTCGCATCAATGATTAAGATATCATGAATGGCACCATTGGATCCACTAAAAGACCCTAATTCAATAGAACTTTCATCATAATTAAACGTCCCAAAATATTCGTTATCTAGATAAAGATTGAATAGGCTTCCAGATCCATCTTGGTTTACTGAAATTACCATTTCGTAATTCCCATTTTCATCGCATGGAAAGTATTCAGTAACAACACTAACAATTTCACATGGGCTAGACTCTTCACAGCATACGGGTTCCTCTAAATCAAAAACATAAAAACAACTATCTTGGCAAAGATCAATAATGTAAAATATATAATTCGTTTCGCAATCACCTTCTAAGCCTTCGATGTAAACTAAATCCGTAGAATAGTCAAAAAAACCAAAATTGTTACCTTGATCATCTAGGATAGTAAACCCATCACAATCATTGCTGAAAGGTGAAACGAATAATGTTAAATAAAATAGACCTTCTTCATTGCATTCAGATACTTCCCATCCGACGTCAAAACCACATTCAGTATCTATGGGTTCGCAACAAATGGGTTCTTCAAAATAAGTTTCACCAAAGCAGGCTTCTGACGTTCCATCAAAAAAGATAAACTCATAAATCGTTTCGCAATCACCTTGTAACGGGCCAATTTCAATAAACCCATTTTCTTGATAGGTGAAACTTCCATAATTTTGACCGTTACCAACGACATTGAAAAAATCACTTAAAGGGTTAGTAACACCATAATAAATAACCGCATAAAATTCTCCATCTAGGCAATTTGTATGGGTCAACTCAAACCATTCCCAATCACATTCAGAAGCATCACAACATACGGGCTCATCAAGACTAAATTCATATACACAGCATGTATTTTCAGCGTTAACAAGCTTAAATTCATAAATCGTCTCGCAATCACCAGCTAAATCTTCAATGACGAAGTCTTCTTGTTGGTAAGACATGGTACCCGCAAAAACACCATTCGCAAAAACATGGAAATTACCTGCTAAGTCAGAATTATAATACCCATAAACATTAAAACTTCCATCATCTTTACAGTCAATTTCATATTCAAATCCTTGAATACCACAACCTTCAACATCGATCAAGCACGGATTTTCCATTTCGATAGTGGTACAACAGCTTGAATCTTGGACATCGCATAACGTTAAAAGCCACAATTGGTCAAGAATAGATAATGGAACTAGGGTAGGAATACTATCGGTATATTTTCGAGTCTCAATATAAAGGCCATTGGCATAAACATTATATTCATTGCTATTTGGATTCGATGAAAGAACATTTAAATCATAGATGATTAAATTTTGATCATCACATTCAACCGAAGAAAAGCTCGGTTCAAATAGGTTGCAATTATGGCAACAAACAATACCTAAATCATAATATATACCACATTCTGGATTTCCCAAATCTTCGATATATGCAGTAACTTCCTCTTCGCAATTGTCCATTATAGGGCCGACAATGATTGGAGATTCTTCATAAAAAAATGGAGCAAATACTTCACCATTAACATTAATTTTAAATGAATCTGAGGGGAATTCGTCTTGATTAAATCCTACATATAAATAATAGCTGCCTTCGAGGCATTCTACGATTTCAATTTCAGGGTTTAATGCACAATTTTGCGCAAATGATAGAGGAATTATAAAAAGGCAAAGAACGAAACTTAAAATATAATTTTTCATATGGTTGTTGTTTTTATAATCAATAGGCACTAGAGTTAAAAATCGTTGCGTCGAAAATAAAAAAACCGGAAATTCAACAATAGAATTTCCGGCATAACATAGAATAAGTGCTATTCAATTATCAGTGAATAACGAATATTTTTTCTGTCATTTCTTTGTTTCCATATTGAATTTTTATAAAATATATTCCAGGGTTCACATTTAATTGAAGCACATTATCTTCGTTAAATTGATCCTTTTTAATGAATTGCCCCTTAGCATTAAAGATTGAAATTTGTGTGGCTTCTTGAACATGATTAATATAAAGATCATTGCCAATACATTTAACTTGAAGGTTAGAGATTAGCTCAAGATCAGTCGAAGATTCTACACAACAAATAGGCTCTTCTAGTTCGATAATATAGGTGCAAGTATCGTTCGATAATTCAGTAAAAATAAATTCATAAATAGTCTCACAGTCACCAATTAGGTTTTCTAAAATGTAGGTACCATTATCATCAAATTCAATATCACCATAATTAGTACCATTACCAGACAAATTGATAAGGCCAATATCTTCATCTTCAGTAAAAAAGTGAATATCAAAGGTTTCTTCCTCATCGCAATCTTCGATTTCAAGTATAATGTTGGTAATTAAACAAGGCAATTCTATATCACAACATATTGGTTCCATAAAGAACGTTACTTCTGTACATTCTTCATTATCATTATCTGAAAGTATAAATTCATAAAGGGTCTCACAGTCCCCGTTTAGAGGCCCAACTTCAATAAAGTTTCCGTCATCATATTGGTAATCACCGTAGTCTTCACCATTACCGGTAACAGAGAAAGTAGAAGACAAGGGATTAGAAATCGTATAATAAATGAAAGCATAAAATTGTCCATTTTCATCGCATTCAGAATGGCTAAGTTCTAGTTCAGTCCACAGACAATCTT
>CALDTZ010000104.1 GCA_937924805.1 uncultured Saprospiraceae bacterium
ATATAGGTAGGTTAGGAAAACAAAAGTAAAAGTGAAATATCTAAACGTGTTATACCACGGTTTTTTGTCCCAGCCAAAGCTTGTTTTTGTGTATAGCTTAGGTAACTTCTTTTTAAATAAGCCATCAACTTTAAAGATTAAATAGGTAAAAATTAGTGATCCAAGCGAAAAAATTATAATAGTCCAATCCGAACATTGAGCGATGAGAAACTCTAATAAATCAGCATAATCGAAAATATTGATACCAAATATTGAATATTTCTGGTATTGAAACAACATTCCAATACCTACCATAAAAACGTAGCTGACTTTGAGAATTGTTTGAATCTCTTTAAGGATAAGTTCAAGGGTGTCTTTGATAAATCCTTCTTCCATATTAACTTAATTTCAAGACAGTATTAACAACACCAAGTATCGTTAAAATAATCCCACCAATTCGATATAGTTTTCCATATCGTTTGTACCATGCAGCTTCTTTTTCAGGATCATTTTGGTCTTGCCATGGGTTGTATAATTTAAAACCAATTGATGTGATGAATAGGCCTAGTAAGATATTTGTAATCGGAAAAAAAAGACTCATTTTGATTGTTTATTAAATATACTGATTTAGTCATATTATTCAATTCCTCCACGAATGATTTGACGATAAAAACGAATTCCATTTTTGAAAACAGTAATAGGAATTCGTTCATCTACGCCATGAAAACAGTTTAAATTTTCAGGACTCACGATATACGGATTGAATCGATAAATATTAGAACATATTTTGGTGAAATGCCTCGAATCGGTGGCTCCTAAGACAAGACTCGGGGCAGTCAAAACATTTGGATATATTTGTTTTATACTCGTTTCGATTAGTTTAAATGAAGCATTCGTTGAATTGGAAATAGGAGTAGGATTTTCTCCTTTGTTTTTAAATAACACTTCAACTCGGTCATCATCAATTACATCCATTGCATGTTGTTTTATATCTTCAAATGTTTCTCCAGGAATGATTCTAAAGTTTACAATAGCGGATGATGAGGTAGGTATGACATTTTCTTTCAATCCAGCATTAAATACAGTTGGTGCCGTTGTCGTTCGGATGATTGCATTTCCGGCATTAGATTTACCATATTCTTTCATTATCATAGGGCCAAATAATCGCCGATTGGCAAAGGCCAATCTAGACATAAAGTCCATTTCAGGTCCAAGTTTGTCCATAAATTGATGTAACACAGGAGTAATGTTTGCTGGCAACGGGTTCGATTTTAAAGCAACAATCGCTTTTGATAAAATATCTATGGACGTCTCTTTTGAAGGGGTAGAGGAATGACCTCCTGATGCAATAGCATTTACTTCAAGGGATACGGATCCTTTTTCTGCTATACCAATCAAGGCTACCAATTGATCCATACCGGGGATAAGGTCTCTGACAATAGATAATCCTTCATCTAAAATGAAAGCAGGTTTGATTCCTAGAGAATCCATGTAAGAAGCTATTTGGACGGCACCTCTTTTGCCAGATAATTCTTCATCATGTCCAAAAGATAAATAGATCGTTTGGTTGGGTGTAAATCCCTCCTCTAATAACTGTTCAGTTGCCTCCAATATGCCAATTAGGCCAAATTTATTATCCATAGACCCACGACCATATATCGTATCATCTTTAACACCTTCAGTAAATGGATGGACGGTCCATACACTAGGGGCAGCAATCGGTACTGCATCAATGTGTGCCATTAAAATGACGGGATCTAAGCTGGCATTTTGTCCTTCCCATTTGTACAAGTGACTAAAGGAGTTAAAAATTTTATGTTCTAATTTTTGATGGACAAGTGGATATTCTTTTTCTAAAAACTGATTAAATGCATAGAATTGAGTGGAATCAAAATCAATTTCATCGGCAAACGAAATGGTACGAATGGATATCGCTTCTTCAAAACGTTGAACCGCACTTTCATTGATATCAATAGGCTTTATTGCTTCGACTATAATTTGTGATGATTTGAATCGAAAAGTGTTTATAAGTAGGAGCAGGATACTAATAAATAGTAGGATGAGGATTGCTAAGAATGTTTTTTTAATTGAGATAGCCATATTTAATCGTACATTTTTTAATCATTCATTTATCTTGAAGCTATTATTTTCAGAATAAAAAACGAATGTATTATTGGCCACGAATTATTTTTTTTAATAATACAATCTGACCTAAATGGTAATAGACATGCTCTGTAATTCCATGGAAGTTACGATAGTAATGTCTATACTTATCTTCAATGAAAACTTGATCCAACATATCGTCCGGAACTTTGGCGATTAATTCTGAAAATAATTGACCGTCACTCCATATTTTTTGAAGAAATTGGTGCCAATCTTTTTGGTTTCGAATAGGAGGGTGATCAAATGCTTCTTTGTCTTTTGATACCACAGGCGTGCCTTGAAGGATTGAAACCACATTGGCAACATAATAATTAAGATGAAAAACTAGCGTTGCAATGGTATTTAATGAATTTACTGGAGTGATTGCCTCAACCCACGTTACATCCGCCAAGTGCTCTTTAAGACTTGAACATGTCCAATTATTACCAAAATAGCTTTCTTTAAATTGAGTAGCGATTAATCCAGAAAATTTAGTATTTGAAGCCATTGTACTAGTATTTATAATGAAAATAAGGTTTTATCTTTTTATTCAATAAAAATGACATTTAATAAGATCATTTTACGATTCTTAAGGCTCATAATATGGTCTGGTAAAAGATGCAGCTTGTTATTGTAGAGCATAGAAATTCTTCTTTTAAATACAGAAAAGCTAAAAAGGAATGGTTTGGATGCGTCCAATCACGCGACAAATAACATTAATTTTGGTTAATCTTGCTTTAAGATCCATCTTTTGAATTGTGCTTTATGATAATTATTTAATTTTGCACCTTTATTGAATCAAAGAAATTACCTATGAGCAAAATCATATACACGATTACTGATGAAGCCCCGTATTTAGCAACTCATTCATTTTTACCAATAGTAGAAAATTTCACATCTAAAGCAGGTATTGAATTAGAAACAAAGGACATTTCATTAGCAGGTCGTATCTTATCTCAATTTCCAGATTATCTAAAAGAGGATCAACGAGTATCGGATGATTTGGCCTTTTTAGGAGATTTAGCAAAAAAACCAGAAGCAAATATTATCAAATTGCCTAACATTAGTGCCTCTGTACCACAATTAAAAAAGGTGATAAAAGAGCTTCAAGATAAAGGATTTGCAATTCCTGATTTCCCAGAGGAAGTTAACACTAATGTAGACAAAGAAATATTAGCTAGATATAATAAAGTTAAAGGAAGTGCTGTAAACCCAGTACTGAGAGAAGGTAATTCAGACCGTCGAGCACCAAAGCCGGTTAAAGCGTTTGCAAAAGTAAATCCACACAGGATGGGTGCTTGGACTGCAGATTCTAAATCTCATGTTGCAACTATGGGAAAAGGTGACTTTAAGTCAAATGAAAAATCGATTACGATTGAAAAAGAAACAATCGTTTCTATCGTACATACAAATAAAGAAGGGGTAAAATCAACGTTAAAATCAAATATTGCACTACTCGAAGGAGAGATTATTGATACGACCTTCATGAGTAAAAAGGCGTTGATTGATTTCTTAGAAAAAGAAGTTCAGGATGCAAAAGAATCAGGATTATTGTTTTCATTACATATGAAAGCAACGATGATGAAAGTTTCTGATCCTATTATATTTGGCCATGCAGTTGAAGTCTTTTTTAAGCCAGTATTTGATCAATATGGAGCAGACTTGGAAGCGATTGGAGTGAATGTAAGAAATGGATTTGGAAATTTGGTTTCGAAGCTATCAGAATTACCAGCTGATAAAAAAGCGGCTATAGAGGCAGCGATTGAAGCATGTTATGCAAGTCAGCCAGATCTAGCAATGGTTGATTCGGACAAAGGAATTACAAATCTACATGTGCCGAGTGATGTTATTATTGACGCATCTATGCCGGCAATGATTCGAACATCAGGCCAGATGTGGAATAAAGAAGGAAAGCAACAAGATACTAAAGCAGTAATACCAGATAGCAGTTATGCAGGAATTTATCAGGTAACCATTGATTTTTGTAAGAAAAACGGTGCTTTCGATCCCACGACAATGGGTACCATCCCAAATGTTGGGTTAATGGCCCAGAAAGCAGAAGAATATGGTTCTCATGATAAGACATTTGAAATTTCAAGTGAAGGAACAGTGGATGTTGTAGATAGTAGTGGGAATATCTTACTTCAACACAATGTTGAGGCAGGTGATATTTGGAGAATGTGTCAAGTAAAAGACGCACCGATTCAAGATTGGGTAAAACTTGCCGTAACACGTGCTAGAAATTCAAATACACCTATTGTTTTTTGGTTGGATGAAAATAGAGCGCACGATGCAGAGTTAATTAAAAAGGTAAATATGTATTTACCAAATCACGATATCGATGGGTTGAATATAAGTATCTTATCACCTATTGATGCGACACAATTTTCATTAGAAAGAATTAGAGATGGACTAGATACGATTTCAGTTACAGGTAACGTATTGAGGGATTATAACACTGATTTATTTCCAATATTAGAATTGGGTACATCGGCTAAAATGTTGTCAATTGTTCCGTTAATGAATGGCGGTGGATTGTTTGAAACTGGAGCAGGTGGATCAGCGCCAAAACATATTCAACAATTACTTGAAGAAAATCACCTTCGCTGGGATTCACTTGGCGAATTTTTAGCCTTGGCAGTTTCTTTAGAACATCTTGGATCTAAATATGATAATCAAGCGGCTATCATAATGGGAGATGCATTAGATAAAGCAACAGAAGCATATCTGCAAAATAATAAAGCACCATCAAGAAAAGTAAATGAACATGACAATCGCGGTAGCCATTACTATGTAGCTATGTATTGGGCAGAAGCTTTAGCAAATCAAACGGATGATTTGGAATTAGCAGAAACCTTTAAGCCAATAGCATCGGATTTAAAAAGGAATGAACAGAAAATTAACGAAGAATTGGTTTCTGTTCAAGGAGTACCTGTTGATATTGAAGGGTATTATTTTACGAATACAGACAAAACATTTTCTGCAATGCGTCCAAGTGATACATTAAATGCGATTATTGACGGAATGAAATAAAAAACATAATTTATAAATTGAAAAAGAAGGGTTTTACGAAAGTTAAGCCCTTTTTTTATGTCAAAGATTCAGACTGTTCGTAAACATGAAAGATTTTTTTATGATGATTGGTACTAGACTATTCTTTTTTGATTAACACCAATCTCTATAACCCTGATTAAAATCCTTGTAAATGGCTTCATAATCTCGTTTTTTTGCCACATTGGATTTAGGCAGGACGCTGCACTCACCCCATTTATAGCCCATACTTACTTCAGCCATTGCAACTCTAATTTCTTCAATACTTAATCCCTTGTTTTGAATGGCATCCTTGACTTCATTCATATTTATTACTCCACGAGTAATTGCAAGGGTACTTTGCCCACCTTTTGATTTCTTGTTTTTTTTATTGAAGACCTTTTTTACCGGGTTGTTATATCTGCTATGGAGATCAGGTTTTTTCATATGATATAAAATTATAATATAAATGAATAATATCCAATCGAATATTGATTTCCTTTAAAGGAAGGACCTTATTTGGCTATCTTGTGTTTACATTAAATAGAGAAATTAGTTTTTCATGAGCATTAAGCATTTATTTTTCATCATGGTCATCACCATAACTTGCATGGCTACAACCTGCGATTCTACGCAAATTGATTCTTTACCGAACGAATTTTTTGAAGAGGGGTGGAAGCTATCGAGAGAGGAAGGTCTAGAACAAGATGCACAAATTTTTCGTCCGGTAAGTTATCAAGAATGGAAACCATCAAGATTTAGAGATCACTATATTTTCAAACAAGATAAAACGGGAATGTTTTTGTCTTTATCACCAAATGATGCGCATAAAATGGTAGCTTGTACTTGGACATACGACGAAAGAACAAAAGTTTTGATTATTGCTAGTGGAGCAAAAGACATTAAAAAGCTTGAAGTTGTTTCTATAGAAAAAGATAAGTTGTTATTGAAACGGATCTAGTGGCATTAAACCCAACCTTTTTAAGGTTATTTGGTGTCTTAAAAGAAAAGCATATGAAATACGACTCTTTAATTTGTATGGCCATGATAGTATCGGTCTTTCTTTTGTCATGTGACAAATCAGTGGATGATACATCGAACGTTTCGAGTGATTGTCCAGAAGTCACAGTAGCATTATTAGAGAAAGACCTACCTTTAATTCAAGATTTATGGAACGACTTATTTGTTGATTTGTTTGCTTCAGATGCCACAATAGCAGACCCGTTTGGGCATGAAGAGAATTTTGATAAGTTGATTTTGCGGATGGAAGAAGATTGTAATCAGATCAATGTGCGTCTCATTTGTTATGGATGCATTGAAACCTTTCCGAATACTTCTGAGCTTGAATTAATAATAAGCGGTGAAACAAGTATTGATACTGTTATCATGGACGTACTAACTCCTGGTGATGATGTTTTATCAATTTCTGGATTGCATGATTAAAAAAAAAATAGCACAAAAGTCTGTGGACGATTGCACTATTTGTGTATTTATTAACGGGGGTTTATTTATTAGAATCCTACACCTAAACTCAATCCAATAGAACTGATTTTAGAATCAAATTCTGAATCTTCTGAACCATAAAAGATATGATCTCCTACAGTATTGAAAAGTCTTGTATAGTTTACATCTAGATGGAACATTCCAAAATCATATCCAATAATACCTTGGAAACCATTTTTCAATGCTCTAGATTTATCTGTAATAAATTCATATGAAGCTAAAGGAGAATCAAAATCCAAGCTGTATGAAAATATTGGACCTACACCTAATCTGAAATTTTTTCTTGTTACACCTGCGATGAATTGTAGGTTTACATTTTTATTGGTTTCTATGACACTAGGGTTATCATTATCATCGATAAATGATCGAACCTTATATTCCGTTTCATAGGTATTAAACAATAATTCAGATTGAAAGAATATATAGCCCATTGTAGATTTTGTAAATACACCAACGTTATAGGCATTACTAATATCAACAAATTCTAATTGGTGCGTAATAACATTGTATTTATTTAGTACTTCAGATGTTTGTGAAGAAGCCATCATGTTATTGATGCCAGCTTTTACTCCAAATTTCATTTGTGCAGACATACTTAGTGCTCCGACAAAAAGGAAACAAAGGGTAATTTGTAATTTTCTCATTATATTAATTTTATAAAGTTTAGCGATTTTTCATAGTAAAGACGCAATTAAACGGGCTTACCCCTACATTAATTTTAGGTTTAAGTGTTTATTGTTGTATATGAGTTAGTTATCACCAAAAAAGAGAAAAAGTCGAATATTTTGTAATTTTGAAGTATTACAATGATAAATCAAATGTAAATTCGCGCCATTAAGAAATAAAATTTGGTATTTTTTTTATTTGCAGATAATTACATTGGTGTATAGTCGTTAAATTGTAGATTTCCAAATTAAAACTTTAACGTTTTGATAAGTTTTAGTTTGACTTTTAAACCTAAATCATAGCTTCATTATGAACTTAGATCATATAAAATCCACGATTCCTTTATTTCAATATTATAAAGAACTAGGGGATAAAACATTTGATCAATTGTCTGACAAACATTTATTTCAGCGTTTAGATCCAGACGGAAATTCCATTGCTATTATTGTGAATCATATGTGGGGTAACATGATGTCAAGATGGACTGATTTTCTTACAAAAGATGGTGAAAAGGAATGGAGAAAGAGAGATTTAGAATTTGAGGAAATCATTAAGGACAGAACCATGCTCTTAGAAAAATGGGAAGAAGGTTGGGCCGTTCTTTTTGCAGCGCTAAAAATGATTGACAATGAAAATATGGATACGACTATTTATATTCGAAATCTAGGGCATACCATCGTGGAGGCTTGTAATAGGCAATTGGGGCATTATGCTTACCATGTTGGTCAGATTGTATTTTTAGGGAAGCACTTTTCTGGTCCCCAATGGAATTCATTGTCTATTCCAAAAAGTGGATCAAAGGATTACAATGAAAAGCGATTTAAAGCGGATAAAACAATAAAAACCTTTGTTGATCAATTGCGAGAGGAAAAGAAAAATGAAGCATAAAAAAAAGCCTCTACATATTTTGTAGAGGCTTTTATCATTTTTCTTCTATATGCTTAATCTTTGATCACCTTTATTATATTATTTACACCCTTATCTTTTAATCGGATAAAATATACACCAGAAGGTTCATTTACTAAAGAAACAGGAGCAATGAAATCGTCATTAAATTTGGCAAGTGCACCACTTCTAATTAATTTTCCTTTTGCGTCAATAACTTCATAATCTAAGAATAGTGATGTCGTCGTATACCCACTTAAAAAGATTTGGAAATATCCATCATTTGGATTTGGTAATACACTCAATTGATACTCTTTTCTTACTGAACTTGTAGAAGATATAGTCTGTACTTCAGCTTCTCCTTCAACATCACAGTCATTGGCATCCATGACTACGATATCATATATTCCGCCAGTTAAGTTATTAAATACCATTTCTTCTTGGAATGTATTTCCACCATCGATACTATACATAAATGGAGCAGTTCCATTATTTACAGTAATCACAATGACTCCATCAGCAAGACCTTCTCCTGATTCTTCTGTTGTCTCAATGTCTAATGCTAGCAAACACACGATTGAAGGGCACCATTCAACGGTTTGACTATTTCCATATTCTCCATCACCTTGGTATAACAATTCACCATCTTCATTTTCAAAATGAAATTCACCATCGCCATATTCACAGCATATACCATCGCCATAACTATCGAAAATAGTAAAAGTGTAGCATCCTTCTGGATCAAGACACATTAATTCCACAATGTTTTGATCATTGGTGCCATAACCATCACCTTCGAAAAGAATGATATTATTTTCATCTTCTAGTGTCCAACTCACTTCAGCAGGGAATTCATCAGCATTGATGACAAGGAAGTATGTTTCTGCACCAACAATCATCGAAAACTCTGTAGCTAAACCATTGTTTTCAATAATTTGATCCATTTGATTATTAGGGTTTGTAATAATGATTTCCAAGGCGTTCGTACCATTAACAAAACCACTGATATCGGTGGTTACTATTTCCGTCGCTTCAAAAGCTAAATCACCAGTCCATGTTATTTGTTCGGATAATACGCCATTGACCATAACATCAATAAAGGCAGAAGTCAATATTTCAACACCTAGATTTTGAATGGTAAAAGTAATTTCTAATTCATCAGCACATGGATTATTATCTAGACCGTTGACATTTATGACAGCAGCATCTAACGTAGGTAATTTTATCACTGATTGATTTATTGTATCATTAAATGGTACATTATCACCCTCTGTTTGAGTGAATAGTTTAAAATTATACGTTTTTATCTCTGTTAAATCGGCATTAGTTGTAAATGAATGAGTGTATGAACTGTCTGGGGGAAGAATTTGATCAACAAAATCTTTTACTTCGGTTCCATTATCTAAAATATATCCTACAAAGAAATTTTGTATTGTATCTAATCCATTATTGGCAAATTCACCAACAACCACCTCATTGTTTGATAGAGTAGCACTCGTCATCGGGCTCACCAATGCAGCACTCTTTATATCAAGTGCTTCCTTTCCTAAATCCCAAGCAGCAATTCTTGTAACCACTCGATTTTGTAAATTTGGGTACTCGCCAGTAAACCAAAAAGTTCTATCATCAATTGGATCTATAGAAAGGTGAAAGTAATCTCCATATCGTCCATTTCCTTGAGAAACAGATTCTCCTGGAACAATGATAAATTCATCAAACGTCATTTCTCCTGCTGGATCGCCATCTCTTCTTCCAGTCATACGAATGTCGGGATGCGTTTCAGGACTTGAAGTAGCATAAACTAAAGAGATATTACCTCCGCCATCCATTCCTACAGACCCCATAAACCGGTCCAATCCGTCATCTGGTGCATAGGTACCTTCTTGAAAGATAGTCCAATCATCTCCATTTGACTTACGTAATTCTACCCAACGTATACCCGATAGATTTTGGCCTGCTGTTACATCGGTAACAAATGTTAAGACCACCACTTCATAACTTCCAAAATTTCTATAAAAAGGATTGTTCATAACGATATCTGGAATTCCATCTAACCCTGTACCATTTAATTGTGGAATACAAGCAAAACTAGGCCCTGTAACAGAACAAGGATTAGTGTCAAAAGGAGAAGATACAATATCTGTAGTAATGACTTGTGTATTCGATTGGTCATCCCAATCAATTAATACCTCATGTGTTTGAATCACATCATCGGCAGCGTTTGTGTATTGGTCATCAAGGAGAGATAAAATGATTGGTCCGCTGTCAGCAGGTGGCGGATTGTTGCCTGACCAATCTGCAGGTGTGGAAGTGAAAAATCCGACATTTCCAAGACCTTGAATAAGGACTTTTTGTACTCTTGGATTGGCAACAGCATTAAGTAAATCTTCTTTATTGATAAAGTATTGATCAAATTGGTTACCACCACTTTCATTGGTCGTGAGAGCATAAGAGTTATGCCATACTCCAAATTTTGGGTAATCAGGAAAACTGGTCGTCGGTACTCTATATGCAGTGTATCCGCCCGTTGGGTCATCCGAATCTGAAAAAGCAATAAGCATTGAATTGGCACCAAAAGAAGCAAACTCCGTAATTAACCAACGTTGAATGCTTTGGTCATAAATGATAATTGGATCTCCAATCCCATTTTGACCTACCGATGTCCAAAGGTTATTAGAGTTAAATGGATTTACGACACTATTTCCATCTTTATCAAATATTTGAATCGTAGTAGCATTAACCGCTTGTACGTAGTGGTTAGGTCCCACATCACCCGAAGGGTCATTTGGTGTGCCGAATTCAGCCAATCCATTAAAGTTTAATTTTACATTTATCAATTCACCAGCAGAGCGTTGAGTCGATTGTCTAGTAACATCTGGAACTTGCGCTTTTCCTTTAGAATAAATGGTCCCGTATTTTCCTCTACCTAAAAAATTGGGTGGTAATTTCTTTTTCTTTTTACTTTCTGCTTTACCATTTTTACTATTCAGTTTCCGTTCTGCAAGATCCTTCAGTGAAGAAATGGAGCCGACTTTAAGCGCATGGGTAGATAGTACTTCAGCATCTGTAGCCACCTTTGATGATGATTGTGCCTGCATTGGTAGCTGAAAAAGGATGGTAAACGCAAATAGTAAATAAATTAATTTCATAGTTGATTTTTAAAACTTGATCGAATTATTTGATATTTGATTGTATAAAGTATGCATCCAAAACGCGTTTGTCTGCTTTTATAAGTGCTAAAAAATCGGAAGGATTCATTTTACCTAATTCATAACTGAATGTCCAATTGTT
>CALDTZ010000105.1 GCA_937924805.1 uncultured Saprospiraceae bacterium
TAGTTCTTTCCTGGTCTCTTTTACTTAAAAAGAAACCATAATTATTTCATAAGCTTATAGTTCTTAAGTGCTTCGTATTTTACCCAACTTGTCAATGATTCTTTTTCCCCTCATTTTCTAAGGGAATGCAAATATATACAAGATTTTACTTTTGCAAAACTTATTTTCAATTAAATGACATTATTTTTTTCGCCAAAAAAAAGTCGTTCATCTTTGAAAAAATTATAAGCTTTGACATAACAAAAAATAAATATGTATATCAACTTAAATAATAAAAATATACGTGTCAAATTCCAAAAAGAGGTTCGGTTAACAGAGCGATTTTCTGCTGGTAGAAAATACATTTTAGTCCAAGTTCCAATCTGGTATAAAAAGAGAAATTTTTTAAAAATTATTAAAAAATTGGCTTTTTGGGTGGAAAAAATCGAAAAAACGAACCCCGGATTTCATCTTCGATATCTAATTACAGACTATAAAATGAATCCCAACATTGAAATTTTAGGTAAAAAACTATCCATTTCCATCAAAAAAGAGAAAAGAAAGACGATTGGAGGTAGCATTTTGAATGATCAAATACTATTAAAAGTACCGATGACCCCAGATTTAGACCTTGAATTTTTACGAAAAGGCTTACTTCACGTAATTCGAAAGACATATATCAATGTCGTAGAAAAGGAAGTTCATCGTATTAATCAAAATACTATTCAAGGAAATATCAAATCTGTAAAATTAAAAGACAACTTTAGTAATTGGGGAAGTTGCAGTTCTACAGGTAATATAAATTTGTCTATTAGACTTTTATTACTTCCTGTAGATGTTATTCGCTATGTAATTATTCATGAGCTATGTCACTTAAAAGAAATGAATCATTCTAAATCATTTTGGAATCTAGTACAAACACATTGCCCAAATTATATTGAAAGTGAGAAATGGTTAGATAAATTTGGCAACACCTTTTATTATTAAAAAGCAAAGACATCTATATATGTGTCAATTTCTAAAACAAGACCACCTTAATCTCTTATTTATTTTAGGACATGATACGCATCATGAATGATTCATCTAACTATAATAACAAATTTATAAATACTGACTAGGTAACGTTTAATCTCGATTCATATCATCCTATCAAATGAAGGGACTTCTTATTATATAACGACAAGAAACAATGTAGAGTAAAAACTAAGGATAGAAAATAAAGCTGAATACTACTAAAAGAAAGTTGAGAAAATGTATCCTGCTATAAGGACTAAGGACGATCCAGCAATCACAGATATATATTTCATATGTTTTGCTGTAAGCTTTGTACGTATTAACTGTGCTAAAAATACTTTTATTAAATCAGATCCTATTATACAGACCATGATGGCAAACATTACAATGATTGAATTCTCAAAAGATATATTTCTTGTGATGAGGTACGTTGATGTTACACCAAGCCAAAAAATTGGGGTAAATGGATTGAGTGTATTAATGACAAAGCCTTTAGAAAAATATTGTGCAAAATTCTTCGCTGTTAAAGCCAATGTTTCTTGATTTACATCTGCTTTACTAAACATTAGAGATAATCCATAGATTAATAATATAACTCCTCCAATCAAGCTTGCCCAAAATCGAAAACCTTCATTCGCAAGTGTTTCGGCTATAGATTGAACAAATACATAACAGCAAATTATATAGATCAGATCACTCATCCAGATTCCAAGTCCAACTGCGAATCCTGCTTTCCATCCTTTTTGAATTGATGTTTGTGTTAAAACGACAAATATTGGCCCCATAGAAAAAGCCAAAAACAAGCCAAAAACAATCCCTTCTAAAAAATACTGCATCGAATAATTTACTTAAGATCAAAAGTGATCTCACTTAATAGGCGAATATAAAAAAATAGCCAGATTGATGTTTTCAACCTGGCCATCTAAATTTAATTTTCTTGCAGAAACTCAATGCTTCTTTCCATAAAGGTGCTCATATCTTCACCCGAAAGCATTTTTTGATTGACCTTAGCCAACATATATAAGTATTCCGCAAATTTTGCTTTCTTTTCTTGGCTACGCATTTTTAACATCTTCGTCGCAACCAATGGATGATTTGCATTTATTATCACATTATGTGCTTCAGGGAATCCACCCATATCCATACCCTGCATCGCTTGCATTTCCATCATTCTCCTCATAAACTCCGGCTTAGTAATTAAAACAGGGAGATCCGTTGTTGTTAATGGTCTAACTTCAATTGTTTTCCCCTCCCCTAAAGATTCCGAAAATATACTTTTTACTTTTTCAATTTCACCTTCATTTAAAATTGAATCAATCGTTTCTTCTTTCTGAACTAACTTATCTGCAGTATCAGAATCTACTCTAACAAAAACTGAATCGCTCAACTTTTGCTCTAAATGCTGCATAAAATGATTATCAATTACATGGTCAAACAATAAAACATCATAGCCTTTGTCTTCTGCTGATTTGATATAACTGAATTGTTCTTGTGCGTTGTTAGAGTAAATATGAACCAATTTATTGTGCTTATCCGTTTGAAGGTCTTTAACCTTCGCATTATATTCTTCGAGTGTAGAAAATTCGTTTCTCGTGTTTTTCAACAAAGCAATAGATTGCGTTCTTTCGTGAAATTTTTCATCTGATAACATACCATATTTCACAAAAACGCCAATATCGGACCATTTTTCTTGAAAAGCTGGTCGATCTTTTTTAAATAACTCCTTTAATTTATCTCCGACCTTTTTAGAAATATAGCTAGTAATCTTCTTTACATTCGAATCCGATTGTAAATAACTTCTAGACACGTTAAGAGGGATATCTGGAGAATCTATTACACCATGAAGTAACATTAAAAATTCAGGTACAATTTCCTGAACATTATCCGTAACATAAACTTGGTTACTATATAATTGAATTTTATTCTTTTGGATTTCCATCGAATTATTCAACTTAGGGAAATAAAGAATACCTGTTAAATTAAAAGGGAAATCTATATTTAGATGGATCCAAAAAAGTGGATCTCCTGCAAATGGATAAAGCTCTTTATAAAAACCTTTGTAATCTTCATCAGAAAGTTCAGAAGGTTTCTTTTTCCATATAGGATTTGGATTATTAATAATATTATCCTCTTCTATTTCAATAGCTTTACGATCATCGCCTTCACCTTCATATTCTGTTCTAGTTTTGGTTCCAAATTGGATCTCAATAGGCAAAAACTTACAATACTTATCAAGTAGACCTTGAATACGCTCTTTATTTAAGAACTCCATACTGTCTTCTGAAATATGAAGTACGATTTCCGTTCCTCTATCTTCTTTTTTAGCATCTTCTAATGTAAATTCTGGAGATCCAGTACAACTCCACTTTACAGCTTTTGATTTTGGTTTCCATGATTTAGTAATTACATCAACTTTATCGGCAACCATAAAAGCGGAGTAAAAACCTAAACCAAAATGACCAATGATCGATGCATCATCTTTATATTGATCTATAAATTCTTGAGCAGATGAAAAAGCAACTTGATTTAGATACTTTTGAACTTCTTCTTCATTCATTCCAATTCCACGATCTTTAATCGTTATCGTTTTATCTTCCTCATTTAGAATGATTTCGATTCGTACATCTTCAATATCCCCTACTTTTTCTCCTTTAGAAGAAAGCGTTCTTATTTTTTGAGTTGCATCTGTAGCATTTGCAATCAATTCTCTTAAAAATATTTCTTGATCTGAATAAAGAAATTGTTTTATAATTGGAAATATGTTTTCCGTTTGAACGGATATCTTACCTTTTTGCATTTTTTAATGATTATTTGATTTTATTAATTCAAATCGTATGCCATCCCCTATTTACTGCCACAATGACTTATTTTTTGTCTTAAATAATGTTAAACTGACAAGAAATCAAAAATTGTACTCGTTAGAAATGCATCAATACATTTGCATTTTTAAATAATGGAGGTTCATTTTATTTTTTAGAATAAATTTTAACATAGGTTTCCAAAATATCGATAATTTCATAAATCGCTGATATTCAGGTAATTGAAAATATTTGGTAAAAATTATTTTATTATTTTTTGATTATTTAGGCACTTTTTGAAAGTTTGGCAAGAAATATGCAAATACATTATTGTTCAGATTAGAGAAGGAGAATACTTAAGAGATTAAGTTTCTTCACGACCGGTTCGTAGGGGTAAGAACCGGTCTTTTTTTTTCTCCAAACTCAAATACCTTGCAATCTGAATAAGCCAAACTATATTAATTAGTTTAACAATGAATCTAAATTTGGACATCCTTCCATTAGTGGGTCCAATTCTATATACGTTTGTTTAAGTTTGGTTTGAACCCATTCCAAAAAATATTCATTTTTCTTGCTTTGACGAGCTAGCTCTTGTACTCGTGCATAATCTTCTTCAAGATTTGTTTTGTGAGGTCTTGATTTTGATTGTAATTGAATTAAACGATAGTACGTTTCGCCTGTTGGTACAGGATAACTTAAAACTTCAGATACTTCATCCACTTTCATATCTTCAATGGCAAAGTACACATCGGTCGGTAATTGACTACTTTCGAAAAATGTTTTTCCTGAAGCTGGATTCTGAACTCGACCTCCATTATGATAACTTTGAATCTCATCAAAAGAGTGAAGCTTAACAGCGGAAGAGAATTCAATTTCGTCATTTTCAATTTGCTCTTTAATCTTAACAAGTTTTTCCTTCGTCAGATCGATATCACTTTGAGTGATTTCTGGCTTAATTAATATGTGCCTTAATCGGATTTTTGTACCTCTACGTTCTAATAATTGTAAAATATGAAACCCAAAACCTGTTTCAACTGGATCACTTATTTCTCCAAAATCTAAATTGAAGGCTGCTTCTTCGAATGCAGGAACAAACGTTCCTCTTCCTGCAAAGCCTAAATCTCCGCCTTTTGCCCCACTACCAGGATCATCAGAGTGTATTTTAGCCAATTCTTCAAAAGTCTCTGCTTCGGATTCAATTTGCTTTTTTAAGTTTAAAATCAAATCCAGTGCTTTTTCTCTTTGTTCTTCATTAACTTCTGGTTTAAGAACGATCTCTGCATATTCCACCTCTGCATTCAAATAAGGCAAACTATCTTTTGGGATTGAATTATAGAATTCGGTTACTTCACTCGGTGTAATATCAATATCTTGAATTAAACTCGCTTGCATCCTTTCTGTCAGGATTTGTGATTCCAAATCATCTCTAAGGTTTTCTCTCATGTCTTCAACAGACATTTTATAGTACTCCTCAAAAAAGGCCTCATCTCCACCCATTTGTCTTAATACACCATCAACTCTAAAGTCTAATTGCGCATTTACCTCATCAGCTGTCACTATGATACTATCAATTTTAGCTTGATGAAGAATTAATTTTTGTCCTACTAATGACTCTAATATTTGACACTTCATATCTAATCCAGATTCTCCAGTTTGCTCTTTTGCAAAAGCATATTGACCTTCAACATCCGATAACAAAATGGTTTCACTTCCAACCTTTGCTACTACTTTGTCTATCAGTATTCGTTCCTGTGCTTGAGTTGTCAATACACCTAAACATAAAAAAACCATTAAGAGATGTCGCATAAAATTATTGTTTCATATTGAATGAGAAAACGGATATAATATTATCAGAATTGGCAAAAATATAATGTTTGGCCTTCCTTTATTAATATAAGGTTACATTTTTGTTTTTTATTTCTTGCGAAAGTTGTTCATTTTCAAAAGATTTAATTAACCCTTTCTTCTTTTCGTGCAAAATTATCTTGATAATACTTTCCTTAACAAATGATAATGGAGCATCCTCCTTTGATTTTTTGATATCGAAAACCCAAAGAAAATAATCAAAACCATTTTTACTTATATGGGTTTGCGATTCACCTTCCCATTTTTGTTTTTTTATCACCATTTGATTAAGTGTCGATTTGACACTTTTTATTTCAAACCACTGATCTCTTTTCAAAAGTGTATCCTTACCTTCTCGTCTACAAAAATCGATTACTGCGTCAAAATTCTTCGATGTAAAATTTTGCTTAAAATCTGAAAGACTATCAATATCTGATGGAAAAACAGCATAAATACATTGGACAATATCCTTATGTAATTTAAATTGGTCTATATTTTTTTTATAATAAGAATCAATCAAATCTTGAGACATTATAGTATCCAACGACTCTTTTAAAAGAAGTCGTTCAAAATTCTCAAGTATCAATGATGATCGATAATCATTGACTAGTTTTTCTATATTAAGATCTGAGGAAATACGTTTTTCAGCAATGTGCAGCATTAATTGTTTGCGCACCCACTTGTCAATGAAAACATCTGCCATTGCAGTACTATCTTCCTTATTTAGCATACCATTAAAATAGGTTGCTAATTCTGTTTCAGTGAGTTCAGCATTAAACACTCTAGCTACAATGACTTCAGTTTTCGTCTGCTTTTCTTGACAACTAATAAACAGAAACATAAAACAAAAAGCCAGGCAGTATAGTGATTTCATTACTTTATTAAACTATCAATGACGGATTGATTCATATTCAATTTGTATCGTTTCTTTAAATCAGAAATCCAATTTTTTTCTAAAAAATCTTGGTAGTCAGCAATTATATACCCTCGAGCATCATCATAGTTTTTTTGCGAAGAAGGAATGATTTCAATAATTTTCTTGATCGTTGTAAATGTTCTATTCGTTTTATTTGGCGCAGACATTCCACCTTTCTTCCACTCAATTCCTTCTACTTCTTCGCTCTGCTTCTCTACCGTTTTAAAACTAACGTCCACTACATTTACGTCGTCTTTATTAAACTTATTCATCAACTTTTCTCCATCATACTTCTTTACTCCTTTCATGATTTTTTTCATCATCTTAGGATCTCTATTTTGGATCGTATAAGTTGCTACTTTAGCTCTTTCCTCCCACTTGTAGTTTGCTTTATTCTTTTCGTAGAAATTTTTCAAACCTATTGTATCTTCTGTTGCTTTATCCCAAACTTCCATTTTTGTTGCTTCAAACAATAAGATTCCTTCTTCATATTCCCGCATTAAAGCTTTGAAGTCTGGGTATTTCTTTTCTAAGTTTGCTTCTTCATACTTTATTGTGATTTCATCAAGATACTCTTCATACATTTGCATGCATGCTTCTCGTAAAGGCATTTCCTTGTCAAATCTAAGTCTTGTCCTTGTGCTTTTTTTACAAAAATTTCCAAAGTCTCTAATTGTAAATTCCATCCCATTATCAAAAGAAGCCAATCTAGATGCTTTCATTTCTGGAATATTCCATTTGTAGGAGTAAAAATCATCGTTTAATTTTGCAATAAAAGCATTCAAGCTTGATTTATCTTCCGATAAACCACCTTCAATTTTGATTTTTTCGATTAACGATTTCTTAGCAATCTTTAATCGATCATCTTTTGAAAGTTTTGATTTTACTTTTTTCTTGTTTTTATCAACATCTTGGTAGTCAGACTTCGAGTTTCTTTGAATAATGTGGTATCCAATTTTTGTTTCAACAGGCTTCGTATATGCACCATCTTTATTTAATGCATAAGCAGCTGATTCAAAAGCTTTGTCGTACTGATTGATTTTCATGTACCCTAAATATCCACCTTTGATAGCTGTATTTTTATCTTGTGAATGAGCTTTTGCAACATCCGTAAAAACTTGACCAGATTGAATCAACTGGTACAATGAATCAATAAGTTGTGAAGCATTAGGTACTGCAACTCCTTTCGATTCTTTACGTATTAAAATATGAGAAATTTCAACTTCACCCTGAGATTTACGCTTATCCATTACTTTGATAATGTGCCATCCCATTTTTGATCTAAATGGGGATGAGTGTTCTCCAACATTCAAATCATACATTGCGTTTTCGAATGCATAAAATCCAGAAGGTAATGGTGCCGTATAATATCCTAATTCCCCGCCGTTGATCGCTGATATTTTATCTTCGGATAATTTTTTGGCCGTCATATCAAAGTCCTTACCTTGATTCAGATCTATGTATATTTTATCAATTTTATCTTTAGCTGCTTTGGCTAAATTCTTTGGTGCCTTCTCCTCTCCTGCTACAAAAATATGTTTCACTCGAACCTCTTGTTTCATTCTTTCACTTACCTCATCCACTAACCGATTTGTTACTTCTTTATCTGTTAAGTACGAATTTGCTAACTGTTTTCTATAACCCTCCAATTCATTTTGCAGCACTTTTACTGTATCTAGACCCATATCTTTGGCTCGCTGAACTTTAAGTTTAAAGTTTGTATACAAGTTTAGATATTCATCTATGCTTTCTTTAGAATAATCGGCATTTTCACCATTGTTCTTTTCATAGATATATTGAAATTCAGATACTTCCACCTCTTGATCTTCAATAGTAAAAAGCACATTGTCCTGACCTATTGCAGCAAAAAAACTTGCCCAAATAAAAAGAATTGTGAATAATAGTTTTGAAATTTGCATTCCTCGTGTTGGTTTAATTAGATTTTGATAAACGTAATATACGCTCCTAAAATTATAGCAAAAATAGAAATTTAATTGCCATTAATCATTAATATATGCTCGACGTATTCTTGGCGATATATTGCTCAATATTTCATAAGGAATGGTTTGGCATGCTTTTGCTAAATCTTGAAGTTTAACATTCGCCCCAAATACTTCTACAGAATCTCCTATTTCTGCTTCTGGCAAATCGGTAATATCTATCATAACTAAGTCCATACATACATTTCCAACGATAGGTACTTTCTCCTCTTTTAAATAAACATGCCAATTTCGATTGCCTGCTAATCTAGGGACACCATCTGCATACCCAATATTCAAAATCGCAATTTTACGATCGTTTTCAACTACTTCACTACGATTATAACCAAGACCTTCGCCCTTTGCAACTTCTTTAATTTGAATTATACTCGCTTTTAAAACATGTGTAGCTTCCAGAATATTTTTCTCCATGCTTTTAGATATTCCGTACATTCCTATTCCAAGACGAACCATGTCAAATTGGTATTCAGGTAATCTAAGTATGCCTTCTGAATTTAATAAATGAACGTCAATCTCACCAAGAGAAGCAGTTATCAATTGTTTGGCTTTAATTAAACGTTCGTATTGGTTTCTATTAAAATCATCATGATTTGGGTTTTCACTTGATGCCAAATGAGAAAAAACACTCTTAACATTCAATGTTTTTTCTGATTTTATAATATCAATTACCTGATTTATTTCTTCAAATTCAATCCCTTGTCTATGCATTCCAGTCTCAATTTTGAGATGAATCTGAACAGCTAATTCCTGCACTGAAAGATAAGAAACCATCGAATTAAGCTGATGCAGCGAAGCTACCTGGATGTCAATATTGTATTTTATGGCACTAATAATATCTTCGACATTATAAAAATTAAAAACTAAAATAGGCATTGTAATACCAAGGTGTCTTAATTCTATGGCTTCATCAAAATAAGCAACTGCTAAATAATCAAGTCCTTTACTTTCTAAGTATTTGGCCATCTCATAAGCACCAGATCCGTAAGCACCCGCTTTGATAACAGCCATTATTTTTGTATCTGTTTTAAGTTTAGTACCAAAGGTGTAAATATTTCGGCCTATGGCACCTAAGTTAATTTCAAGTTGAGCATTGTGCGTTTTCTTAATTAAGTAAGGCAAAATGCGCTCTAGTGCTACTTTTCTTGTTCCTTTTACTAGGATTGCTTGGTTATTGAAATTTTGCTTTTCTATGTATGAAACACATTGTTCAATATCTTTAAAATGAGAAATCTTGATAGATACATCATGCATTGGAAGATCACCAATCCATAAAATTTCGTCCATTTGACTATAGTCAAATAAGGCTAATAGTTTTTCTTGGTCTTCAAGGTTCGATACACCATTTGTCAAAATCACTTTTTTTCTTGATCCTGATTGATTATTGAAATAATTAATTGCTACTTCAAATGAATTTAAATCAGAAGAATAACTATCATTTATTACAATGCAATGATCTTTTCCCTCCAACTTTTCCATACGAATAGGCCTTTTAAAGATGCCATTTAGCATATGTTGGATATCATCTTTCTCAACCTCCAAAGTCAATAATAAAACGATTGTGTGAATACCGTTTTCAACCAATGAATCTTCAACAAATGGAAGAAAAAATGAAAAGGACTGACGTTTTGTTTTTAATCTTACTTCTGTAGATCTTTTATCGATATTTACCTTTGACACTTGATAGTAGCATTTATCCGTTTTCCCCCAATTAATTTTGTTCTTTTTAGGAAAAAGAATCATAACAAGATTTGCTACATCACATTGATCCTGACAGTAAATAATGTTTTCACAGGAATTAAAAAGGGATAATTTCTCACGAATTTTCTGTTCCTTACTTTCAAATCCTTCACTATGTGATTGTCCAATATTTGTAAATATTCCAATTGTAGGTTTGATAACAGATTGCAATTTAAGCATCTCATTAGAACGAGATATTCCCGTTTCAAAAACACCAATATCATGATTTTCATTTATTTGCAAAATCGAATGTGGAACACCAATTTGGGAATTGTAACTTTTTGGTGTTTTTACCACTTTATAACGATATTGAAGGCCTTGACTGATCCATTCTTTGATGGTTGTTTTGCCGTTACTTCCTGTTATACCCACAATTGGTATATCAAATCTCGATCGATGAAAAGAGGCTATCGTTTGGTATGCTTTAATCGTATCTGTAACTTGTATAAAAGCAATTGACGGTTGATGAACTACCCAATCAATCTTTTCACAAATAATTAATACGACTCCTTTTTCTATTGCACGATTAATAAAAAGGTGACCGTCTCTTGTGCCAGTAGACAATGCTAAAAATCCCGTTTTTTTAGGAAATATAATTTCTCGTGTATCAAATGAAAAATGAGATATTATCACTTCTTTAGAAAAAGATAATACTTGATCTTTTAATATGGATTGGATGATATAGGTTGAACTGTATTTGATTCTTTATTTCTTTAAATAATTAAATAAATCTTGTCCAATATCTTTTCGGTAATATTTAGCTTCAAAATCTACCAATTCAGCCATTTCATTTGATTTCAAAACAGCATCTTGTATGTCATTTCCAAAAGCAGTACAAGCAATAACACGACCTCCATTCGTGCGTAATTCCCCTTTATCATTCTTTGTTCCTGCAAAAAAATATTGTTGATTTTTGTTTACGTTTGGTGGCATTGTAATCAACTTATTTTTTTCATACGTTTCAGGATATCCTCCAGATACTAGCATTACAGTTGAAGCCGATGCCAGATTCGTTGAAAGCTCTACAGTATTTAGTCTATGTTCAAAACAAGATTCCATCAATGAGATGATATCGCTATCAATTCTTGGAAAGACAACCTCTGTTTCTGGATCTCCCATCCGCACATTATATTCAATAACATAAGGTTCGTTGCCTACCAAAATGAGTCCAAAAAAAACAAATCCATAATAATCAAAACCCTCTTCATTTATGCCATTAATCGTTGGTGAAACAATTTTTTCTATTACTTTAGTTTTTAATGCTTCATCAAAAAAAGGTACTGGTGAAACAGCACCCATACCTCCCGTATTCAACCCTACGTCGCCTTCACCTATTCTCTTATAATCTTTAGCTTCAGGTAACAAAATATATTCTTTGCCATTGGTCATAGCAAATACCGAAAATTCGACTCCATCTAAAAAGGTTTCTACTACAACCTGTCTTGAGGCATCACCAAATTTTCCTTTTAGCATTTTCTCAAATTCTTCCTTAGCTTCTTCTTTTGATTGTATTATTAATACGCCTTTTCCCGCTGCTAGGCCGTCCGCTTTCAAAACAATTGGAATCGATTGATCATCAATAAATTGCTTTCCTTCTTCAATCTGATCAAAAGTAAAGGTTTTACTTGCTCCTGTAGGAATGTTATATTTAGCCATAAAATCATTAGCGAACGTCTTGCTTCCTTCTAATAGTGATGCTTCTTTTGAGGGACCAAATACACGAATGGGACTCTCTTTAAAGTAATCATATATTCCTTCTACAAGCGGTTGTTCTGGCCCTACAATGACCCAATGAATATTATGCTTTTTGCAATAGTCCTCTATCTTAAAAAAGTCAACTATATCCAACGAAACATTTGTACCTACTTGTGCCGTTCCTGGATTTCCAGGAGCCGTGAATAATTGATTACAAAGGGGGCTTTCTGATACCTTTTGAGCAATAGCATGCTCTCTTCCCCCTGAACCCAATAATAAGATATTATACATTAATACAAATATTTTACACAAATATAGGAAGCCTAGCATTCATAAATTCATATTAAATATATATTTAATATGTTGATTTTATTACTTTTGCCTTATGATTGCATATCTAAATGGAAAGTATACCTATAAATCACCTACAAGTGTATACGTAGATGTAAATGGTGTTGGCTACCATGTAAACGTAAGTTTGCATACGTATAGCCAGATCGAAACATTAAAAGAAGGAAAGTTATGGATCCATCATCACATTACCGAAAATGACCAAAGTCTTTTTGGCTTTCATGAAGAGTCGGAGAAAGCAATTTTTAAACATCTAATCTCCGTTTCAGGTATTGGTCCTAGTACAGCAAGAATGGCAACATCCTATATGCATCCTGAAGAAATAAAAACAGCCATTATGCAGGGCAATGTCCAAATGGTAAGTAAAATAAAAGGAATAGGTCCAAAAACGGCAAAAAAAATAATCCTTGATCTTCAAGAAAAATTGGTAAAATCAAATGATGAAACCGTATCACCTCTTACAAATTCTATGGACCAATCTGTGCGTAATGAAGCCTTATCGGCACTCATTGGTTTAGGGTTTCAAAAAGCGAAAATTATTGGTAAAATAGATGAGGTAATTAAACAACAAGAAGACAATGCAACTGTAGAAAGTGTAATAAAAACAGTATTAAGACAATTATCTTAGGTATTCATATAATCTGTGGTAATGATTTGCGTTACTTATGCGTCCCTTTAAAATGCAGAAATTTACGTGCTTACTTTACATTAACTAAACTAAAGACTGTTTTTTCGGTACTTTTGGTGATTTTTCTGAGCAAGGAAATTATACCCTACGGTTAAAAATTTTAGAAAATATAATGACTCATATAAAACTTATTCTTGGATTAATCTTTTGTGTACTATCGATGCAGAATGTATCAGCATACACGATTGAAGATGTCAATACCAACAATCCAACTCCTTCTTTTCTAGAAACTGTGTCGGATACCATTCCTGTTGAAGAAAGATATGATGATTTTATAAACGATCCTACCACCAATCCTTTCGATATCTTTCCTTCGGAGTTGGAACAAAAGGTAGAATATGATCCAGAATCAAATCAATATATCATCTATGAAAAAATAGGGGACGAATTTTTTAGAACGCCTACTTACATGACATTTGATGAATATATTGAATGGAATGCACAGCAAGAACAAAAATCATACTTTGAGAAACTGAGTGGTATTGGTTCTGGTGACCGAGGTAGAAGTGGACTGGTTGATCCTATGTCAAAAATAAATGTAGAAAAATTTCTAATCGATAAATTATTTGGTGGTAATGGCGTAACAATAAAACCGCAAGGTAGTATTGATATAACCTTGGGAATGGACTATCAAAATATTAATAACCCAAGTATCCCAGAAAATAGTCAACGAAACTACGGAATGGTCTTTGACGAAGACATTCAGATCAATGTAGATGGTAATAT
Source organism: uncultured Saprospiraceae bacterium (assembly GCA_937924805.1). GTDB lineage: Bacteria > Bacteroidota > Bacteroidia > Chitinophagales > Saprospiraceae > JAHDDO01. The sequence goes on from CALDTZ010000105.1 coordinate 13,750, forward strand.
CGGTGATAAACTAGACCTTGGGTTTAACTATAACACGAATGCTACCTTTGATTTTGATCGAAAAATTAAATTAGCTTACGATTCAGAAAAATTTACTGAGGATGATATTCTGAAAAAGATCGAAGCCGGTAATGTTAGTTTACCCTTACGTAGTAGTTTGATCGAAGGTGCTCAAAGTTTATTTGGTATCAAAACAGAATTACAGTTTGGACATTTAAAACTTACCGCTATTGCATCTCAACAAAGATCGAAGCAAAAAGAAATTAATATCCAGAATGGAGCAACTGTTCAAGAATTTGAAATACGCCCAGATGATTATGATGAAAATAGACACTTCTTTATTTCACATTATCACAGAGATGCTTACGAAGAAGCATTATCTAATTTACCGCAGATAAAAAACACGTTTAGAGTAGCGAATATTGAAATATGGATATCAGACGATAAACCAAATTATCAACAAAATAGTACTAAAGTCGTAGCTATCGCTGATTTAGGAGAATCCGATGCAAGTAAATTTGACGATCCAACGGCTGATTATGAACCAACAATGGGATTGCCGTCCATATATGAGGATTCTAAAGGACGAATACTTCCAGACAATGAAGTAAACACCTTATATGAGGAGTTAGAAGGAGATCTGATGACTAGACAATCTGAATTTGTAAATACAAATTTAGCAGGTCCGCAATATAATCTTACACAAACAGTCGGTTATGAAGTCTTTAAAGGAAGAAAACTACAACCTAGTGAGTTTACGTTTAATGCAGAATTAGGTTTTGTTTCTTTAAATATTCGTCTAAAACCAAATCAGGTTTTAGGAATTGCATATCAGTATTATTACACTCAAAATTGTAATGAAGTATATAAAGTCGGTGAAATGTCTCCAGATGCATTGAGTTCAAACGGTGGACCTGATGGAGAGGTAGAAACAGAATCTGTCATTTTCGTAAAAATGTTAAAAAGTACAAATCAAAGGCCATTGAGTAATATGTGGGATTTGATGATGAAAAATGTATATCCATTGCGGACGAGTCAATTACAACAAGAAGATTTCGTTTTTGATATCTTTTATGAAGATGATTTTAATGCAAAACTTAAGAAATTTTTACCTGTTGATGGCTTAGAAGATTTTCCTTTATTGAATGTATTTAATTTGGATCGATTGAATTCAAGGAATGATCCGCAACCAGATGGTATATTTGATTTTGCACCGGGAATAACCGTTATTCCTAGAAATGGAGTCATTGTATTTCCTGTATTAGAGCCTTTTGGTCAAACTTTATTGAATTTAAAAAGTCAAGTGCCGTTTCCTGCTCAAATTGACACCTTAGCATTTACAGAATTATACGATGAAGCTCTTGTAAAAGCTCAAGAAAAACTTCATAAGAATAAATTTGTCATGGTCGGAAAGTACAAATCCGATATATCCTCAGAAATTTCATTAGGTGCATGGAATATACCCCAAGGATCAGTGAGAGTATATGCTGGTGGACGATTATTAGATGAAGGGTCTGATTATGAAATTGAATATGGAATTGGACGATTAAGGATATTGAATGAAGCTCTACTTACCCAAGGGGTGCCCTTAAGAGTTGAATTTGAAGATAACTCTGTATTTAGCTTACAACAAAAAACTTTATTTGGTTTGCGTGCTGACTATGAAGTCAACAAAAAAATGGCCATTGGTGGGACTTATTTAAGATTATCAGAAAAACCATTTACTGAAAAGGTAAATATTGGTGATGACCCAATAAGAAATAGCATTTATGGTTTGGATATGGTCTATAATACACCTACCCCATGGATGACAAAAATGTTAGATGCACTTCCATTATATTCGACGAATGCCGAATCTTCGTTGAATGTTGTAGCAGAAGTTGCTGCTCTAAGGCCTGGACACTCCAATGCTGTTAACTTGAGTGATGATAATGGCGGGGTCGTTAATATTGATGATTTTGAAGGTGCTGTAAGTGGTCTTCCACTTGGAACTCAACCTAATCGTTGGTTACTTGCAAGTACTCCCTCAGATAAACCAGGGTATGGTCAAGGTATTGCTTCTGGCTATAATAGAGCATGGATGAGTTGGTACGTAATTGATCGATTTTCAAGAGATGACGATGATTTACCAAATCCATATAGTAGAATAGTAAATCAAAAAGATTTATTTCCAAACAGAGATATTCCGCCTGGACAATTACCAGAATTACGAACATTTGACTTGACCTTTTATCCTAATTTAAGAGGTCCTTATAATTATGATCCTCCAACAGGAGAGCCAGGAATTTCATCGGGTATTGAACGATACGACGAGCAACAAGAAGAATTGATCCTTGCCAATCCAGAATCGAGATGGGCAGGTGTTATGAGGTATATGAACAATAGTGATTTCCAAGCTGCCAACTATGAGTACATTGATTTTTGGATGTTAAATCCATTTATTGGAAGTGCAGACCAAGATACAGGAAAACTCGTTTTTCATTTAGGGAATATATCAGAAGATATTAATGCTGATAATGTACAGTTGTTTGAGAGTGCGATTCCAGTAGACGGAGAAACACAAGTTTTAATAAAAGATACTGAATTTGGTCGGATTCCGTTAGATCTTCCAACCAATCCGAATGCCTTTGACAATGATAATAGAGATGCACAAGATTTAGGTTTTGATGGACTTAGTAGTGCAAACGAAGCGGATTATTTTAAAAATTATGTAGATGCTATTCAAGCAGTCTACCCAGCAAATTTATCAGATGCTTCAAATGATGATTTCATCTATTTTGGTAATCCATCCATTGCTAGCGATCCTAATCTTTTGAATCGATATAAACGTTTTAATGGGCCAGAAGGAAATGCTCCAGATGGTTCTCAAAATGAAAGAGGAAATCCTTATCCAGATAGAGAAGATTTGAATGAAAACAGTTCTTTAGATCAAGGAGAAAGTTACTACCAATATACTATCGATCTAATCCCAGATGGTGATTCATTGGATAGAGCAGAAACTCCATTTATTAGAGATGTAAGAAAAGTGGGTGATGATGGACAGCTATGGTATCGTTTTCAAATACCAATTCAAGAAGTAACTGCCGAAAATGTTGATGTCATCAATGGGATCCAAGGATTTCGTTCGATCCAGTTTATGAGAATGTTGGTAGAAGGTTTCAAAACTCAAAAAACGTTCCGATTAGCTGAATTTGAATTAGTAAGAAGTCAATGGAGAACTTTTGATCCTTTGTGTTTCACAGATGCAGGAGCTCCGGAAGACTTAGAATTTAGTCTCGATGTAGTAAGTCTACAAGAAAATAGTGAAAAACAACCTTTCAACTATGCTCTACCAAGAGGTATAAAAGAAGAGAGACTTATCAGTAATCTAGCAACGATTAATCAAGATGAACGTTCAATGTCACTGAACTTTTGTAATGTCCTAGACAGTTGTGAATTGTCCATGTTTAAATTATCTGAGCTTGACCTGCGAGTCTATGAAAAATTTCAGCTTTTTGTACATGCCGAACAAGCATTAGAAAATTCCGCAGATTTTAATGATGGAGATTTTGTATTATTCGTACGATTTGGTAAAGATTTTCAAACGAATTATTATGAATATGAAATTCCTTTAGTGATGTCTGAAGAGGGCGTACCAGCCTCTTCTGGTACCGCTGATAATACTGGTGATGTCGTATGGAGAACGGAAAACATGATGGATCTTAGATTAAAGGATCTGACAGATCTTAAGTTGGCTAGAAATGCGTTGCAACAGCCTGTGTCAGAAAAATTTAGTCAAAGTGCAACAATTAACCCTGATCACAATATTGGAATTATCGGAAATCCGAACCTTGGATTTGTCAAAGGCATACAAATAGGTGTACGAAAAGTGGTAGACAACGATAAATCCTATTGTGGAGAAGTTTGGGTTAATGAGCTTCGAACAGCAGGATTTGACGAACGAGGTGGTGTTGCTGCTTTAGCCAGAGTCGATTGGCAACTTGCCGATTTAGGAAATGTTACCCTTTCGGGAAAATATAACAGCATTGGTTACGGAGGTCTTGACCAAAAGTTAAATGATCGAAGTAAAGAAGAAGTAATTCAGTATGATGCAGCAGCAAATGTAGAACTTGGTAAATTGCTACCCAAATCGTGGAATATGAGAATCCCTATGTATACACAATATGCAAAGGAAATTCGTAACCCACTCTTTGACCCATTTGATCTAGATCTTACCCTTGAAGAAAAATTAGCTAACAATCCAGATCCAGCAGTTCAGGATGTAATTAAAGAAGAAGCTCAAGAGGTTTTGACTATAAAGACCATTAACTTTATTAATGTCAAAAAAGAAAAAGGTAAACCAACCTCTACAAAATCACCGAGTTCATCTGGACCATCAAAACAGAAAGATTTAAAAGATAAAATTGCGACTCAACAGAAACCAGAAAAGGTTAAAAAGGTTAGAAATTATCCTTGGAATATATCAAACTTTAGTGTTTCATACTCTTATACCGAGACAGATCGAAGAACTCCCTTATTAGCATTCGATAATACGAAAGATTATATGGCAGGACTTGATTATAAGTACGCCCCGAAGGTCAAATATATCCAACCTTTTAAATCTGTATCAAGTAAATATTTAAAATTCATCAAAGAATTTAATTTCAATCCATTACCGAATAGTTTTGCTTTCAGTACGGATATGAATCGTCAATATACCACACGAAGATTTAGATTGCCATCATTACCTGTGTTTGAATTTGATGAAAAGTTTTTCAATTGGGAACGTCGGTATGATTTGAATTGGGATTTTGCAAAATCACTAAAATTCAAATTTAGCGCAATGAACGAAAGTTTTATTGATGAATACCGTCAGGTCGGATTAAAAGCAGATCCTGCAGAACGGGACTGGGTTGATGAAGTTGGAGATACAGTATTAGTTGGAAGAGAGCAAGCTGAAGCACAAGAATATTGGATGGGAAATGTTCGTGAAGGTGGTAGAAACACAAACTATAACCATCAAGCCCAATTAAGTTACAATGTACCTTTAAAGAATTTCCCATTTTTAGGTTGGGTAAATGTGAAAGCACAATATAAAACGGATTATGCGTGGATCAGCGGTCCACTTATTGAGATTGACGAAATTGGTACCCTGCCCGGTGCTATCATTCAAAATGGTCAAAACCGATCCCTAACTGCCGATTTTAATTTTGACAAAATTTGGTCAAAATCAAAATATTACAAAAAACTAAACAAAGTAAAAAGTAAGAGCAAGCGAGGAAAAGATGGAAAAAAAGAAGCTAAAGAAAAGCCAAAACCTAAAACAAAAGAAGAGCGTAAAAAGTCGAAAAAAGATCGACCAATTACTTTAGCTGAAAAGATATTGGTTCGTCCACTATTTTTAATGAAAAAAGTAAAATTTTCATACAAAGAAGATTTTGACACTTCGATTCCTGGTTTTATGCCTGAAGCAGAGCTCCTTGGTTTATCAAATGGATTTAATGCTCCAGGGTGGGATTTTATAGCTGGTGCACAACCCAACCTGACGGTAGGTGATTCAAACAACTGGTTAAACAGAGCCGCTTCTAATAATTGGATGAATGCAAGTGCTGCACATAATAATCAACTGCAGCAAGGTAGGCAACAAACATTGGATCTCGGAATTACCTTAGAACCATGGAAAGATCTTGATATTGATATTGATTTCAAGAAAAAATTTAGCTATACCAATCGAGAAGAATTTAGATATAAAAATGAACAATGGTTGCAATTGGGACAAATTCAAAATGGATCTTTTGATATGACCTATTTTGCTATGAATACGCTTTTCAATGATTCGAAAAGTACCTTTAATAACTTTATGGATAATAGAGTGCCAGCGGCCAATATTGTAGCAGCAAATGCAGTCGGAAACCCTAATGTCAATGAAAATCATACCAATGATCCTGAATTTCCATTTGGTTTTGGACCGACTTCAAATAAAGTATTAATTCCCGCTTTTATTGCCGCTTATACCAATGGTGATGCTGAAAAAGTAGCTGAAGTTGATTTTGTAAATGGCACAAGAAACTTAAATTTTAATGAACAATTTTTACTTCCTAAACCAAACTGGAAAGTGAAGTATGATGGTTTAAATAAATTACCGTGGTTCAAAGATTATATCAGTAATTTTTCAGTAGAACACGGCTATAAATCGACACTATCGGTAAGTAATTATAACTTAAATCCAGAATACAATTCTTTGGCAACATCTGAGGATCCACTAGAAACAATATATTCGGAAACCGGACCACCAAAAAATGCAAATTACTTTACTCGGTGGATTATTCCTGATGTAAAAATATCTGAACAATTTGCTCCTGTATTAGGTATCAATCTGAAAACAAAATCTGATTATACCCTTGGAGCAGAATATAGAAAGTCTAGAGATCTAATATTATCCGTTGATGTAGGTGAATTAATTGAAACGAGTTCTAGTGAAATCATATTCGATGTAGGAACCATCTTAAAAGATATTAATATAGGATTCCTTACAGGTGACAGAAAAGGGAAAGGTAAGAAAAGGGCCTCTAGTTCTAAAGCAAAAGAATTGATTGACAATGTGACTAAAGGATCTGGGAATAGAGGCGTTAATGACAAAAAAGCAAGAACATTAGAGTTGAAGTTAGCTTTTTCTTATCGTGATGATGAAACAAGGATTCATGACCTTAACAAGGACAAATTAAATGCATACGATAGTGATGCTCAAAGGGGAACAACGTCATATATTTTAAGTCCAAGTGCAGAATATGCTATAAACAAAAGTCTTGCAATAAGATGGTATTTGGATTATAATAAAACGACACCAAAAGTATCAAGTTCGTTTCCTAGGACAACGTTCGAATCAGGCTTTGTTGTTCGTTTTAAGTTACAATAAAAAAAATTAATATATAACATTACAGAAGAAGGCTAATCAATCGTTGATTAGTCTTCTTCTATATATACTTGTTCGAATTTGGGCCTAAAAGATGCTGAAGTAGCCATAGCCATCATTTCCCTCCAATCCCTAGGAATTGACTCTTTTTGTAATAATGAACCTTCGGTTATATAAGGATATAACTTATCGTAACATCTTGAATTAACAGAACTAATGCGTCTATGCATATGACGTCTATTAATTTGGTCTGGATCATCTATCCCTGCAGCTGCCATCAACTCGATAAAACTCTTAATCGTTTCCTTATGGTAATTTGCTACTCTATGTTTTTTATCTTCAACCACAAGTCCTTTCATCAATTCTTCATTTTGTGTGGCGACTCCAGTTGGGCATGTATTTGAATTACATTCCAATGCTTGAATACACCCTACCGCCATCATCATTGCACGTGCACTATATGTAAAATCTGCACCTAGAGAAATAGCTCTAAAAATATCAAACCCAGAGACGATTTTACCTGCCGCTATCAATTTTATCTCCTTTTTAATCCCAAACCCAATAAGTGCATTATAAGCGAATGATAAAGCCTCTCTGTAAGGCATTCCAACAGAATTACTAAACTCTACAGGTGCCGCACCAGTGCCTCCTTCTGCCCCATCAATCGCAATAAAATCTGGGCGTATTCCTGTTTCAACCATTGCTTTGCATAAGGCAACAAATTCGACCTTTTGTCCAATACAAAGCTTAAACCCAATCGGTTTTCCTCCAGATAAATCACGACATTGCTTGATGAAATGTACCAATTCCATAGGCGTTTTAAAGGCCTTATGGTAAGGAGGTGAAAGTACATCTTTCCCTGCTTCAATATTTCTAATTTCAGCTATCTCTTGTGTTACCTTTTTGGCTGGCAATATACCGCCATGGCCTGGTTTAGCACCTTGAGATAATTTAATTTCTATCATTTTTACATTGGCCTTAGCAGTCCGTTGCTTGAATAGTTCTGGAGAAAAATTACCATCTTTTGCTCTACACCCAAAGTACCCTGTACCAATTTGATAGATCAAATCCCCATTATGCTTATCATGATATTTTGAAATACCGCCTTCACCTGTATTATGTGCAAACTTACCTATCGATGCTCCACCATTTAATGCCATTACTGCATTTTTACTTAACGATCCAAAACTCATTGCTGAAACATTAAACAAACTTGCTTTATATGGTTGTAAACAATCTTTTCCACCGACTGTGACTCTAGGGTTTGGCTCTATATCATGATGATCTAGCGCTGCAATAGAATGCTCCATCCACTCATACCCTTCGTCATAAATATTTAACTGAGTACCAAAAGGAGTTGTATCAAGCTCTTTTTTTGCCCTTTGATAAATAATATTTCGATCAATTCTCGAAAATGGTTTACCGTCTGTATCCGATTCGATAAAATATTGATATAGTTTTGGCCTTAACCATTCGGCTAAATATCTAGACCTTCCTAGAATTGGAAAATTTCGCAGAATAGCATGCTTTGTTTGAAATGCGTCATACAGTGCCAAAAGAATCACAGGAGAAGCAAGAAGTAAAACCCACCACCAAGTTGTGCTTACAAAAAAACCAAGCAGGCCTAATGCAACTGCAGCTAGAATACTTAGTATTATAAATTCATTACGCATATCAATATATATTTCGACTAATATACTATTTGTATATCTAAAACTGACCGACATAATTGATTCAACGAATAATAAAGTCTGGGGTAGTAATAATTGTCATTCATATTAGCTATTTTTATCATATGAATTGGAGTTCTACTATATCAGGATTTGAATCCTACTTAATGCTTGAAAGATCGATGTCTGGACATTCGATAGAAGCATATAAAGCTGATGTATGTAAACTGCAAAAATTTTCGATTACAGAACTTCAAAAAACATCACCAGTTGAAATAAGTCATGATGACCTGTCCTCTTTTCTATGTTTACTCAATGAAATTGGGCTTGGTCAACGGTCGCAAGCCCGTATAATATCTGGAATTCGAGCGTTTTATAGTTATCTCATCTTAGAAGATATTGTAAAAAATGATCCTGTTGAATTAATAGAAGGTCCTAAGTTACCCAAGACAATACCAGATGTACTTTCAGAAGCAGAAATTAATCAATTAATAGAAGCAATCGATTTAAGTCACCCACAAGGTCATCGTAACAAAGCAATCTTAGAAACCCTCTATGCATGTGGACTTCGTGTTACCGAATTAGTCAATCTGTCTCTTTCTAATATTTATAGAGATCTTGGGTATTTGCGAGTAATCGGAAAAAATAATAAAGAACGCATTATACCGATAGCACCTCACACGCTGAGACAAATTGACAATTATGTTGATTATGATCGAAAAAACGTGGACATCAAACCTGGGTATGAAAATTTTATTTTCTTAAATCGGCGGGGTAAAAAATTAACTCGAGTTATGATATTTACCATTATTAAAAATTTGGTAAAAGAAATCGGACTTCAAAAAAAAGTAAGTCCCCATACTTTTAGGCATTCTTTTGCTACACACTTAGTAGAAGGAGGCGCAGATTTGAGAGCGGTACAAGAAATGTTGGGTCATGAATCAATATTAACAACAGAAATTTATACCCATCTGGATACTAAATTCTTAAAAGACACATTATACACATATCATCCTATGTGCAAAACCGCCAATAGGAATTGATATCTTCACACTATGTATCGATATTTAATAATATTCTTTGTTTCATTTTTACTGTATTCTTGCGCAAGAATCACAGGTAAAATCGAAGGTGGACCTAAAGATACCTTCGGCCCTTCGATCGATTCATTAGGGTCTACAACTAATTTTCAAACCCTATTTTCAGAAAAAGAAATAACGCTAGTCTTTGACGAATGGATCGTCTTAAAAAATATTGGAAATATTATAATTTCTCCCCCTATTCAAGATCGAATAATAAAAGCACAAGGTAAAAAGCTAACTATTGAAATTGGGGAAGAAGAAATATTAAAGGATAGCACCACGTATGTCATAAATTTTGGAGAATCTATTCAAGATTTTACAGAAGGCAACCCTATAGAAAATTATCAATTTGTATTTTCTACTGGTGACTATATTGATTCCCTAAAAATTAGTGGTACGGTCATAGACGTTTTGACAAGAGAACCGGTAGAGAATGTTAATATTCAAATGTATAGTAACCTTCAAGATTCGATTCTCTATTTAGAGAAACCAGACTACATTGCAAAAACCAATAAAGAAGGAGTTTTTACCATTTCTAACATTAGACAAGATTCTTTTCTCATCTACGCACTAGAAGATGCAAACAGCTCCATGAGATTTGACCAAAGTGGAGAACGAATATCATTCTTAGACTCTTTCGTCGTATTGAATGATACAACAAATTATCAATTTACATTTCCCATTTTCCAAGAAGAGCGTATTTTTCAAAAAGGAATCAGAATCAGAAAAAACAAATATAGTATTGCTTTGTCATCCCAATTAGATACTGTTCGGTTTTTAAATCCACACCTTGATGTTAATCAAACGATTTGGGAAAATGACTCCATCCATATTTGGTTTTCACAAAATAGTGCCGTTCTAGATTCTACGATTCTATTAATGACCGATCGAAATGTTCTTATCGATACCTTACCCTGGAAACTATCAGAACAGTTTGATAGTTTGCAATGTCGAACCGATTCTGCCAGTAGCTTTCAACAACAATTTCCTAGTGATTGGTTAAATATCACTTTTAACAATCTCGTCGATTCAGTTGATGCGGCATTTGTAATCGTTACGGATACAAGTAAAAATGAAGTAGCTTTTCAGGTAAAAAGTGATACAAAAAATTGTCAAATTAAAGGTTCATTTAAGGATACAAGCATCTATGAAATAACACTTCTTCCTGGTGCCATCCTCGATGTCTATCATCAAACAAATGATACCTTGCAATATGTTGTAAAAACAAAAATGAAAGAAGACTTTGGTGCAATAAATCTTGTTTTTAATGCAGTGAATGATAGTACTCAATATGTAGCCTCCCTCTTAAAGAAAGAAAAGGTGATTCAAACGTTATATTTAAAAAACGGAGATAATCGACTCTTGAATGGTATTGCTCCAGGTGATTATTCAATGAAAATTATTGAAGATTTAAATGGAAATGGTCGATGGGATACTGGACATTTATTAGAAAAGAGAAGGCCAGAAAACATTCGTACTTTTACTATTGAAACAGTTCGAGCCAATTGGGATATTAATGTAAACTTAGAATGGAATAATGAAATTAAGCGCTAGGAACTTAGTAAAAATTTATGGAAATCGACGCGTTGTCAATGAGGTTTCTATTGAAGTCAATCGAGGTGAAATCGTTGGATTGCTTGGCCCAAATGGAGCTGGCAAAACAACCACCTTTTATATGACGGTAGGGTTCGTTAAACCAAATGAAGGAAACGTTTTTCTAGATGACTTAGACATTACCAATTATGCAATGTATAAAAGAGCAAGACATGGAATCGGTTATTTACCACAAGAACCTTCTGTGTTTCGTAAACTTTCAGTTGAAGATAATATTAGTGGAATATTGGAAATGACAGGTATGTCAAAAGAAGAACAGAAAGATAAATTAGAGTCACTTATTACCGAATTTGGACTTCATAAAGTACGAAAAAACATGGGCGACAGTTTATCCGGAGGTGAACGAAGAAGAACCGAGATTGCACGAGCACTCGCTTCAAGTCCAAATTTCATTCTTTTGGATGAACCATTTGCAGGGATAGATCCAATTGCTGTGGAAGATATCCAATATATTGTAGCCAAACTTAAAAACAAAAATATTGGAATCTTAATCACAGATCATAATGTACAAGAGACTTTGTCCATTACAGATAGAGCTTATTTAATGTTTGAAGGTAATATCCTTAAATCGGGTACTGCTGAAGAATTGGCTGCTGATGAAGTAGTTAAAAAAGTATACCTAGGTCAAAATTTTGTACTCAAACGAAAAAATATTGTCGTTGATGATTAAAAACCTGATGATATTTTCATTCCTTTTGTGTGTAGCGTCATGTGGCGGCTATGAAAATCTCGAACTTCAAAAAACAATCGAAAAAAAAGCGGATTCAATTTTTCGAAGACAATTAAAACCATTAAATAAAAGAATTGATTCCATTTGTGACCTAAACTACAACAAGCAATTTAAAGAAGCAATTGATTCGATTAAGTCCAAACAAATCGATGAAATAAAATTAATCCTTGATAAATAATATCCAACATATTGTCTTCATATTTGTGCTCACTTTTTTTGCAATTAGCTGCAAAAAACCGCTGGATATTAATGTGGAAATCGAAAAAATCGTCGCTGCAAAAACCTTAAAGCATTCGGAAAGAGAATATAAGAAATGTAGAATGATAGCTTCAGAGAATGCCGAAATGCATGTTGACTCTATCATATCCCAATGGGTAGCAAAAGAAATTGTAGATACAATAAAAATCCCATCTAAACCTTTGAAACCCAATACCCCAGAACACATTTTAGGTACTCTAGAGCCCTTTGAAAACTAAGCTTTTTGTTTTTTAAACTTAATAAATTTCGTCTCCATCTTTTTAACTAAAGTTTCATAGGCTTCCAATTTATACAATGCGGATGGGGCAAATAAACCCATAAAAAACTGAACGACAACTGGCTTCATACTAAAGTAATTTGGAAATGGATTTGGGACCACTTCTAAAGCTTTATTGCAAACTTTCCAATCATACCTGGAACCAAAGTTTCTTGATAACACGACAAAATCACCATCCAAACCAGAAATTTCTACTTCTTCTAAGTCTTCATTCCAAAACAAAGAACCACTTTCACCATTAACAAACGCTTTAAAATTGTAATCCGGAATAAAATATACTTTTGAAAAATTGTATTGCTTTTTAAACGCTTTAATCAGAAATTCATTCTCTTGGTTTCTCGTTGAAATTATACTTTTCAACTTCTTTTGATAGGTTGCTTTGAGCTTCGGATTAGAAGCCATCTTTTCCTTCATTGCGTCTATCGTCGTTTGTTGAGTATACAATTTTACGATCAATCCTTTGTCCTCAATCTGTTCGATCGATTTAATTGCTATTTGCTGTGCATTTTTACTTGTGGCTAACTGAGCTGTCAAAGTCGTATTGAAAAAAATAAGCATTGAAGATAAAAATAAAGCATTCGTATAGTGTTTTTTGACTTTTATCGAAAACCATTTTTTAAGACTTATCATATTATCAAATTTTTTAGCAATTTTGCGTTAAATTAAAGTAAACTAACTTTTACACACAATCAAATTTACACAAGATGATGCAAGGCTCCATAGATATTGAAGCACTTAATCAACAAATTCAAATAGAAAGTGCTTTTGTTGACAAAATTAAAGAAGCAAGTGCAGAAATAATCGTTGGTCAAGATTACATGATAGAACGTTTATTATTAGGCTTACTTACGAAAGGTCATGTTTTATTAGAAGGACTTCCGGGCCTTGCCAAAACGTTAGCAATAAAAACGTTAGCCTCTTCCATTCAAGCAGATTTTCAGCGGATACAATTTACTCCTGATTTACTGCCAGCTGATATTATTGGAACCATGATTTTTAATCCAAGTAAGAACGAATTTAACGTTCGAAAAGGTCCAATTTTTTCGAATTTCATCTTAGCCGATGAGATTAATAGAGCACCTGCTAAAGTCCAAAGTGCATTACTTGAGGCAATGGCCGAAAAGCAAGTAACTATAGGGAAAGAAACGTATAAACTTCAAGAACCCTTTTTGGTATTGGCGACACAAAACCCAATTGAACAGGAAGGAACATATAATCTACCTGAAGCACAAATGGATCGTTTTATGCTAAAAGTTGACATTGGCTATCCAACCAAAGAGGAAGAAAAATTGATCATGGATCGAGTGATTGATGGGACAACGAATAAAAAAATTGAGCCTGTCGTCACTACAAAGGAAATATTGAGAGCTAGAGAAATGGTGAATAAAGTATATATGGATGATAATATTAAAAACTATATCCTTGATATCGTTTTTGCTACTAGAAATCCTGCAGAGAATGGTTTGGACAAATTAAAAAACCTTCTAAATTATGGCGCTTCTCCAAGAGCCAGTATAAATATGGCAATGGCTTCAAAAGCTTATGCATTTATGAATAGACGTGGATATGTGATACCTGATGATGTACGAAACATTTGTAAAGACATTTTAAGACATAGAATCGGTCTTAGTTACGAAGCTGAAGCGGAAAACATTACGCAAGAGGATTTGATTAACGAGATTTTAAATACCGTTCAAGTACCTTAATGGATACGAACGAAATATTAAAAAAGGTTCGAAAAATTGAGATTAAGACGAAAGGTCTTAGTAAACATATTTTTTCAGGAGAATACCATAGTGCATTCAAAGGTAAAGGTATGTCATTCTCAGAAGTTCGAGAATATCAATATGGAGACGATGTCCGTAATATTGATTGGAATGTAACAGCTCGAACTGGTGATCCATTTGTAAAAGTATTTGAGGAAGAAAGAGAGTTAACGTTGATGTTACTCGTAGATATAAGTAAATCTACCTTATTTGGTACTCGGACTCAGATGAAAAGTGAGTTGATTACCGAATTAAGTGCCGTATTGGCTTTTTCTGCTACTCAAAACAATGATAAAGTTGGTGCCATCTTATTTTCCAGTGAAGTCGAGAAATATATACCACCTAAAAAAGGTAAAGGACATATTTTGCGAATAATTCGTGAAATCATTTATCACGAAGCAAAACATCCGGATACCAATATAAAGGCAGCTCTTGAATATTTAAATAATATTCAAAAAAAGAAAAGTATCGCCTTCTTATTATCTGATTTTATGGATACTGGATATGAAGATGCGGTCAGCATTTCTGCAAGAAAGCACGATTTAATAGGTATGCACATTACCGATACTGCAGAAAAAGAATTGATAAATGTTGGCTTACTAAAAACCATTGATGCTGAAACAGGAAAACCTGTTTTCATTGACACTTCAAGTCGAGCTTTTAGAAACAAATATCGTAAATGGTATGATTCCAATTTTAACTATTTCAATACGCACTTCAAAAAATCAGGTGCAGACCTAGTTAGTATTAAGACTGGCGAAGATTACGTAAAATTATTACTTCATTTTTTTAAATCTAGAAGTAAATGATGAAGCGTGTAATGTATTGTATTGCTTTTATTTTCTTTGTAAATGGTTTGTTTGCACAAGTAACATCCTCACTCATTTTATCAAGCGATACGTTACTGATAGGAGATCCATTTGAACTTCAAGTAAAGCTTAAACTACCTCCTCAATACACCGATTTAACATTGGATTTTAGTCCTTATGATACCATTATAAATTTGACCCTACCAGATACCATAGATTTACGAGCAGACATTGAATTTACTGGACAAAACTGGGAAGCAAACCCAAAAAGATTAGGTATAACATTGAATGAGGAAAACTTAAAAACAGGTATTTGGAAAGAAACATTTCCACTTCGTTTTTGGGATATTGGCGTCTTTGTCTTACCTCACCCTATTATCATTACAAATACCGGTGATACGCTCAAAAATGTAATGCAATTGCAACGTCCTACGGTACATGTTCTTCCACCTGCAGGAATGAGTCCAATCGATACAACTCAAATAATATTAGATATTAAATCGATCGTCACTGAACCTAAAACTTGGCGTGATTATATTGGATATATGCTTGCTTTTATAGCTCTCATTGCATTAGCAATATTTTTTTGGTGGAGTAGAAAATGGAAACTTGAAGGTACGGGTGAACAAATCATTGAAACACCAGAAGTTATTATTCCTGCTCATATCAATGCATTAAACAAATTAGATAATTTACGAAAAGCTGCCATTTGGAAAACGGGAGATATTAAAGAATATCAAAGTAGGTTAACATTTATTATTCGAGAATATTTAGAAAATAGATACGATATTCAAGCGCTTGAATCAACGACTGGCGAAATTGTGAATAAGCTTAATCATGCCGACTTTGATAAAGAATATACCCCAGCTTTAAAAGAGATACTACAGATTGCCGATATGATAAAATTTGCGAAAGCAAATCCACCAGATGATATTCATGAACGATTTTTAAATTCCGCCGAGGATTTTGTTGTTAATACTAAACAAGAAATAATAGCAAATGAACTGGATGAATAATTACGAATTTCAACACCCATGGTTGCTGCTATTGTTGCTTTTAGTGCCGTTAATGATCTATTATCACTACAAAAAAGCAGCATCGACAAAAGCATCGATGGTATTCCCACACGCGGTTGTATTTGCAAATATTAGAAGCTGGAAAGCAATCGGCAGAAAAATCCTACCTTGGTTACAATGGATAGGCATTATTGGTCTTATTCTAGGTTTGGCAAGACCAAGACAAGTACTGCAAGAAGAAGAAATAAAAGCTGAAGGGATTGACATTATGTTAGTTATGGATTTATCGAGTAGTATGCTTGCCCAAGATTTTGCTCCTGATCGATTGACGGTTAGTAAAGCCGTTGCCGCAGAATTTGTAGATAAAAGACCCTATGATAGAATTGGGCTAGCGGTGTTTAGTGGCGAAAGTTTTACCCAATGTCCACTAACAACGGATCATAAAATCTTAAAAGATTTTCTAAATTCCTTACAATGTGGTTTATTAGAAGATGGTACCGCCATTGGTATGGGATTAGCATCTGCTGTCAATAGACTAAAACAAAGTGATGTAAAAAGCAAAGTGGTTATCTTACTAACAGATGGAGTAAATAACACAGGTTATATCAAGCCAATGACAGCAGCAGAGATCGCAAAAGAAGTTGGTGTCAAAGTATATACAATTGGAGTTGGATCCCAAGGGACAGCTAGAGCTCCAATTGCAAAACGAGCGAATGGAACGTTTACCTATGGTTTAACAAAAGTCGAAATCGATGAAGTATTATTAAATGAAATTTCTACATCGACTGGAGGACAATATTTTAGAGCAACTTCTCAGACTCAACTTGAACAAATATATGCCTATATCGATCGGTTGGAAAAAACAGAAATAGAAGTCAACGTATTTAAACGATATAATGAAAAATTTAGACCATTCGTCTTATTTGGGCTATGTTTATTATTACTAGAATGGCTATTATCTAAATCTATACTAAGAACAATTCCATAAGCTATGTTTAGATTTCAAGAAATATCCTACTTATTGTTATTTGGCGTGTTACTACTCATTGTGGTCCTATTTTTTATTTTTAAAAAATGGAAATCACACAGCATATCAAAATTAATGGATGAACATTTGGTTCAACATTTAATGAAAGGATATGATGCTACCAAAGAAAATCTAAGGTTTATTCTATTTTCATTGGCACTAATGGCTTGTATTATTGCACTTGCAAATCCACAATGGGGATCAAAACAAGAAAGAGTAAAAGCCAAAAGTTCAGATATTATAATAGCGCTTGATATATCACAAAGCATGATGGCTGAAGATATATTACCAAATCGAATGGAACGTGCAAAACGGTTTACAGAACGTCTTATTCGATCCTTGAAAGGTGAACGGATCGGACTTATTTCCTTTGCTGGAAGTGCTTATCTTCAAATTCCATTGACCGCTGATTATGCCGCAGCAGAAATATTTGCTAAAAGTGCAAATCCGCAGCAAGCAGGTACTCAAGGAACAGCCATTGCAGATGCGATTGATTTAGCACAAACTATTTTTGATCAAGAAGGTCCTTATCAAAAAGCATTAATCATCATTACAGATGGAGAAAATCATGACTCGGATGCCATCGAAGCAGCAGAAAAGGCGGCAGAAAATGGAACCTTTATCTACACGATAGGAGTCGGTACAAGTGAAGGTGCTTATATTCCTGTTGGTAATAAAGGACGAAAAGAGTATAAACAAGATAAGCAAGGAAATGTAGTGACCTCAATTATGAATAGGGATATGATTGAAACTTTAGCTGCAGCCGGAAAAGGTAGGTCCTTTTTTCTAAGTCAAAACAGCAGTATTGTTGATGACATTAAAAAAGTAATCAGTAGAATGGAGAAAAAAGAAATCCAACAACAATCCTTTACAGATCATGTTAGTTACTTTCAGTACTTTTTAGGGTTTGCTATTCTTTGCATTATTTATCGTTTCTTCATTGGCAATATAGCGACCAAAAAAGCCACAGAGTTATGAAAAAAATAACGCTACTTTTCATTACAATATTCAGTACCCTGCTTGCATTTGGTCAAAGTGGTCATGGATATCTATTACAAGGAGATATCTATTATCAGCATGAAGAATATAATTATGCGGAAGAAGAATATAGGAAAGCTCAAAATGAGGAACCTGCGTTTAAAAGTGTGTATAACTTAGGTAATTCACTGTATAAATTGGGGCGATTTGAAGAAGCAGCAGAGTATTACAATAGAGCGCTTTCTAAAACACAAGATGAAACAGAATTGGCTCTCGCATCGTACAACCTTGGTAATGCCTATTTTCAAGCTCAAAAGTTAGATGAAGCCATTCATTATTACAAAAAATCATTAAAGCACAAATCTGATGATCTTGAAGCTAAATATAACTTAACCGTTGCTAAAATTGTACGTCAACAAGCACAACAACAGCAACAAGAAGAGCAACAAAATCAAGAGCAGCAGGACCAAGAAGAGCAAGAGCCACAAGATGGTGAGCCGCAAGATGGTGAGCCTCAGGATGGCGAACCGCAAGAAGGTGAGCCACAAGAAGAAGAACCACAAGATTCCACACAACAAGAAGAACCAGCTCAGGATAGTTTAAGTGAAGAAGATATACAACCTTCAGGTGCTGATTCAAGTCGATTGGAAAAACAATCACTAGATAGTTTAGACGCTGTAAAGCTTTTGCAAATTATTGAAAGTGAAGAACAAAAAGTCCAAGAAAAGTTGAAGAAATTCAATTCAAAACGAAAAAAAACAGACAAAGACTGGTAACAATAATTAATTAATCAAATATTTACATCATGAAAATTCCATTTCATCTAGTTAAGCTGGTGGCAACTTTTACGATAGGCATATTTGTGTCATTAAGTTTAATTGCTCAAAATGAATCCTTTACCGTTCAAATCAGTACCGATTCAATTTTAATAGGTAATGTTATCCAAATTCAATACTCGATAGATAATATACAAGGTGAATTTCAACAGCCTTCATTTGAAGGTTTTGAAGTAGTTAGTGGCCCAGCATTATCGACATCTATGAGCATAATTAATGGGGAAACAAAAAGTAGTAAGTCGTATACCTTTGTCATCAAACCATTGAGAGAAGGTATGACCTTTATTGATCCAGGGTATCTTGTTTCAGAAAGTCAAACCATTGAAACCCAGCCACTGGAAGTTTTTACCTATCCTAATCCAGAAAATATTATTCAATCCTCTACTTTACCATCTACTTCTAGCCACTTTAATTTTAACTTTAATGATTCATTCGGCAAAATGGATTCTATTGGAGGAGGCAATCCATTTATGTTTGACCTCCAAAGTCCATTTGACGATTTAAATGATCTTTTTAAGGATAATCAACAAGAAATGCAAGAAGAAACAATACCTAGTGGTAAGCAAAAAAGAAAATTAAAGAGGATATGAAAGCATCGAAAGTTCTTCTTTTATTCTTTAGTTTAATTACGATAACTGGTTTTAGCCAAGTTAACTTTTCCGTTTCAACCGATGCAAAAAAAATTGTACAAGGCTCCTACGTAGATATAATATTTATGTTAGAAAATGGGAAAGAGTCCAATTTTATACCGCCTAAAGTAGAAGGTTTAACATTTGCCGGTGGACCATCTACGTCGACCAATATGTCTATTTATAACGGTCGAAAAACAAGTAACAAAAAGTGGAGCTTCTCATATATTGGTAAAAAAGTAGGCACTTTCACAGTGGGTGCCGCATCCATTGTTGTCCAAGGAAAAACATATAGAACCAAGCCTTTTTCGATTGAAGTCATCAAAGGAAAGGGTAAGAAAGAAAGTCAGGAAGATTGCTTTGTGAAAATTACAGCATCAGATTCATCTGCTTATTTAGGGCAACAAATTATATTGACCTATAAACTATATACCATACTCAATGTGCAGCAGTATGATATTGTAAACGAAAGTGATTATGAAGGATTCTATGTCATGGGTTTAAATAAAAAAGTACGCTATGAGAGAGAAATCTTAGATGGCGTCGAATACTTTGTAAAAGATTTACACAAACTGGCATTATTTCCCCAGCAGGTAGGAACATTTGAAATACCGACTACTCAAGTTACACTAGGGATCGCAAAACAAAATTCTAGATCTATTTTTAATCGAATTGAAAAACGTATAAATACAATTGCTAACGGTTTCAATATTACGGTGCAAGATTTACCACCAAATGCTCCAATTTCATTTTCTGGAGCCGTAGGTAATTTTTCGATGACAGCTAAAAATAAAAAAACAACGGTAAGTACAGATGACGCCGTTGTCATCACCATGAATATTAATGGTAATGGTGATCCTAAAATGATTGAAGCTCCAAAATGGGATCTTCCAGAAGCATTTGAGTGGTATGATCCAAATACAACAAAGGAAGATCAATCAAATAAAGGTTTTGCGATTACTTGTTTTGAAGCCTATGAATATATTTTAGTTCCAAAGAAAACGGGAAGATTTATATTAAAACCAGAGTTTACTTATTTTAACACAGATAGTAATAAATATGTAACCATCGGACCTAAAAACTTTAATGTCAGTGTAGTTCAAGGATCGAATATTCAGCAATCGAATATTGAAGAAGAAAAAGAAATTCAATTAGCTTCTATTTTTACGAGCACGCGATTAAAAAAGATCAAAAAACCCAAATTTTTCAAATGGTTATACTTACTCGGTTTAGGCCTTCTTGGTTGTATTGTTATCGGCCTATTAGGCTATAAAAGAAAACTAGTTGCCGAAGGGCATTTTGATGCATTAGTACAACGAAAGAAAAAAGCTAAACTAAAAATTATTACCGAGCTAAATAATGAGTTGGCTCAAGTTAAGGCTACGAATTCTAAAGGGTATATCGAAATATTAAGTTTAAAGCTTAGAAAATACTTAACTCAAAAATTTAAGGATACCGATATTCAATTAACCGATGATGAAATCATAGCGTTGTTTAAAACAAAAGATATTACTCCATCTATAATAGAGCGTACTGAAGATTTTTTAAAAAAAGCTGAAATGTCTATCTATGCTGGTGTATCTAGCGAAAACAAAGAACAATTAAAATCTCAACTTATTGATATAATTAATAATGTAGAAAGCTTAATAAATGAAAAAAGTGTACCCAAATAGGTACACTTTAATGTTAGATATATAGTAATATTCCAATTATCTTGATACAAATATTTTCTTGACAATCGACGATTCAGGCGTTTCTAATACAAGAATATAATTACCTTCCTTTAAGGTATGATCCATAGAAATATCAAAATATTGTGATTCCTCAAACTGCGTATTAATTATTTGTTGACCTGAAATAGACAGCAATGATACATTCAATTTTTCGATAACTTTATTGAAATGTATGTTCATCCTATGACCGATTTTAACTGGATTAGGATATACATTTGCATCGAGTGATTTTGTGTTTTTCTCTTGTTCAGTTTCAATGGTGATTTCCTCAAGCGTATTTTCTGGTCCACAAACTTCCATTTTCACATCATCAATATATACTTGATCTTCATTAGACGAAGCATCACATCTAATTCTCAATACTACGGTTTCATTAAATTCATACCCAGCGACATGAACCATAAAATCGCTTCTGATTTCGTTTTCAAAATCTTCATCGGCCACCCAATGGGTAATGGTCTCAAAGGTTACACCACCATCAGATGAGATATCAAGCATTATATCTTCACCGGGCTCCATACTTACGGAGTATACAGAGAATTGCAAGTCTAGCGATGTATAATTTGTTAAGTCCAAATTGTCTGTATACAAAGACGAAGCTTTACCTGAGTTATCACGAATTCTTACACAATAAGATCCCGAACTTGCATACGAAGAAAATGATCCTGTAAGTGTCGCGTCTGATCCACCATCATTCCAAATATTCCATCCGTTTTCAAAATTGTTAAAATCAAAATCAAAACAATCCTCACTAGAAGACCCACATCCAGGACCACTATTATCTGGAATACAAGGATTCGTATCATTGATATCCTCACCAACACAATAGCCATCATTATCATTATCAATATATAAACCTGAACATTGACATTGATTGCCATAGGTATCATTCTGTGTACACACATCATTGTCATTGCATGGAGTACCTATCAAATTATCATTTAGACCTTGGCAGGAATCCGCAGCATCACAAATGCCATCATTATCACTATCCATAAACTGACCTCCTATACAATTACAATTTTCATCATATAATTCTCCTTCCGTACAAGCATTCAAATCATCGCATGGTTGCCCAATCCAT
The DNA here is from genome assembly GCA_937924805.1 of uncultured Saprospiraceae bacterium. GTDB lineage: Bacteria > Bacteroidota > Bacteroidia > Chitinophagales > Saprospiraceae > JAHDDO01. The sequence goes on from CALDTZ010000105.1 coordinate 36,151, forward strand.
TGACACTCAAAATCATCATCTTTACAAACTTCGATACGAATATCATCGAGGTAAATGGCATCCGAGTTCGAAGAAGCATCACATCTAAATCGGAATGATGTATTTGCATTAAAAGCAAAATCTTTAATCTCGATAGTAGAATTATACCCTACTCCATTTTCAAAATCAATACCTGACACCCAATCTTCAATCATCAAAAAAGTAGTGCCTTCATCTATAGAAATTTCAAGGAAAAAATCTTCACCAGATTCCATACTATAAGGCCTAAAAGAAAAATGAACATTTACTTGTTGGATTCCAGATAGAGCCATACTCTCCGTATATAAGGATGATTTCATCCCAGAATTATCACGGATTCGAGCACAATTGTTTCCAGAAAAAGCATAACTAGAGTAGTTATTTATACTAACGTCAGAACCGTCATCATTCCAAATATCATGATCCGTTTCGAAGTTTGCCATTGATTCATCGATACAACCCTCCAAATCACAATTACCAAATGAAGGGTCTGGTAAGCAAGCATCTGTATCATCTACATCAATATTTGTACAATATCCATCATTATCGGCATCTGTAGAAACACCTCCTACACAATCACAATAAATATCAAATGTTTCACCATTTGTACAAGGATCACCATCTTCACAAGGATTACCATATTCATCACATGATGTACCATCACACCCTGTTAAACAATTGGCATTATAGACTGTAGTACGAATTTTTTCACCAGGTTGAATTCCAAAACCTTCTAAAAAACTAATACCTACTCCACCGACTAAATGACAATAGCTCATGATTGTTCCTTTATTAGGAATGGGACCACTACACTCACTAAGAGCACCTGCTGCAGGTCCACAACCATCAATAGCCGTGTCATTCCCATTCCATACACAAGCATGCGTATGTCTCGAGCCTAAATTGTGTCCAATTTCATGCGTTATTACTTCAACCGACCAACTATAGATAGGAATATTTTGAAAACTTGAATATACCGCACTATAACCTAAACCTAAATAGGAATCACATAATGTGTTAACATAAGCTACACCGCCGCCACCTTTCAGTCCAACAAGATGAGCTAAATCACCATTATATTCCCCATTTAATCGGTCTCTAAAATCAAATAAATACCTCAATGTGGTAGGTCCATCATATGGATCGTGCGTATCCCAAATTAATACTTCACTCAGTTTAACATTAATCGCTTCATTCGCATATAATTGTGCAACCTGATTAAAGGTGCCGGCTAGAAAATCTAAAACACCTTGACTTGAACCTATATCACTATATAAGTCATAATCTGTTTCAAAGTACAAATTCACACAATTCGATGGATTACGTTGGATCTGGTCATCAATTTCAGATTCATTAATTACCAGATTTTCTGCCGTTGCACAATCGTGTGTAGGCAGCTGAATAACTGATTTTTCATCATATAATACATACGCACTTTTATCTCTTGTTTGCACTAAATTATATGTTTCATCATTAATTGATATCATACTTATTACCCCCGATTTATTAAGACTTACTGTAACCATAGACCGTTCGTCATCATTCACGATACCCCAATATTGAACTCCGACATTCAGATCCGCTAAAGATTCCACTTTTGAGGAAAGGCGCACTTTAAAACCATCACTAAATATTTCAGACTTAATCAGTTTAAGTTCCAACGTCTTATTAGAATGAAGGGGTAAATCAATTTTTAATAGTTGAGGTTTCTTCTTTAGAATCTCAGATATTGAACTCGGGTCAATACTTAGAACCGACGCTTCTTTTGCAAATTCAGCAATATGAAGATCAAAATGTGACTCGTTATCTAATAGGGTAAATGGTTGTATTGATTCAATTTTTTCAAATTGATTTTCCATTTCCCTAACCTTGTGGGTAAAGGTTGATTGACTTGTACATAACTGAGTAACAAGTAAGAGGCATAAATATGCCAATATTCTCTCAGGTCGCTTCTTTAACATAGCGTATTGGTTTTTTAGAATAAAAAGATCATCCGGGGCGGGATGTACCGAGTGTGTAAGTGTCAACATCCCTGTTCAGAAGATGCTCGCAATTTCTAATGCAACATCTTTACCAAATAAGGTTTATCACCCATGTTTTAATGATTTTTACCCTGTAATAGTTATGTTTTAAGTTAAAAAATATTCATATTAACATTATTTACTAGGTGTTTGTACCTAACAATGTTTGTTTTACACTTTAAACAAAAGCTTAATTTGATTGTCTAATGAAAATTATTTGTCAATATTATATTCAATCTTCCTAACTACTATTTCTTACTAAATCTTACTTTAGCGTACTTAAATGAGATCGTATGAAGCGGAATAAAATTAAAGAAATACTAGAAAGTGGCAAATCGGGATATCAGGCTACCGTTGCTGGTTGGGTGAGAACATTTAGAAACAACCAATTTATTGCTTTAAATGATGGATCTTCCATTTCTACTTTCCAAGTAGTAATAGATTACGAAAACATGGACCCTGAAATTGTCAAAAAAATTAATACTGGGGCTTCCATAAAAGCGGAAGGTGAAATTATTGAATCAATGGGTAAAGGGCAATCCGTAGAAATGAAAGCAACCCAAATTACAATTTTGGGTGAGGCAGATCCTGACAAATACCCTTTACAACCTAAAAAACATAGTTTAGAGTTTCTTAGAGAAATTGCTCACCTAAGGTTTCGAACAAATACCTTTTCTGCAATATTTAGAATAAGACATCAAATGGCTTTTGCCATTCACAAATTTTTTAATGACAAAGGTTTTGTTTATTTACACACTCCTATCATAACGAGTTCTGATGCAGAAGGTGCTGGAGAAATGTTTAGAGTAACGACCATGGAGATCGGAGATCCACCGAGGGACGAAGCTGGACAAATTGATACAACAAAAGATTTTTTCGGCAAAGAAACAAACCTTACTGTTTCGGGACAACTAGAAGCTGAGTTAGCTGCTATGGCTTTGTCTGAAGTATATACTTTTGGACCAACTTTTAGAGCTGAAAATTCAAATACTTCAAGGCATTTGGCCGAATTTTGGATGGTCGAGCCTGAAGTAGCATTCAATAATTTGGATGACAATATGGATTTAGCCGAAGAGCTCCTTAAGTATGTTATCAATTATATCATGGAAAACGGGAAAGATGATTTAGCATTTCTTGAGACTCGTTTACTAAATGAAGAAAAGCAAAAACCTCAAATTGAAAGGTCTGCGATGCCATTAACTGAAAAGTTGAAATTTTGTGCGGATAACGAATTTGTGCGGTTGACGTATACTGAAGCCATTCAAATTCTGAAAAACTCCAAGCCTAATAAAAAGAAGAAATTTAAATATATTATTGAGGATTGGGGTGCTGACCTACAATCTGAACACGAAAGGTACCTTGTTGAAAAGCATTTCAAGAAGCCTGTTATTCTTGTGGATTACCCAAAGGATATCAAAGCATTCTATATGCGAATGAATGATGATAATAAAACCGTCAGTGCGATGGATATCTTGTTCCCCGGGATTGGTGAGATTATTGGCGGTTCACAAAGAGAGGAAAGATTAGATGTTTTAAAAAGTAGAATGGCAGAAATGGATATCCCTGAAGAGGAAATGCATTGGTATCTTGATACAAGAAAATTTGGAAGCTGCGTCCATGCCGGCTTTGGTCTTGGGTTTGAAAGATTGGTATTGTTTATTACTGGTATGTCAAATATTAGAGATGTCATTCCATTTCCTAGATATCCTGGTAATGCAAAGTTTTAAATTCATTTTTCTATTACTTATTAGTATACTACATTTAAGGTGTCATAATCCAGCATCAGATTCAATAATAAAATCGGATATTGAACTTATCGTACTTGGTATAGCCCAAGATGCAGGATACCCCCAAGCTAATTGTCAAAAGGTATGTTGTCAAAAATTTTATGATCAACAAGAAACCAAAAAACATGTTAGCTGTTTAGGTATTATAGACCATATATCTAATTCAATATTTATATTAGATGCAACACCTGACTTTCCATATCAGCTCCAGTTACTAAAGTCATTCCAAGAAGATAATCGTGATTATTCATTAGATGGAATCGCTATTACGCATGCACACATCGGTCATTATACTGGGCTAATGCATCTTGGTAGAGAAGCGATGGGTGCTTCAAATATACCCGTTTTTGCTATGCCTAGATTTAAAGCATTTCTAGAAAATAATGGCCCATGGAGCCAATTGGTTGATCTGAAAAATATAAATATCCAGACGATTAAAGAAGATAGCGTAACCATGCTAAACGAACATATTTCTCTTACTCCTATGTTGGTTCCTCATCGAGATGAATATTCAGAAACGGTAGGTTTTATGGTTGAGACAAAAAATAAAAAAGCCTTGTTTATACCTGATATCGATAAATGGAGCAAATGGAACCGATCGATCGATTCTTTAATACAAATAGTAGATTTCGCTTTTTTAGATGGGACCTTTTATGATAATGGAGAATTACCGAATCGTGATATGTCTGAAATTCCTCACCCTTTTATTGAAGAATCCATTTGGGCTTTTTCAACACTAAGTCTTAAGGATAAAGAAAAAATTCACTTTATCCATTTCAATCATACAAATCCAGTCCTTTTTGAATCTAGTGCAGCATCAAAAAACGTTTCAAATCAGCATTTCGCTTTAGCTCGTGAAGGAAATCGCTTTGCACTTATCGATTAATTATCGGTTTGAAATCATTTTTTCTTTGTTAATCTAAATAATAATCTTATTAACAACCGTTTTTCTTCTTCTAGCAGAAACGACAAAGCTTTGTCCATTATTTAATTCTATCTCTGGTAACCTACCTTTTGAAATTCTAACAATTTTGTTAATAGGAATAATCGTTGATCGATTAATTCTAATAAATTGTCTATAAGAAAGGATCTCTTCAAAATATCTTAATGTTTTTGTTGAAGTATACTTCTGACCACTTTCAATACTTATTGATGTATAATTTCCCATAGCATTTAAATACACAATATGTTCTATCTTGAGAAAAATATAGCCATCAGCAGTAGGTATTGAAATTTTATTAGCTGTGTTTTCTAATTTGATATTTACAGGCATAGTTAACTGACTTGCCATTCGACTTATTTTCAAATTATATTTATTTTTTGCTTCTATTAATTGTTTAGATTGAACAGGCTTTAATAAAAAGTCTAACACATTATACCTAAAAGCTTCCAAGGCAAATTTTCTATATCCAGAAAGAATTATACATTCAAATGTAGGGTTCTCAAATGAATTGAACATATTTAATCCATGCCCATCCGTTAGTTCTAAATCTAAGAAAACCATATCTGGATTTAAGGATTTTATTAATAAAATACCATTTTTTATAGTAGAACTCTGTCCGACAATAGATGCTTTTGGCCAATGTCGTTTTAATTCTAGGATAAGAAGCTCTACACAATCTAAGTTATCTTCAAGGATGATTGTCCTCATATAGATTTATTTTAAATGATGATCTATAAATTTGATTTAATTCATTAGTTATCTGTTGGGTCTTGACTTTTGTAGGAGCTTTATTATAAATGGACAAACTCTTTTCAATTAGAAGGAGAGATGATTTTTTAATTTTAGTTGTAGGTTTTGGAGTTGCCAGATTATTTTCAACAATAATATTTAATAAGTCCCCGTCTTTTTTTATAGTTAGTAAGAGATCCAATTGAGATAATAATGGATTGTGTTTTATGCTGTTTTCTATCAAAGGCTGTATAAGCATAGTTGGAAGGCTGATATTTACTAACTCTTCTCTTTTAATTTGTATCAAGTTCTGTTTGAATATTATTTTTTTTTGCCTCCTAAAAGATTCTAATTCTACATATGAGTCTACAAACTCTAATTCTTTGTCTAGAGTAGTAATATCATGACCTATGTAACTAAAGTATTGACTTAAATGATTGATTAATAATTTGAATAGTGAAATAGCTTCATCAGTTTGATCCTTGACAATGCGTAATTTGACACTGGATAATAAATTGAATAAATAATGAGGGTTAAGTTGGTTTTGTAAGAGTTGTATTTTCAATTTATCAATATCTTGAATAAAGTGTAAACGTTCCGCCTTTATGCGCAATTTGTTTTTAGCAATTGTCCAGTACCAAAGGAGGATCAAGCTTAAGCCAACAAGTAAACACAACGCAATAAAAATTGGATTTTTTAGGATGGGTAGCCGGATAGCGAAATCTAACTCTGTGTGATAGTCTAAGTTTTTCCCAAAGCCAACTTTTAAACTATACGCACCTTTTCTTAAATTATTTAAACATATCTCATTTTGACTAGTCATGAAATACTGATGTGGATCGAAGCTTGCACCCTTTTTGTGAAGAGTGTAGTATATAGGCACAATTTTAGAAGCGTAATTTTCACTTTGTAAGGTAAAACAGACATTTTGTTGATTTAAATTTAAGTTGACTTGTTCTAATGGGATGTTATTTAGTTTAGTTATATGAAGGTTAGGGCTCGGAATATTTACCAAAGACTCAAAAGGAATGACCCTAATCTTATCCTTAAATGACAATTTGTATTGTTCTTTCTCTATGCTAAATTGTATTAAATTGTTTAGACCTACAAAGGTGCTGACTGGGTGTAAATCAAGGAGTTGTGATTCTTTATCTAGTATATATATATTGTTAGCATCGAAAATATAGATCGTATGATCTTTTGTATAGAAATCCTTAAAATGACTGATACTAGAAAGCGTCCTAAATGCCTTACTTACAAAATCATAACTATGTAGATTACCTGCCATATCGATTATGAATAAATAATTGTTAGAAACCTTTATAGATTTAGCTTTCACTTCAGAAGGTATCTCTAATAGCAAGGATTTATCTCCATTCAATAATTCTATGCCATCAACATGCGAAAGAACAATTTTATTATTATAAAGATCGGTATCAAAAGACTTTTTACTAATTATACTCTCTGCATTTCTAAGAGAAAAAAAATCTTCTTGGTGATTAAGAATACTATCGATAAAAAATTCATAATACCCATGAAAGCATGCAATTCTTATTGTATCATTGATGATTTTAACATTTTTAAAACTAGAATATCCTATTTCTTTAATTTTATCGCCTTTGGCCTTTATTTCAATTATCCGAGGATATTCAGTTATCTGATAATCACCATATTGTGAGGTTTTTTGACCGCGATCTAATGATTCCGTTTCAATTGAAGAAAAATCTGGAATCATAATTAGTCCATGGTCTCTAGTTCCAATCCATATACGTTGTTTGGAATCTTTAAAAATATAGTTAATAAAATAATTATTATGAA
>CALDTZ010000106.1 GCA_937924805.1 uncultured Saprospiraceae bacterium
ACTGAAGAAATAGCATACAATGGAATCGATGACGATTGTAATCCAATGACACTCGATGATGATCTGGACCAAGACGGATTCGTACTAACCCACGATTGCGACGACACAAATCCAGACATAAATCCAGGAACTGAAGAAATAGCATACAATGGAATCGATGACGATTGTAATCCAATGACACTCGATGACGATCTAGACCAAGACGGATTCGTACTTGCAGACGATTGTAATGATAACGACCCAGACACGAACCCTGGAGCTGAAGAAATAACATACAACGGTATCGATGATGATTGTAACCCAATGACGCTAGACGATGATCTAGACCAAGACGGTTTCATACTAGCGGACGATTGTGATGATACAGACGCTTTTATAAATCCATTAGCCGAAGAAATACCAAATAATGGTATTGATGAGGATTGTGATGGAAATGATTTGGTGACAGCAACAAAAACATTGAGCTCTTTGATTGTGAATATATACCCTAACCCAGCTTCAGATCATGTAAATATTAATGGAGTTGAAAGCTTGAAATTTAAAGCGCAATTATATTCCATAACAGGCGAATTAATCGTTGACAACATCCAAACTACATACATTTCAATCAAAGAACTAACCAATGGAACGTATCTTCTAAAATTAACGAATACAGAAACCCTTGAATATATTACTGAAAAATTAATTGTAGCTAAATAAGCAATTTAAGGTTTAGTAATCAAACAAAAATCATAACAGTCTAGTAATGTATTGATAACATTTTCGGCTTAGTAACACAAATAAATGTTGTTACCTATTTAAAAAAATTAGGAATGAAATACCTGCTCATAAATTGTTTGTTAATTTTCAACACCCTCCTATCAAGTCAATCGTATGATGATTTTATTGGAGCAGGGCATAATAGAGATATTATTGTTTCCAGTTCTTCTACGACCAATCGTCCTAATTGGTCACAAATTTCGAATGGAAATAAAACATTAGATGGTTCTGGTTTAGATTGGGATAGAACTCAAGCAGCACGGTTTTTAAGTCAAGCCACCATAGGGTTTGAGGAATCTCTAATTGATAACGTGCTAGAAATGGGGATTGAACCATGGATAGATTACCAGATGCAAAAACCATACACTAACTACCTTGACTTGATGAACCAAGTGCACCCAGAATGGTTAAGTTTAGGAGGAAATCCGTATGCTGCTAGATATGAACGACAGACTGTTTGGTATAGAATGAATATGCAGAAGGATGATTTTCTTAGAGAAAAAATATCATTAGCCTTAAGTGAAATTTTAGTTTTTTCTGCAAACTCTGAAGTTTCACAATTTATTAATGGGCCCGTTTCATATTTTGATGTTTTAAAATCCAATGCTTTTGGTAATTATGAGGAAATGCTTTTGGAAGTAAGTTTACATCCTGCAATGGGAGGCTTTCTAAGTCATATGAGTAATAAGAAAGCAGATACCTTATTAAATATATTTCCCGATGAAAACTATGCTAGAGAGGTTATGCAACTGTTTTCAATTGGATTATATCAATTAAACATAGACGGTAGTCCAGTACTCGACCAAAACGACAATAAAATTCGAACCTATTCGAATCACCACATTGCTGAGCTAGCTCGAGTATTTACTGGCCTAGGGCCTGGCAAAGCTAAATATGAAAACTACGAAGGTGAATTTCAATTGCCTGTATGGGCCATTGATTATACATATCCCATGAAAGCTTTTGAAGAACATCATGATAAAGGAACTAAAGAGTTAATCAACGGTATATTCTTACCCGATAATCAATCAGTGATGGAGGATGTTGAGCAAGCCATAAATCACTTGTTTAACCATCAAAATGTAGGACCTTTTCTAGCTAGAAGATTAATTCAACATTTAGTTACATCAAATCCATCACCTGCTTACATACAACGAGTAGCAGAAAAATTTAACAACAATGGAAATGGTATCAGAGGAGATATGGCTAGTGTGATTAAGCAAATTTTATTAGATGAAGAAGCCAGGTCTTGCGACTACTCTACCAATCCTGATTTTGGTCGATTAAAAAAACCTTCCGAACGAATGATTCAATTCATACGGAATGTCGGCTTTGATATTGAAGCAGATTCAATATGGAATGATGGTGAAAATCTTTGGTGGGCAACATCTTACAGAGTATGGCATGCTCCATCTGTATTTAATTTTCACGAGCCTGACTTTGCCCCCAATGGAGAGATCGGATCTAACGATCTAGTAGCGCCTGAATTCCAATTATTTGATGCTAAAAATTCTGTCGGTTATGGAAATATAATCTATCGTCAATTTTATCTATGGGAGGTATTTGGTAGAAATGGAATCAAAGTAAATGGTGAGGTTGACGAAAATTTTAATATCACCCCTAAGTTAAGTAGCTTAATACAATATGCCGAAGATCCAGAAGTACTTATTAATCACTTAGACATTAACTTTTGCGGTGGTAAAATGACTCAACATACAAGAGATGTATTGAAAACCTTGCTTCTATCAATAAACGATACGATAGCAGCCAATGACGGGATAGTGACGCTTAATACAGAGGAATCTATTTTGGTTGAAAGAGTTAAACAAGCATTAACGGTGGTTACGCTTTGTCCAGAGTATAACATTCTAAAATAAAAGCATGACAAAAATAATTGATACGAGAAGAAAATTCATTAAAAATCTAGCTTGTACAGGTCTAGGCTTCAGTACAATTCCTAGTTCGTTACTTTCTTTAAAATCATGGGCTTCTGCAGCAGCCAGCACTGCTGCCGACTGTCAAGATTATAAAGCCTTAGTTTGCTTTTACATGTTTGGAGGTAATGATGGTTTTAATACCTTGATACCCAAAGGTGATACTGAATATCTAGAATATAAAAAATCAAGAAGTAATTTGTCCATACCTCAAGATCAAATTATAGCACTCGATCCAATTCTAAATTCATCTGGCAGAGCATTAGGTCTCCATCCAAAATTAACCGGAGTTAAAGATTTGTTTAAAAATGAAAAACTGAGCTTCATTTCTAATGTAGGCACCTTGATAAAAAGTGAAACATCTAAAATTGATTATCAAAATGGCTTAGTTCCACAGTCTTTATTTGCTCACAATGAGCAAATCCAACAATGGCAAACGGGTGTTACTAATTCTAGAGGAAAATATGGTTGGGCTGGACAGATCGCAGACTTGATGATGGACTGCAATACCAATGAAAAGATCTCTTTAAACATATCACTTGGTGGCAATAATATTATGCAATCTGGTTCTACGACAAGTTCATTTGCAAGTAGTAGCGGAGGGCCGCTCGCTTTAAGAGGAATTGGTTATCATGGTCAAGACGGGATTGTCGGAGCAAGAACAACTGCAATAAATAGTATATTTAATCATGACTATTCCGATTATTTTTACAATAACTATAGTCAAATATTTCGCGAAGGAAATGCAGGAACACTTGAATTAAAAAATGCTATTCAACAATTTGAAACCGAAGGCGGGCTTAATACAACATTTTCTAATGGGGATTTAGGATTTTCTCTTTCAGCGGATTTAGAATATGTAGCTAAGGTTATGGCAAACAGAGAAAACTTAGGATTTAAAAGACAAATATTCTTTGTACAAGTACCGGCTTTTGATACGCATGCCAACCTCATAAATTTACATAGCGATCGAATGAATGTTGTCGATCACGGACTATCAGAATTTTACACCGCATTAGAAGAATTAGGTCTCGAAGACAATGTCATAACCTTCAGTATGTCTGACTTCGGCAGAACACTTACCTCTAATGGTACAGGATCAGATCATGCTTGGTCGAGTAACGCATTTGTTATGGGTGGTAAGGTAAAAGGAAAAAATATCTTCGGCACCTACCCCTCTCTTGAACTGGGCAATAATGCTGAAGTGGGTAGAGGTACAATCATACCAGAAATTGCCTCAGATCGATATCTTTCTGAATTGGCCTTATGGTTTGGCGTAGCAAAAAGCGATCTGCCTTTAATCTTTCCTAACATTCGAGAATTTTACGATATCTCTTCCTCAGAGCCTCCTTTAGGTTTTATAGAACTTTAATACCTATGAAAAAAAATAAATTTAGTTTTTCAAAAATAATTAGCACTCTATCCGTCAATCTTTTGCTGATCCTTAATATCAATGCACAATGCTATGAAAATGCACATAGTACAAATTGGTTTGATAGTTGGACGTCTTGTCAAAAGGCAGAAAACCCCAATAATATGCATGCTGCATCACATTGGATTATGTACGATTTAGGGCATTTCTACTATTTAAAAGAAAGTACTTTTTGGAATATAAATAATCCTGACTCATTATTAAATGGTGTAAAAAAAATCGTTGTAGACTATTCTATGGAAGGGATAAATTGGAAGACTTACGACACGATTTCAATTGATGCCGGAAATGGCTTAAAATCATATCAAGGATCAACCGGCCCTTCATTTGACAGCCTCCTATGTAAATTTCTACTAATAACGACGCTTGAAAATCATGGAGGAACTTGCACCGGTTTTTCAGAATTTAAAATAGACGTATCTAGCCATCAGGAAACAGCCATTACCGATAATGATAATGACGGGTTTTATAATTTCGAAGATTGCGATGACACAAATCCAAACATAAATCCAGGAATTGAAGAAATAGCATACAACGGAATCGATGACGATTGTAATCCAATAACACTCGATGACGATCTGGACCAAGACGGTTTCACACTCGCAGATGACTGCGATGACAACAATCCCAACATCAATCCAAACCAAACGGAAACAATATACAACGGAATCGATGACGACTGCGATCCCACAACCCTAGACGACGACCTGGACCAAGACGGTTTCACACTCGCAGACGACTGCGACGATACCAATCCTGACATTAATCCAAACCAAACCGAAATAACATACAACGGAATCGATGAGGATTGCGATCCCGCAACACTAGACGATGATCTAGATCAAGATGGTTTCGTACTCGCTGACGATTGCGACGATACCAATCCTGACATTAATCCAAACCAAACTGAAATAACATACAACGGTATCGATGAGGATTGCGATCCCGCAACATTAGACGATGACCTAGATCAAGATGGTTTCGTACTCGCTGACGATTGCGATGATACAAACCCTGACATTAATCCAAACCAAACAGAAATAACATACAACGGAATCGATGAGGATTGCAATCTTGAAACACTAGACGATGAACTAGATCAAGATGGGTTCGTACTCGCAGATGA
>CALDTZ010000107.1 GCA_937924805.1 uncultured Saprospiraceae bacterium
TGGATATGCAAGTAAACTGATACGCTATCCAGAATATAATCATGCCATCATTGTTATGGGAAATGACGGTGCTTATAACGGCGATGAGGCCACCGCTGCAAGTGAGCTTCATATTGAAGATTTCTTGAATCCATGGCCTAGTAATGAATCTGTGAAAATTAACTCCAAAAAATTATCAAAAAAGCAACTTAGCGCATTTGAGGGTAATTATTGGGATGCCGACAGTCATTCTACCAGAAAAATTCATATTGCTAACGATACTTTGATGTATTTCAGGAGTCCAGGTAATGAAAGTGCTCTAGTGCCCCTAACTAAAAATTCATTTAAGATGATTACTTGGGGAGAAGTAGGAGTAAGTTTTAATTCGAATGCTAACCCCATGAAGATGGTCGTAACAGTCGGAGAAGACGATTTCCATCTGAATGCATTTGACACCAATGCAAGCTGGACTAAAGACCTTGATGTATTTACTGGGAATTATTATGCTGTTGACCTTGGAATCTCATATGCTATTAGTATTGATAAAGGAAAACTTGTTCTTAGCCATCCTAGGTTAGAGCCTGTACGTTTAGACCCAAGAATACCTGATGTATTCACGGGAGATCGTAAACATTTTTCGTCTTTATCATTTAAAAAGAATACAAATGGAACTATCACAGGGTTTTACTTAGCTACGGACGGAGTGGCCGATATTTGGTTTCAAAGAGAAACAAGCACAGTTGAAAATTTTGATAAAACTAAATGAGGAAGTTTTACCTTATATTAATACTATTATTAAATAATAAAATTATGAAGATCACTAAATTTTTTATAATAGCTTTTATTTTGTTTGGAATACAAATATGTAGCGCTCAAACAGATTTGGAAGCAATTACTGCTACCTTAATGGATTATGTTGAAGGAACCGCAAATGGAGAGCCTGAGAGGGTGAAAAGGGCGTTTCATGAAGATCTCAATCTATATTCAATCGCGAATGATAGTCTACGAGTTTGGCATGGACAAGATTACACCGGAGGGATTAAACAAGGAAAAAAAAGCAATCGTATCGGAAGAATTGTTTCCATCGATTATGAGAATGATGCGGCTTGTGCTAAGATTGAAATACTTATGCCTGGACCAAAAAGAATATATACCGACTACCTACTGCTACTCAAATATCAGGGTAGTTGGAAAATCATTCATAAGTCTTATACCTATGTAAATTACCCTGCGGAATAAATTTTGAATTAACAGTTTAATAGGAGATAGGCAATTTACATTATTGCCTCATCTCCTCTAGTACCTGTACGTAAACGAATAGCGTCTTCTACCTGATAGATGAATATTTTACCGTCACCAACTTGACCTTCAGAAGCATTGTCTTGAATTACCTTAATGCATTTCTCCAAGTTATTATCGCTAATAACGCATGTTATCATTACACGGCTTTGCAAAATCATAGACTGCTCTGTACCTCGATAACGCTCAGAATAACTTTTTTGTAATCCTGTTCCTTTTACAGGAACAACAGTTAAACATGGAATATCGGCTTCTTTTAATCCTAGCTGAACAGCTTTTAGTTTAGAGGGTCTTATAATTGCTTCTACTTTTTTCATGTTCGGTTACTTTAAATTAGTGTCCTCCTAAATTATTCAAATGTAGTGTATGCTTCTACACCAAAAGATACAGCATCAATACCAGCTCTTTCTTCAGATCTGTTAACACGTATGCCTATTGTTTTCTTCATTATAGTCATAATAATGTAAGTTAAAACAAAAGAAAAGCTTCCAATCACCAATACACCAAGGCATTGAGTAAGTAGTAAGCTTGCGCCACCTCCAAAGAATAAACCTCCTTCTGAAGCAAAAAAGCCAACGGCTATGGTACCGAATAATCCATTCACACCGTGAACGGCAATCGCACCAACTGGATCATCAATTTTCATCTTATCAATAAATATTACTGCAACATCGACCAAAATACCAGCGATTAAACCAATAATTAAAGCAGCATTAGGTCCGACCACATTACAACCTGCGGTAATGGCAACCAAACCAGCTAATACTCCGTTTATTGTCATGGTAATATCGATTTGTCCGTATTTAAAATAAGTATAAAACATGGTAGAAACCGCACCAGCAGCAGAAGCTATAAAGGTGTTTGTTGCAACGGTTCCTATTAATTCCCAATTACCAACGGCACCTAGTGTTGAACCAGGGTTAAAGCCGAACCAACCAAACCATAAAATAAAGCCACCAACCGCAGCTAGCGGTAAATTGTGACCAGGTATAGCAACTGGCTTTCCATTTTTATCATATTTACCCAAACGAGGTCCGAGTACTATTGCAGCAGCTAAGGCTGCGAAACCACCCATGGCATGAACAGCTGCTGAACCAGCGAAATCATTAAATCCACGTAGTGCTAACCATCCATTCGGATTCCATACCCAATTAGCAACTAATGGATACATTACTGCGCAAAATATCACAACAAAAAGGGCATATGCCCAAACTTTCATTCGCTCTGCAACAGCACCAGATACTATAGAAATAGCAGCGATGGCAAATCCTAATTGAATAAACCAAAACAATTTATTTGAGACTGTTAGACCTAATCCTAAATCTGCATCTGTTATTCCTGTATCGAAAGCAAACCAACCATTTGAGGCTCCGTATGCAATCCCAAATCCTACCATATAAAAGGCAAGACCACCGAAAGCGATATCCATAATCACCTTAGCGATAATACTCATAGCATTTTTAGCTCTTACAAAACCAGCTTCAAGCAGGGCAAAACCAGCTTCCATTAAAAATATAATTGCAGCACAAAGCGAAACCCACACCGTATCAATGGCGGAAATGAGTTCTGATTGTTCAACTGTTGTGACGAGTTCTTGCATTTGAAAATTTGTTAAATAAAAGGATGGATAATTAGATGAAATGTCAGCTTTTTATGGCAGTCGCCGAAAATAAGAAATTTTAAAGTTGAACTCTATAAATATTTAAAAAGTTACAGAATTAACAATTAGTGTGAAATTATAACTTTGTAAGTGTTATTTTTCCAGACAGTTTAAGAAAATAATATTAAAAATACACCAATCATAATACCCAATAAAGGAACAAGCTTTTTACGCTTATTCTTTTCTTTAAAAACAATTCCACCAATAACTACAGCGATAATTAGCTGACTTCGTTTTATAGCAGATAATAACATGATTAATGCATCAGGATCTTGCAAAGCTTTAAAATAAAAATAGTCAGCACCTACTAATAAAATACCAATCATTGGTATTGTCCAACGCCATTTAAATGCTTTTCGTTTTTCGGCGTATGGAAACCAAGTAATA
>CALDTZ010000108.1 GCA_937924805.1 uncultured Saprospiraceae bacterium
ATCCTAGGTTTTGATAGTCAATACATTGACAAAAAAGATCAACAATTCTGACAATGCTATCGTGTTCTACGAGCTGCTCTAGTGCCAAGAACTGGACTTGAGACCTATTAATTTTAGACTGAAGTGGCATAGAAATAAGGCATTTGATAACCCTTTTAAGATACGGAAATTACTTGTGATATTAAAATATGAAATAAGGTATTTGCACAGTCTGACGGATAATGATATGTCGTCGTCTCTGTGAGGAACGAACAGATATGCGATCATCATCTAGTGTTACCTACTGGCATTCCTTCATTCAGCTACGATATTATTTCAATTTACGATTCTTTTGCGGGTTGGCTTGCAGCTCTCTGTCGCCCGCAGGAACGAGGACGTCAGTGTGCGGCAATTGGGTATCTTAAAAGTCTAAAAAGGATAGCTTCTTTTCTCGTTGCTTCTGAACATATATGTTCTCAAAGCCATCCCAAATAAGTGATATGTTTCGGAATCACTTTTGAACTAGAGGATATTTTATAAGTACGATTGGATTGGATGAAGATAAAATACTTCGATATGTAAAAGTATCAAGAGAAAGAGGAAAAGCAAATTGAAGAACAACAACAAAAGTGGACTTTTAAGCCTCTTTCAGGGGCGACTTCTATACCACCTTATTAGATGGTAGTTTTATCTGAGTAATGACATTATGTCTCGTTTACATTGTAACATCACAGTTTTAGTAACTAAAACGAATTAAATAGTGTCATTTTGTCTTAAATAATCAAATGGTATTTTGTTTGAGAAAAATTAATTGATATTAATTCTTATTAACCATTTAAAATTTTAAGATATGTTACCAATACTTAAAAGTAGAATTGTACCAAGTGTTACTAGATTTCTTGATGATGATTGGAGTTCTTTATTTGATTGGAATAATCAAGGATTTCCAAATCAATCAATGACAGTTCCATCGACAAATGTAAAAGAAACCGATAATGAATTCATTATCGAAATGGCGGCGCCTGGTATGAAAAAAGAAGATTTTCAAGTAGAGATCAACAATGATGTCCTCACCATAAAAAGTGAGAACAAAGTTGAAAATGAAGATCAAATAGAGGGAAACTTTACTCGTCGAGAATTTAGCTATCAATCATTCCAAAGGTCATTTACACTTAATAATAAAGCTGTGGATGATTCCAAAATTAAAGCTAATTATAAGGAAGGTATTCTACAATTACTTATTCCCAAAAAGGAAGAAGCTAAAGTGAAACCGACTCGACAAATTCAAATTAAGTAACGGTTATTTTTAGGTGGGTGGTCACTGCCCACCTAAAATCAAAAACAATTTAAGCTTTGATTGAAAAGATGACAACATTCTTTTAATCATTATTATGAATTCGAACTGAATTATTTATTAACAATATCAAATAATATCAAAATGAAAAAGATTATAAATTTTGTATTGGTTTTGACTGTGCTTGTTAATGCTTGGCCTTGTAAAGCACAAAGTCAGAAGAATAGTTATGATAAAATTAATTATAGCGGTGAAAACACACTGTTTGCTGAACCCAAGGAGCTAGGTATGGATAAAGGTGATTTAGAAGCAGCGGTACAATCAGCTTCTTTGAGTGCGATCGAAGCCAACGAGCAGGAACTTACAAAAGAGGGACTAGCAGCGATAGAAGCTACGATCAAAGCGAGAGATGCGATAAAGAAAGGTGATCAAGATATTGCTTTAAATCATATAGAAACGGCAGTAGGTAAAATAGAAGTTCTTCTCGCAAGAGAACCAGAATTGGCTTTAATACCTATTAGTTCAGTGGTTAGAACCGAAGAGTTTCTAGGAGATATTAAAACTATCAAAACAATTAAAAGTAGAATCCAGAAAGCAATCAATAATGGTCAATTTCAACTTGCAAAAGATGAGATAGCAAATTTAGGCAGTGAGGTAAGAATAGAAACTACTAACATTCCAACCATCAGTTATCCCTTAGCTTTAAAAGCAAGTGCTTTATTGATTGATGATGGTGAAAATAATCTTGCTTTAGAAAATCTTCAGTCGGTGCTAAATACATTAATGATTAATGAAAAAGTTTTTCCTCTTCCCGTTATCAAGGCAGAAGTCATGATAAATGAAGCTCTTAGTGTAGATAACAATAGTGCTGAAAATCAAGACAAAATCGACCAACTTCTTCTCAATATTGAATACCAATTATTACTATCAAAAGAACTGGGATACAAAACGGGAGATAGTGGGTATGATCAAATAATAGATTCGATTAAGACTTTACGGCAATCTGTAAATACAGATCAGGATACTCATGAACTTTTTGAAGAATTAAAGTCTAAAATTGAGCAATTCAAAAACAAGATTTCTTAAGAGGTGCAAATGATAGAAAGATCCTTTTAGTTCATTAATTTTTTAACTAATAAAAAGTAAAACGATGAAAAAGAATTTAATTTTTTCTTCAATTGTAGCACTTTTTGTAAGTGTTACTACTATTGGTTTATTTCAATATTTTTATAGTGACAGCAAAAGTATAACTATACAACATGTAGATAGTCCATCAAGTAAAAATGCTGTTTTTTCATTAGATAATACCGGCAATGCTATCTCAATTGACTTTAATGAAACTGCGAAAGCCGTTCTAGATGGAGTCGTACATATTAAATCTTCTCACTTGTACAGCGGCAATAATATAAATTTTCAATATCAAAATATTCCAGATCCTTTCAAGGATTTCTTTGGTGAACAATTCTTTAGTCCAAGAAAGCAACAAAAAAGAAAAGATGATTACCTAAAGAAATCACCCACTAGAGTGGGAACAGGTAGCGGAGTCATAATTAGTAAGGAAGGTTATATCGTCACAAATAATCATGTAGTCGCTGAAGCCGATGACCTAGAAGTTACTTTACATGATAATCGAACATATAAGGCTAGGATCGTTGGGACTGATCCTTCAACAGATCTAGCATTAATACAAATCAAGGCTAAAGATTTACCTACTGTACCAATAACCGATTCGGATCAAGTGAATATAGGTCAATGGGTGCTAGCTGTTGGAAATCCCATGGGACTAAATTCGACAGTTACTGCAGGAATAGTAAGTGCAAAAGGAAGGAATATAAATATATTGAAAGACAAGTATGCCATTGAGAATTTTATCCAAACTGATGCTGCAATAAACCCTGGAAACAGTGGTGGTGCATTAGTAGATTTAAATGGAGGACTTGTGGGAATTAATACAGCGATCTCAAGTCCTACAGGAGTTTTTGCCGGATATGGGTTTGCTGTACCTGCTAATATAGTAAGTAAGGTAGTTAAAGACTTAATGGAGTATGGCCTTGTTCAGCGTGGTGTTTTGGGTGTTATGATCAGAACAATTGATGGCAACTTTGCTAAAGAAAAGGATATTGAGCTCACCCAAGGAGTATATGTGGATAGTCTCTTAGAAAATAGTGCTGCTGGTAATGCAGGGATACAGGTTGGAGATATTATTCAACTTGTGGATAATATTGAAATAAACTCATCTCCTGAACTACAAGGGGTTATAGCTCGTTATCGTCCTGGCGAGAAAGTCAAAATCAAGATTTACAGGAATGGTAGAGAAAAAGAGATTATTGTTACCCTCAATAATAGAGAAGGTAACACTTCAATGCTTGATAAAGACACTAGAGCAATTATTAAAGTATTAGGTGTTGAACTGGAAAAAGTGGATTCCAAAGTAGCGGCAAAACTAGAGATTGATGGAGGCGTAAAAGTTAAAAAACTGTACTCTGGTAAAATTAGAAAGTATACTCAAATGAGAGATGGATTTATCATTACAAAGGTGAATGGCAAAAAAGTAAAATCCAAGGATCAACTCATTGATATATTGGAGAATAAAGAGGGTGGAGTTATGTTGGAGGGTATCTATGAAGAGATTCCTGGAGAGTACTTCTACGCGTTTGGGATGCCATAATAAAATTATAAATTGACATCCAAAAAACAGAGGGAAGAATAGCCTATTCGATTAGATATTCTTCCCTTTCATTTATTGCTTTCTTCATTTAAAAATTCCGATTATCTAAACTGAAAGAATGAAAATTATCGATATGCCTGCAAGTGATTTTTTTTATAATCAATCACTTTAGAAATAGTAATATTATTGGAGATTATAATTGCAATGGTGATCATGATTTTGAATTTACTCATAATCACTTCAGATGTTAATGAAATTAAGTTTTATGAATAAGTCTCTGATTGGATTGCTTTCAGATATTATATCTTAATATTTGAAAATTATTCTGAGTTGCTGAAAAGCAATGTGACTGAAAGACTCTTTGCTTTTTTTTGTGGGTGAGCATTTTTTTTATTTCTCAGCTTGTAGGTAACTACTTTATATACGTACCGCTAGTCGTTTTTAACCGTTAAGCAACGACTACAGAGCATATTTACTCAATGTAAGAAAATATATCATACTACCTACATATTATGATTAATTTAGAGAAATAATCTTTGGCTAGGAAGTGGTTACTAACAAAACCGATACTGCCTCTTTGGGGGACTCAAAAAAGACGGATTCACAGATTCAAAAAAGGCATACTTTCTTTGCAATTCTTCCAAAAGGCAAAAGAAAGAATAAGAAAATAGAGTAATATGAATGGTTAAGGTTACTGCTTATCATAGGATCAAGCTTTATCCCTCAATTCTATTAATTTCTTCTTTAGTTAAATCTCTTAAATATTGTAAAAGGTCTGGATAGCATGGTCCTGATGTTGATCGACATTTTAAAGCCTTATATTTATTAAAATAATCATCTTTAATTAAGTAAAAGAAATTTTTATATTCTGATCCGCAGTCTTCAACAATATAAATTCCTTTGTTTGATAACTTGGTATTGAATTTAATAGTGTCTATTTTGAATGTTGTGCTATTTGCTTGATTTAAATCATATGAGTACTTCATTGACTCTATAACTATTATATTTTCAGTTTCTTTAAACACATTAATTATTGGCTGTTTATGATAACCTTCGAAACCTATGATATCTAAAATAGTGTGGTTTGTAATTTCAATACCATGATTTCCCGCCCAATTGTCGTTTGCTGAAAAATAGAATTCATTGTTTAAAAACGAAGCATCAATATATTTTCCTTGTAGCGTTTTTAGTAACGTTGTATCAATCTCTTTTTTCATTGTTTTTGTTGATTCCAATAAACTTTTATTATCATACATTCCTACGTATCCATTAGTGAAAAATTTATTCCAGTACGATGGTATGCCTGTAGTGTCAGACTCAAAAAGATAGAGAAATTGATTATCTGGATATTCTTGAATTAGAAAGTAAGTAGTGTCATTTACGGGTTTTGGTGATAATACAAAAGCTTCACCTTTATCTACGATTATATTTTGGTTCGATTTTTCTGATGTTCTACAAGCATAATTACTCAATGCAAATACGAGTAATAGATAGTATAATTTGTGCATAAATAATTTTTAAAAAACGGAATTATATTAAAATAATTCAGTCTCAATTGGTCTCTGTTTTAATCATTCTGAAATGTATTAAAAGACATAATCTACACTTTTATTTTGATAATATCCAACGTCTCTGTGGCGTGGCAGCAGTTATGTTGTAATCATTTCTTATTATTCATTTGATCTATTCTAAATGTTCCCAAGCTATAATATTGTCCTTTTGATTTGCAATACTCCAAATAAAGTATTTTCATCATAGAAATTTAAGCAATCCGTGCTAATTTCTGATAATCATTTTTTTTTGCAAAAAAACACACGTAAGCTTTCTGATCTTTTCCTTCTGATAAACCCCTGCCTCCATTTTCAAACATTGCCACTTCCCTCCTATTTATTCATTCACCATTGCCCAGCATAAATCGATCAATAATTAAAGCTAATTTTAATGGTTTATTGATAAAAATCGATGATCCACTGGATTCATGAAATCACACGTTACCATATTATCCATTATCGTTTTTGCACAATTTTGCTGCACCTCCATGTGGTTTGCTTGTAATGCGGTACTATCTGACTTAATCACCCAATTTGAATTAAGTCAGCACGCAATCGGGTATATGACCAATGCGGTCCAGTGTGGGTTTATCATCGGTACCTTGACCCTCGCCTTGCTTTCGGTAGCTGATCGATTTTCTCCATCGAAGGTCTTTTTTATTTCGGCCAGTATTGGCGCATTACTAAACCTAGGTATCCTCCTCGAATCCAATACGTTGATCGGATTAATCGCTTTTAGGTTTGGTGTGGGTTTTTGTTTAGCGGGCATCTATCCAGTGGGTATGAAGATCGCTTCCGACTATTTCGAAAATGGACTGGGAAAATCGTTAAGCTATTTAGTAGCAGCCTTAGTATTGGGTACGGCCTTCCCCCACTTGCTGAAATCAATGTCTGGAACCTATCATATTCATTGGGAAAACGTGATTTATTTCACGTCAGCCATATCCTTGATCGGCGGATTATTGATTTACTTAAGGATCCCTGACGGTCCTTTTAGGCGACCGGCCACAACCATTGATTTATCAAAAACGGTTACCTTATTTAAAAATCGAAATTTCAGATCATTCACCTTTGGGTACATCGGTCATATGTGGGAGTTATATGCATTTTGGGCTTTTGTTCCTATTATCCTGATGAATATATCAACCTCCCAATCCCCCATAAATATTTCTCTATGGTCTTTTATCATCATTGCGATTGGTAGCTTCGGATGTATCCTCGGTGGGCATTTGTCTTTGAGATTTGGTAGTCGACAGGTTGCTTTATCAGCACTCATCACTTCTGGCTTTTGCTGCTTTATATTTCCATTTTTAGGATCGACCTTTCAATCTTTACAGCTAGGATTATTATTGGTTTGGGGAGGATCTGTGATTGCCGATTCGCCACTTTTCTCTTCGCTTATAGCCACCCATGCACCACCATTACATAGAGGTACAGCGCTAACTATTGCTACCTGCCTGGGATTTACAATTACCCTAGTCAGTGTCCAATCGATGACCTACCTCGTCGAGCATTACCATTCCGATTTTGTTTATTGGAGTTTACTTATAGGACCCATCTTTGGAGTGGCTTCTATTTTGAAAAGATAATATAAAATCAAGGCAAATTCTACCCCAGTAAATGACCATTTGTAACCTTACAATTGATACCGAAGTCCGATATTTATCGATGGTTGGACGATTTCAAGTTTCAAATCGCCTGCATTTAATGACTGTTGACTCCACTGAATAGAAGGCTTTACAAACAGGGTGATTTTGTCATAAATCGTTTTCCCCAAGTATACCGATAATCGAGCACCGTAACCAATTGTTGATAAAATAGATGAAGCTCCCTTATAGGTGCCTATCTCATGGTTTGGTTGAAATGATCTGCCTTCTTGATGTAGGTTCATATGAAAAACACCACTTACACTTGCACCATAATTCCAATTCGATGTTGATGTTTCAAAACCAATAAATAGAGGTATATCGATTCGTTGATTCGTATTATAATGACGAACGATCCTAGTTTCATTCACATTAATCAATGTATCCGCATAGACCTGATTTGTCGTATCCATATTCGCATTCGTTTGGAAAGAAATAAGTTGATTTTCTTTCAATACTTGATATCGTTTGCGATGATCATACGAAAATTTTGATTGAATGGAAGCATACTCTACACCTGTCCCAATGAGCCATTTGTTTTTCAACAAAACCGATATATGAGCACCAACCATCGTCGATGTCAATCCTTTTTCCGTCGCATTTTTTTTCAACGTAATCGTATCCGACGAGGCAGATGTATAGGTAATACTAGGAAATGAAACGCCTCCAATTGCATCAATTCTCCACTGGACTGGTTGCTTAATATCTTCCTCGACTGGCGCCATGACCAATTCTAAATCTAACATTGATCGATCATCAAACGAAATCGAAAAAACCTCAAGATTTGGTGTTTTAGCCCATCCATTGATGGCATCTTTTTTCGAGATTAATGCCTTAGATTCATTGAAAGTAGACGTTTGATGATTAGCCTGATTTTGCAAAGATCCATTGATCTCATTAGGGACAATCACTGCTCCATTTGCAGTAGCCCTTGCTGTCGTAGATCCTTGATTGATCTTTCGTTCATCTTCATAAAGTCCATTTTCACTATATCTTTTTTCGGTCGCCTTTTTTGCGTTTGCAAATGCAGCATTTTGATCTCGACTTGCTTTTACCTTACCCTTGCTTTGATCATCGACATCATCTCCATTGAATCGAAGCAAGGATGACTCATTTGATTCATTATTACTCGTTCGGGGCGATACGTTTTGTTTCGTTTGATTCGGTATCTTATCGTTCTCACCAGTGATTGTTTGATTTAAAGGCGTTGATTCTTGCGTACTTAGTATCGATTTTGATTTTGCTTTATTTTTTGATATTTCAATAGGTTCGATTGGAGAAGTTTGATGGTTTTCCGCGATTGATTTATTTGTTTTAAATTCGGTATTTCCATCCATAAATAGAAACATCATAGATAGTAAAAAAAGACTTACTAAACTCGATAAGAGGTATTTTTTCCATCGTGTATTTGTGGGTTTGGTTACCAATCCTTTAGGGTCCGATTCTATGTTTTCAGCAATAGCATTCCATAAAGCATCCGCTTCAAATCCTTGACCGGACAGTTCTTTATTTTTAAATCGATGATTATATTCTTTTTCAATTTTTTTCATTGCTATTCTTTTTAAATAACCCGTAGATATTGGTGACCTTTTTTCTCTTCAACAAATACTTTTTTCAGCCATTGTTTAGCCCTAGAAAGTATCTTCCTAGAATTTGCTTCATTGATAGAAAGCATAACCGCTATTTCTGCATGACTGTATTCGTCGATCACATAAAGGTTGAATACATTGTATAATTGTGGTGGCATATGCTTCAAAAGGATCAGTAAAAACTCATCTGAAAAAGCATCAACCTCTTTGGCTTGAAGCGTGATTTCGTGAACATTCATTTCCAATGGTTCCGTCCATTTGGATCGGGTCCGTTGATTAAAATTTATACAATGATTGACCGCAATCTTTGCCGCCCAGTTTTTGAACGGTGATTTCTTTGCATCATAAGAGGACAGGTTATTAAATATCTTGATAAAAGTCTCTTGAAGAATATCTAGACTATACGAAGAATCCGATAAATATCGTTGGACAACAGCTCTGATGTATGGCAACAACAAATCATAAAGCTCACGCTGTGCTTTTGATTCTTTATTGATACATTTTTTAATAAGTTGTGCTGTTATTTTCATAGATATATTCCGAAAGGAAAAAATAGCTGCTTAGGATATCCCCAAGCAGCTTTTCCATTTTATTTATATACTAATTGATCTTACTTCTTCACACCCATTCAGATCGGTTGCCGTTATGAAGTAGGTACCTGTATCTGTCACCTCTATTTTATATGTTGTTTCACCGGTAGACCACAAATAACTGTAAGGAGCCGTACCACCATCAACATAGGATTCTATATGCGTAATATTCACGTTTGTAGAATCTTGATAAGTTCCAAGTCCAAGTTGAAATGCATCACAAGGTCCAATTTCTAACGTATATGTCGATGAAATTACACATCCATTCGCATCCATAATGGTTAATTCGTAATCACCACTTTCACTGACCACAATATCCGGTGTTTGTTCGCCTGTGGACCATAGATAAGTAAATGGAGCTGTACCTCCCGAATGATAGACAACAAGAAGACGTTCATTGCTACCCCATAAGATGGTATCCTGGATATTCATTGAAAAGTCAGCACAATTTCCTGAAACAAAATCATAGGTAGTTGTAGCTGTACATCCATTT
>CALDTZ010000109.1 GCA_937924805.1 uncultured Saprospiraceae bacterium
TGTAACGGGTAAAGTACTTAAGACGATTACAGACCGATACACAAGAGGAATGAACAGTGTTGTGTTGAATAAAGTAGAATTAGGAACATCAGGTGTATTGTATTATACCCTTGAAAGTGGAGATTTTACAGCAACAAAGAAAATGATAGTAATTGATTAATCGATAATCATTGCTTAATAGTAGAAGGGTACTGCATTCGTGGTACCCTTTTTTTATATCGAATTAGATTAAATGCGAATTGTACATCTTGCTAAGGAATGGTACATTTACAGTATATTACCGTTCTAAAATGGATTACAAGTCAATCATAGATAATATCAAATCAACCACACCTGGAGGTATCTTTTTTCTTCATGGTGAAGAACCCTATTTTATTGATAATATTATTTCTAAAATTGAACATGAAATTTTAAATGAAGGTGAAAAATCATTTAATCAAGTAGTGCTGTATGGCAGAGAAACTGAGTTTAAACAGGTTGTAGATAATGCTCGACAGTTTCCTATGATGGCAGAAAAGAGAGTAGTTGTCTTAAAGGAGGCTCAGTTTATGCGAGATTTTGACAAGCTTATATCTTATTTTGAAAAGCCTTCTCCTCATACAATTTTGGCAATCGCGTATAAAAAGAAAATAGACAAGAGAAAGAAAGTTTTTAAATCTTTGGCTTCAAAATCTATTTCATTTGAATCGAAGCCTATTTATGAAAACCAATTACCTCAATGGATTGATAAATATGTTCGATCTAAAGGAAAACTTATTCATCCACAATCAGCCTTGATATTGGCTAATATGACGGGGACAAACCTAAGTAAAGTTGTCAATGAGCTAGAGAAATTATCTATTCATGTAAAAGAAGGGGAGGAAATAAAAGAAGAATTGGTTTACGAACAAATTGGAATGAGTAAAGAGTTCAACATTTTTGAACTGCAAAAAGCATTTTCAACAAGAGACCTTCAAAAAGCATTATTCATAGCAGATAATTTTGCTAAAAACATAAAAGAAAACCCAATTCCAAGAGTTATATCGACCTTAAATGGCTATTTTCAAAAAATTTGTCTCGCAAAAGCATTTTTACAATTAGGGGATGTAGAGTTTGCAAGAAAGGTAGGAATTTATAGTCCTAAGTTTGCTGCAGAATACAAAAATGCAGCACGGCTTTATAGCTATGATGAAATGAAACAATTTTTTACTTTCCTATTAGAAGCGGATAAAAAGTCAAAAGGTGTCGGTCAAAAATCACCTGATCCATACAATTTGCTTTTTGATTTAATTTATAATATCGTTTCTTTTAAGAATTAAGTTTTTAACGAAATTGCTTTTTTGGACCCAATGATCGCGCCTAAATAACCAAGGATTACAATGACTATTGGTTCGACAATCATAAACCATGTCGGATGTCCTATCATCGTAAAGTAATTTATAATTGAAAATAAAAGCAAAATTCCGGCAGCAACGATCCCTAGGTATAGGTGATTATCATCTGTAAATCTACTTGCAATGGCTGCGGCAACAAAAGCACCAACTGAGTGACCTATTATAACCCAAACATATGCAGCAATAGGAAGACTTTCTAAGAAATTTTTTATTGATTCTGGATCGTAGCTCGACATTTCTTCTGTAGCACCGTAAAAACGATGGCTAATAGATAGGATTAATCCTACTAATAATCCTCCTAAAACAATTCCACCAACAACGGCTAAAAAATTTCGCATTTTCTTGTTTTTAATGAATACTTATATCTTGATACAATAACTTTTAGACTAATATGTTTATACAATGACACTTGAATATGCCCCTCATTTACATATTAGATAAATATGTAATATATTTGTCATAAGTTTAAAATTATGAAAATTACAAGACTATCCCTATTATTTATTATTTCAGCTTGTTTATTATTTACAACTGAATCAATAAGTCAATCGACCCCTAAGTTTGTCAATGAATTTTTAAATATTGGTGTAGGGGCTCGTGGTCATGGAATGGCTGGCTCAGTTGGGGCAACAACTTTTGGAGCAACTTCTGGTTATTGGAATCCAAGTGGATTAGTAAATATGGAATCTGATTACCAAGCAGCAGCAATGCATGCTTCTTGGTTTGGTGGTATAGCAAACTATGATTATCTGTCGGTAGCTGGGAAGTTTGGTGATTACGCAAACCCAAGTGCTGGTGCTATATCGTTGATACGAATGGGGATTGATAATATTCCAAATACGCTTCAAATTATTGAACCAGATGGAACCGTGAATTATGATAATATAACAGAGTTTTCGGCAGCAGATTATGCCTTGCTTCTTTCTTATGCAATGCCAATAGGTGATTCTGGACTTTCGTTTGGAACGAATGCTAAAGTAATTTTTAGAAATGTTGGGTCATTTGCTCGAGCTTGGGGCGTTGGGTTTGATGCAGGGTTAATGTATAAGAAAGATCAATTTTCGATTGGAATTATGGGACGCGATATAACGACAACCGTAAATGCATGGAGTTTTGATTTTACAGAGGAAGATAAATTAGTTTTTACCCAAACGGGAAATGTAATTCCAAGCACATCAACAGAGATTGCATTACCTAAAATTAGTTTGGCTGGAGCTTATTTTGGTGAAGCAGGAAAGTTTAGTTATTTAGGGGAGTTGGATTTAAATTTCTCAACAGATGGTACAAAAGCGGGTCTTTTTACTACAAATTCTTTGGCTTTTGAACCTTCTTTAGGTCTTGAGTTTGGTTACAACCAATTGGTTTTTGTTCGGTTTGGACTTGGTAATTTTCAGAATCGTGTAAGAATAGAAAATACAAGTGAAAGGGATTTAGTTGTTTTGCCAAATGTAGGTATTGGTATTGTTTTAGGCAGAATTAAAGTTGATTATGCACTTGCTAATATTGGAAATACTTCAGAATCACTCGTGTCACACATAATTTCCCTCTCTTTTGATTTTTAACGACTAAAGGAAGTTTGGTGGAATGACATTTCGGAAGTGACCATTCATTTTAATTTTTTCTTTGATTTCTTCATACATCTTTGCTTGTGGCAAAAATGCCTCTAAATGATTAAGCATAAAGGTTTGTCGATTTTTTTCATTTTCTATGCCGAGCATTTTTAATTCTTGTTCAAAACTAAATCCGACTACATGTCCAATGATATAGGTTGAGACTTGGTTGATATTTACTGGAATTTCCTTTTTTAGCTTAAATAGTGAATGAAGTGATTTTATATATTGGACGATTGTTGTCATTGATTTGATATCGCCATCTTGAATATCGTTTAAATCAATAACCGTTGCTCCACTATATAGTTTGTCGTTATAATTTTTTATGATCGATTGTATTTTAAAAACAGAGATTGCTTTTGTTTTTATATCCATGCTACCATCATTATGCACTTTTTCTATCGATAGGACCTCCATCTTAGTTCCAATGTTCATTTTTTGTCCTTTTTGGAAAGGGGGGATACCAAATGTTAGATTTTGATTTTTACAATCAAGAATTAGTTGTTTATATCTGGGCTCGAAAATGTGAAGATTTAGTTTTTCTCCAGGGAAAGCGACAAGGTGTAACGGAAATATAGGGATGTTATAATTCATATAAAGTAAATGATATTGCGTCAATTATGTTCATTGTTTTAATAGGTATCGATAAGAAGACTACTATAAAATTCAAAGGAAGTTGTATTTTTAACTATGCTAAATATTCCAGATTCTAAACACGAAAGAATAGTAATTATAGGGGCCGGATTTGCAGGTATAACCCTTGCCAATAAGTTAAGAAATCAAGATTATCAAGTAGTGTTGATTGATAAAAATAATCACCATCAATTTCAACCACTATACTACCAAGTAGCAATGGCTGGGTTAGAACCTAGTTCTATCTCGTTTCCGTTACGTAAAGCGTTTCAATCTTGTGAAAATGTATTGATTCGAATGGCAACCTTACTTTCTATAAAACAGGCAGAAAACAGAATTGTAACGAATGCTGGAGAAATCTATTATGACCATTTGGTTTTAGCGATAGGTGCAACAACTAATTATTTTGGTAACAATGAACTTGCTCAGAAATCTTTTTCATTAAAGTCTATTTCCGAAGCGTTATACCTAAGAAATCAAATTCTTGATGATTTTGAAAAATCGGTGATGGAAGAGGATTATAATAATAGACAGGAGTTAATTGATATTGTAATTGTTGGAGGTGGACCAACAGGTGTTGAATTAGCAGGATCTATTGCAGAGATGAAAAAATTTATTCTTCCAAAAGATTATAAAGAACTAGATGTAAATGAAGTCGATATTTATTTAGTTCAAGCAGGAGATAGAATGCTCCCTTCAATGTCTGAATCAGCATCAAGAGCTGCGTTAAAATATTTGAAACAACTAGGTGTAAAAACACTGCTAAACCAACGAGTAGTAAATTTTGATGGTAATAAGGTTACCATGGATAATGGAGATGAAATTGCGACAAAAAAGGTGATTTGGGCGGCTGGAATTACATGTAATAAACTTTCAGGAATACTTGACAATCAATATGGGAGATCAAATAGGCTTATAGTAGATGACCATTTAAAATTAATAGATAGTAACAATATTTATGTTTTAGGCGATCAAGCAATTGTTAGAGATGAAAACAATGAACGTGGTCATCCTCAAGTAGCCCAAGTAGCCATTCAGCAGGCAAGACATTTGGCTAGATTCTTTAAAAAAGGTATTGGTAAACCATTTAAATATAAAGATTTAGGATCAATGGCCACCATTGGAAGGAATAAAGCAGTTGTCGATTTGCCATCTTTTAAATTAAAAGGATTTACAGCTTGGGTGTTATGGTTAATAGTGCATATTAGATCATTAATTGGTGTAAAGAATAAACTTTTTGTCCTGATTAATTGGATGTGGAATTATTTGACTTACGATCAATCTTTACGGATAATTATCAAACCATTCAAAAGATCTAGTACCGAACAAAAATAATAGAGAATCTATCTGAAAATGAAGCTGATTAATCTATTAATAAAAAATAAGATTGAGGTAAGGTTTATTTTTAATAAAAATCATTTGCCATGATGCGTTATGTTATTCTTCTATCCTTTTTTTGTTTTAGTTCGACAATGTTTTCACAATTCCCTGGAGCAGGTTTTGGTAATGCTTCCAAAAAATTAAAGGGTAAAATTATTGGCGTCATTCAAGATTCAGTTAGTGGAAATTCAATAGGATACGCTACTGTTGTATTGAAGAAAGCAGGCAAAGAAAAAGAAAAGGATGGCGTTTTATCCGAAGAGTCAGGTAAATTCAAATTTTCAAATGTAAAAGAAGGTAATTATGATCTTTTTATCTCGTTCTTAGGCTTTAAAGACAAAAAGATTGAAAATGTAGAGCTTACAGCAAAAAAACCCGATATCAATTTAGGCGTCGTCTTATTAACGTCTGAAAATTTTATACTTGATGAAATTGAAATTAAAGAAAAGAGAGCATTGGTTGAAATGAAGGTTGACAAGATCGTCTTTAATGCGGAGGATGATTCAAGTATTACTGGTGGTGATGCATCGGATGTATTACGAAAAGTACCAACACTAAGTGTAGATTTAGAAGGGAATGTTTCAATTCGTGGAAGTCAGAACCTTAGAATATTAATAAATGGCAAGCCGTCAGGAATGTTTTCAAGTAATGTAGCGAATGCATTAAAAATGTTTCCCGCAGATCAAATTAAAAGTGTTGAAGTAATTACTTCGCCGTCAGCTAAATATGACAGTGAAGGAGGCGCAGGCATTATAAATATTATTACAAAGAAGTCAAATATTGAGGGACTTGCTGGTTCAATTGATGCTTCAATTGGTACTCGTCAGAATAGTCTTACGGGTAATCTCAGTGCTGGGAAAGGCAGATTTGGAAGTTCATTAAGTGGTAATGGTTTTTATTCGTTTCCAACGAATAGTACGAATGATTATGTTCGAACGATTGACTATCAAGATGGAAGTAAAGGTGTCTACTCCTCCAAAAGTTTTGCTAGAGCAAATTGGCTAGGGTGGAATGGTTCAGCAAGTGCTTTTTATGACTTTAATGCATATAATGCAATTAATGCCACATTATCATTTAGAGGTTTTGGAAATGTTTCTGACTCTATTGCTGGTAAACCAAGTGTTAGCACTTTAATTGATCCAGTTTTTGATTACAATAACGATATAGAAAGATATACAAATTCAGCATTTACCCAAGGAGGTTATGATGCCTCATTTGATTATACACGAAAGTTTGAATCAGATGATGATCGTCAACTCGTTCTTGCTGGTCAAATAAGTGGTGAACTTCAAAATAATAACTATGAAGTTCGAGAGCTTCTATTGATTAATGGTTTGCAGACTATACAAGAAAGAGCTTTTGATAATGAAGCGACTAATACCGAATATACGCTGCAAGCGGATTATACACTACCACTTCCAAAAAGTATTAAATTAGAAGTAGGAGCGAAAGGAGTACTGAGGCAATTAGGAAGTTCTTTTAATGCTGATTTTAAATATGGGCAACAAGTTCTAGCGAGCTATTCACAAGTATCTTTTGTCATCAAAAAATTTCAATTTACAACAGGATTGAGGTATGAAAACACACAAATTTTGGGGATTGAAGAAGTAGTAAGCGAAGTTCCGGGCTTTGAAGATGCAACATGCGATTTTAATTATCATAATGTATTTCCTAATCTTTCAATTTCTCGAAGTTTGAAGAATTTTAATTCTTTAAAATTGAGTTACACACAACGGATACAGCGTCCAAGTTTATATTTTTTAAATCCTTTTACAAATGTAGCTGACAATTTTAATACCGTTTCTGGTAACCCTATACTTTGCCCTGAGTTGGTTGATCAAATAGAGTTTTCGTACAATACTTTTTTAAAAGGATTTGGTGTTTTTTCCAGCGTTTTTTACAAATATTCAAGAGATCCAATTGAAGCTTTTGTTTATGTAAATCAGGTTACAAGTTCGACAAACTATATAAATATTGAAAATAATCAATCAGTAGGTTTAAATATTTTTACGACAAAAAATGTGAATAAATTTACGATTCGTGGAGGCGGAAACATTTATACCTATAATGGTTCAGGAACGATTGAAGGTTTGAAAAGAGAAAGATCTGCCTTTTTATATGATATTTTCGCTAGTGGTGATTATGCAATTACAGCTACAATAAAAGCAGACTTGTTTGCTTTTTTTAAATCTCCAGTCCAAACTTTGCAAGGGTATACGCCATCATTTTGGATGACGGGTATTGGAATTAAAAAAGAGTTTAAAAAATCAAGTTTTGGTATTCGAATCATTGATCCTTTTAATCGAATAAAAAACTTTGGGTCGGAAATAGGATTTATAAACGATGAAGAGCCAGCATGGACAACGCAAGAGGGTAATCCCTATACAGTTAAAAACGATTACAGTATTCCGTTTAGATCGATTGGTGTGAGCTATAAATATAAATTTGGGAAAGTGGACTTCAAAGAACGAAAGTCTAAAATTAAAAACGATGACTTGAAGCAAGAAAATTCTGGTGGTCAAGGAGGTGGAGGTGGTACTTTTGGAGGATAGTGGATTATTAGATAATAAATAGATAGGAAGTTCGGTTTAGATATTATAAAATGAAAAACATGCGAAAATTTTTAATCATCTTTTCTGTTTTTTTATTCGGATTATATTTCGGAGCAGAATATTTAGCTAGTTTTTTAAAATCAGCTAACAAAGCACAACTGTACCAAGCAAAATATAGTGGTGAGGAAATTGGGGTGAAGGAGCAAAAAGAATCCATTACTTCATTTGTCGATCAAAAAAACGTAGACGAAGAAACAATTAGTTTAGGACTTAATGAAAATGAATTACAGACGATTCGATTATTTGAATCAGCTGCACCATCAGTAACCTATATTACGACTTCTTCATTAAAACAATCTCGGTGGTCAACCGATATTTATGAAATACCAGAAGGCTCCGGTTCAGGGTTTATGTGGGACGACAAAGGACATATCGTAACGAATTATCATGTCATAGAAGGTTCAGACCGATTATCTGTAACACTTTCGGACAAAAGTTCCTATCAAGCAGAAGTGATCGGTATTGCGCCAAACAAAGATTTAGCTGTATTAAAGATTAGTGCTCCAAGTTCGGTTTTAAATCCCATTCCTGTGGGTCAATCTTCGAATCTTAGGGTTGGACAGTCTACCTATGCAATTGGAAATCCTTTTGGGTTAGATCAAACACTAACCACTGGTGTAATTAGTGCTTTGGGTAGAGAGATTAAGTCAAAGAACGGGAGTCCTATTGATGGTGTTATTCAGACAGATGCAGCCATTAATCCTGGGAACTCTGGAGGTCCTCTACTTAATTCGTCTGGACAGCTTATTGGCGTTAATACAGCCATTTATAGTCCATCTGGTGCTTATGCTGGAATAGGATTTTCGATTCCTTCAGATGAAGTTTATTGGGTGGTCAATGATTTGATAAAATTTGGAAGAGTAAAACGACCATTTTTAGGTGTTGGACTCGTTCCTGATCAATATTTTGAAGATAAAGGTGCTATGATTAGAAATGTAGTAAAAGGTGGCCCAGCTGAAAAAGCGGGATTACAGGGCGTTCGAAAAGACAGGTATGGTCAGATGTTGTATGGAGATTTGATCAAAAAAATAGAGGGAAAAGGTGTTTTGTCCAGTACGGAAGTAACGTCTCTGCTGGAAGATTTCAAGCCAGGAGATAGTGTCAAAATAGTTTTTGAACGAGACGGAATAGAACAAGAAACAAGGATTATTCTAGGGTCATCGATCGATTATTAAAAGATAAATTTGGAATAATACAATTAAATTAGAAATAAATTTCGAATAAATAGGGGTATTGCCAATTTCGTTCATCTTACTATCAAATGACCGAAATATGATACATGCTTCAAAATTTGTAATGCTTAAAGAATTTAAACTTTTATCTTCTTTTGATGAACAAGATTTAGATGGAATTGCAAAAAAGTCTACTTTTTTTTCTGTTCAAAAAGGACTTCCTGTTTATAAATTGGGTGATCCAATTGCGAATGTTTATTTTTTAGCTAAAGGATCGATTAAAGTTGGAACAACAACAAGTGAGGATAAAGATCTCATAAAGAACATTATGTTTCAAGGAGATATTTTTGGAGAAAATGTTTTTTCAGTCAAACAAAGGTCAGAATTTGCAATTGCGTTGGAAGACTGTAAATTGTTTTCAATTTCGCTTTCTTATTACAATCATCTAGTTGAGACTAATAGTACTTTCAGAGAAGCTATTTTAGAACTAATGATTTCAAATTTGAGAAACTTACAAAAACGAAGACAAAATTTTGTTTTCACAAAAGCGAAATATCGAATTATGTCATTTATCAAAGAATTAGCTGAAGATAGAGGTGTTCGAATCGGGATTGATGAGATTCTTGTTAATCATAATTTAAGTCATAAAGAAATTGCAAATGTTACCGACACTTCACGTCAAACAGTTGCAAGAGTACTAGGGGAATTAAAAGATGAAAAGATCATTCATTTTGGCCCACGTAAACCATCAAGAATATTAGTGAGAGATATATTAAAGTTAACTTGATCATTGTGGTTTTCCACAGTTAGGACTGATCTAAAGTGATCAGTCCTTCCTTTTATAATCACAAAATAACTAGTCAACAATTGAACAACAACCATTACCCCTAAGCTATTTTGGGGTAATTTTTTTTGTCATTTATAGAAACCTTAAAGACTGGTTTATGATTTTTCGGCCAATTAGCTATTTTTGTGGGAAACTTTAGAATTGTCAAAGGAAAAAATACTTCAAGCAGAAATAGCGGATTTCAATGCATATTTGGATAAAAATTCGTTTAGCCAGTTTCCGAACGGACTTTATGATCCTATAGATTATATATTGTCGTTGGGTGGTAAAAGAATAAGACCGGCTA
This sequence comes from uncultured Saprospiraceae bacterium, assembly GCA_937924805.1. Classification (GTDB taxonomy): domain Bacteria; phylum Bacteroidota; class Bacteroidia; order Chitinophagales; family Saprospiraceae; genus JAHDDO01. The sequence goes on from CALDTZ010000109.1 coordinate 9,914, forward strand.
TGGTTTTAGCTTCTCATTCCCTTTTTAATGCCTTGGATCATAATGCACGAAAATTAGCGTTTGCAACAGAAGTGTTTCATAACTTCACGTTGATGCATGATGACATTATGGATGCTGCTGATGTCCGCCGAGGCCAAACAACGGTACATAAAAAATTTGATGTAAATACAGCTATTCTTTCAGGAGATATGATGCTGATAAAAGCGTACCAATCACTTTCGTTTGAAGATGCAATCATGCAAAAGGCAGCTTTGGATATTTTTAATAAAATGGCTGAAGAGGTATGTAAAGGCCAGCAGCTAGATGTTGATTTTGAAACGAATAATGAAGTTCGTATCGAAGATTACATAGTTATGATAACTTGGAAGACTTCAGTATTGTTAGCTGCTTGTATGCAACTTGGAGGATTAAGTGGAAGGGCGAGTCAACAAGATCAAATTCATTTATATGAATTTGGTAAAAACATTGGAATAGCTTTTCAAATTCAAGATGATGTCCTTGATACTTTTGGAGCTAAGGCGAGAGTAGGAAAGCGAATTGGCGGTGATATCGTTCAAAATAAGAAGACCTATTTGTATTTAAAAGCGCTAGAATTGCTTGGGAAAAAGGATGCTGAAGAATTAAAAACTATTTTTTCTTCGCCCGCCAAAGATGAAAACGAAAAGATCGAAAGAGTAAAACATCTATACAAAGAAAGTGGTGTTCTGGCTTATGCACAAGAATTAATGGATGTGTATAAAAATCTTGCTTTGTCGCATTTAGATACGGTTAACGTTTCTAATGAGAATAAAAAAGAAGAGTTAAAACAGTTGGCTCATTATTTAATAAAGCGTGAATTATAAATCAATCAAACAATTCCACCATTCTTTTTGAATTCTTGCATTCCTTGCTTCGTAAAAATCAATCGCAGTTTTATTCCAATCAAGTACTTGCCACTTTGTAAGAACGCAATCAAGCGACTTCGATTTCAAAATAAATCGATCAAACAGCGAAGATCCAATTCCGTTTCCTCGAAATTCTTTTTCAACGAAGAAATCTTCTAGGTACATCATTTTCCCTTTCCATGTTGAAAAAGTTAGGTAATAAAGTGCAAATCCTATTATTTTATTGTCTATTTTCGCGACATCAATAAAAATTTGTTTTGCGTCGAAAGCGGCTTGATACATCAGGATAGTTGATGTTACAGCCTCAGGTGCATTTTCATAATCGGCTAATGCTTTGACAAGCTTAAACACATCAGGTAATTCACTTCTTGTAGCCTCTGAAATAACAAATTCCATTTTTTATTATACAAATTACAAATTGATGTTGGATTAACTAAAAAATAGTCTTACTTTTGCAGTCTCTTTTTAAAAAGAGGTCTATTATTAAAAAATACTTACGTAGAAAATATGCCTACAATAAACCAGCTAGTACGAAAAGGAAGAAAGAAGATCATTACTAAGAGTAAATCTAGAGCCTTAGATGCAAGTCCTCAAAAAAGAGGCGTATGTACAAGAGTATATACAACAACACCTAAGAAGCCAAACTCGGCTTTGAGAAAAGTAGCAAAAGTAAGATTGACAAATGGAATTGAAGTGATTGCATATATCCCAGGAGAAGGGCATAACTTGCAAGAGCACTCAATTGTTTTACTTAGAGGGGGTAGAGTGAAAGATTTACCTGGTGTAAGATATACCATTGTGAGAGGTGCATTAGATACAGCGGGTGTAAGTGATAGATTGCAAAGTCGTTCTAAATACGGAACTAAAAGACCTAAATAATTCTCAAATAGAGTACAATAAGAAAACATGAGAAAAAGAAAGCCAAAAAAGCGAATACTTAATCCTGATCCAGTATTTAACGATACGTTGGTGACACAATTTGTGAACAACTTAATGTGGGCAGGTAAAAAATCTACTTCTTTTAGAATATTTTATGATGCAATGGAAATTGTAAAAGAAAAGTCTGAGGAAGGAAATCCACATGATGTTTGGAAGACAGCTATCAATAATGTGATGCCACAAATTGAAGTAAGAAGTAGAAGGGTTGGTGGATCAACGTTTCAAATTCCAACTGAGATCAGAGCAAATAGAAAGATGTCTATTGGAATGAAGTGGATGATTAAGTATGCTAGAGCTAGAAGTGGTAAAGGTATGGCAGAAAAATTAGCGGCGGAAATCTTAGCAGCAAGCAAAGGTGAAGGTGCTAGTGTGAAAAAGAAAGAAGACGTGCACAGAATGGCAGAAGCGAATAGAGCATTTGCACATTACAAAGCGTAATAATATTATTCCCTTAGTTTATAATATATAAATAAATGTCAATAGATTTAAAGTTTACTAGAAATATCGGAATCGCTGCTCACATTGATGCGGGTAAGACAACGACAACGGAGCGGGTATTATATTATACTGGTATGAGCCATAAAATAGGAGAGGTGCATGATGGTGCTGCGACTATGGATTGGATGGAGCAAGAGCAAGAAAGAGGGATTACCATTACTTCAGCTGCAACAAAAACAAATTGGAATTGGAAAGGACAAGATTTTCCAATGAACATTATCGATACACCGGGTCACGTAGATTTTACGGTTGAGGTAAATAGGTCTTTAAGAGTTTTAGATGGTTTGGTGTTTTTATTCTGCGCCGTAAGTGGAGTAGAGCCTCAGTCAGAAACAAACTGGAGATTAGCGGATAATTATAATGTACCTAGAATCGGTTTTGTAAATAAAATGGATAGATCAGGTGCAGACTTTTTTACAGTTGTAAAAGATGTAAAAGCAAAGCTTGGGTCTGATGCAATACCTCTTCAAGTGCCAATTGGTGCTGAGGAAACATTTGTTGGTGTTGTTGATTTGATTACGGGTAAAGCAATTCAGTGGAATGAGGAAGACATGGGGATGACCTATGAAGAGATTGATATTCCAGCGGACTTAGTGGATGTAGTGAGCGAGTGGAGAGAAAAGTTGCTTGAAGCAGTAGCTGAATATGATGAAACCTTAATGGAGAAGTTCTTCGAGGATCCAGATTCAATTACAGAAGATGAAATGATTAATGCAGTAAGAGGTGCAGTGTTGGACAATAAGTTTGTTCCGATGATGTGCGGATCTGCATTTAAAAATAAAGGAGTACAAGCTGTTTTGGATGCGGTATGCGCATACTTGCCTTCTCCGATAGATATTGGTGCTGTTACTGGTACAAATCCGAAGACAGAAGAGGCAATTGAAAGAAAGCCTGATGTCAATGAACCATTCACAGCATTGGCCTTTAAAATTGCAACAGATCCATATGTAGGTCGACTTGCTTTCTTTAGAGTCTATTCTGGTGCACTAGATGCAGGTTCATATATCTTAAATAATAGAACAGGTAAGAAAGAAAGAATTTCAAGATTGTTTCAAATGCACTCAAATAAGCAAAATGCTATACCTCGAGTAGAAGCAGGAGATATTGCAGCGGGTGTTGGTTTTAAAGATTTAAGAACAGGAGATACCTTAAGTGCAGAAGGACATCCAATAGAACTTGAGTCTATGGTGTTTCCAGAACCAGTAATTGGTGTAGCAATAGAACCTAAATCACAAAAAGATTTTGATAAATTAGGAATGGCCTTAGCAAAATTAGCAGAAGAGGATCCTACATTTAAAGTGAGGTATGATGAAGATACAAATCAAACGATTGTATCTGGAATGGGAGAATTGCACTTAGAGATTATTGTTGATAGATTAAGAAGAGAATTTAAAGTAGAATGTAATCAAGGACCACCACAAGTAAGTTATAAGGAGGCATTGACATCTACTGTTGATCATACAGAAAGACTTAAGAAGCAGTCAGGTGGATCGGGTTTGTTTGCACAAATGGCATTCGAATTAGGACCAGCAGATGAAGAGTTTTTGGAGTCTGATGATTATAAATCGGGTAAAGTAAAATTGCAATTCGTAAATGACATTTTTGGAGGTAAGATTCCAAGAGAGTTTTTCCCAGCGATTGTAAAAGGATTTACATCAATGATGGCAGCTGGTGTATTAGCTGGGTATAACATTGATAGCATGAAGGTAAGAGTGTATGATGGAGCGACTCACGCAGTGGATTCAAAGCCAATTGCATTTGAGCTTTGTGCAAAAGAAGGTTTCAGAGCGGCGGCTATGCAGTGTAACCCCGTACTTTTGGAGCCAATTATGAAATTAGAAATAATTACTCCTGAAGAGTTCGTTGGACCTGTAATTGGTGATTTGAATAGAAGAAGAGGATTGCCGAAAGGTCAAGAACAAAAAGGTGGTGGAGCAGTTTCAATTTCTGCTGATGTACCGTTGGCTCAAATGTTCGGTTATGTTACTGATTTAAGGACAATAACATCAGGTCGTGCTTCTAGTTCACTTGAATTTTCACATTTCGCAGCAGCACCTAAGAATGTTGCTAAAGAAATTATGGAAAAAGCAGCTGGAGAAGTAAAAGGATAATAAAATAGTTTGAATAGATAAATAAAAAGAGTACTTTTGTACTCTCTTAATAATAAACAGGGTTATGAATCAGAAAATCAGGATAAAACTTCGCTCTTACGACCATAATTTGGTAGACAAGAGTACGGAGAAAATCGTGAAAACAGTGAGAAATTCTGGAGCCGTTATATCGGGTCCGATTCCGCTGCCCACAGACAAAGAGGTGTATACCGTTTTAAAATCACCTCATGTAAATAAAAAGTCTCGTGAGCAGTTCCAATTGCGGACTCACAAAAGGTTAATCGAAATTTTCACTCCTACACAGAAAACTGTGGATGCACTTTCTAAATTGGAATTGCCGAGTGGTGTGGATATTCAGGTTAAACTCACCTAACCCTCATATAATTATTAAAGTTTAGTTATAAAATAATTTTCTCGCGTATAATTTATTGTACGTGGGTTTATACCAAATAGAATTAAATGAATGGACTAATTGGTAAGAAGATTGGTATGACAAGCGTCTTCAGTGAAGACGGTAAAAATGTTGCTTGTACAGTTGTAGAAGCTTTACCAAATATCGTTACACAAGTTAAAGATGTAGACACAGATGGCTACAGTGCTTTGCAGTTGGGTTACGGTAGTGCTAAAGTAAAAAACACTACTAAACCAATGCTTATGCACTTTGAAAAGGCAGGAACCACACCAAAGGCAAAACTAGTTGAATTTAGAGATTGTAGCATCCAGAAAGGATTGGGTGAGGAAGTTTCTATAGGAGACGTTTTTGAAGTAGGTGATGTTGTAAATGCAATCGGCACTTCGAAAGGTAAAGGTTTTCAAGGGGTTGTTAAGCGACACGGATTTAAAGGTGTTAATGATGCGACACACGGACAACATAATAGACAGCGTGCTCCAGGGTCAATTGGTGCAGCGTCATATCCAGCACGTGTTTTCAAAGGTATGAGAATGGGTGGTAGAGACGGTGGCCGTCGAGTTAAACTTAAAAACCTGAAGGTTTTGAAAGTATTGGAAGAGAAAAATTTGATTTTATTGTCGGGTGCAATTCCTGGTCATAAAGGATCAATAGTAATTATCGAAAAATAGGTCCAAGATGAAATTAGATATATTTGACATAAACGGAAAATCTACAGGTAAGTCAGTTGACTTGCCAGATGATAAGTTCAAAATTGAACCTAACAAGCATACAGTGTATTTGGCAGTAAAGTCGTACTTAGCAAGCCAACGACAAGGTACGCACAAGGCTAAGGAGAGAGGTGAAATTAAAGGTTCAACCAAAAAGATCAAGAAGCAGAAAGGTACTGGTACAGCTAGAGCTGGTTCGATCAAAAATCCTTTGTTTAAAGGCGGTGGTAGAATTTTTGGGCCAAGGCCTAGAACATATAGTGTGAAATTAAATAAGAAAGTAAAAAGACTTGCAAAGCAATCTGCAATTGTTATGAAAATTAACAAAGGTGCGTTTAGAGTTCTTGAAGACTTTACATTTGATAAGCCACAAACGAAGCAATTTAAGAGTATCGTTTCTAGTTTTAATGCAGAAAGTGAAAAAAGCCTTTTTGTACTTAATGAATATGATAAGAACTTGTTTTTATCTTCAAGAAACTTACCAAAGTCGAAGGTGATTAATATTAATGAGTTGTCTACTTATGATATTATGAATGCAAGCCAAGTGTTTGTTTCTGAAAATGCAATTGAATCATTAAAGAAAACCATTGCTTAAAACGGAAGAATTATGCAAAAATTAGTATTAATAAAGCCGATAATTTCTGAAAAGTCTGAAAGACTTTCTGACAAATTAAGTCAGTACAGCTTTGTGGTTCATAAGAAATCAAATAAAGTTGAAATTAGAAAGGCTGTAGAGAAAATGTACAGTGTAAGTGTTGTATCTGTAAATACGATCAACATGCCTGCAAAAGCAAAAGTAAGAAACACTAAATCTGGAATGGTTAAAGGAAGGACTAGTGCATTTAAAAAAGCTATTGTTACACTAGCAGATGGAGAAGAATTAGATTTCTTCGGAGATATTTAATAAAATAATAAGTAAGAAATAATAAGCCATGGCTGTTAAGAAATTTAAACCTGTTACTCCCGGATCCAGACATCACGTCGGTAATACTTTTACGGAGATTACTGCAAGCAAACCTGAGAAGAGTTTGACATATGGGTTGAAGAGGAAAGGTGGTAGAAATAGAACTGGTAAGATGACCATGCGTAATATTGGTGGTGGTCATAAGAGGAAATATAGAATTATTGACTTCAAAAGGGAGAAAGATGGTGCGGCAAATGTCTTGACCATAGAGTATGATCCAAATAGATCTGCTTACATCGCTCTAGTTCAATATGGTGATGGAGAGAAAAGATATATTATTGCACCAGATAAGATTAGTGTAGGTGATGAGATTTTGTCAGGAAAGGATGCTTTACCTTTAGTAGGTCATGCTATGTTTCTTGGTGATATACCTCAAGGTACTGCGATACACGCAATTGAGATGACTCCTGGTAAAGGAGCTGCTTTAGCAAGAAGTGCAGGTACATTCGGTGTTCTGATGAGTGTAGAAGGAAAGTATGCTGTCGTAAAATTGCCATCAGGAGAAGTAAGAAGAATCTTAATTACTTGTAAAGCAACAATAGGAAGTACAAGTAATCCTGATCATGGATTAACAGTAATGGGTAAAGCCGGTCGTAATCGATGGAAAGGAAGAAGACCAAGAGTTAGAGGGGTAGCAATGAACCCAGTTGATCACCCAATGGGTGGTGGTGAAGGGCGAGCGTCTGGAGGACACCCTAGATCAAGAACAGGTATTATGGCGAAAGGTCAGAAAACAAGAAATACTAAGAAACATTCAAGTAAATTAATTATATCTAGACGTAAGTCTAAATAATTATAAAATAGAAAAAGCGTATGGCTAGATCTCTGAAAAAAGGTCCTTATGTGTACCACAAGTTGATAAAAAAGGTATACTCAGCAAAAGATGCTCAAAAAAAATCGGTTATTAAAACATGGTCGAGAGCTTCAATGGTTATTCCTGATATGGTTGGATTAACGATTGCTGTGCATAATGGGAAAACATTTATTCCAGTATATGTTACTGAGAATATGGTAGGACATAAATTAGGTGAATTTTCACCAACTAGAACGTATAAAGGCCATACTGGTAATAGAAAATAATAAAAAGATCACGTCATGGAAGCGGTAGCAAAATTGAAAAATGTCCCGATGTCAGCCAGAAAAATGCGTCTGGTAGTTGATACAGTTCGAGGTAAGTCAGTTGAAGATGCTTTAAATATTTTAAAGTTTACAAAAAAGGAAGCTGGTGAATGGATTGAAAAGTTAGTCATCTCTGCGATTTCAAACTGGGAGAATAAATTAGACATGGCGTATAGTGCAGATGATCATGATCTTTTTGTAAAAACAGCATTTGTAGATAGTGGTTCATCATTAAAAAGATTCAGGCCGGCACCTCATGGTAGAGCACATAGAATCAGAAAGAGAATGAATCATGTTACTCTTGTAGTCGAAAATAGAGCAGAAGTGGCTGAGGATAAGAATACGGAATCTAATAATTCAGAAGATTAAACGATAAACTAATGGGTCAAAAAACAAATCCAATAGGAAATAGATTAGGCATCATTCGCGGTTGGGATTCTAGCTGGTATGTTTCAAAAGGGTATGGAGATAATGTTGTAGAGGATGAAAAAATCCGGAACTATATTGCAGCCAGAGTCAATAAAGGTGGAATTGCAAGAGTGGTTATAGAAAGAACCTTAAAGCGAATCACTGTAACGGTGCACACATCTAGACCAGGTATTATTATTGGTAAAGGTGGGTCAGAAGTTGATCGAATTAGAGAAGAGTTGAAAAAACTTACAGGAAAAGATATTCAAATTAATATCATTGAAATCAGAAAGCCTGAACTTGACGCAAATATTGTTGGGGAGTCAATCGCTAAACAAATTGAGTCAAGAATGAATTACCGAAGAGCGATTAAAATGGCTATTCAGTCTACGATGAGAGCAGGTGCTGAAGGTATCAAAGTTCGAATTAGTGGCAGATTAAACGGGGCAGAGATGGCAAGATCTGAAGAGTATAAAGATGGAAGAACTCCATTACATACATTCAGAGCTGATATCGACTATGCACTTAAAGAAGCCTTAACTGTTTACGGTAAGATTGGAGTGAAAGTTTGGATATGTAAAGGTGAAGTTTTAGGTAAGCGAGATTTATCTCCTAATGTTGGAATGAATTCTAAGCAAACAGGTGATAATAGAGGCGGAAAACGAGGTGGAAGAGGAAATCAGCAGAGAGGAAATCAACAAAGAGGTAGAAGAAACTAATAATAAGGAAGGAATTTTTAAAATACCTTTGGAATCTTTTTTTTAAAGCGTTCAACATAATTAAAAATGTTACAACCGAAAAGAACGAAATATAGGAAACAACAGAAAGGAAGAAATCGTGGATTGGCTCATAGAGGTAGTACCATTTCTTTCGGGTCATTTGGACTTAAATCCATGGATCACGGCAGACTTACAAATAGAACTATCGAGGCAGCAAGGATTGCAATGACAAGATATATGAAGAGAGAGGGGAAAGTGTGGATTAGAGTTTTTCCTGACAAGCCTGTAACCAAAAAGCCTTTAGAGGTAAGGATGGGAAAAGGTAAAGGGGCAGTTGACCATTGGGTTGCTGTTATCCAACCAGGAACCATTATGTTCGAATTGGACGGAGTACCAAGAGATGTTGCTTTTGAAGCGTTAAGACTAGCAGCTCAAAAACTACCAGTATTGACGAAAACCGTAGTTCGTAGAGATTACGTAGATTAATAAAAAGAAACTTTTAGCAAGATGGCTAGTAAAAAATTTTTAGAGTTACAAGATTTCAGCAACGAAGAGTTAGCGAATGAGTTGAAAGAAACAATGGCTCAATATAGAAAAATGAAGTTTGAGCACGCATTAAAAGGGCTTGAAAATCCACTTACAATTAGAGAAGTGAGAAGAGACATTGCGCGGATGAAAACAGAAGTTGGAAATAGATCTTTAGCAGCATTAAGTGCTGAACAACTAGCTAATAGAACAAAAATTAGAAATAGAAGACGTAAATAATATGGAGCCACAAACTTTAAAGAAGCAACGAGTAGGGGTTGTTACAAGTAATAAAATGGATAAATCCATTACTGTTTTGATTGAAAGAAGAATCAAGCACCCTATTTACGGTAAATTCGTAAAGAAATCAAAAAAGTTTCTTGCGCATGATGAGAAGAATGAGTGTAATGAGGGAGATACGGTTAAAATTACAGAATCAAGACCATTGAGTAAGAGAAAAAGATGGGATTTGGTAGAAATATTAGAAAGAGCTAAATAATAATAAGCTATGATACAACAAGAAAGTAGATTAAAAGTAGCCGACAATAGTGGGGCGAAGGAAGTACTATGTATCAGGGTACTTGGAGGATCTGGTAGAAGGTATGCCTCTATCGGTGATATGATTGTATGTAGTGTAAAATCTTCTTCTCCAGGTGGAGTGAAAAAAGGAACGGTTTCTAGAGCAGTCGTAGTTAGAACAAAAAAGGAAATAAGAAGACCTGATGGGTCTTATATCCGATTTGATGATAATGCTGTGGTATTGTTAACAGCAGCTGACGAGCCAAGAGGAACACGTATTTTTGGACCTGTTGCTAGAGAGTTAAGAGACAAAGAATTTATGCGTATTGTATCATTAGCACCAGAAGTATTATAAGTTATGAAGATTCACATTAAGAAAGGAGACAAAGTAAAAGTTCTTTCTGGTTCATCAAGAGGACAGGAAGGCGAAGTACTTAAAGTACTAACTAAAAAATATAGAGCGATTATTGAAGGTGTTAATATGAAGAAAAAGCATACTAAACCTACAAATGATAATCCGGGAGGTATCAATGATATCGCTGCTTCTATACACATTTCAAATATCGCACTTGTTGATCCTAAATCAGGAAAAGCGACTCGTATAGGAAGAAGAGTTGAAGATGGAAAGTTAGTACGTTATTCTAAAAAATCAGGAGAAAAAGTATAGTAATGAGTTATTCACCAACATTAAGAAAGTTTTACACGGATGAAGTGGTTCCAAAAATGATGGAAAAGTTTCAATACAGTTCCATTATGCAGGTTCCGAGACTAACGAAAATTTGCTTAAACCAAGGTTTAGGTGGTGCTACACAGGATAAGAAGTTAGTTGATCATGCTCTACAAGAGCTTAGTTTAATTACAGGTCAAAAAGCAGTACCTACAGCAGCAAAGAAATCTGTATCGAACTTTAAGTTGAGAGAGGGGATGACAATTGGTGCTCGAGTAACTTTACGTAAAAATAGAATGTATGAATTTCTTGAAAGATTTGTACATGTAACATTACCAAGGGTAAGAGATTTTAGAGGTATAAATGACAAGAGTTTTGATGGAAGAGGAAACTATTCGATTGGAATTAAAGAACAAATTATATTTCCAGAGATTAATCTTGATAAGGTAAATAAGATAACGGGTATGGATATTAGTTTTGTAACAACGGCTAAAACAGATGTTGAAGCTCTTGAGTTACTTAAACTTTTAGGATTGCCTTTTAAAAATCAACGAAATTAATACCAATGGCTAGAAAATCACTTATAGCAAGAGAAGCAAAAAGAGAAAGATTAGTTGCTAAATATGCTGATCTTAGAAAGCAACTTAAAGCTGAGGGACGATGGGACGAATTAGATAAATTACCTAAAAATTCGTCGAGTGTAAGGTTACATAATAGATGTAAACTTACTGGAAGACCGAAAGGATACATGAGAAAGTTCGGAATAAACAGAGTAACTTTTAGAAAAATGGCTTTAGAAGGGAAGATTCCTGGTGTAACAAAAGCAAGTTGGTAATTAATAAATAAAAGAAGCAATGGCAGTAACAGATCCAATAGCAGATTACCTTACGAGAATTCGTAATGCACAATTAGCAAGGCACAGAGTAGTTGAAATACCTTCATCAAATATGAAGAAGAGTATTACGGAGATACTTTATGATCAAGGATTTATTCATAAGTATAAATTCGAACCTTCTGAAGGCAAGAGTGGTGTTATTAAAATAGCATTAAAATACTTGAAAGATTCAGAAAAACCTTTGATAAGAAGTTTGCAAAGAATTAGTAAACCTGGATTGAGAAAGTATTCAAGTAGTAATGATATACCTAGAGTGATTAATGGTTTAGGTATTGTCATAGTATCTACTTCTCATGGTCTTATGACAGATAAGGAAGCTAAAAAGAAAAATTTAGGCGGAGAGTTAGTTTGTTCCGTTTACTAATAAAGAATTAAAAGTAATAGAATGTCTAGAATAGGAAAATCACCCATAGAAATTTTGTCTGGTGTATCTATTGATGTTTCACAAGGTAACATGGTAACCGTAAAAGGACCTAAAGGTGAATTAAAGCAACAAGTAGATCCAGATTTGATGTTAGAAATTGAAGATGGTATTTTAACGGTAAAAAGGCCAACTGAACAAAAACGTCATAAATCATTGCATGGTTTAACACGGTCTTTGTTAAACAATATGGTGATTGGTGTTTCAGAAGGATATACTATTGAGCTAGAATTGATTGGTGTAGGTTACAGAGTAGCAAATACAGGTAATTTACTTGAACTTAGTTTAGGTTATTCCCACCCAATATATTTTGCGATACCGGAGGAAGTTAAAGTAACCGCAGCAATGGAGAAAGGATCACCTCCTTCTATAAAATTAGAAAGCCATGACAAACAATTAGTAGGTCAGATTGCTACTAAAATTAGAGCTTTCAGAAGTCCAGAACCTTATAAAGGTAAAGGTATTAAGTATAAAGGTGAAATTCTTAGAAGAAAAGCAGGTAAGACTGCAGCTAAATAATCGTTAGAGTTATTATAATATGAATAGCAAATTAACAAAACGTAGAAAAGTACAATTTAGAATCAGAAAATCTTTAAAAGGTACTGGATCAAAGCCTAGATTGGCTGTGTTTAAAAGTAATAAAGGTATATATTGTCAACTAATCGATGATGTAGCTGGAGTAACTATAGCAAATGCAAACTCAAAAGGAATCACAGGTACCAAAATTGAAGTAGCAGCTGAAGTAGGGAAGAAAATTGGTGCAGCAGCAAAATCTGCAAATATTGATTCTATAGTTTTTGATAGAAGTGGATATGTTTATCACGGAAGAATCAAATCTTTGGCTGATGGAGCTAGAGAAGCAGGTTTAAATTTTTAAATTAAGGGAATTCAATAGTATTATGGCTAAGAATATGATAAAACCAGGTGACGTTTCTGATATAAAAGAAAAGTTAGTTAAATTAAACCGGGTAGCAAAAGTTACAAAAGGTGGTAGAACATTTAGTTTTTCTGCACTTGTTGTTGTTGGAGATGGAAAAGGGTTAGTTGGACATGGATTAGGTAAAGCTAGAGATGTGTCAGAGTCTATTAAAAAGGCAGTAGATGATGCTAAAAAAAGTTTAGTTAAAATTCCTTTGATTAATGGTACAATACCGCATGAAGGTAAAGGCAAGTACGGAGCAGGGAAAGTAATATTACGACCAGCATCTGATGGTACAGGAGTTATAGCCGGTGGTGCTATGAGAGCAGTATTGGAAATTGCAGGTGTTCAAAACGTATTAGCAAAATCCCAAGGATCACCCAACCCTCACAATGTAGTGAAAGCTACCATCGATGCATTGACAAAGATGAGAAGTCCGGATCAAATAGCTCGAGAAAGAGGAATCAATATGAAAAAATTATTCGAAGGCTAAAACAGATAAATATGAAAAAGTTGAAGTTGACTTTAGTCAAAAGTGTTATAGATAGATCTAAACGACAGAAAGAAACTGTAAAAGCGTTAGGTCTTCGAAAAATGCATCATACAATAGTAAAGGATGTAAGTCCTCAAGTACAAGGTATGATCAATAAAGTAAGTCATTTATTGCAAATAGAAGAAGCATAATTTCAAAGTTACAACCATGGAATTGTATAGTTTAAGACCAGCAAAAGGGTCAGTAAAAAAGAAAAAGAGAATAGCACGAGGTCAAGGATCTGGTAGAGGTGGAACTTCTACAAGAGGTCACAATGGTGCTAAATCTAGATCTGGATGGAGTAAGAAAGAAAACTTTGAAGGTGGACAGGTGCCGCTTCAAATGAGATTACCTAAGAGAGGTTTCAAAAATCCTAATAGAGTTGTCTATGTGGCGATGAATGTTGCAAATTTACAAGCAGTATCTGAAAAACATAACATCAATGACATTAGTGTTGAGAAATTATATGAATTAGGTTACATTAAGAAAAATGATAAAGTGAAAGTTTTGGGTAATGGTGAATTATCTGCATCTTTAACTTTAACTGTCCATGCTGTGTCTGCCAAAGCTCAAGAATTAGTTGAGTCTAAAGGTGGATCAGTTAATTTATTATAATTTGAACGAATGAAGAATTTTATAGAGACACTTCAGAATATTTGGAAGATTAAGGAACTAAGAAATAGAATCCTATTTACATTATTATTGTTAGGTGTCTATAGATTAGGTTCGTTCATTGTTTTACCAGGTGTAAATCCTGCTGCATTAGAAGCAGCTACGGCAAATCAATCAGGAACTGATATCCTTGGGTTACTTAATGCTTTTACAGGTGGTGCATTTAATAATGCAGCAATATTTGCATTAGGGATTATGCCATACATTACAGCATCTATTATCATTCAATTGCTAGGGTTTGGAGTACCTTACTTTCAGAGGCTACAACAAAAAGAAGGTGAGTCTGGACGTAAGAAAATAAGTCAAATAACAAGATTACTAACAGTATTTATTACATTGGTTCAAGGTGGAGGATATCTAACATATATCAAATCTCAACCTGGAGCGGTATATGCTGGTGTAAACGATTTTGTATTTTGGTTTAGTGGGATTATCATCTTAGCAACAGGAACTATTTTTGCAATGTGGTTAGGTGAAAAAATTACTGATAAAGGAATTGGAAATGGTATTTCTATATTAATTATGATCGGTATTATTGCTACTTTACCACGAGCATTTTTCTCGGAATTAATAACTCAAGTAAATAGTAATCTTTTCGTTTTTATTCTTGAAATGATTGTCTTTTTCTTAATTGTTCTGGCCACTATATTGGTAATTCAAGGTGTTCGAAGGATTCCGATTCAGTTTGCAAAAAGAATGGTAGGTAGACAATCAGGAAGTGTTCCTGTAGCTGGAGCGAGAGATTTTATTCCATTGAAAGTTAATGCAGCTGGAGTAATGCCAATCATATTTGCTCAAGCAATTATGTTTTTACCCATTACAATTGCAGGATGGGCAAGTGGAAGTGGTGGTGTAACGAGCGACTTTATGCTAAGTCTTTCAGATTGGAAGTCTGTTCCATATAATATTATCTTTTTCATATTGGTTGTTGTATTTACTTATGTGTATACTGCATTGCTAGTAAATCCGCAACAATATGCTGAATATTTAAAAAGGCAAAATGCATTTATTCCAGGAATTAAGCCAGGAAAACAAACGCAAGATTTTATTGATACAATAACAACTAGGGTAACTTTACCAGGATCTATATTTTTAGGTATTATTTCAATCTTCCCAGCTTTTGTTGGAGCTTTTGGAGTAAATGATGCATTTGCCATTTTCTTTGGAGGTACTTCATTGTTAATACTAGTAGCCGTTGTATTGGATACACTAGATCAAATTAATTCATACCTACTAATGAGAAAGTATGATGGTTTAGTGAAATCAGGTAAAATCAAAGGAAAAAGTGGAATGCAGCCGATCGGGGCGGGCATGTAAGCGAATCAAGTCAATTATGATTTATTACAAATCTGACGAAGAAATTGAGTTAATCCAGCAGAGTTGTTTACTAGTTAGTAAAACTTTAGCGTATGTTGGCTCCATATTAAGACCAGGTTTAACAGGACATTTCATAGATACTAAGGCTGAAGAATTTATACGTGATCATGGGGCCATTCCAGGTTTCAAAGATTATGGTGGATTTCCTGCTACCTTATGTATATCACCGAATGAAGCAATCGTTCATGGTATACCGAGTGATGTAGAGTTTAAGGACAATGATATTCTTAGTATTGATTGTGGCGTGTATTGGAATGATTTCTATGGCGATTCAGCTTTTACATTTGCTTTTCCAAATGTGGAAGAAGAAATTATGAATTTATTGGACGCTACAAATATTTCTCTATATAAAGGAATTGAAAAAGTAGAAGTAGACAATAGGATAGGAGATGTGAGTCATGCTATCCAGTATTACATTGAAAAAGAAAAAAAATATTCGATTGTAAGGGAATTAGTAGGTCATGGGATTGGCAGAAATTTACATGAAGCACCAGAAGTTCCAAATTTTGGACGGCGAGGAAGTGGCCCTAAAATGAAAAAAGGACTCGTGATTGCAATCGAACCTATGGTTAATTTGGGTAGAAAAAATGTTAAGCAATCAAAAGATGGTTGGACCATTGTGACAAGAGATGGAAAGCCTTCTGCTCACTTTGAACACACAGTTGGCATTACGTCCGAAGGGACAAAAATCCTTTCAGACCACTCACTTGTTGAAAAAGAAATAAAAAACAACAGTGAAATCAAGAATTTTACAATAAAAAGTTAGATATTTGCACTCCAATTTAGAAAATGGCGAAACAAGAACTTATCAAATTGGACGGTACTATAGAGGAAGCATTATCAAACGCTATGTTTAGAGTACGTCTGGAAAACGAACACATGATCGTTGCTACCATATCAGGTAAAATGAGAATGCATTACATTCGTATACTTCCAGGAGATAAAGTGGCAGTTGAAATGTCACCTTACGATTTAACAAGAGGAAGAATAACTTATAGATATAAATAAGATGAAAGTTAAAGCATCAATTAAAAAAAGATCTACGGATTGCAAGGTGGTTAGACGTAAAGGTAAACTTTATGTGATTAACAAAAAGAATCCAAGATTTAAACAAAGACAAGGATAACACATGGCAAGATTATCAGGTGTAGATTTACCGAAAAACAAAAGAGGCATTATTGCTCTTACGTATATTTATGGCATTGGGCGTAGTCGTTCTGCTGTAATCCTAAATGATTTAGGTATTGAAGAAAATACCAAAGTTAAAGATTGGACGGATGATGAAATCAAACAATTAGCATTGACGCTTCAAAATGATTATACTCTTGAGGGAGAATTGCGTAGTGAAGTTCAACTTAACATTAAGCGATTAATGGATATTGCTAGTTACAGAGGTCTTAGGCACAGAAAAGGGCTTCCTGTTAGAGGACAGCGTACAAAGACAAATGCTAGGACAAGAAAAGGTAAGGTTAAAACAGTTGCTAACAAGAAGAAAGCAACTAAATAATAAATAGGTCTACTATGGCAAAAGCACAGAAGAAATCTAAAAAAAGAAAGGTAGTTGTTGAACCAGAAGGTCTGGTTTACATAAAAGCTAGCTTTAATAACATCATTATATCTCTAACCAATAAGCAAGGTCAAGTAATTTCTTGGGCTTCAGCAGGAAAAGCAGGGTTCAGAGGTTCTAAGAAAAATACTCCTTATGCAGCCCAAATTGCAGCTGCAGATGCAGGTCAAGTAGCACACGATGCTGGTATGAGATATGCAGAAGTATATGTTAAAGGTCCGGGAGCAGGTCGAGAGGCTGCAATTAGAGCATTAGACGGTATCGGAATTAAAGTAACAAGAATAAAAGATGTTACTCCAGTACCCCATAATGGATGTAGACCACCAAAGAAACGAAGAGTTTAATCAAGTAAAATTATTAGTTAGTAATGGCGAGATATACAGGACCAAAGACTAAAAAGGCTAGAGCATTCGGAGAAGCTATTTATGGCCCAGACAAAAGTTTTGAAAAAAGGAAATATCCACCAGGTCAGCATGGACCAGGAAGGAGAAGAAAACAGAAGTCTGATTATGCTTTTCAGTTGATGGAAAAGCAAAAAGCAAAATATACGTACGGTGTATTGGAAAGGCAGTTTAGTAACTTGTTTAAAAAAGCAAGTTCAAAGAGTGGAGTAACAGGAGTTGTATTATTACAATTTCTTGAAGCTAGGCTTGATAACACTGTTTTTAGACTGGGTTTAGCACCAACAAGAAGAGCTGCTAGACAATTGGTTACTCATAAGCATGTTCTACTTAATGGTATTTTAACTAATATCCCTTCTGCTTCTTTAAGACCAGGTGACGTTGTTTCAATACGAAATAAGTCAGCACACTTAGAAACAGTAGTTGGAGCTGTGAAAGCAAATGCAGCATCTAAAAAGTGGAGTTGGTTAGAGTGGAATCCTGATAAGATGGAAGGTAAGTTTTTACAATATCCAGAAAGAGAGGCAATTCCTGAAAAGATCAATGAGCAATTGATTGTTGAGCTTTATTCTAAGTAATCATTAGGTGGAATTTTATATCCACTATTTTATTAATTTCTGAAGACTTTTATAATGAATATATTAAACTTTCAAAAGCCAAACAAAATACTTCTTCAAAAAGCAACTGAGTTTGAAGGGTCTTTTGAGTTTAAACCTTTAGAACCTGGATTTGGTCAAACTATTGGAAATTCAATAAGAAGAGTTCTTTTATCTTCTCTTGAAGGGTATGCAATTTCAGCTATTAGAGTTGCAGGTGTTGATCATGAATTTGCGACCATTAAAGGAGTTGTTGAAGATGTTGTAGACATCATATTGAATCTAAAACAAGTAAGACTTAAACCAATTAATGTTGAAGAGTCTGAAAACGAAGAAAAAATATACTTAACTATTTCAGGTAAGGAGCAGTTTACTGCTGCAGATATTGAAGCACATACCAATGTGTTCAATATAATGAATCCGGATTTAGTTATTGCTAATATGGAAAGTACGGTTACTTTAGAAATAGAGTTAACAATCACAAAAGGTAGAGGCTATGTTCCAGCTGATGAAACATTAGCTAAGGATGCCCCGATTGGTGTAATTCCAATTGATTCTATTTACACTCCGATAAAAAAGGTTTCTTACAAAGTAGAAAGTACAAGGGTTGGACAAAAGACAGATTATGAAAAATTAAATCTGTATATACAAACCGACGGCACAATTCATCCTGAAGATGCGGTAAAAGAAGCATCTAAAATTTTAATTCAGCATTTAATGTTGATAACGGATGAGAATATTACATTCAATGATGCTTCAACAAGAGAAGACAACATCGTTGATGAGCATATTTTACATATGCGTAAACTACTTAAGACGAATCTAGAAGATTTGGATCTTTCAGTAAGAGCTTATAATTGCTTGAAAGCCGCAAAAATCAATTCATTGGGAGAAATGGTGAAGTATGATATGCATGAGTTACTAAAGTTTAGAAACTTTGGTAAGAAATCTCTTGTGGAAATAGAAGAATTGTTAGTAACGAAAGGACTTACATTCGGGATGGATCTTTCAAAATACAAATTAGACGAAGAATAAAAATAAATCGTCCTGACTCGGCTTTGCCGGATTATTATTTAAATGTATTAACGATCGCTTTATTTCAAATTGTACAAGTCAGGTCTTTCAATAAAGCAAAGTGATACTATATTCAAAATACCATGAGACACGGTAAGAAATTTAACCATTTAGGAAGAAAAAAAGGTCATAGAGAAGCCCTTTTAATGAACTTGTCTAATGCATTGATTGAACATAAAAGAATCAATACAACATTAGCTAAGGCAAAAGCACTAAGAGTATATATTGAGCCACTAATCACAAGAGGCAAAAGTAATGATACTCACTCGAGAAGAACTGTTTTTAGAAGACTTCAAAATAAAGAAGCAATTATAGAACTTTTTGGACCAATTGCAGAAAAAATTGGAGACAGACCTGGTGGATATTTAAGAATAATAAAAACAGGTTCTAGAAAAGGTGATGCAGCAGAAATGGCAATGATCGAATTTGTAGACTACAATGAATTATTGTTAAATGCACCAAAATCAAAGAAAAGTAAAAGTAGGAGAGGGAAGAAGAAAAAAACAGCGGTTGTACCACCGGTACAAACAAGTTCAGAGGAAGAATAAAAAAAAAGCGATAATTTTTAATTATCGCTTTTTTTTTGGCTAAAATTTAATGCTTATTCAATGTTTCGATAATCATATCAGGTTTTAATGATTAAACGAAATTTTATATTTATGACAGAAATTTGTATATCTCTAGAATGTATATAAAATGTTAATATGATAGCAACCCATATTCGTATTTTATAATATGTAATTTTATCTTTGTTTGAAATTATTGATCAATGCTGACAAAACAAGACGACAGAAGAGCCATTTTGATGTTGGAGGACGGATCCGTTTTTCATGGTATGGCCGCAGGTGCAATAGGAACAGTTACGGGTGAAATATGCTATAATACTGGGATGACAGGATATCAGGAGGTTTTTACGGATCCTAGTTATTTTGGACAGATTCTTTTGACAACAAACGCTCATATAGGTAACTATGGTACGATGGAAGAAGATGATGAATCCGATAAAGTTCAAATCGAGGGATTAATTTGTAAAAATTTTACAAATAAATATTCACGTCAATTAGCCAATCATCCTATTGAAACCTATTTCGAAAAACATAATGTGGTAGGTATACAAAAAGTGGATACCAGATCAATTGTTAAAAGGATAAGAGACAAAGGAGCTATGAATGTTATTATATCTTCTGAAGAATTTGATGTAAAATCATTAGCTAGTAAATTAGCTAAAGTGCCAAGTATGGAAGGACTGGAGTTGGCATCAAAAGTATCAACACCATCGACTTATTTCGTAGGTGATCCTCAAGCAACGTACAAAGTAGCAGTTATAGATTTTGGTGTAAAACGAAATATCCTTAAATGTTTTACAGAAAGGGATTGTTATTGTAAAGTTTTTCCTGCTAAAACACCAATTAACGAAGTTATTGATTTTGATGCAGATGGTTATTTCTTGTCCAATGGGCCAGGAGATCCAGCATCAATGAATTATGCAATCGATGGAATAAAAGAATTGCTTACGTACAAGAAACCAACATTCGGTATTTGTCTAGGACATCAATTATTAGCACTATCAGTAGGGATAGATACGTATAAAATGCATAATGGGCATAGAGGTATTAATCATCCGGTAAAAAATGTCAATACTGGTACATGCGAAATTACTACGCAAAATCATGGTTTTGGAATAAATCATGAAGCGGTTGTAGAAGCAAAAGATCATGTAAGTATTACACATATAAACTTAAATGACGAAACAGTGGAAGGAATTCGATTAAAGGATCACCCAGCTTTTTCAGTGCAATATCATCCTGAAGCTGCTCCTGGTCCCCATGATTCTAGATACCTTTTCGATGAGTTTATTGATTTAATGAAAAAAGAGAAAAAATAGTATGAGTAAAATTATTGATATACACGCAAGACAAATTTTAGACTCGAGAGGGAACCCCACCGTAGAAGTGGAAGTACTCACGGATAATGGTTTTGTAGGTAGAGCAGCTGTGCCATCAGGCGCTTCAACTGGGAAATATGAAGCTGTCGAACTTAGAGATGCTGATGCTAAAACATATATGGGTAAAGGTGTTTTAAAAGCTTGCTCAAATGTTGTAGAAATCATTAGAGATCATCTAATAGGAGAGCCCATTTCTGAGCAGATCTATTTAGATAATATTATGATTGATTTAGATGCTACACCAAATAAATCGGTTTTGGGTGCAAATGCAATATTGGGTGTGTCCTTAGCTATTGCAAAAGCAGCAGCTTTAGAATCAGGTCAATCATTGTTTAGGTATATCGGAGGAGTAAATGCACATGTAATGCCGGTTCCAATGATGAATATTTTAAATGGTGGTAGTCACGCAGATAATAGTATTGATTTCCAAGAATTTATGATCATGCCTTTAGGCGCAGAATCATTTTCTGATGGATTAAGAATGGGTGTTGAAATTTTTCATAATCTTAAAAAAGTATTGAAATCTAAAAACTATTCTACAAACGTTGGGGATGAAGGAGGGCTTGCACCAAACATAAAATCGAATAAAGAAGCGATAGAAATCGTACTTACATCGATAGAAAAAGCAGGATATAAACCAGGTGAAGAAGTAATGATTGCAATGGATGCTGCCGCCTCAGAATTCTATGTCAAAGAAGAAGGAGTTTATCATTTTCATAAGTCTTCCGGGGATAAATTAACGAGTGACCAGATGGTCAGTTATTGGAATGAATGGGTCCAAAATTATCCGATAGCATCCATAGAAGACGGGTTAGATGAAGACGACTGGGATGGATGGATAAATATGCAGAAAATGATGGGGGACAAAGTGCAATTAGTCGGGGATGATCTTTTTGTTACGAATGTTGATCGGCTACAGAGAGGAATTGATGTAAAAGCCGCGAATTCCATTTTGATAAAAGTAAACCAAATAGGAAGTTTGACTGAGACGATTAATTCTGTCAATCTTGCAAAACAAAATGGCTTTACTTGCGTAATGAGTCATCGATCAGGAGAAACAGAAGATACAACCATTGCTGATCTTGCAGTAGCTTTAAATACAGGTCAGATAAAAACAGGTTCTGCATCAAGAAGTGATCGAGTGGCAAAGTATAATCAGTTGCTTAGAATCGAAGAGGAGTTAGGAGATTCTGCCATATATCCAGGAAAATCTCTTTTTAAAAGATAGTTTAGTATTTTTGTTGTAAATATGAAAAGTCATGATTTTACAAAATAGTATGGATACCATAAAAACATTCATTACAAAATTTAAACTTAACAAGTTTTCAATAGCTTTGATAGCATTTGTAGTATGGATAAGTTTTTTTGATAAACATAATCTTATTAATCAATACAAACTTTCATCAGCCATTACTAATCTTGAAAAAGAGGTAGAAAATTTTGAAAAAGAATATCAAATTGCGGTTGAAGAAAAAATTGATTTAGAACGAAATAAAGAAAAGTATGCTCGTGAACATCATAATTTCACAGGGCAAAACGAAGAATTATTTATAATAAAAGGAAACGAATGAGTGTATTAGTTGGAAACCATTCCAAAGTTGTTGTTCAAGGATTTACAGGAAAAGAAGGAACTTTTCATTCTGAACAAATGATTGAATACGGAACAAATATAGTAGGGGGCGTTACCCCAGGAAAAGGAGGAACAACCCATTTAGATAAGCCTGTATTTAATACAGTTAAAGATGCTGTAGATAAAGGTGGAGCAAATACATCAATAATTTTTGTACCTCCAAGATTTGCAGCTGATGCAATTATGGAAGCAGCTGATGCAGGTATTGATTTAATTGTCTGTATCACTGAAGGGATTCCTGTTCAAGACATGGTGAAAGTAAAAGACTATTTAAGAGACAAGGAATGCAGACTTGTAGGTCCAAACTGCCCAGGTATAATGACACCGGGAGAGGCAAAATTAGGAATTATGCCTGGATTTATTCACAACCCAGGTAGAATTGGGATTGTTTCAAGATCAGGTACATTAACGTACGAAGCCGTGGATCAAATTACAAAAGTAGGATTAGGACAATCAACGTGCATAGGTATCGGTGGTGACCCAATACCAGGTACAACAACAAAGGAAGCTGTTGAATTACTAATGAATGACCCAGACACAGATGGGATTATCATGATCGGAGAGATTGGTGGTAATATGGAAGCAGATGCAGCTAGATGGATTAAAGAACACGGAACAAAACCTGTTGTAGGATTCATTGCTGGCCAAACAGCGCCTAAAGGACGTACGATGGGCCATGCAGGAGCGATCGTTGGAGGTGAAGACGATACCGCAGAAGCTAAAATGCGCATTATGCGGGAATGTGGCATTCATGTTGTTGAATCCCCAGCATCTATAGGTAAAAGAATGAAAGAAGTTATTTAATATACTGATTGCTACAAAACGAAAATGAAAGGAGTAAATATTATTTGCTCCTTTTTTTGTACCCCTATTTTTTGCACACATTTATTTTTGGTATTATGTTCAATCGGACAGACCAGTAAGTATTGAAAATAGTATTGTCTTCGTGAAGACTTATTTTAAAATGGTAATTATCGTTCAATTGAAATGGTTTTTATTTTCATAGAAAATCAAAACAAATGAAAAATTTTATTGCGCTATTATTATGTATCTGTACTTATCAATTAAGTGGTCAAGTCAATTTTGTTGAAGTTAAGAATGATCTCATCAGAGTATATATCAATTCGTCGAATGTTCAAAGTGTATCACCAAACAATGGCCCAACTTTTGATTATTATGCTGCGATATCTCCCGTATCAACAACACGGGCAACGTCGCTTTGGTTAAGTGGAGAATTAGAAGATGGTAGCCAAGTTGTTTCCTATTCCTTAGATAATGTTTTTGGACAAGATATTCACTCGAATATACCATTAGGGAATGACGGTCAACCCATCGAAGAGTTGTCATCCGTCTTTAATCGACTATTTGACATAAAAGCTGGCGATATTGCTTCTTTTATAGATGATTTATCAGATGGCACCCTCGATGATGATATTCCTATTCAATTGATGCTGTGGCCAGGAAAAGCGAATCCTCATTTTCTTGATTTGTTTGGTCAAAGCTTACCCTTAGATATAGATTTTGCCCCTTTTATTGATGTGAATAATGATGGTATATATGATCCTGAAACAGGTGATTATCCAGACATCAAGGATGCGGATCAAGGTGTTTATTGGTTGTACCATTTTATTGATAATAATATAAATAGTACGAAAGCAGAAGTACATGTATTAGCTAGACTTTATAATGATTCAGATGAAGATATTTCACAAACTGTCTTTTATGATTATTCAATTAAGAATAAGGCTTTCGACGCTATTAAGGATTTAAGTATTGCTATGTATATAGACTCAGAATTAGGGTGTTTTACAGACGATTATATAGGCTTTAATAGTGAATGTGGATTTGCTTATACCTACAATGCTGATGATATTGATGGTGATAATTGTATGTGTCCGCAAGGGATTAATACCTTTTGTAACTCTATTCCGATGATGGGATATAGTTTTATTAAACGACCAAAGGCCAATGGAGAAGAATTGAAATACAAATCTTTTATGGCTTATGAAAAGAGTGGGGTAACCTCCTCTCCTAATAATCCTGATCATGTATACCTAAATAGTCGGGGATTATGGAAAGATGGCACCCAGATTGCCCTGGGCGGAAACGGTCATAATCCGACTGCAAATGATTTTACAAGTTTTTGCTTTGACGGTAATCCGAAGGATGAAAATAGTTGGTCTATGTGCAATGGTACTTCAATCATTGATGATCGTACGATGATGATGAGCTTAACGAGTATACCTTCGTTTGATAAAGGAGAAACCCTTCATTTTACCTTTGCAGCTTTTAGTTTTTTTGGAAGTGAGCTACCATGTCCAGACATTAGCCAAGGAATAACTCTTTGTGAAAAAATAAAATCTTTCAATAATGACGTTACATCAAACATTAAAGAAATCAATTTACAAACATCTATTAAACTATTTCCAACCATAGCCGAGCCGGGACAAACAATAAACATTGAATTGGGATCATCTGCGATTGATTTTATGAACTGTATTAATATCAATGGAAAAAAGATACCATTAAAATCGATCGGTTCGGATGGCCAATTTGCAGCACCGATCATGGCAGGCACTTATTTTATTCAATGTTTTAATGATAATAAGCTCGTAACGACTCAAAAAATAGTGGTTACTTCTTATTAATTAAGGGTACAGCGTTGGGACTATTTACTAAAGATATTCTCAACGTTATAATCGTTTGATTTAACGTAATATTCTTTAGTATCGATTGCGACAGAATGAGTACTAAAGTATAAAAGGTAGTTTTAAATATGTATGTAAGCTTGTTTTTTGCAGATAAATGGTTGTAATTTACAATATCACATCTTCAAGTTAGGCTAGTGTTGTATACTTAATATTGCGACCATAATTAGCCATTCACAATTATATTTTAACTTTTAAAACCTAAAGAAATGAAAACTTCCATTTCAATCATTTTTTTTATTGTAGGTTCAATGACAACTATTTTTGGACAGTCGGACTACAGTACATTAGAAAATAGTAAAATTTCAGTATCCATTCATAATGGGAATTCTCTTTTTATGTCCAGTGATCAACAAGCAAGCTTTAATATTAAGCACGGATTGCCAGGGATCGATGATCCGGCGACCACTTTTGTTGGCGCACTTTGGATTGCTGGATATAATGCGAACAATGATCTTCAAGTCGGTGCAAATACCTATCAAACTGGAGCTCAAACCGGTGTTTCTCCTGGCCCACTTGATGATAATGGAGATCCAATTGATAATCAGATCACTGCTTTTGATCGGATATTTAGTATTTCAAATGAACAAATTGAAAGTTTTAAATTGGATTTTGCAGATGGCACCATTGATGATGACATACCTCAAAATATTCTTGAATGGCCTGGCCGAAATAGCGATACTTTTGATGAGGCTTTTGGTGTTGAAATCAATCCAAATAAAGGGTACGCCCCTTTTTTTGATCAGAATGGTGACGGAAATTATTCGCCATTTGACGGTGATTACCCAGAAATCAAAGGCGCTTTTACTGCTAAATATGTGATGTTTAGTTTTTCAAAAGAACACCCTTTTTTACAGAGTGATCCAATGAAGATTGAAGCCCAAGTACTTGCAAGGGTTTACGAAGAAGAAAATGAAAGTTTAGATCAAACGATATTTTATGATTACACGTTGACTAACAGAAATGAGTTTATGTATACTGATTTTATTATATCCATGTTTATTGACCCGGATTTAGGCTGTTATACCGATGATTACATTGGTTTTAATGAAGAGTGCGAATTTGCTTATACATACAATCAAGATGCAGTAGATGGCACTGTTGGGTGTGATTGTCCTCCAGGTATACCTACATTTTGTGAAGAGATTCCTGTGATGGGGTATACTTTTATCAAGAAACCGTTGATTACTGTTGATAACGAGGCTTCAGAATTAGGATTAGGTTCCTTTATTTATATGATAAATACTGGAATTGGAGACCCTCCACCGGCTATGGGTGATCCAAATTCTGATTCACAATATTACTCATATATGAAAGGACTTTGGATGGATGAGGTATCTATAACAGCAGGTGGAAGTGGATATAATCCAGGATCAAATGATGCTGTTTCATTCGCTCTAAGTGGCAATCCCGCAAACGATGATGAATGGAGTCTTTGTTCAGAAGATCAAATACCATTTGATCGACGAATGTTGCTAAATTTAGAAAGTTTTGATTTTCTTCCTGGTCAACAAGTTAATTTTACTTTTGCGGGATTTAGTTATTTTGGTTCAGCCTTACCATGTGTTGATCATGATTTAGGAGTGCCTATTTGTGAAGAAATAAAAGCTTATGAAAGTGGTCAATCTGCAGCCTTAAAAGAGGAGGAATTATACGAATGTTTGATTTTTCCTAACGCCTTATCGGCAAATGAACCCTTTACGGTCGATTGTAAGTCAGACAATATTAAATCGTTTTGCGTAATGAATAGTCAAGGACAAAAAGTGATAAATGAAAATAGTACCAGAAATAGAAATTCAATTCAATGGAATGCGCCAACATTACCAGGTGTCTATTTTGTGCATTTAGTTTTTAATAATAATGAAAGACTTGTACAGAGAATAATGGTTCATTAAATCAATATTATTCATCTATAAAATAAGAAGAGGTAAACATTAGAAATGATTTTTTTTATCGTTTAGTTCTTCTTATTTCTTTTGCCATATTTTGCGTTTACAACCAGTAATCCAAATGACTCACAATCTTCTTTTGTTTGTTTAGTATGATGAGCTCCATGTGCACGCAAAATCATTTTCGAGTATGAATTTTCAAGTTGCCTAAACCATTTAAACCTTTGGTGGATATATACATCATGTATTAAAAAATAGATTAAACCATATATAGATATGCCTATACCTACAAATAACAAGGATTCATAGCCAGCAACCAAGCCTCCAAGGAAATAGCAAGTCATGCTTGGTAAAGCAAAAACAATAAAAAATAAATCATTTTTTTCAAAGAAGCCTTCTTTTTCGAAATGTGGTCTATGATGATCTTCATGCCATGACCATAAAAATCCATGCATGATATACTTATGGGCGAACCAAGCAACAAATTCCATGGCTATTACAGTACTAATGGTTATTACAATTGCCAAAATCATAGGTGAAATATTTATATTATTAACATCATTTAAAAGTAATTGTTTGTTCAGATATTGTTATTTATTATTACTTTTTTTTTCTTTAATGTATCTTCGGATATTGTGGAACAGAATTTGAACTAAACAAAACACATCAACCGAAAGAATTGGAAATATATCAGTGGATAGCACCTATTGTCGCCGTTTCGTATACGATTCGTGTATTGTTGCAATACAAGAATAAGAAACGTTTATTCACGAGTACGTTCTTTTGGATCCTTTTTTGGATTGCAGTAACTGTTCTTGCTTTTATTCCTAATGAATTTACTGTTCGAATTGCCAAACTATTAGGTTTTAAAAGTAATGTCAACGCAATTATTTTTGTTGCTTTAGGATTTTTATTTTCCATTGTGTTTTATTTATCTGCCGTAGTAGAAAAGATGGAAAGACAAATGACAGATTTAGTTCGAAAGATTGCCTTAAACGGTCCCGACGAAAAGGAAAGCAATAACCCATAGTATTATGAAAATTCTTTTCATTTTAGAAAACTTCTACCCCAAAATTGGAGGAGTAGAAACGTTATTCTGGAAACTGGCGAAAACGCTAAGTAAAAAAGGTTTTGAAGTAACCGTCTTTACAAGTGGTGCTGGAGATAATGTACCACAATCAGAAGAGATTCATGGGTTTAAAATTATTAGAACATCATTCACAAATAGATACCTATTTACTTTTTTTACCTTATTCAAAGCATTTTCCTTAGCAAGAAAACATGATGTGGTGCATACTACTTCTTACAATGCTGCATTTCCGGCTTTTATTGCTGCGTCCTTAGCGAGAAAAAAAAGCCTAATAACCTTTCATGAAGCATGGAATAAGATGTGGTTTTCTATGACAAGTTTCTCTTATTTTCAGCAAATTTTGCATTATTATTTTGAGAAAATGATTTTGTTTTTTCCTTTTACAAAATTTGTGGCGGTATCAAATTATACAGAAGAAGCGCTTCAGTATGCAGGAATAAAGAACAAAAATTTAGTAAAAATATATAATGGATTAGATTACCATTTTTTAGAATCCCAAATAGACCCTAAACTAGTCAAAGAGGATTATTATTTATTTTATGGTAGATTAGGAATCTCTAAAGGGATTCCAATATTATTAGATTCGATTTCTTATTTAAAAAAGATAAATAAGCCGATAAAATTGAAAATGATCGTTTCCTACCAAGACGATTCCTTTGATCAGCTAAAAAATGATTTAAAACAAAGAGGAATAGAACACTTAGTGAAATTAGAAGATCAGATGGTTTATGAAGATTTAATTGTTCAAATTCAAAAGGCGAAATCAGTATTAATTCCTTCATTTACAGAAGGCTTTTGTTTTGTAGCTGCAGAGTGTATTGCATTAAATGCTCCAATAATACATTCAGGTAAAGGCGCATTAAAAGAAGTTGTTAGTGGTAAATTTGTGGAAATGGATTCTTTTGATGGGAACTCTTTAGCCGTTGCAATATTAAAGGCAGATTCAGGTCAATGGACAAAAACCGAAAAACGAAAATTTGAATTAGAAGATTCAATAGAGCAATACATTTCACTTTACAAAAGCTTAATTTAAAAAATTATGAAATGTGCTTTTATTGCAGATTCAATTGTTAAACAAAAGGCGGGTATTGCTAAATACAATACATGGTTGATGCATTGGTTATCTTCAACAATAAAAGATATACAATTAGATTGCATCGTTCCTGAAAATTCACCGTTTATTCCATATAAACAGACCGTAATTAAGAGTAAAAATGGGTTGACATTAAAATTGAGACTTTTTACTTCAATACCAAATTATATAAACAAAGAAAAGTTTACATTGGCTATTGAACCAGCCCATTTTGGTCCTTTTCGACTAAGAAAAAATGTCAAGCGGGTTACGGTTATTCATGATTTAACACCCATTTCTTATCCACAGTTTCATTCGTATGCAAGTAGCATTTTTCATAAGTGGCTGATTCCTAAAGTGATAAAAAATGCAGACATTATAATTACGAACTCAATTACAACAAAAAAAGAAATAATAGAAAGGTATAAAGTACAAGGAGCCAATATATTTCCCTTATATCCGAATATGGATAAAGTAAAAAAGACAGCAATTAGCTCAATACCTTCAGACTATTTACTTGCAATAGGTACTGTGGAGCCAAGAAAAAATTATTCCTTTTTACTAAATATTATGGATGCAGATGTTATTAAAAGATCTGGTCTAAAACTTATTATTATTGGCGGTAAAGGTTGGAAGTCTGGGCAAATTCATAAGCGATTTCAAGCAATGAGTAACGTGGAATACTTAGGGTATGTGGATGAACATAAAAAGAAATGGCTTTTAGAGAATGCTCAGGCTTATATAAACACTTCCTTTTACGAAGGATTAGGTTTACCTGTTTTAGAAGCAATGTCATATGGTAAGCCATTGCTGCTCAGCAGTACTAAAGCGTTTAAGGAATTAGGACACAAGGGTGCATTATTTCCAGGTTTTAATATAATGGATTGGATAAAAACGATCTTGAATTTGAAGAATAATGAACAAGCGAGAATAGATTGTGGTAATATTGCATTAAATCGATTAGAAATGATACATTCAACGCATCGACAACAGTCCCTAAATCTGACTAATAGAATTCTTGAAATCACAAAATAAAACATATCAAAAGGAACCCGTGATTCCCATCCTGATATTAAATTGGAATGGTTTAACGGATACACTGGAGTGTATTGATTCGGTCTTAAAATTGGAGGAAGTCAATTTTAGAATTGTAATAGCAGATAATGGATCCACAGGGAATGACCAAACGCAATTAGAAATATTGTTCAGAAACCATCCAAACATTGAGCTTGTTTTCTTTAAAGAAAATCATGGTTTTACAAGAGCATATAATATTATGATGGAACAAGTATTAGTTCAGGAATATGTTCCTCCTTATATAGCCTTACTAAATAATGATACTGCTGTCGATAAGAAATGGTTAACAAGCCTATTAAAAACGGCCATGTCAAGTGGGGCTGATATCGTGGCTTCTAAAATGATACAATATAATGATCATTCTAAACTAGATAATGTTGGTCACCGTATGATCAATACTGCAGAGGTAGTACCGATTGGTCACAAAGAACACCCAAGTGCATTTAATAGTGTTGAATCAAATTTCGGTGCTTGTGCAGGCGCTTGTTTATATAGTACAAAGATGTTAAATGATATCGGTGTATTTGATGAATATTTTAAGACTGGATATGAAGATGCTGAAATTGGTGTTCGAGCTATTGTAGCAGGGTATAACGCCGTTTTAGCTCCAGATGCTGTAGTGTACCATAAAGTGAGTCAATCCGTTTCTAAGGTGTTTAATTTGGATTATTTGATTAAAATTCAACAAAACATTTATTACACATACTTCAAAATAATGCCCTTAGGCGTTATTTTATTGAGTTTGCCATTTCTAGTCATTAAATATATTCTTGTTTTATTAACACATACCTTCTTTTATAAAAAGAAACATAGGATCGTTCATGTTAAAGCAATAAAAAAAGTGTGGAAGGATAGAGATATCATTAAAAATAGAAGGAATCTTTTCAAAAGAAACCGCCGCTTGCGATCGAACTTTTCAATACTAAGAAAACAAACCTTTTTTCTTTGGTTTGATATCAAACGCTTCGTATCATACGTTTTTAAGAAAGAATCATCCGATTTTGATAAAGTAATGGATTAAAATGGCTTTAATAGTTTGGCTACCATTGCGATACCTGTAGCGAGGTTTTGACCTTTCTGCATGGTAGATTTGCTATATCGTACATTTACAGGTTCTTCCGAGATCTTTACTTTATTGATTTTTGCTTGTTTTATGATTTCAATACAAAATTCAAATCCATTGTGCGTTATGTTGAGTTTCTTAGCAAAGTTTCGGGATAATGCTTTTATCCCAGATTGGCTATCGGATAGATATACACCCGTAACAAAAAACGAAATTAGGTTTCCTACTTTATTATAAAATATTCTTGAAGATGGAATTTTATTTTTTTGAAGAAAACGACTGCCTATAACCATGTCTGCCTCTTTTTCATAGATGCAAGTGACTAATTTAGTAAGGTCTTTTGGATCATGTTGATTATCAGCGTCAATGGTCAAAACCACTTTTGCTCCCCTCGAGATAGCATATTTAATTCCTGTATAAGTAGAAGCTCCAGGACCTAGGTTTATAACATGTGATAGGACGGTAACATTAGGGTAGGATTGTGCAATCTTTTTTGTATCATCTGTACTAGCATCATCTACAACAATGATGTTATTAAAACCCTCTCCAAGGGTTTTATTTATCACATTGCCAATGTGAGACTGCTCATTCATTGCTGGTATCACAACGAAGGCCGTTTCTTTATTTTCATTCTCAGGATACAAATCCTTAATTTTTATAATATTTCATATATAGCAAATGAGCCATAAACTTCTACTTTCCCAAATACGTCAAAAGCCGTTTGATTCGTAACCTCTCCATCTTTTATTACTTTAACCTGTCTATTGGTTGTAAGTAATCGAACTTTTGGATTTTTATAAACAAAATCTATCAATCCATTAAACTTATCTACCAGAGATTTCTCTGGGGTATTATCTAATGAAGGGGTATTTAGATCTATGATTAAATACTTAAAACCATAAGCTTTTAAAATCTCAGATCTTTCAATTTTACTAGGTATTCTTTTTTCTAAACGTCTAAAAAAACCAAGTTGATTATCTAAAAATACTCTATTATGATTATTTCTAATAAAATATGTAAAACTTGTACCTACTCTATAGACGAGACTTTTGTCTTCAAGGTTCACTTTTTTAAGAACATTACTTAGATCTTTATAAAAATAATCAACAGTTTGGGTCTCGTTAATGTTACCAACCATCTGATTTAGGAATACATTATTCAACATTGTTTGTCCCAATAATGGGATTGGCGTACTCGGATTAATATTAGACATCCTTGAAATTAATCCTACACAAATCCATAAACCAAATAAGCTATAAAACCCTATTCTAGTATAGGATGCAACTTTCGTATCCTCTTCATTAGATGGCAATAATAATACCATACAAATTAGCCCTAATAAGAAAGCTAGGAATCCGTACCAAATGATGCCCGAAGAAAGAATATACCAGAAAAAGGAAAAAATCCAAAAGAGAGATGCAACCAGAAATACATACCACTTACTTTGAAATCTGAATTGAAAATAAAGTAAAAATGAAAACCCTAAAAACAATAATAATACGAGTGGGTAAGTAATATAATCTCGATTTCCGGATATCTTATTACCAATATACTTTAAAGGGGTATAGAGTGTATTATTTAGGTTGTACATTGATTTTACAACCTTTGTTGAAAATGCTTCACCATCAACATATTTGTAATGGTGCTTCCCATCTAAATTGCCGATTAGTTGACTGTTTTTATCTTCTAAAATAAATCCATTTGAAGAAGACATAATAAATAGTAATATCAATAGCAATGGCATCCCAATCGCGACCCATTTTTTTCGCCGATATTTAATCATAAATAATAGAGGGATAAGCAATAAATACAAGAACCCTACATTTGTAAAATCACCTCTTACGTTAATATTCATGGATACATCATATGGAATCGAGAGATATCGATACATTAATGTTTCATACCCAAAGTATCGCTGAATCTCTTCTCGCTTTGAATCCCCTTGTTTATTTTGAGCATAAGATTCTACCGCCATCATTGAAAATAGAATAATTAAGGCAAGAACTAAGAATAGATTGGTTTTTGTTATTTTCCTCATTATTTCTTTTTCTTTTCTTCATAGTTTTTCAATAACTTCTGAATACTAATAGAAGGCCCAGGAGATTTACCCATTAAAATCGTACTTGGGTTTGTAGATTTAGTTTCTATGTAGTTTTTTGTTAACCAAGGTGCTAACATTAGGATAACCAGACCCACAATGATTGATGAGGTTTTAATCATAAACACAAATTTGGATCGATCTACAAAAAGCAAACTCCCAAATAAAATAACACCAATTATTAAGCATGCATATTTTACATAATGGATACTTAAGTGATATTGACTTAACCCACTTACTGCATCAAATTGAGCAATTAAAACCACAGCCATCATCAAAAGGAAAATTGCAAGATAACCACGAAACTTAAAATAGATACCCCACAAAATTAACAATACAGAAAAAAGTAAATACAAATTAAGTAGCTTTATCGATGCACCAAAACCAATAATTAAACCAAAGAAAATCACGGGTTTTAAAATGCTCTTAACGTTTATTTTTTCAATTTGTATTGATTTATTTTTGTGCAAAATATCAGCTAATAACAAGATAGCCGCTATCTGAAATAACAACAAGCCAAAATCTATTTTCAACTCTACAAACATATGGTTAGCCATTGCAGGCGTAACAGCAAAAGCAAGTATAATTAGTAAGCTATTTACACTCGAAATATTAAAATATTGACGGCAAAGTTCGTAAACCCCAATCATAGCCATAATTCCTGCTGTAAACGATAACAATAGGGTGACCGAAGCACTTTTAAAAACGATAAAACCTTGGGCTAAAAATAATTGCCAAGGGTAGGGTTGGAAACCTCTGATTAGACTTCCAGATTCACTAAGCAATTTGCTAATATTCATATAATAATTTCGTGAATCAAAGCCGACTGGGAATGGAGCAATATTTGACACAAAATTGATGCAAAGGAAAAATGTAAGAATAATAAATAAGACGGGCACCATCCAATGTTCTTTACCTCGTTCAAAAATTGGTTGAACAGTCAGTTTTTTTATTAAAACAAACGCGTATTTATAATTTAAAAAATAGGGCAAGAGCAAGAGTGGAATGATAATAAAACTTCTCAATAAGCCAAGAAGACCCAATACAAAGAGCAAAGTAATATGGAAAATAAGTCCGATAACTAAATCAATGGTTATCGAATTAAATTTTTTAAGCTGAAACGAAAGCTTGGTATTTATAAATTGTCCAGCTATCATACTTGACATCCAAATAAATACGATTGCTAAAAAACCACCTAATGTTTTTCCCAATGCAGAAAATAAACCGCTCATTGAAAAAGTAATATTGGCAAATTGGAAATTAGAAGTTAGGATGAGAATAAAAAAGACAATCATCAGAATACCAATTGTTAATCCATTCCATTTTTTCCCAAAAGCAAACTTCGATTTTGGGCTTGAAAGGAACCCAGTTATTCCTGCTATGCTTATAACACCCAAAAGTAAAGGTGTAAACTTAAAATGGGCAAAAGCTAAGTTTATAATAGTACTCTTGTTATTATAATCCAATAAAATAACAGCTATCCAAAAGATGGAAAAGACAAATACCCAAATTTTATTCATGCTCAACGTTAATTAATGTCAAAAGTAAAAATTTTGAAAGGGAATAATCACTCTTGCAAAAGAATTAATATAATTGTTATCATTATTCAACTTGGAGTAAGAGTCCTTTAAGGTACCTACCTTCTTTGTGGAAGATATTTGTCGGATGATCCATTCCTTGAGATAGTTGTTTTAATACTCGAATTTTTCGTCCGCTTTCGATGGCTGCTGATCGTATCGTGTCAATGAAGAGTGGGGTATCAACAACTTGAGAACAAGAGAAAGTAAAAACAAGTCCATTTGGGTTTACTTTTTTAATGGCTTTAATATTAAGTCTTTTATAAGCTTGTACCGCATTATGCTTTTTACGTATGTTTTTTGCAAAAGCTGGCGGATCGACAACTAAGATATCATAACAAGGAAAATCTTCCTTGTGTAGGATATTCATAATATCCTCTTTGATACCTTGGTGGGTACCTTTATACTTATTTAGTGAAATGTTTTTTTCGACAATCTCCATTGCTGGTTTCGAAATATCAATGGATGTAACCGTAGTCGCTCCAGCTTGTAATGCATATAATGAGAAACCGCCAGTGTAACAAAATAAATTGCAAACACTTTTGCCTTCACTATATTGAGCTAGTAAGTGTCTATTTTCTCTTTGGTCAAGAAAGAACCCTGTTTTTTGTCCACCAATAAGATCAATATGAAATTGAATACCATTTTCTAAAATAGTGGTGGAAGCAGTTTCGGGGTTCGTACTTTTGAAATCTGTTGAAACCCAATTCCCTGTACCTTTGGAAATAATATGATCATTCGAAATAGATAATGCTTCTTGTATAGCCTTTCTAATCTCTTTTTCAAATTGATAAATACCTAAGTTGTGAAATTGTATGACCACATAATCGTTGTATACATCTACAATTAATCCTGAGATATTATCACCTTCCCCATTTATTAAACGATATGCGTTTGTTTGTTTATTAATGATGTGCATGGATTTACGCAAGTCAAACGCGTTTTTAATTTTATTCACCCAAAACAAATGATTAATCGTTTTTTCTTCAAAACTCAATATTCGAACACAAATACTACCATTTGTCCAATACCCAATTCCTAAGAAATTGTCCCTATAATCTTTTATTTCTACTAATGTTCCATCATTTAGGTCTGTTTTTGAAGCAATTGCACCAGAAAACACCCATGGATGCTTCCTTTTTATTGATAATTCTCGCGATTTTTTAAGCGATACAAAAGTTAAATTCATAACAAATAACATTTTTTTTTAATATATATGTCTCATATTTAAAATTGTTTATATATTTGCATTATATGTAATAGGTTAACTTAGCCTCTACATATATCCAAAACCGAACACACGTCCCCTCGTAAACAGTAAGTAATATACTTCATGACTAAGGAAGTATATAAGGTTTTTTACAATTAATAACTAAGGTTAAAAAATGAGAACACTAAAACTTACATTCTCTCAGAATGTGCTTATGCTGTTATTTAGTATAGGTACTATTTTTCAGACAAATTTTATGCACGCTCAATGTGATTCAGGCACACTTGGGGGCTTTGTATTTGAAGATGCCAATTTAAATGGCAATTTCGAAGATGAAGATGGACTTGAAAATATTCTAGTCACCCTATTTGATACCGATAATCAGATTGTTGATCAAACTATTACAGATTCCGATGGAGATTTTTCTTTCTCTGGACTTGTAGATGGAAGCAGTTATCGTATTGAATATGATTTCGCTTCAGATTATTCTGTCAGTTTTGCAGGCGCCAATAATCAAACAGATATTCAATTTGCAGAAGCTCCCTTTTGTAATTTAGCTCTAGGGCTCGCAGAAGAAATTGAATTGTGTACAGAGAATCCAGACCTCTTTCTTACATGCTTTGTAAGAGGTGATGAAACAGAAAATCGTGGTTTTGCAACGCTAATTGGTGTACAACATGATTTTACTGGAGCTTCAAACGTATCTACATATGCAACAAAATCCGAAACAGGATCAGTGTGGGGTATGGTATATAAGAAGTCAACAAATCAGATCTATTCATCCGCTTTTGTTAAGCAATATGCTTCCTTGATTGGAGATATGCATGATGCAATCTATCTTACTACGGAAGCTAATGGCACATGGTCTACAAGTTTGTTTACGACGCTAACATCTTTAGGAGTCGATGCTGGGACATTGTCTATTACAGATTCTCAGGATTGTGCTTTTGGTTCTCAAGTTGGTAAAATAGGGATCGGTTCAATCGAGCTTTCACCCGACCAACAATATTTATATGCATCTAATCTATATAATAACACGATTGTTAAAATAAACCTTTCAAACCCTTCACCTGCGACAACAACGGTGATTAATATGCCAGCTCCATATTGTATAGATGAGCATATCTTCGCCTTGAAAGTGTATGATGGTAAATTATTTGTTGGTTCTACTTGTACAGCAGAATCAAAAGCTAGCGCAAATGCTTCGGAAGCTGTTGTTTATGAAATGGATTTAGCAACTTCAACTTTTACGAGAGTATTTAATACCAATGCGACTAAAGGTTATTGGATTGATACTCCATCTGATGCACAGGATACACAACACTGGTTAACAGATATTGACTTTACTGAAGAAGGAAATATGTTGTTAGCACTTTCAGATCGAAAAGGTCATAAATTTTGTAATGCGGGAACAGGTAGAGTTGATCAACAATACGGTGATTTACTTATGGCTTGGAATGATAACGGTACTTGGAGATTAGAAAATAACGGACAAGCAGGTACATTAACGGGGTCAGGACAAAATAATGGAGATGGACCAGGTGGTGGAGAGTTTTTTGGTGATGATTATTGGTTAACCAATCCTTTATATCATAATGAAACCAATTTAGGTAGTATCTACGTACATCCAGGATCAGGAGAAGTAGTAACCACTGTTTTTGATCCTTTGTTCGATTCTTATTCTGGAGGTTTGCATAGATATAAGACAAATACTGGAAATAAAGCAGATGCCATACAGTTATATACTCATAATTTAACGGAAAGTTTTGGTAAAGCCACTGGCTTTGGAAATATAACATCAGGATGTGATGTGCCAAGAATCGAAATTGGAAATTTTGTTTGGGAAGACATAAATGGTAACGGAATTCAAGATGGCGGAGAAAAACCTTTTGAAGGAGTCGCTGTAAAACTTTATGATGATCAATGTAACGAAGTAGGGAGCACAATTACAGACGCAAATGGTAATTATTATTTTAATGAATCGAATGTTGATAAAGATGGTGATGGTACCTTCGATGGGATAGCCTCTGATGCATGTTACTATGTAACATTAGATTTAAATACATACGATCAAACATCAAAATTATATAACGTAGGTGATAACTATTATATAAATACAGTCAATGTAAATAGTAATAGAACGAATTCTGATTTTTCTGGAGTTGCTGGTTTGTGTCCATTATTAGATGGTCATAATGCAGTAAAAGTATTAACATCAAATGCAAAAATTACAGATTATACATTTGATATTGGACTAAAACTACCGGAGATTTTTGATTTGGCATTAATCAAACTTTTAGTGTCAGAAAAATTCGTTCGATTAGGTGATACAGCAACTTTTGAAATTAAAATTTTCAACCAAGGTGAAATTATTGCTTCTGAAATTACAATTACCGATTATCTTGCAGATGGCTTTATCTTTAACCAAGACCTGAATCCTAATTGGAAATATAATGCTGCTGATGAAACAGCAAAGTTTAAAATTGACGAACTTTTATTTCCTGGAAATACAACGTCTATATATATAGATTTAGAGGTGACAACAGCAGTTACCTATGAAGATTACGTTAATAGAGCAGAAATCTCTGGAGCTATTGATTATTTTGAAGAACCTGGTGATGATATTGATTCTACACCAGATGATATTGACGGTAATGATGCCGGAGGTGTCGTGACAGGAATTACGGATAATACGGTGACGGGAGATGGTGTTTATGATGAAGATGAGTTAATTAAGAATTGGAAGGAATTAGAATAGTACACCCTGAGAAATATAGCTTTGGACAACC